>CADCFG010000064.1 GCA_902800625.1 uncultured Eubacteriales bacterium | reverse complement strand
CGTTCAGATCACGGGCGTCATCTTCGACTGGCACGGACACAAGCTGCTCCCATGCGTGGACGAAAACGGCGTGTCCGATGTGGCGAAAATGGAGGTTGTAGGGAACATCTACGACAATCCGGAAATTCTGAAGGAGGGGCAAGATGGACAGGATGGAGAGCTTCAAGGTTAGGGCAAAGAACGCGGCCACCGCCGAATGGGTGTACGGCTATTTGGTCCCCTACCCGGACGGCATCTCCGGCTGGGCGGTCACAGGAGATCACTACCTCAACTTCGACAGGCACGAAATCTACACGTTCCACTACACCGAAGTGCTCAATGACACGATTGGTCGCTTTGCCGGCGTGACCGACTATTTCAACAACCCGGCGTTCGAGGGCGACATCATCATCGAGGACGATAAGTATGTCGGCATCATTCGCTTCGGAGAGCACGCGCCGCACGTTTCGCACCTGGACAAGACGGCCTGCGGATTCTATGTGGAGTGGCTCGGTGAAATGAGCGGGATTCTCAGAACAGACGTCGGCTACTGGTTGAACCGTCGAAACCATGTCATCCGAGGCAATATCTACGACACCCCGGACCTCATCAAAGGAGGACACAATGAGTAAGGAAGTGCTGATCAGCATCAGGCCGGAATGGTGCAGCCTGATACTGTCTGGCGCGAAGGAGCTTGAAATCCGGCGCACGCGCCCCAAGATCGAAACGCCGTTCAAGTGCCACATCTACTGCACCAAGGACAAGCACGGCGGCATTGCCAGCTTCCAGAAGCCGGATGGCGGCTACATCTTCAGCAACGGTCACGTCATCGCGGATTTCATCTGCGACAGGATCATCGACATCGGCGTTCCATATCCGGCATGGAGCGCGGAGATGAACCAGGACATTCTCAAGGCCGCTTGCATGAGCTATTCGGAAATGCACAGCTACGCCGGACACGATACGGTGTATGGGCTGCATATCTCCGATCTCCACATCTTCGATCATTCCAAATCGCTGGACAAGTACGGCATGGTCCGGCCGCCGCAAAGCTGGTGCTACGTCTACAGCGACAATGACGGGAGGATCCTATGAGCATGACGTGGAAGCTGCTGATCCTCGCCACGATGATCTTCTGCCACATCGCAGATGACTACTATCTGCAGGGCATCCTCGCAAAGATGAAGCAGCGTTCGTGGTGGAGGAAAAACGCCCCGGACAGGCTGTATCAGCACGATTACCTCATGGCGCTGGCAGAACACGCTTTCAGCTGGTCATTTATGATGTCCCTGCCGCTGATGGTGACGGCTGTCGCCACCGCCAATGAATCGCTCGTGCAGACGGTCCTCCTGTCCTACATCGTCAACACGATGTTCCATGGCATCGTTGACGATCTGAAAGCGAACGTGCTGCTGATAAACCTGGTTGAAGATCAGACGCTGCATTTTGTCCAAATATTCATCACATGGAGACTGGCGCTACCGTTTATGTAGGAGTGTGCAATATGAAAAATGAATTTGAGTGCCTTGATCAAGGAATCGAAGCCACGAAAAAGTACATCGAAACCCACGCGACCCAGAAAGCGCCGCCTCTCGGCGTAAAGCCCCGCGCCATCGCAGAACAGGAGCGCGTGTCCGACATTTTCCAGGCCATCCTCCGATACATGACAGAGGGCTGCTGCATCCCGAGGGAGTGGCTGGACGAACTCATGGATATCCTGCACCGCCGCACAAAGGGGTGATGTTATGGCACATGTGAAATGGCTGCACATCCCGTGCCACTCGTGCGGCGAGGAGCTGAATACCTGGGATATGCGCATCAGCCACGCCCTCGGCTATGAGCACATCGTTTGTGAAAAGTGCGTGGCAAAGGAGTACGGCAAGGACGTGCAGGAGGTCCGCGCCATCATGGAGGACCATTTTGGATTGAAGCCATGTCAGGGTTTATGACAAGAATGGAGGTGCCGGTGGGTGGCGTGAACAAGTTGACGGAGCGTTTGCTTGCGCAGGGCGTCAAACTCGATGACCCATCCACCTGGCCGGAAAACGTATGGGCGGCCGATCAGTACAACTTCGCCTACCGCTACGACTGGAAGTTCACGCCGACATGGGAATCGCCCTGCGGTCTGCTGATTCACAGCCATGGCGACGGTTGGGGCGATACATGGGTAAACGGTGAGTTCAAATGCGCGGAGAATGACAACCCGCTCTTTGGCTGTCCGATGCCTGGAAAGCCCTGTCCGCATCGCCTGAGGTTGCCGCCAGGCATCAACTGCCAATTCCATAGGACAGACCGGGAGTGGACGGAGGCTGAATCAGTCGAGGCC
>CADCFG010000063.1 GCA_902800625.1 uncultured Eubacteriales bacterium | reverse complement strand
GAGCACAGCGACAAGGACTATGGTAGCTGCCTGTGGGCGTACTATGACTTCGATCTTGCCAGCGGAATCCTGACCGTGCAGAGCGATTGCGGCTATTATCACTACCGCTGGCCGGAGAGGGGTGACGAGTTCTTGTGCCTCATGGCGCGCGTGCATAGCGATTACCTGGAAGAAAAGCTGCTGATGTCTGTAAACAAACCAGGCAAGCCGCAGAAAGCATGGGTGCGTCGCGTGGCTGAAATCTACGAAGAACACATCAGGCCCATCGTCAGGCATGCATGGGAAGAAAGAAAGGCGGTGACGCCGTATGTCTGACCTTGAGAAAGCTGTCAGAATTTTGGAACAAAATTATCGCAGCTTTGTGCTTAGAAGCAAAGATGAATTGATTTCTGTTACTGATATTATCGCATTGCTGAAGGCGCAGGGACAGAAGTGCCAAGAGTGTGGCGAAAAAACGAGCAAGGCAATACAGGAGTTGCAGGCAAAGCTGAAAGCGCAGGAGCCAAAAACGGTTATTGGCGTCGTGGAAACATACAAAGATATTTGGCTTGGCAACTGTCCTTCGTGCGATCAATCCATCGTGACTAATGTAAATAAGCAAACGAAATATTGCAGATTTTGCGGGCAGGCGGTGAGATGGGGTGACTGAAGAAGAAAAGGAGTATATCAAAACATATTCGGAGATACTCCATCTCATGTTTGAACAATGGGCCCCGACAGCTGAAGAAATAGAGGCTGATATGATTGAGAGATACCAAGAGTACGAATCGAAAATGGCTGATGGCGAAGATGTCGTGGTCAACAAAGGCGGTGAGGTTTCTATGAGTAATCGCATAATTGCTGTTGACTTTGATGGCACACTTTGCGAGAGTGCATGGCCAGAAATTGGACAAGCGAGATCAAGCGTCATCGCCTATGTGCTGGATCAGCAGGCGGCCGGGGCAAAGCTGATACTGTGGACAAACCGTGTCGGAGAACGCCTTGATGAAGCCGTGAAATGGTGTGCAGCGCACGGTCTGATATTCGATGCTGTGAACGAGAATCTTCCTGAAATCGTGGAGGCGTTCGGCGGGGACACCAGAAAAGTATTTGCCAATGTATATCTGGATGATCGTGCCATGTTACCGCTACCTGGGTTTGTGGAACCGAGATTGTTGTCGCTTGAGGAAGTGGCAGGGCGTGTTGTCCTTGGACAGGAAGCGCCGATTTACATGGAGTTTGGCAGCCTGGCGACGAACGCAGGAAAAGTAATCGGGCTAATTCCGAAGTACATGAGCTTCGACGATGAGCACGGCCTGTCATGGGACGTATGCGAGGGCCCGGACCAAGGGAAGACAGACGGAGTAAGCCTGTATGAGTATAACATCATCTGGCGCTGTTGGACACTTCCTCCAACGGACATGCAAAAGGAGGCGAAGGAGTGGAAATGAGCAATTTGTCTGGAACGCTGCGAAGGATGGCATATGCCAGACGGTATACGCCGCACGTTGTTGCAAACGCATCGCAATTCGAAGCGGCGTTGATTAGGGAGGCGGAATACCTTGAAGAAGTCGCCGAACTGCTTGAAGCGCATGAGCCGAGGCTTGTAACTTCAAAGGATTTTGAGAGCAATCCGAATGTTGACGATATGGGTAATCTTCCTGTATGGATTGAGTATCGGCGCGATTCCTATTATGAGAATATCTTGAAAGATTGTCGCGATGGATGGGGTATTGTCTCGGCCCAAACAATCGAAAATTCGCATTCTATGCGTTGCTGGACGTCCCGCCCAGCAGATAAACAGACGGAGGTAACGCCATGGGGTTAGTTCTCGCGCTTTTCAATCTTGTCTTTAGCGTCATTGCGTGCTCAGAACGAGCCGTGTCAGGTGATACTTTTGTCATCGTTTTATCTATCAACATGTTGGCTGTCACAATAGCATTTTGTGATGATTCCAGAAAAAGGAGATAGGCAAATGATCGAAAAGCGTGGCTTCTTTGGAATCGGGATATTCCATTGCAAGAACGAAACCAACGTCGGGACATTGTGGAGAAGCGCCGCCATCTTGGGTGCAGACTTCATCTTCACCATCGGGAAGCGTTACAAGAGCCAGGCCAGCGATACCACCAAAGCGCCGAGACATATCCCATTGTTTCACTACAAGGATTACGACGATTTCTTCCAGCACGTTCCGTATGATTGCCCTGTGATCGCGGTGGAGCTGGCCGACAATTCCGTACCTCTTGAAACCTTCGTCCACCCGGAACGCTGTGATCGGTGACATCTGCTACAACGTATCGACCGCTGGGAGCATCGTCATGTACGACCGCGCCGTGAAGGGAAGGAGGGAGGCTGTGTGACGTATGATCGGGCGATTGAAATACTGGATCCCGCGCATCGGGAGCATTACGAGAGCATCGACCCTGTGAATGAGGCCTGCCGTATGGGTATGGAGGCATTGCAGTTTGTACGGGATTTCGTTTTCTGTAAGGACTGCCAGTATTGCTCGATCTTCACAGATGGCAAGAGCTTTTCCTGTAATTCGAGCGAGATTGACTATTACGCTCCGCACTACGATGCTGCAACATACTTTTGCGGAGACAGAAAGCGAAAGGAGTAACGCATGGAGTTCATCGCAGGAATCATCATTCTGCTGGCAGCGATGGCCATTATCGTCTCGGTGATGGTCAGAATCGCGAGGACGCGCCGGCTGTTCAAAAAGTATCACATGAACGAGCGTTGCGATAGATGGAGGTACAGATGACAAGGGAACAGAGAGAACACATCGCCACTACCATCGGAATCATGGATATGGCTTCGGCGATCCTGAGGAACATGGAGTACAACAACGCCGCAGAGGTGCTTACGGCACAGTGCGAGGTCATGCAGGATGTACTCGACAATGATGTGGTGGAACCATAATGGGCGGCCGCATCTGGAAGCCAGACGTCGGCACGAAGGTCTGGTTCGCTACGGAGAGCCAGAATATGAGTTCATGGTCTATCAGGGCGAGGTTAGGGGCTACCGCACAGGCAACTGGACGGACGTCCAGCTTAGATATCGAAGCGAGGAAGGCCCCATTGAGTTGATCGACATCGTTCTAAGTGTGGACAAACGCACCATTTTCGACAATCCCAGGGACGCCGCGCTCTATGCTCAGGAGCTTACGAACGAGTATCTGAAGCATTGGGGCTGGATATGGTCATCCGGTCTGTGGCCGGACATGCCGCCCATGCCACGGCGGTGGGAGAAATATCTGAAGGTGCAAGGTAACGATGACGGAGGTCATCGAATCTCTTGTCCAAGAAGGAGCCATTTGTCCCAATGACAACAGCTGCACCATCAAAAAGGTGTCGCCCGATGGCGATGTCTTGATTGACATTAACGTGACCGTTCCTGTTCACAAGTATAGAATTGATTTGCGATTGGAGTGATGCAAGATGAAGATCATTCAGGAAGGTAACGTGAACCGGCTTCTTAAGACGAAGAGGTTTACATGCAAAGAATGCGGATGCATCTTCGAGGCGAACAAGGGTGAGTATGAATCAGGTATGCAGTATAACGAGGAATACTTTTACTGCCAATGCCCGACATGCAAAAGAACGGCATACAGCGACGAGCGCTCTTGAGAAAGGAGAGATATAACCATGTTGGCAATTCTGCAGTTTGTGTTTCAAGACTTCTGGCATTGGCTGGGCTTCGCTCTGCTGCTGGCGATTCTGACTATGTGGACGCCGATCAGCATCAGGCGAAAGGATGATTGAGCATGACGAGTGAGGATATGACGTTCTGCGCTGACGAGTGCGAGCGGAAGTCGTGCGAAAGGCATCCATCCAATATCAGGCATCCAAGGCCGGAGCGCAGCTTCGCCAGCCTGAGGTACACACCGTACTGTGACTATTACTATGAGGGAGGATGGCTGAGTGACCGTTTACCGTCCACCGGCGCGGAAAAGGCTGACGCAGGACGAACGCAGAGCGGTGTATGAACGCTGTAATGGCCATTGTGCCTACTGCGGATTCGAGCTTGAGACGATGCACCAGCTTCATGTAGACCATGTGATTCCGATGGAGTTTTACGAGCTCTACGAGGTCGAGGGCTACGATCTGGACAGCATGGACAACTTCTTGCCGGCGTGCTGCAGCTGCAATATCTATAAGCATACGTATCGTCTGGAGAAGTTTCGCGCCGCCATTGAGCGCATGCCAGACGTGCTGCAAAGGGACGCCGCCACATTCCGTCACGCTGTGAGATTCGGCATGGTGGAGATCAAGCAGCACCCCGTGGTGTTCTACTTCGAGGCGACCGGCGTGGACGTGCCATCGCTCCATTGGGATGCGGAGATCGAAAAGAAATATAGAACAGGGGAACAGAAATGAACGAGATTTTTGTGGACAACTTCGCTGGAGGGGGCGGCGCTTCAACTGGCATCGAGGAGGCAATTGGCAGGAGCGTGGATATCGCCATCAACCATGACCGCGCAGCCATCGCGATGCACCGGGCGAATCATCCGAGAACGGAGCATTACACCGAGGATGTCTGGAAGGTGGACCCGATCAAGGCTTGTCGCGGACGCCCTGTGGCGCTGGCGTGGTTCTCACCTGACTGCAAACACCATTCCAAAGCCAAAGGCGGCAAGCCCGTAAGCCGCCATATCCGCGGGCTGGCGTGGGTAGCCGTGAAGTGGGCGAAGGCTGTGAGGCCGCGCGTCATCATGCTGGAAAACGACCTTCAGGCGCTTCGTGCGGAAGCTGGAGCACGAGGGCTACAAGGTCGAATACCGCCTCCTGCGCGCGTGTGACTACGGCGCGCCTACGATGCGCCGGCGTTTCTTCCTGATTGCGCGCTGTGACGGGAAGCCCATCGTCTGGCCGGAGCCGACGCACGGCGAGCCTGGCAGCCTCGAGGTTGTAGCCGGACTGTTGAAGCCATGGGTGCCCGTGGCTGACGTGCTGGATTTCTCTCTCCCCTGCCCGTCCATCTTCGACACCAGCGAAGAGATCATGGAGAAGTTCGGGATCAAGGCTGTCCGGCCACTCGCGGAAAACACCATGCGAAGGATCGCGCGC
The DNA here is from genome assembly GCA_902800625.1 of uncultured Eubacteriales bacterium. Lineage (GTDB taxonomy): Bacteria > Bacillota > Clostridia > Christensenellales > Aristaeellaceae > UBA2862. The sequence continues at coordinate 531 of CADCFG010000063.1, read as the reverse complement.
GGCGTGATGAAATTCGTGATCGACAATCCGCGCCCCTTCATCGTCCAGGTGAACCACTCTGGCGATGGATTCCGAGGCCAGGAGGTAACAGAGCCTCTGGACACGATCACGGCGAAGCATGGAACGGGCGTCGTTGAACCGATCATTGCGCCAGTCGAAATCAGGAACAACCACGGCTCAAGTGGCAACGATGTCAAGGAGCCTTTGAGGACAATCACCACCGGCGGCCATCATATGCTCATTGCGCCTAATCTCATTCAGTACCACAGCGAACAGACCGAGAGCGTGCGCGGCCAGGCAATAGACCGCCCAGTCATGACAGTGGATGCATCCAATCGCTACGGCCTCGTTTCCACGTTCATCAGCAAATACTATGACGGGGGCTACAAGGGGCCTGGGAGCGCCGCAGAACAGCCCATAGGGACAATTACGGCCATAGATCACAACGCGCTCTGCGCCGCCTTTGTGACCCAGTTTAACCACAACAGCGTCGGCCAGTCGCCAGACGAACCGTTGAACACCATCACGGCG
>CADCFG010000062.1 GCA_902800625.1 uncultured Eubacteriales bacterium | reverse complement strand
AGGGCGTGATGGTCACATACCAGTATTGCCCGAACGGCTCCAGCAGCTTCAGCCGCGGCAGCATGGGCGCGGGATTCTTGGTGCAAAAGCCGATCAGGTCCACCACCTCCGGGTCCAGCCGGTACCGCGCCACGCTGCCGGGATCGTAGGGATTCCGCACCAGCACAAACCCCGCCCGCAAGCGGTTTTCAAACCACTCCGAATAAAACGCCGGTATGTCCGTCCGCTGCCCCGTGTTGATGATCACGAAGACGCCCCCTTTTTTCGAGAAATAGATCGGTTTTGCACACAGAATAACGTTGGAATGAGGAATTAGGAATGAGGAATTAGGAATTATAAATGGTTCGGCTGCGTAGGGGCGGCGATGCGGCGTCTGCCAGGCAGTACGTATTGCTTCGGTATATGGCGGGCGGCCATTGGCCGCCCCTACAACGCGCGGCAGCTGCTATTCATTCCTAATTCCTCATTCCTATGTCCTGGCCCCGAATCTGCGGACAACGGAAAAGTGTGGTATAATAGGACCAACACAGAAGGAGGCCGCAGAGATGGGACGCAAGAGTGAGTTCAGCCGCGAGGAGAAGATCGCGGCGGTGAAGCTGGTAACAGAGGGCGGGAGGAGCGCGCTGAGTGTAGCCAATGAGTACGGGATCCATGAGAACACGCTGGGGAAATGGAAGCGACAGTACGCGATCAATCCGGAAGGCGCGTTCAACGGGGAGCCGGTGCTGGAAGAAGCCAGCGCGCAGGAGCGGGAGCTTCAGCAGCTGAGGCGGCGCATACGCGAGCTGGAAGCGGAGAACGACTTTCTAAAAAAAGTGTCGGCATACTTTGCAAAGAACCCGCAGTAAAGTATGCTGTCATCGAGAAAGCAGCGGGGCAGGTCAGCGTCAGGCATGCGTGCAAGCTGCTGGAGGTGCGCCGGCAGGGGTATTATGAATACCAGCAGCGCAAGGACAGCGTGCGGAAGGTACGGGACAGGGAACTGACGACGAAGATCAAGAACATCTTCTATGAGAGCGACCGCATCTACGGCGCCCGGAAGATCCGTCACCAGCTGCGCGAGGGCGGCGACGATGTGAGCCGCAAGCGCGTGCGCCGACTGATGGAGGCGGCAGGGTTGGTGCCGGTAACCTGGCGCAGGCGCGTGCAGACGACGGTATCCGACCCCAGGGCCACGCCCTTTCCCAATCTGCTCAAGCAGGATTTCAAGGTAGCCCTGCCGAATCTGACCTGGGTGTCGGACTTCACCTACATCCCGACAGACGAGGGCTGGCTGTACCTGTGCAGCTTTGTTGACCTGTTCAGCCGCCGGGTGGTGGGCTGGGAGACCAGCGATGCCATCGATCGGCATCTGGCCATTGCCGCGTTTCACAATGCCGTGGAGAACCGACATCCGGGGAAGCATCTGGTGATCCACACGGACCGGGGCTGCCAGTATACCTCATGGGATTTCAGACGCGAGGTCGCCGCCATCGGCGGCATCCAGAGCATGAGCCGCCCGGGCACACCCTACGACAATGCCTGTGCGGAGACGTTCTTCAAGACCGTCAAGACGGAATGGATGGAAAGGTTTCATTTTCGAACCAGGCAGGAAGCTCGGGACGCTATTGCGAAGTACATCCTGTTCTACAACAGGGTTCGTATCCACCAATCCCTGGGCTACCTTACTCCGGTAGAATTTGAAAAGACTTTCGCCGCATAGCTGTATGATGCACCTGATACAGCTGCTTATTACGCAAATCAGTAGGGCAGGATGCCAGCCAGGCTGCCAATAGAACACGATGGCAGGTCAGGGCTTTTATGCCGCGAAAGTTCCTTGACAATGGGTTTGAGCGGTTAGGCTCGGTGCCATGCACCCCATAGCGCCAGCGTCAGGGGTGCCGCGGGTGCATGAAAACCGCTCAAAGGGGCCCCATTGTCAAGGAAACCGTGGAATAAATGCCCTGACCGGGATACACTGACAACCTTACCCGCCTTTCCTCTTGTCCGCTATTTCGTGGCCACTCCATACAAATCCTTGCGGATTTGTTTGATTCTACAGAGAACGCAGGGAACGCGATCTGTCCCATTCAATAAAAAGAAATCCGCAGGATTTCCACATCCATTCCCAATTCCCAATTCCCAATTCCCAATTTTCCGTCTTCCCTTCCTATCTTCTCCCCATCCTCCCGCGGCTATACAAAATTTGACCATCTTTGACTATAAATTGATACTGAGTTAACATTGATGGGGTACAATACATCCTGTTGAGGGGTATACGATCGACCATCCCAAGGAGGGAAAACGATGAACGAAGTGAAGCGACCCAGAAAACCCCTGATGTTCTACTATGCCATCGTGCTGCTGGCGTTGATACTGTTCAACGCGCTGGTGATGCCGTTTTTGACCAATCCCGGAGTGATAGAGGTGGACTACGGCACCTTCATCAAGATGACGGAGGACAAGCAGATCGCCGAGGTGATGCTGGAGGACAACAAGATCATCTACAAGGGCACCGACGGCAAGTTCTACAAGACCGGCCTGATGGAGGACCCGGAGCTGACGGACCGCCTGTACAAGAGCGGCGCGAAGTTCTCCAGCCAGATCATCGAGCAGATGAGCCCGATCCTGTCCATACTGCTGTCCTGGGTGCTGCCCATGGTGCTGATCATCGGCGTGGGCCAGTATTTCAGCAAGAAGCTGATGGAGAACGCCGGCGGCGGCGCGGGCAGCATGATGTTCGGCATGGGCA
>CADCFG010000061.1 GCA_902800625.1 uncultured Eubacteriales bacterium | reverse complement strand
GTCTGCACTCATGGATGATGTCGTAGGCTTTGGTCTTTCCAACGCTGAACATCTCCATGATCTGCCTGGCGTCATAGTGTTTCTGATTGAACCCGATGGGCTTCTTGCGTGCCGGCATCGCGGTTTCCTCCTTTGCGATTAAAGATTGTTCTTCTCGGCGTACAGCTGCAGAGCGTGGATCACGTCCTGCAAGCTCCCCAGACGCTTGACCACATCCTGGAACGCGCTGACTTCATCGGGACGCACACGACCATCCGAGGCAATCAGCAGGAGCGCCTTTGCGATGTCGCCGACGCCCTGTGCCTCATTGAACAGCTTGATCGCGGTGCGCTCAAACGGCTCGTTCTGCATTGTCGAGAAGCGACCGCACCCAATGGGGCATTGCATGGCGCAATAGTTGTTGAGAAGCTCTGGTGCGTTGTAAAGCTGGGACATGCGGCGCACGTTCATGTTGCTGGGTGCGGCCTCGTCTCGCTCCCACCGGCCAATCGTTTCCGGCGAGCACGCGCCTCGCGGCATTGGTCACCGAAGGTTTTTCCCGCAGACAAAGTCCTTTCACTCCTTCCGAAGTTGGGTTATAATGAACCTGTGATTACTTGAACACGCCCCGATGAACGCGGTGGGTGAGACGGCGTTCGGTGGGGTCTGCGTGAGAGAAAGCGTCCCGCCACAGACGGCGCAACACGGCCGGCGGGGTGCTGGCCGGAAGCATGTTCCTGATGCGAAGCATGATCTCATACTCTGCGATGGCGTTCTGGTCTGTGGGGGTCATGCCCGTATGATGCAAGAAGTCGTAGTATGTAAACTGCATCATGGTTCCTCCTTTGCGATTCATGGGTTTGCTACCGTGCCGGCGCTTCGTAGAAGCGCTCCATCGGAAAGTCGAACAGCACGGCGATCTTCCGGGCCAGCGGCGCTGAAGGATTGCGCGTGCCATACTCGATGTACTGGTAATGGGTAGGGGTGATATCAAGCATGCGAGCTATCTCGGTCTGGGTGAGCTTTCGAGCCTTGCGCTTGTCCCGAAGCCAATCGCGCCTGCCATAATTGGTCAAAGTTTTGTCACCTCCTTGTCATTGCGTTGCAAACAGCTTGTTAGTATAATTCAAGTTGGATTGCTTTACATGATTGCCTTATAATGGCCTTTTATCCAACCGCGAGAACGTGCGTTTGCTACGCGGAATACCGCCTTTGTGTTGGTATGGGGCTATTATAATGCAAATATGCGGCATTGTCAAGGGATATTTGCGGCAAGTCATATTGTTGTCATATGATTGGGGTGGTGACCTACATGGATTTGGTAGACAGGATCATTGAGGCGGCAAGGGCAAAGGGTTTGTCATTATCGGCGTTTGAGAAACAAATGGGCGTCAGTACAGGGACAATAATGCGCTTTCGCCGGTCTACTCCTGGTGTGGATAAGGTTGTTCGCATCGCCGAAATGCTGGACGTTCGGGCTGGATGGCTCGTGGACGGATATATTGATGATGCAAATTTGCAGCTTGATGAAAGAGAGGTCAATCTGATAAAGCACTTCCGTGCCCTTGATCTGGATGGCAAGGCCAGCGTGGAACACACAGCTGTTGAAGAACACCGCCGCGTGCGTTTGGAGGGGGATAGCGAGGCAACAGCGAATTGAGGCGCTGGTGCGGGCAAATATAAGGCTTGTGGACTGACGAGCAGGAGGATGGAATTATGAGGATATGGTTTTTGAAAACCACGGCACTGATCTGTGCGTTCGCTCTGACGCTCGTAGCTATTTGCGTTGGAGAGAGCGAATACGATCCGGCGTCAGAAGCGTATCTGTATATAGAATCGGAAGCGCCGGATGCCAATGAGTTTGCCAAAGTCATGGCTGAGACGAGCCTGGGCTTCTACCAACAAGCCGGCATCAAGAGCGTGTTGTACGTCCTCGATACATTTGGCGAGGCGTCACCTTCCGAATACGCCGAGACCGTTGTGGAAGCCAGGGGCGAGGCGCAGGACGAGGTTGTCATTGTGTGCGCACTCAAGGATGAAGCCTATGCTTTCAGGCTCCCGGAGAGCCTCACAGCATATTGCAGCGCCGACGATCTTGAGAAAATCTATAGAGATGTCGAAGCCAACGAACAGTTTGAGACCTTTTATCAGAGGTTTGTAGCAGCCTATACCGGCATAATGATGCGGGTTTATATGGGCGCGCAAATGCCGAAATCAATGGCAACGCCGGAGCCAACCGCGACGCCAGAGCCGCAGCCGACCAAGGAGCCGATGCTGGCTTACAATCGGGACGGTATCGAGATATACTATCAGGGTATGTCTTTGAGTAATCAGTCCATTGGAGGCTTGACCTTGACAGTTGATCTGTTGATTGTCAATGGCTCAGATCAGTCAATCTCACTGTCCGCAGATGATGCGTATATCAATGGGTATAAAGTATGGAACGCGACAACCGAAGCTGTCGCAGCCGGAAAGAAGATCGAGGCTAAGCTGAACTTTTATAACATCGAAGAGGATGCACATCTCACCGCCGGTTCGTCGGTGACGTCGGTTGAAATCGGGTATAAGATATTGAACCAGTCTTATATGCCGATTGGTGAAAGCCATATGAACTTCAACTGACCTACGTCCTGTTCTTCGGTTTCCGACCGCGGGCAACGGGAACATCCCGCGCGGACAGGGTCAGTCGCTCGTGCTCGCGGATATAGGGATTGCCGCGCTTGGGTTTCACCCTGGCGGCGATGTCGAATAGATCGTCCTCTGTGTACCGCAGAGCGATCTTGATCATGGTCTTCAGCTTGTCGGAGGGGTTCTTTTCGCCGCTCTCGATCTGGGAATAATGACTGCGCGAGATATTCAGCTTCTCGGCGAGAGAATACTGGGTATATCCATTGTTCACGCGCATATCGCGGAGCTTCACTCGCATTTTCATCACCTGCGCTTTGGCTTCTAATAGTGTCTTTATAGCTTCCATTATAGCCCCAAATAAGAGCATTGTCAAGGAGGATAATACTATGCCTACACCGTTCGCAGAAGAATTTTCTCAACGCTTACGCAGCGTTCGTAAGGAGCGCGGCTACACGCAGTATTCGTTCGCCGATGCGTTGAAAACGCCCAGGCAGAACGTGCAGGGCTATGAGACAGCGGGAAAATTCCCAAAGTACGAGATGCTCGTTCGGATGGCGAAACTGCTGGGCGTCAGCACGGATTATCTGCTCGGCATTGACACAGACGCCATTCCGACCATCCAGAAGAGCATCTTTATCGACCAGCTTAAAGGGCTGGAAGAAGCGTACAACGCGGCGTCTCGGGAGCGCCAGCATACCGTGGATTGCATACTGCTGGACATCTACACGATCATGGACGCGGCGCTGAAAACCACCGACGACCACGAGATGGGGCTGTACATCGATCTGTTCAACGTGGCGCGCCGGATTACTGAAACAACCCATGGCGACGAGCAGGCAGACTGAAAAGACCGCACCTGTCGTCATCTACGGCAGCTACGGGCGGGACAAAAACGGAAAGCGCATTCGCAA
>CADCFG010000060.1 GCA_902800625.1 uncultured Eubacteriales bacterium | reverse complement strand
CGGTGAGTTGCAGGGTCTCGCCCAGCTTCAACTCCACGGTGCCCTTCTTGTCCAGGGTGATCTTCGTCTTGGCCTTGCCCGCGGCCATGCCGGGCACGGCGACGGACAGCACCATCAGCAGCACGAGCAGTAGTGAAAATACCTTCTTCATGGGAATTCCTCCTCTTAAAATAATTACAGAGATATTATAAATGGTAACAATCCAAAAGTCAACATAATGAATTCAAAAACATGCCGATAGCATATAATTTCGATAGTAAAATAAACTGAGGTGTTGCAATTGAATTCGGCATTGTCTGCCCAGGTGGGCGAAAGAATAAGGAGCCTGCGAAAGGCCCGCAAATGGTCACAGGCTGACCTTGGCCGTCTGATTGGCGTGCACAAGGTGACGGTGGGCCAATATGAAAGCGGAGATCGCAGCCCGTCCTATGACGTGCTGCTGAAAATCGCCGATACGTTCAAGGTCAGCACCGATTATTTGCTGCGGGGGAGCGAATCGGGGCGGATTTCGATGACGGGTTTTTCGGACGAATCCATCAGCGCTCTGGCCGCGTTCCTGTCCGAGGTTCAGAATGAGAAAGAATAGAGCCGTGCCGCTTGGCATGGCTCTATTCTTTGAATTGTGCACGATTGGCGGACGGACCGCCAAAGGCGGGCGATTGCCGCTTCAGGCAAATAGACCGCGCGGTCCGGCGGAGGCCGTAGGAATCCGCCGGAAATCGTTTTTAGAATTAACACGCCCGACCGCGCAAGTCAATCCCATGTGTGCTATCATAATTCATCAAAAGGGGGCATGTCCATGGCGGTTTCGGAGAAGATCATCATACTGGACTTCGGCGGCCAGTACAACCAGCTGATCGCCCGGCGCATCCGCGAGGCGGGCGTCTATTGCGAGATACTGAACTATGCCGCGCCCATCGACACCTGGCGGGACGAGGCGCTGAAGGGCGTCATCCTCACCGGCGGGCCGAACAGCGTCTACGGCGAAAACGCGCCGCGGCTGGGCAAAGAGGTGTTCGAGCTGGGTGTGCCGGTGCTGGGCATCTGCTACGGCATGCAGCTGATCAACTATGTCTACGGCGGCGAGGTCTCCAGCGCGGAGGTGGGCGAGTACGGCCACACGATGCTGACGGTCGAGGATGCGCCGCTGTTTCAGGGCGTCAGCCGCCAGACGGCGGTGTTCATGAACCACCGCGACCGGGTCAGCGTACCGCCGGAGGGCTTCACCGTGGACGCCCATACCGAGCACTGTCCCGTGGCGGCCTTCTCCGACGCGGCGCGGGGCATCTACGGCGTGCAGTTCCACCCGGAGGTGAAGCACTCCGTGGAGGGCGTGAAGATGCTGCGCAACTTCGCCTTCAACATCTGCGGCTGCAAGGGCGGCTATCGCGCCGAGGACATGATCGGCCGCATGGTGGCCGACATCCGGCGGCAGGTGGGCGGCGGCAGGGTGGTCGCGGGCCTGTCCGGCGGCGTGGATTCCTCTGTGGCCTGCGCGCTGGCGGGACGCGCCCTGGGGCCGGACCAGCTGACCTGCGTGTTCGTGGACCACGGCCTGCTGCGCAAGGACGAGGCGAAACAGGTGATGGCCACCTATCGGGACAACCTGGGCCTGAACGTGATCCACGTGGACGCCTCCGAACGCTTCCTCGAGGCGCTGGCGGGCGTCACTGAGCCGGAGCGCAAGCGCCACATCATCGGCGAGCTGTTCGTGCGGGTATTCGAGGAAGAGGCGCGCAGGATCGGCGCGGACTTCCTGCTCCAGGGCACCATCTATCCCGACAAGATCGAGAGCGGCATGGGCGGCAGCGCCACCATCAAGTCCCACCACAACGTGGGCGGTCTGCCCAAGGACAGCCTTTTTAAAAAGGATCACATCATCGAGCCGTTGTCCATGCTGTTCAAGGACGAGGTGCGCGCCGTGGGCGAGGGCCTGGGCATCCCCCGCGACATGGTCTGGCGCCAGCCCTTCCCGGGTCCCGGCCTGGCCGTGCGCGTCATCGGCGACATCACCCGCGAGAAGCTGGACATCCTGCGCGAGTGCGACGCCATCTATCTGGAGGAACTGAAAAACGCCGGCCTCTCCGACAGCATATGGCAGTCCTTCGCCGTGCTCACCGGCGTGCGCACCGTGGGCTGCATGGGCGACGACCGCACATACGGCTACTGCGTCGCCCTGCGCGCCGTCACCTCCGACGACGCCATGACTGTCGAGGCCGCCGAGATTCCCTATGCTGTGCTCAAAACCTGCACCAGCCGCATCATCGGTGAAGTCCGCGGCGTCAACCGCGTCGTCTACGACGTCACCGGCAAGCCGCCGGGAACGATTGAGTGGGAATAGGTAAAACTGTCCTTGAAGCCTTGAAAAGTGCCGTATTTACGGTATTTTTCAAGGCTTCGCCTTTTCTGTGGCTACAAAATGGCTACAAAAGAGGCGCTTTTTTGTAGCCAACGGCTGTTTGAAACAGATGGGTTTCAGCCCATCACGCCGTCCAGCCGGTTGGCTACTTCGGTCTGCTTGTTGGGGTAGAGGTGGCTGTAGGTCTCCATCGTGGTCTGCACGCGCTCGTGCCCCAGGCGCTCCGCGATCAGCAGCGGGGAGAAGCCCATCTCTACCAATAGGCTGGCATGGGAGTGCCGGATGTCGTGAATGCGAATCTTCTTCACGCCGGAGAGTTTGCAGCCGCGCTCCATCTCGTGGGTCAGGTAGGACTTCGTGTAGGGGAACAGCCTGTCGTCGGACTTCAAGCCATAGCACTGTGCGATGTAGTCCGTGAGGCAATCCTTCAAGCCCTGCGGAATCGTAATCACGCGATTGCTCTTGGGCGTCTTCGGCGTGGAGACGATGTCCTTGCCGCCGATCCGCTGATAGCTCTTGTTGATCGAGATCGTAGACTTCTCGAAGTCGATGTCCGAAGATGTCAGCGCCAGCAGCTCGCCTTCCCTCATGCCGGTGTAGTACAGCGTCATGAAGATGGCGTAGGACGCAGGCTTGTCCATGACGGCCTCGATGAAGGTGCTGAACTCGTCCTTCGTCCAAAAC
>CADCFG010000059.1 GCA_902800625.1 uncultured Eubacteriales bacterium | reverse complement strand
AGGGGTAGCTTCAATGATAGCCGTTGATCCTCCTGAGCGCTGCGCGCGGCGTGATGATGGAGCGTGATCGGTGATGCATGGCGGTAAAGCTGACGGCGCGGTATTTGCAACACTGCTACGCTGGAGTGGGTTCAACTCCCTCCCCCTGTGACCAACCCTCACAGCTCCGGATTACCGGGACGAGGCAAGAGGCTGTGTGCCATAGGGGAAGGCTTGCTGGCCGCGTAGGAAAACGAACGCAAAGCGCACTCTCCCGCTTCCGAAAGGATTCGAGCTGCCGAGACAGCCAAGTGAGAGAAGCCGGTGCGTGGGTTGTCGCTGATCTTGCGCGCTGGAAAGCGACGGACACCCGGAAAGACGGGAGGCGCGGCGACTGAGAGAAAATAAGGCGCTGCAGCATGACAAGGAAGGAGGTGCGACGTTGTACTACGGGTATTACACAATCTTCTTCGCCCTGGGTAGTGCCTGGGAGCATGAATCGGACGAACCGGTGGCGATGCCAGAGCACGGCACGCCAACCATTGGTCGGAGGATGCCCTGCCTCGGCGCCCCGTCAAAGCGGATGATGCGATTTCATACCGCAGCGTCCGGCGGCTAGGTAAGGCCGGCCAATCTCCTTCGGAGAAGCCGGCGGTCCTCAAAGGACACGAATGAGAATGCAAGACATGAAATCATCCCGGCGGCTGGATTATGGACACACGCCGGAGCACCCTTTGGGTCGGCATGTCCGGCAAGTCGGGATGATTGTTGGGTGGGTGTGGCGCAGTCTGGCAGCGCGCGTGCTTTGGGAGCACGGGGCCGCAGGTTCAAATCCTGTCACCCGCACCAGAAAGGCCGCCGCCGCAAATGGCCACGCGGTTCATGGCGGCCCGATATGCAGGGAACAGTTGAGGCGACATTGGCCATGTCGCCAGCGGTGCGAATCCGCAGCCCTGCGCGTGTACACAAGCGGCGTCCATCGCCGCGCTGGGTAGCTCCCATCCGTTAGATGTTCCTGGCAGCCAGCCAGGACGCAAGCCGGACGGAACACAAACCGATAGAATTGCGACACGACGGAGAGCCACGCCGCACAGCCCAATGTGTGAGTGGGCGGGAGCCGGACCCAACTGACCACGAGAGCGGAAAAGCCGGCTTTTCTATCAACGCAAAGGAGAAAGCTATGGTACAGAGCAAAGCATCACGCGCCATTTCAGCCGCATTGAAGAGGCTGAACAGCGTTCGGACAGAGCTCAGTTTCAGGCAGTATAGCACGATCAGAGGTCAAATAATCGCTGGCGATATTCGCGGAGCTGAGAAGGGCTTGCGGCGCATATTGCCGGCGAATTTTATTAAGGAGGAAGGTCTATGAAGTTTACTGTAGCATCCGGGGATTTGAGGAACGCCTTGCAGATCGTAACGATGGCGCTGGCGCCGAAAACGCCCATGGCCATTGCGGAGTGTGTTCTGATCAAGGTCATGGATGGGGTGGTCAGGCTCACATGCAGCGATCAGGTGATGGAGGTCTCCATGACCATTCCGAGTGACGCGGAGGATGAAGGCCGGTGCGCTGTCCGCGGCAAGCTGTTTGAGGAAGTCATCAAGAAGATGCCAGAGGGCGATATCGTCATTGCCGTGGACGATAAGGCGCGGAAGATGGTGATTCGCGGCGGCGCTGCCAAGTATCAGATGTCCTGCATGGATGCTGAGACATTCCCGCTCAAGGCAGAATTTGAGCCCACCAGCACCGTGAGGATCACCCCGTCCTGCCTGCTGGAAATGATCTCGGACACGGAGGCATGCATCGCCCGCCAGGATATGCGGGAAGTGCTGAACGGCGGCTGCATCGACGTGGAAAAGAGTGTCGTGCGAATGGTAGCGCTGGACGGCTTCAGGATGGGTGTCAAGGGCTTTCTGTGCTCGTGTGAAAACGACATGAAAGCCATCGTCCCGGCGAAGTCCCTGTCTGTTTTGAAAAAAATCATCGGTGCGAACGAAGATACACCTGTGGACATGGAATTCAGCGATACGGATTTCCAGTTGCGCATCGGTAATACCAACATAAAGTGCACCCTGATCAGCGGTGAGTATGTCCAATGGCGAAAGATCGTCCCGCCGAGCTTCAATACTATCGTCACAGTGTCCTCGGAGAGCCTGCGTAGCGCCGTTGACCGCGCCTACATCATCGCGAAGTCCGGCGCGGCGAACAACCTGGTGCGCTTCGAGATTGATGATAACAGAATGAACATCTTCGCCAGGAGCGATTTGGACGAGATGTTCGATTCTATTGACGTAGCGCAGGAAGGCAATTCTATCAAGATCGCGTTCAATGTGGTCTATCTGAACGATCTGCTCAAAGTTTTCAACAGCGGCGACATCGTCCTCAAGTTTGTCAACAGCGTTTCTCCGTGTATCGTGGAATATGCGGAGCCCGTGGAGGCGAAAGACTTCTTCTGGCTGATTCTCCCTGTGAGGCAATCGTGAGGCAATAACGCATGAAAGCGATCATCAGATACCCAGGCTCTAAGTGGGGCATGGCAAGGTGGATCATTGACCACTTCCCCGTTGGATATGAGAAGATGGTCTACCTGGAGCCCTTTGCTGGTTCAGGCGCCGTGTTCTTCAACAAGCAGCCAGGTGGTGTCGAGACGATCAACGATCTGGATGGAGATGTGGTCAACCTGTTCCGCGTTCTGCGGGAGAGACCAGAGGATCTGAGGCGCGTGCTGGAGCTGACGCCGTACAGCCGTGAGGAATACAATCTCGCGTTTGAGCCTTGCGATGATCCGTTGGAACGGGCACGCCGCTTCATAGTGAAAACCACACAGGCAATTGGCGCGAAGATGGACGGAAAGTGCGGCTGGCGTAACCACAAACAGGTGAAGATCGGAGGCACCGCCTGCAAGTGGAACGGCATTACTGATACCATCGACGCGGCTGCCAAGCGCTTGAAGGGCGACACCACGCACCTGGTGCAGATCGAGTGTATGGACGCCCTTCGACTGATACGGCGGTTACGCGCAGGAGTGGCCGCCTCTACCGCTGCGAAATGACGAACGACCAGCACCAGGAGATGTTGGAGATCATCACGCACACCAGGGCGAAAGTGGTCATTTCCGGCTACGCCAACGATCTGTATGCGCGGTATCTCTCGGACTGGAACATGTACCATACCGAGACGCATACCACGTCCGCAGAGGTTGTCGAGGAAACGATCTGGACGAATTACAGCCAGCCGATGCATCAGATGTCTTTTGACGATGCGCTGTTGGACATATCGCAAGATACATGATTGATTCAAGGAGTGGAGCAGTAATGATGATTGAAATTCAGAAGCCTGTGATTGTGCGCGTTGCCTACCATCAGGAGCACAGCGACAAGGACTATGGTAGCTGCCTGTGGGCGTA
>CADCFG010000058.1 GCA_902800625.1 uncultured Eubacteriales bacterium | reverse complement strand
GGATTCTATGGAAATCCCATGTCCCAGGTTGTCGCAGACGCGCTTACACAGGTACAGCCCGATGCCGCTGGCCTTCCTGTCGGTGCGTCCGGCGAGGCCAGTGTAGCTCTGCTCGAACACGCGAGGCAGGTCCTCCGGGGCGATACCGATTCCTGTGTCCCTGACGCACAGCGTCCGCGGCGCTTCGAGGTAGACGAAGATTGTCCCCGTCGGTGTATATTTCAGCGCGTTGGAGAGCACCTGCTCCACCACGAAGGTCAGCCACTTCTCGTCCGTCAGGATGCGAGCCTCCACAGGCATATAATCCAGCTTCAATCGGCGGGCGATAAACTCCCCGGCAAACCGCTTGAACACAGGACGCAGGATGCCATCCAGGTCGTGCTCGCGGATGACGTAGTCCGTTCCATCGCCCTCCAGTCGCAGGTAGGTCAGCACCATCTCCACATACCGCTCAATGCGGCTCAGGTCGGTAAGCAGACCGCGCGCCTCAGCGGTATCCTGGCTCTGCAACCGTAGGCGCATGGCGGCAATGGGCGTCTTGATCTCATGCGCCCAGAGGGTGTAATAGTCGACCATCGCCTGCATTTCCGATTCGGCATGGGTCTGCGCCTCGCGCCGCTGCTCTCGCAGCAGGCGGATGATTTCGTGATAGTCCGCGTCCTCAATGTCCTGGGGGAGCGGCAGCTCATCGTCTATGCCCCGAAAGCCGGAAAGCATATCGTGCCTGCGCTTCACACTCGCAAAGTCTATGAAAGTATAGATCACGCCGACAGCCGCGCAGAGCATCGCAGGATAAAGTACCGCCGCCAGCGGCAGACGATACAGCCAGAAGGCAAGGGCAAAAATCAGCGCGAAGGCGGCAAACAGCAGGAAAGTGTTGCATTTGCCTGACAAATATCGCAGAAACAGCTTCATGCCCTCACCCCACCGAATAGCCCACGCCAAACTTGGTGACGATGAAATCCGTCAGCCCCGCGGCGTCCAGCTTTTTGCGCAGGCGGCCCACGTTGACGGTGAGCGTGTTTTCATCCACGAAGGCGTCCGTCTGCCACAGCGCCTCCATCAGCTTCTCCCGGCTGACGGTCCTGCCCTTGTTCTGCATCAGGGTCAGCAGGATGCGGTATTCGTTCTTCGTCAGCTCGATCTTCCGCTCCCCGCAGCTCAGCGTGCCGTCGCCCGTGTTCAGCATGGCGCCGCGATGCTCCAGCACCGGGGCGGAGGCGGCGTAGTCGTAGGTCCTGCGCAGCAGCGCCTGGGCCTTGGCGATGAGCACCCCGGAATCGAAGGGCTTGGCGATGAAGTCATCCCCGCCCATGTTCATGGCCATGATGATGTTCATGTTGTCGGAGGCGGAGGAGATGAAGATCACCGGCACCGAGGAGACCTTGCGGATCTCCGCGCACCAGTGATAGCCGTTCATGAAGGGCAGTGAAATGTCCATCAGAACCAAATGCGGCTGGATTCGCATGAAATCCTCCATGACATGTCGAAAATCTGACACACACTCGGCCTGCAGGCCCCACTGAGCCATGCAATCCGCTATTGCGCCGGCGATGCCCGAATCATCCTCAACAATCAATGCTTTGTAGTCCATACCTCTCTCCTGCTTGTTATCTGTCACCATTATAGCATAAACTACAATGAAAAGACAGGCCAAAAAAGAAGCTGTGCGGAAAGAACCTCATTGTTGCGCTTTACATTGTCAGGCATTTTGTTTCGGGGATTCCATAGTTGCCGGATTATAGGCTTATGTGATGCTGGGTTCGTTTTCGGCTTTGTTCGATTACGAGGTGCTCTCTATCTTTAGCAGACGATATGGCCTGATCTACCATGTTATCCCCAAGCACAGCCCGGATGCGTCTTAAATCATTCTCTGCTCCGCGGAGATGATCGTTCTCCTGGCGGAGTCTCCGGAAACGGTCTCGCAGGTCTTCCAACTCATTGACCGCCCGGTCATACATATCTGAAAGGCTGTCATATTTCCTTGTCAGGTCTTTCAGCTTGGCATATAGGGAGCGCATGACAATGCCCATCTTCTTCACTACTGACTTGGCTTTCTTCTCCCGATAAGCAGAGGCGCTTTCCAACAGATCGGCCTTTGGCAAAACTTTTTCTGGCTCCTGCGTATATTTCTCCGCCCAGCCTTCCAAGTCCTTCACGTCAGGAGCGAGCTTTTTCAGCTTGGCCTTGTACTGCTCAGCCTGCTGCTTGGCTTCCTCCGCTGCCTTAAGTGCTTTATTCCTTTCGACACGCTGAGCTTCCACCTCCTGGCTTGTCTGGGAAAGCTGAGTGGCGAGGTAATCATTTGCATCCTCAAGGGCATGGTTGCGATCCTCAAGCTGCTTGGTCTGCTGTGAAAGCTCTTCAACTTCCCTGGCTCGCTCCTGCTTCTTGAAATCCAGAACGGACAGATGCTCCTCATGGGTGCCCTTCTGCACCCATTCGAGGCCATGTTCCTGCATGATCGCTGCCAGGTGGTGCTTTTCTGCACCCACCCATTGATTCCACTCCGTCATGCCCCGCGTACCGCCCTTGAAGCCCAGCGCTGCCAGCGCCTGCTTCAAGGACACCCGCGTGTCCAGGCCGCGCTTGCTGCCCGTCGTATAAGGGACAAAGTCTATGTGCAGATGCGGCGTAGCTTCGTCCATATGCAGATGTGCCGAGAACACCCTCAGCGTGGGATTCCGTTCCTGGAAGCCTCGCATGTACTCGTCCAGGATCTGTGCGGCCTTTTCGCCGTCCGGTGTGGCTGCTCCGCAATCATCCTTGTTACCGATCTGGAGGATCAGCTCATGGAACGGCTTTTCCTGCTTGCCGGAGCGTATCTTCTCGTAGTAGTCGGTAATGCACCTGTCCTGCCGGGTCTGTTTGGCATTGTACCGCTCTACGGCCTCGTCAAAGAGTTCGTGGTAGACTGTCTGTATGTCCTCGTTGATGTATTCCCTGTTCAGATGGCTTCGCGCCGGGTCGGTATTCGCGGCATGGAATTTCCTGCTGTTGTGGTTCACCGATCCCTTGCCCACCATCGCGCTGATCGTTCTCTTCATTTCAATCGGCGCAAGCCGGGGTTCTGTTACTCTTTCCAAGAGTAACGCAAAAGCACTTTTGACAGCCTGCGGCCATCAAAAGATGCTGTTTGCGCTCTCCGAGGGGGTTGAGGGGCGCTGCCCCTGCCACCTGCAGGCGGCGTACCCTGGCAAGGCGATAAACCTTTCAGGTTTATCGGTCTGGCCCTTGGCCAGACTGCCACGGCTGAATCCAGTGGATTCAGCCGCGGCACCGCGGACGCCCTTTGAAAAGGGCATCCTGCACCACGTCGTCGCAAGCTCCATATCGTTCGCTCCCGCGCAAGCGCGCGAGCTCATTCATTTCGCTGCTCCTCCTTTTCCCACGAAATCTACGATTTCGCGGGAGCCCTGCTGCCGCGACGATGCGCGACGATGGCGACGATCTTTTTGGTACCGCCGCCGCTGTCTAAAACATCGTCGCGACCGTCGCGGATCGTCGCGCTATGTCGTCTTATGCTCCGGGGCATATCGCAGAATGATCTGACGCGCACCGTGTCCGTGCTTGTTTTGATATTGAATACAATGTTCATTGAACAGCCTGCCCGCCGTGACATTCAGCCGCATCGTCAAGGTATTCGGCTTCATGTCAACGCCCAGTGCATCGACCAGCGACGTGGCCGTTCCCTGCCAGGTCATGGAACCCTCGTTCACAAGCCCTGCCACAGCTTCCAAGAGCGGGTCGTGCGGTTCCGTCCACAACTCTGTCTCAGCCTTCTCCAGCGTCCACAGAAGCCGCTCCTGGTCTCGTACCAGGTGTAGCTTCTGATCCTGTTGGTCACGTCCGGCGATCTCCAGCAGCGCCATGTTGGAGGTTCGCTTCTCCTTCGAGAGCAGGAAGCCACCATCCGCAGCGCCGAGTAAGCCATTCGTACCGGAAATCATATCGAATTTGTCGTCCGACTGCTGCTTGCGGGTATGGTGGACGACCATCAGGCACACGCCAGTCCTGTCGGTAAAGGCTTTCAACCGGACAATGTCCTGGTAGTCTGTGGAGTAGCTGTACTTGTCGTTCACGTCGCCGCGAATCTTCTGGAGCGTATCGACGATGATGAGTTTCGTGTCGGAATGCTCTTTCACAAAGCCGTCCAACTGGTCGGTCAGACCCATGCCCAGGATGTGCGCCTCCGTACCCAGGTACAGGTTCGCGGAGGTTTCCACACCGAACATCTGATACAGCCGCTTCTGCAAGCGTCCGTAATCGTCCTCCAGCGCCAGGTACAGCACCGAGCCCATGTGGACGTTATAGCCCCACAAGGGCAGGCCGGCGCTGACGTGATAGGCCAGCTGCGCCATCAGGAAGCTCTTGCCCAGCTTCGGCGCACCCGCCAGTATGTAGGTGCCGGGGTACAGCAGGCCGTCGATCACGGGCGGCCTGCTGGGGTACACGGTGTCGTAGAGCTCCGGCATCGACACCGTTTTGAGGTAGTTCGGGTCCATGTGCTTCCACATCTCCCGCTGTTCTGCCTCAAAGTCGTACTGTTCGTCATTCTCCAAGTTAACAGAATCTTCATTGACGATAGGAGCGTCGTCGGTTATACTGTTATTGTGATTGGTGAGTGACTGCTCTCCGTCTGCTGCAACAGACGGGTTAAGGGTGGTCATTTCTTTTTCCTGTAACATTTATTTCCTCCATTCATTCCCTATTGTGATGTTTTACCCATTGACCGCGTTGTCCGGCCCCATCTGTATTCCGTAAAACTTCTGCTGGAAATACTGGATGGGGCATTTGCCGGCGATGGTGATGTAGCCCATCGCCTTGAGTTCCTTGTTCAGCGCCCGGATGATCTGATACGCCTTGCTTCTGCTGACGCCCAGAGCCTGCTCAACTTCCTCTGCCGTGATAAACTGTGCCCGCATGATACGCCTCCTTTCTGCGAATCGCTGTTCTGCATCGAGAATACGCTTCAGAAATTCATTATTTTCGAAAATACGCACTCTTGATACATATATAATACGTCATAGACGTACATTTGTCAAGCGCTTAGAAAAATTTTATATGTACTTGCATTTCGTTTCTGGATGTGCTATAATACGTGTGAGGTGAATCGGATATGGACACTTTTGATTATTCCGCCATCGGACAGCGCATCAAGGTATTGCGCAAGCGCAAGGGTTTGAGCCAGACGGAGCTGGCCAACATCATGGGCAAGTCGCTCCGCACGCTCCAAAAGTACGAAACCGGCGAGATCGAGATTTCCATCGCGGTAGTCAACCAGCTCGCGGACATTCTCGACACTACTCCGACCTTCCTGCTGGGCTACGAGGCCGACACTGCCCCGATCCGCAGCCTTGCGGACGTGATGGGCTTCCTGTTCAAGCTTGAACAGGTTACCGGCGTCAAGTTCGATATAGATGTCAAGCGCCCGCCCCGCAGCAAGGATTGGAAGTGCAGCATCACCTTCAATGGTAAGGCTGACACGGATTTCAACACGGATATGTGCCTGTTCCTGGAGGATTGGGAGAATGAGCGTGCCGCCCTGCGGAGCTACCAGTCCACCGTGAAAGCTTACAAGAAATGGCAGAACCAGGCCCTGGCCTACTACTCCGCCTCCGCCGTCGAGTGTGTGGAGCCGGAGGACATCAGTGAAGAAGAGCGAATTGAGAGGCGCAACGCATATATGAGCGAACATCACGATGGAGGTGAAAACTAAGGTTTGGCAAGAAAGGAGAACCAATGTCAGTAAGCAAGGATAAAAAGACCGACAAGTGGATGGTACAGATCCGCGTCAAGGATTGGACGGGAAAAATCATCCACAAGAAGAAAAGAGGCTTCGACACCAAGCGCGAAGCCCAGCTATGGGAACGGGATTTCATCAACCAGGCGAACAGCAGCCTGGGGATGAGCTTCAAGGACTTCATCGAGATCTACATGAAGGACATGGAGCAGCGGCTCAAGTCCTCCACCGTGGCCAGCAAACACTGGATGATCGACCTCAAGATCACG
>CADCFG010000057.1 GCA_902800625.1 uncultured Eubacteriales bacterium | reverse complement strand
CCTGCTCCAGGACGTTGGCCCGATGCGCATGGCCACGGTGCGCAATATCCATCTCCAAAACAGCCTGATGAAGATGGCGGGCATGTCGGAATCGGCAGCTATCAAATATCGCATGGTGCTGCAGCAGATATTCAAAAAGGCGCGCCAGAATAAGATCATCCGTGACGATCCCGCCGAGGAACTTGAATTGCCGGACGCTACGAACGGTGAAGGGCACCGCGCCCTTGTTCGCTGGGAAACGGAGCTGATCACAGAAAACTGGATGGAGCATCGCACCGGGGTTTGGATGATGATCATGCTTTATGCCGGCCTGAGGCGCAGCGAAATGATTGCCCTGAATTGGGACAGCGTGGATTTGGAGGCGCGCACCATCAACGTCCATCGTGCCGCCGAGATCGTGTCCAACCAGTCCGTCATCAAAGAACTTACCAAGACCGAAGCCGGGAAGCGCGTCGTGCCGATCTGCGATCCGCTCTACGAGGCGCTGTCCTCTATTCCCAAGAAGAAGCGGACCGGCCAAGTGTGCTTATCAGCCCACGGCAAGCAGATTTCCCAATCCGCGTTTGACAGGGGCATCGACGGGTTCAATGTGGCTATGGAGCGCATATTGAACGGCGAGCCCGTCAAGCAGCAGGGGCGGCGGCGCGATGTCGAGAAGCGAAAGCAGGAGCAGGAATCTGCGCGCATGGCCCTGGAGGACAGGCGAACACTTGAGGATAGGCTGTCCACGAAAGAGAAACAGCGGAAGCGGTTTTCCATAAAGGCTCACGATCTGCGCTATACCTTCGCTACGGCGCTTTACGATGCCGGGGTGGACGTCAAGAGCGCGCAATACTACCTGGGGCACTCCGATGTCCGCACCACCATGAACGTTTATACCCAGCTGAGTGATGAACGAAAGAAGCTGTCCCGCGCACAACTGGTCACGTTCCTGGACAACTGGCTGAAAAAAGACGAATAAGCCCGGAGCCATCAAAGCTCCGGGCGCTTTATTTGTGTGATGTCATAGTCGTCGATGGTCTTCTCCAGGCTGCCGACACCCTTCTCTGCCAGCTTTATGAAGGAGAATACCTTCTCACTCCATCCTGCGATGATGTTCGTCTTGGGCCCGTGGAACTGCTGCGTGCCATAGCCCTGTAGATCGATGGCGTGCACCCACAGATCGTTTCCCGTCGCCTTACGGTATTCGTCAGCGGCGCTTTGTACTGGCTTGCTGAACCAGCTGCGGGACGATACATTGCATTGATTGTCCGACAGGAAGATGATGCGATCGGCCTTGATGCCATAGTGGTGCATGGCGGCAAATGGAAGCTCCATATTCGTGGCGCCGCCATTCATGCCCTTGTGCGTGGCTGCGTAGAGAATGCCAGTGCTCCGCGGGATGTCCTGGCGCGTGATTTTATCGTCAAAGGTGAAGAACACGCTGTTCTTTGAAATCCTGTTGGCGATGACACCCAGCAGCATGCCGATCTCGCCGCAGGTAACACTTGACTTATCGCTGATCCGCGAGCCCATGGAGCCTGAAACGTCCACAGCGATGACGGTGGTGCCGCGCAGGACAGGCATGTTGAGCACAGATTCGCTCACAGCGTTCTCCAGGGCGTCCAGAGCGCGGCTGCCGCCGATGTCTTGAATGGACTTATAGGCTGAGAGGAAGCGGAAGGGAAGCTGCTTGGAGCGCCGCACAGCGTCCGGATCCTCAATGGTCTGCCATACCTTTTCGATGTTCCTGGGGTTTGCCGTCACGATGTTGCGAAGGTTTCGCAGCATCGCCATATACCCGACCTTGCCGCTGTCGATCAGCTTCTCCCACGTCTCGCGGTTGTTGCCGTTTGCAGACAGTTGGGTTTCCCATGTCAGAGGGGTCGCGAGGTTGTTTTCGAGCAGTCGCTTCCACAGATCAGATTGGGCGTCGTTCCTGGGCCTCGGGTGACACAGACAGAGCAGATCGCGCATCTTCACGCTGTTGCCAGTTCCCTTGTACTTGGCGAGAGAGTACTCGTCCATGTTGCCGAGAACATCGTTGATGCCTCTTTTCAGAGCGTTTGGAATCGGCTTGCCGAAGGTGGTCAGATAGAAGGACATGATCTCGGTGAGATCATCCCCGCGCTGGCATACGAACCACACGGTGTTTCGGACGTATGGCTTGCCATTTTCCTCATGTGCCAGACAAGCCGTCAAGACGTGGGCGACGGAGCGCATGTTGAACTCCCGGCGAGCGAACACCGCCAGCTTCGCGATGAACTCAGGTGAGGCCTTGGCGATGCGCTGGATGGTTTCAAGCATATCGCTGCTGTTGTCACCGTAGAATTTGCTTTCATTGAAGAATGAGGTCAGCACTTGGGTGATCAGTTTTTCCTTGTCCGGCATGGAATACGCAGCGTGACCATCCATGTTTATGGTCTTGATCGTCGCTGACTTCTGGTTGAATTTGGACACATCCATTCCTCCTTTGCCAAAAAATGAAACGCAAGCGTGATGAAATCGTGGCCGGCATATACTGGCTTCCTGGGGTTGGCAGGAAGTGTATTCGGAGTATCGCCGATGCAACCGACAACTGCAATGCACGCTTGCGTTGGTATATAAAGCGGATAAAGACGGAAACGGACATAAAGTGCTCTAACCGACTGAGCTACCTGCGCCCTGATGGACGCTGGGTTGGACTCGAACCAACGACCACTCGCTTAAAAGGCGAAGTAACCGCTTCCTGCAATGCCGCTTTATACCATGTTGTGCAAACGGATAAAATCGAAAACAGACTATACGGGCGCCCTGCCTGTTGGGCCACCCTCCCGGATTGGTGGAAGGGGATGGAGTCGAACCATCTTTTCCCGGCCTGCATTGCGAAGTAACTGTTTTCTGCAATGCCGTTTGTGCGCAGTTTCCCGCGCACCCATATGATAACACACATAGCCCCCAAAGTCAACCCCCAAAAGCCGATAATTAGAGCAAAAATTAAAATAAAGCCCCAAATTTCTGCAAATCCCTATTGACAAAGACCCCAAAAGGGGCTATAATTACGTTGTGACGGACGATGAAGGGAGCTTCCAACATGTGGAACACCAAGGAAATCCAGAACAGCGTCAAGGTCGCAACAAACCTCGCGCGGAATATCAGCGACGAGCTCTACGGCTACTATTTGAGATTGCGCGGTCCCGCGCCGGGAGCAATGCCGGATGGAAGCGTGGCAACGCTGACCTACGATCAGCGGACATGGCATGAGATCATCTGTGAAAACGTCCTCGGTTGGGTGTGCTACACCCGCCCGCTGACGCCTGAGGAAGTCGATCAGTATGAACTGGTGCCTGACGAGTACAACAGCTACCCGGAGTACGGCGTGTACATCGTGGAAGTGAAGGAGCTGGCGCGAGACGCCTCCGGCAGGAAGCAGCTCACGACGAGGTTCGTTGAGAACGAGGACGGCACAGGGCGGTTCAT
>CADCFG010000056.1 GCA_902800625.1 uncultured Eubacteriales bacterium | reverse complement strand
GCGGCGTTCCTGCCATAAAGTTTGCGATCCATCCGCCGCATCTCACGATCCCAGTCACCAAAGAACTCATCAAACAGGTTTTCACCAAAGATACTCGGCATCAACATAACTCTTACCTCCTTTGACCCTCTTGCGCTGGTCGCGCACCCGCTGTCGGTGTGTTCCCTTTCGGGTGGCGTCCTCGAGCAGGCTGTCGTGTCGGCGTCGGTCTTTGTATGTTGTTACCCTGAACCTCTGGGGCTCTTTCTTTCCTTCCCCCTCGGTTCATATATTATTATACTCATTTTGTTAGCACTGTCAAGATGTGAGTGCTAATTTGCCAATGAACAATTCATGAACGTTTCTGCAGAGGATTATTCAATCCAGCATAAAACTGTTCATCGAAACAAAAAGCCTCCTCGCTTGGTAGCCACGAGAGGAGGCAAAAAGGGACGTTTCTTATTTGACTGTGATGCGGTTCTCTCCCCTGAAAAGAAGTTCGGCGCTGCCGTCAGAGTTGAAATATTGTCCTGTTAAAAGCTGGTTATAGACACTCATGGAAGTCTAATCACTGTCCTGCCCTTTCTTCCATGCTATTCTTAACGAGCGATCGAGACACTGTTAATACACAATCATGGCAGAGTGTATTACTTGATAATCCTGCCTCAAAAGCGTATAATATTATTAGTGCCCGATGATTCGGCCACGCAATGGCTGCATCGAGTGTATTTATCAAGAAAGAGAGGGGTAACTGTGAAAAAGGTTCTTTCAATTGTTCTGGTGCTGATGCTGGCCATCGGCTGCCTGAATGTGGCGCTGGCCGAGGAAAAGGTCTACGAGGCCACCACACCCGGCCACAACGCACCGATCACCGTGGCGGTCACCGTAGACGGCGACAAGATTGCCAAGGTTGAAGTGACCAATGAAAACGAAACCATCGGCGTTGGTAAGGTTGCCATCGAGCGCATGACTCAGCGCATCGTGGACGAACAGAGCCTTGCGGTAGACGTCATCACTGGCGCGTCTATCACCTCCCGGGCCGTGCTGCGCGGTGCCGAGGAGGCCCTGAAGGATTCCGGGATGGACCTGGATGCCCTGAAGGCCGAGCCCGAGAAGCCCGCGCCCGAAGACAAGGAATACACCTGCGATGTCGTCGTGGTAGGCGGCGGCGGCGCAGGTCTGGCCTCCGCGATCTCCGCCAACCAGAACGGTGCGAACGTGATCGTACTTGAGAAGCTGGACATCCTGGGCGGTTCCACCAACGTGTCCGAGGGCGCGCTGAACGCCGTTGATCCTGAGCGACAGGTGCCCCAGGGCATCGAGGACAGCGTGGGCAAGTTCATCAAGCAAACTTACGAAGGCGGCCACGGCGTGGGTGACCTGGAGCTGATCTCCTATCTGTGCATCCACTCCATCGACGCGGTGCATTGGCTGGAGTCCATCGGCGTCGAGTTCAAGGATGAAATTGGCACCGCCACCGGCGCGCTGTGGCAGCGCAGCCACTATCCCAGCACGCCCTCTGGCAACAGCTACATCCGTGTGTTCGAGAAGTACATCGACGAACACGATGACCTCACCGTACTGAACGGCGTAACCGTGAACCAGATCATCACCGATGAAAACGGCGCGGCCACCGGCGTCATCGGCACCGCAAAGGACGGCTCCACCGTCACAGTGAAGGCCAACAGCGTCATCCTTGCCACGGGCGGCTTCGGCGCCAACAAGGATCTGCTGAAGGAGTACAACACCGGCGTGTGGGCCCATGTGGACGTGACCAAGCTGGGCTGCACCAATCTGGCCCTGGCCGCCACCGGCGCGGGCATCGAGATGGCTCGTGAGGTGGGCGCGGACGTCACCGGCATGTCCGACATCCAGCTGCATCCCTGTGGCACCCCCGGCACCGGCCTGATGGAGAACATCCGCACCTCCGGCCGCAACCGCATCTTCGTGAACATCTATGGCGACCGCTTCGTCAACGAGGGCGCGGCCCGCGACACCCTGGCCCAGGCCATCTTCGATCAGGACGAGCAGACCTACTACGTCATCGTGAACTCCGTGCGCTATCCCTCCCGCGACTTCGTGGACAACAACGGCGCAACCATCGAAAACATGGTGGCCCAGGGCAGCGTGATTGAGGCGGACACCCTGCCTGAACTGGCCGAGAAGATTGGTGTGGACGCTGAGAAACTCCAGGCCTCCATCGACAACTACAACGCCATCGTGCGCGGCGAGCTTGAGGACCCGCTGGGCTTCGTGGCCAACAACAAGGCGGACGTTGAAATGACCGAGGGTCCCTGGTATGCCTGCAAGAAGGTGCCCACCGTGCATCATACCATGGGCGGCCTGAAGATCAACGACAAGACCCAGGTCATCAACACCGAGGGTAATGTGATTCCCAGCCTATTCGCTTGCGGCGAGGTCACCGGCGGCATCCATGGCTCCAACCGACTGGGCGGCAATGCCATCGCTGACTGCATGACCTACGGCAAGCTGGCCGGTGAGATGGCTGCGGCTAACAAGTAATTAATTTTTCACCAGACACAGCCAAAGACCGCTTCCAAACGAGGCGGTCTTTTAATTATGTTAGCACCCATTATTATGCTGGCACAAGCGAACCTGCTTTCATGGTTTAAACTAATCCTATTCTAAAACCGTATCAACGATCCACTGCCTGGAAGTGATGCTGTGGACCATCTCACAGGTCAGACTGCGGATGTTTGTCTTTTGCGTTCTTGTCATCATAGAAAACGCCTCCTCTCGCCTTGTAGCCGCGAGAGGCGGCAAAAAGGGACGCCAATAACCGTCATTTTATGAATTGTCTTCATGTCATTCGGAAATCATTCCATGCCGCACAGCGCATGATTGCCCACGGAGTCCAGCCAGAAATGAAGATTTCGAGGCTCCCGCACAGTGATCAGGTCCTTGAGTTCCACCAGATCGGGGCAGATCTCCGTAAAGATATCCGGCTCATTCTCCAGCAGGTCCGGAGAATAGCGCTTTGTTCGTCCATCGTTCCAGATCGCACTGTAGGTCATTTCAGCCTCCACCATATCCTGGAACATATGGCTGCCGTAGCTCAGCTCCGGCATAAAACCAGTGCGGCTGTCTGAGACCTCGCATATCTCCGAAAAGCAGGAGATATCCGCAAAGCGCGTGGGCACGCCCAGCTCTGGCGATGAGGTTCCCACTCGCCCCGGCGCCATGAGCAGCAGGTTCTTGCCGGTATTCGCGTAATGACGGTTGATCCTGCCCACCGCATTCGCCACCTCGGCCTTTCGGGCATAGGGGAAGGCGTTGTACCTGGCCGGATCGATCTGTACCACCACATCCACCGCCCTGTGCCTCGACGGCCCCATGGACGCGCCTTTCACCTCGAACAGGACCCGGGAAACGCGCGATCGGGCGCGGTCCATATCCACAGCTTCATTCTCGCCGCCCAGATACAGCGGTCGACATTGCAGAAGGTTGACCACAAACTCCCCGTCCCTGTCCAGGTTGATGGCGTATTCGATG
>CADCFG010000055.1 GCA_902800625.1 uncultured Eubacteriales bacterium | reverse complement strand
TCCCATCCCGAACACAGAAGTTAAGCCTCAGCACGCTGATAGTACTTGGCTGGAAACGGCCCGGTAGGGTAGGTCGTCGCCGGATCTCATTGAGAGTCAACATATGTTGGCTCTCTTTTCTTTTGGGATATGGAGGACGGGTGCATGTCTTGGGTTATATGTGCTCGCGCCTATTTCGTTGACTTTTGTTTTGTATTCTGCTATACTTTATGCAACATAACTGGAAGTATGCCCATCGTCCGAATCGCGGGCAGAGCGCCTTCCTGGCCACATTCGTATTTGTGCCACGTCGGCACAGAGGGGAGTTCAATATGCCGAATCGCTATAGCAGGCCGATGGTTTCCCGGGCAAGGCGCCGCGCCATGGATCGCAAGCGGCTGATCATCGGCGGCGGCGCACTGGCAGCGCTGGTCGTGGTGTTGCTGGTGGTGCTGTTGGTTCCCAAAGGTGGCAACCCGGACAAGTCCGTGGAGGCGGTCGCCCCCGTGGCCACCCCCGAGCTGACGGCGGCGCCTGCGGTGGATACGGAGCCGGAAACCGAACCGGAAGAACCGGCGGACACGCCCGAACCCGCGCCCACGCCGGATCCCGATATGTCCGCGCTGGCCGCCCAGCGGGCACTGACCCGCCCCACGCCCACGGCGGAGGGCTTCATGCCCGTGTTTACCAAGGCCGAGACCGAGGAGAAGATCATCGCCATCACCGTGGACGACTGCTTCCAGGCCGATAACCTCCAGCAGATCGTGGACAAGGCCATCGAGTGCGACGCGAAGCTGACCATCTTCCCCATCGGCAAGAACGTGATCCGCTCCAAGCACAAGCAGATTTTGAAGTATGCCTGGGAAAACGGCATGGAGCTGGAGAACCACACCATGACCCACTCGGGCCTGTTCAACCTCACCGCGGACAAGCTGGCCGAGCAGGTGTACATGCAGCAGATGGCCCTCAGCTACATACTGGGCGTGGAGTACCAGTGCCATTTCCTGCGTCCCCGCGGCGGTGACGCCCGCAAGGACCAGCGCATGCAGATGTACGCCAAGCAGATGGGCTACTATGGCATCGCCCACTGGTCGGCGGACGGCAAGTACGACGACAACAAGCTGGCCAAGTGGCTGAAGCCCGGCGCCATCTACCTGTTCCACACCACCGATACCGACCTGGACAAGCTGCTGCGCTTCATCCCCTGGGTGAAGGAGAAGGGCTATCAGATGGTGACGCTGAACGAGATGTTCGGCTACCCCGAAAACGAGACCAGCGAGCTGACCATCCCCATCTCCGAGCACGTGATCCCGCCGCTGGAGCCCTATGAGATGGCGTATGTGCCGCTGAAGGCCACCACCTACTCCTGGGAGGCCTATCTGCTCCAGGAAAAGCTGATCGCGCTGGGCTACCTGGACGGCAAGCCGGACGGCGTTTATGGCCCGGGCTGCGCCAAGGCCATCGCCAAGTATCAGCAGGATCACGGCATGGAGGCCAACGGCGTGGCCGACGCCGACCTGGTGCGCACCCTGCTGGAGACCGACACCGGCACGCCCTCGTCCGGCGGCGTGACCGACGACTCCGAGGAGGACGAGAGCGCCTATGCCGACGATGCCGCCGACACCGCCGCGGAGGACGCTGCTTCCGAAGAGGGCGCGGGCGTATGAGCCGCGTGGCGCGTTTCATGCGCGTGAGCGGCGAGCGCTTCCGGGCGGACTGGCAGGACGCTTTTCCCGGCGCGCCCGTCCCGGACTTTCCCCAGCTTCCCCGGCGGGCCACAGCCCTCTCCGCAGGCTATGATTTCTTCGCTCCCGCGGCGTTCAGCCTTGAGAGCGGCGAGACAATCAAAATCCCCACCGGCGTGCGCGCCCGCATCGACGGCGGCTGGGTGCTGATGCTGTTCCCCCGGAGCGGCCTGGGCTTCAAGTACCGCCTGCGGCTGGACAACACCGTGGGCGTCGTGGACGCGGATTACTTCGGCGCGAAGAACGAGGGCCACATCTTCGTCAAGCTCACCAACTGCGGCGAAAAGCCCCTGTCCGTCGCGGCCGGCGAGGCCTTCTGCCAGGGCGTGTTCCTGCCTTACGGCCTCACCGAGGACGACGCCGCCGAGGGCGTGCGGATCGGCGGATTCGGAAGCACGTCAAACGGAAATCAGGAATGAGCATGGCGCGGCAGCCACTGTCAAGTCCTCATTGCGCCAATTATAATATATGAAGGGAACGATTCTCGTGAATACTACCCTGGTGGTCATGGCCGCGGGCATGGCGTCCCGCTACGGCGGCAACAAGCAGATCACCGGCATGGGCCCCAACAACGAGATCCTGCTGGAGTATTCCGTGTGCGATGCGATGCGCGCGGGCTTCAATAAAGTGGTTTTCATCATCCGGCCCGACATGCTGGACGCCATGAAGCGGATCTGCGGCGACAAACTGGCAAAAAGGATCCGGGTGGAATACGCCTTCCAGGACTATTCCTCCCTGCCCGCGTGGTACAGGGTGCCCGAGGGCCGCACCAAGCCCTTCGGCACGGTGCACGCCGTGCTCTGTGCCCGGGATTGTGTGAAGGAGCCCTTCGCGGTCATCAATGCCGACGACTACTACGGCGTGGATTCCTTCCAGAAGATGCACGATTTCCTGGTGACGGAGGCCGATGCCAGCAGGGCCGCCATGGTAGGATATCGCCTGAAGAACACCGTGTCCATCCACGGCGCGGTCACCCGCGGCGTGTGCAGGGTGGAGGACGGCCGCATGGTGGACGTGGACGAGGTGACCAGCATTCGCCTGTTTGAGGACGGCCGCATCGCCGACACCTCCGCCGGCGAGCCCGGCCGCGACCTGGACCCCGATTCCCTGGTGTCCATGAACTTCTGGGGCTTCCGGCCTGCCATCTTCGACACCATGCAGGCCTATTTCGAGGCGTTCCTGAAGCAGGCCGATCCCGCCGACATCAAGTGCGAGTGCCTGCTGCCGGTGATGGTGGACGCGCTGCTGAAGGGCGGCAAGGTCACCGTGGACATGCTGGAGACCGAGGCCGCCTGGTTCGGCGTCACCTATCAGGAGGATCGCCCGATGGTGCAGCAGACCCTGCGGGAGCTGCACGCCAGGGGTGTGTATCCCGAAAAGCTGTAGAACCGTCCCGCGGCCGGGCACGGCTTTTCCCGTCGACGGAAGGGGCCGTACTCCGTTCCCGCCAATCAATATAAAAGGAAGATTTGCCATGAGTTCCAACAAACCGAATTTTCTCTCCCGCCTGCGCACGTCGGACAAGGTGCTGCTGGGCGTAGTCACCCTGCTGCTGGTGGTGACGATCATCCTGAACATCCTGCAGGCCTGCGGGCTGTCCCTGATCAACCAGGCGGTCATGCTGTACGTGCCCGTGCTGGCGCTGTTCGCGCTGGTGGCCTGGGGCATCTTCGCGCTGGTCCGGCGCATCAGCAGCCGCGGCGTCCGCCTCACGGTGGGCATCGTCGCCGCCATGCTGGGCATGCTGGTGATGATGGTGGGCTATACATGGTTCTACAGTTTTACCTTGATGATGTATCCGCATGAGTATAAACCAAAGTCACCTTTGCCGGGTAATCACAATTTGGTGGTGCTCTGGCAATTTGATACTGATGTCGAGCACAGCGAAGCGAGCATCGCCCAGCGCAAGGCCGCGCGGCTGGAGGCCTATCCCGACAGTGGAGAAGATGATCGTGCGGACGACTATACTGTGATTTTCCGGGTTTATCCTCGTGTGGCAGGAATCTTCTATCGATCCAATGTAGATGTAGAAGGCAAAGTCTACTTGGCTTGCACTGGCAATGTCATCCCGCTGGACGTCATCCAGCCCGCAGAGGGCTCGGACGCCGAGCCAGTGACCATCGAGACGCCCCACGGCACCATGATGCTGGAGTGGCTGGACGACAATTCCACCGCCCACTTCTACGTGAAAGACCCCGGCACCGCCGAGGGCGGCGAGTGCACGGTGAAGTTTTGACCGACGGCTCCATATCCCATCCCCCTTTCGCATATCCTGTGCGGAAGGGGGATTGTTTATGGGAAGGACGCTCCGCATCGTTCAAAAGCCTTCCACTATGGGGAAGGTACCCCCGAAGGGGGCGGAAGAGGTCTCCTCGCGCCATTGCTGTGTTGAGAGCACAAAGACCGCGCGTGTTTCTGGCCTTTCCATCCTCAAGCCCCTCTCCGCTCTCATGTTGATGGCCCTCTTGCTTGCCCGACCCCAGGCGGCGGCGCTGGGCGCGCTGCGGGCGATGGCGGCCTGGGCGGCGTCGGTAGCCCCGGCGGTGTTCCCGTTCCTGGCACTGATGCCGCTGCTGACCTGCGACGAGGCCTGCCGGGTCTATGAAAAGCTGCTGGGCGGAGTGACCGCCCGCCTCTTCCGCCTCCCCGGCGCGGCGGCTCCGGCCATGGTGGTCGGCGTGGTCGCCGGGGTGCCCGCGGGCCCTCTCGCGGCCCGGGGCGTGGCTGCCCGCACCGGCATGGACCAGGGCCGGCTCCAGCGGCTCGCCGTCGCCGCCATGGGTTTCAGCCCCGCGTTTTTGATCAGCGGCGTCGGCGCGGGCATGCTTGGCAGCGCAGCGCTGGGATGGCGGCTGGCGCTGTCCCAGATCCTCGCCCAGCTGACCCTGGCCCTGCTGCTGCGAAAGGCCTGGCGCGACCGCACCCGGCCAGTCGCGGATGCCGGTCCCATCCGACAGGACGGCGCGATTCGCGGCGCGGTGCTGGCGGCGCTCACCATCTGCGGCTACATGGCGCTGTTCGGCGCGCTGGCCCGGGCGGCAAGCGGCCTGCTGGGGAATCAAGCCGGCGGGGCGATCCTGTGCCTGATGGACGTGCCTTCCGGCGCGCGGCTGCTGGCGGATCTCCCCCTGCCGATGCAGGCGCGGCTCGTGCTGATCTCCGCGCTGTGCGGCTTCGGCGGCCTGTGCCTGATCGCCCAGTGCCTGGGCGCGCTGAAGGGCTGCGGCCTGGGCTGGATGGAGTGCCTCGCGCTGCGCGTCCTGGCCGCCCTGTTCTGCGCGCTCTATACGCTGCTGGGCCTGCGGCTTGGCGAAGTCGACCTGTCCGGCCTGTCCGCGGACCCCTTGGCAGCCGGCGGATTGTGCGCCTCTGTGCTGTCGATTCCCGTGCTCCTCAAAATGAGAAAATCCATATCTTAACAAATGAATTTTGCGCCCGATCCGGCAAATTACCCTTTTTTTACCTGAAAACACCACATATTGTGGTGAAAACAGCCCGAAAACCCAAGTCTGAGCGCACTTTTCACAGAAAAAAATGCTTGACAAGCGCCGCTGGATTTGATATAATAACACTTGCGTTGAACGAGGGAACACCCCGAAATCCGACGCAAGCGAACCTTGAAAACGATACAGAGAGACGAGAGAGAAAGCCGAGCGGAAGCGCGACGAGCCGAGGGATCGGGGAGCGCGGAAGTGAGGCGAACAGTCA
>CADCFG010000054.1 GCA_902800625.1 uncultured Eubacteriales bacterium | reverse complement strand
TCCTTCTTGTGTGTGTAGCAGCTACAATTAGAAGTCTTCCTTGCTCCTTTTGTCTACCTCGTTTCTGTCAATCCCACAACTTTCCGTGAAGAACCAAAAGAAACGTCCTTCGGTTCCCCTCTGAAAACTGCTTCGGGAAAGGGACCGGGAGACGTTTTTTCGCGGCATAATTCCCGGCACAAGTGAGCCCACGGCCTCAACATCTTCGCGGAGGATATGGGCTCCGTTTGCCGCGTCGCTCAAAAGTGCCAAGGTTAGGCAACCGGCGCGAAGCGCGGTTGGCCGGTTCGCCGGAGTCCGCAGGGCTTCGGTGAAAACCGTCGGGGAATTATGCCACAGGCGTTTGGGGATCAGCGATAGAAGTACCATTTCTGACGGTAAAAGTGCAGGGGCGGCGTTGCGCCGCCCGCCGGGGTATGAGAATTCTCATTGTCAGAACGAGAACAGCCTCTTCCGCCCCTTCGGGGCACCTTCCCCTGAAGGGGAAGGCTTTTGGGAAGCGCTGCACCTCCAAAAACACAGCCGCGGGCGCAACGGCCCGCGGCAAGCATCGCGTATATGAATTTACAGCCTCTTGGACAGCGTTTCGGGGCTGACGGCATAGGTGATGGCCACGTCCCGGGAGATGACCCCGGCGCGGTAGAGCCGCTGCAGCTCGTTGTCCATGGAGATCATGCCCTGGCCGGCGCCGCCGAAGATGGCATTGTCGATCTGGTGGGTGCGGCCGTCGCGGATCAGGTTCTGCACGGCGGGGTTCACCGTCATCACCTCGAACACCGCCACCTGGCCGCCGCCGATCCTGGGCACCAGGCGCTGGCTGACCACGGCGCGCAGCACCATGGAAAGCTGCATGCGCACCTGGGCCTGCTGCTCGGCCGGGAAGGTGTCCAGGATGCGGTCCACCGTCTTGGACGCGCCGGTGGTGTGCAGCGAGGACATCAGCAGATGGCCGGTCTCCGCCGCGGTGATGGCGATCTTGATGGATTCGATGTCGCGCATTTCGCCAAGCAATATCACGTCCGGGGCCTCGCGCAGCGCCGCGCGCAGCGCCCGGGCGAAGGTGGGCGCGTCGTTGGGCACGTCGCGCTGGCTGACCAGCGACTTCTTGTGCCGGTGGATGTACTCGATGGGGTCCTCGATGGTGACGATGTGGCCCGTGCGCTCGCTGTTGATGCGGTCGATCATGCAGGCCAGCGTGGTGCTCTTGCCGCTGCCGGCGGGGCCGGTGACCAGGATCATGCCGTTCAGGTTCTTGGTCAGCTCCATCACCAGGTCCGGCACGCCCAACTCCCGGGGATCCGGCAGGCCGAAGGCCACCATGCGGCAGGTGGCCGCCACGGTGCCGCGCTGGATATAGGCGTTGCAGCGGAAGCGGCTCAGGCCGGCCAGCGCGAAGGAGAAGTCGTCGTCGCCCTCCTGATACAGCTTGTTCATGTCGCGCCCGCCCAGCTCGTAGGCCTGCTGCACCAGCAGCTTGGTGCCGTCGGGCTTCGCGATGTCGTCGGACAGGGCCACCATGTCGCCCTTCACCTTGCAGGTCACAGGGGCGCCCGGCAGGATAAATATATCCGAGCCGCCCAGGTCGTACGCTTTTTTCAGTAGTTCACTTAATTCCATATTTCCTCCGTCACAGCCGTCAGGCGGTGCTCCCGCCATTCAAACCGCTTTTCCCCGCCCAGGGGCAGCACCTCCACCGCGCAGCTCAGCGTGCGCAGCTCGTCGGTCTCCGACCAGCTGATGATGCGCCCGTCCAGCAGCATGCCGGCGGGCAGCAGTCCGCGGATGGCCGCCATATAGGCCTCGTCGTCGTCGGCCACGGCGGTGCAGGCGTACAGCACGCCGTCCAGCGTGGCCAGCGTGCGCTCGGCCTTGTCGTTCAGGGCATAGCCCGCCTCCACCACGGCGATGCTGCGGTCGGAGAGCTTGTTGTCGTTTCGGGCGTTCATCAGCGCCAGCATGCCCAGCACGCTCATGCTCAGTATGACCACGATCAGGATCAGCGAGGCCGCGCCGGGGCCGAAGGTCACTCTGCTCTTGCGCTTCACGCTACGCCACCCCCTTGTACTTTGAACAGGGCAGCGAGAACAGCTCCTCGTCCCCCGCCCGGCTGGCGTCGGGATCGCGCAGCTTGTAGAAGGCGCTCACCGTGCCGGAGAACATCTCCCCCGCGTTGGTGGACTGCGTCTCGCCGGTGACATACAGCGTATAGTCGCCGCAGTCCCTGGACCAGCTGCCGTGGGAGCTCCTGAACTGCATGTTCTCCAGGGCGGCGTCCACGTCATCGGCGGCGTACAGCGCCTCGGCCACGTTCTGGGCCTCGGCCAGCGCCCGGGACTCCACGCCGGAGCGCACCGTCATGTTGCGGGCGGTGACGAACACGCGCACCAGCACCGTCGCGGACAGCATGAAGAACAGCACCGCGATGAGGATCTCCACCAATAATACATTCGATCGGTTGTTGTTTCTCATCTCGCACTCCTTCTACCGCGCACAGCGCAGCGCCACCTGCACGGTGCAGATCTCGCCTGCGCCGTCCACCATGTCCACGGTCAAAAGATTGCCGTCAAGGGTGGGCCGGAAGGCCGCCGCCGGACAGATGGCCGTGCCGGAGGCGGGATTGAAGTCCCTCTCGGCGCCGGTGAACTGCTCGTAGAGCGATCCCTCGTAGCAATACAGCCAGGTGACGTACTCCTCGCCCTCGATCTCCTCGCTCAGCGCCAGGGTGTTCACGCCGTCGATATTCTCCACGGCCACGGATTGGGCCGCGTCCTCGGCGCGGATCATGCTGCGCACATAGGCGCCCAGCAGCCGGCCGCCGTTGTTCGCCTCGGCGTGGTCCACGGTGTTGCGGTACATCTGCGCGCCCAGCAGCACCATCAGCGTGGACATCACCGCGAACAGGCCCAGCAGCACGAACACGAACACGCCCTGCATGCTGTGGTTTACCATCTTGCGATTGTCCATCATCTGTCCTCCACTTCCGTCACATAGATCTCGGGCAGCAGGTTGGAGGCGAAGGCGCTGTAAGTCACCAGATAGCGGGACTGGTCATAGGCCAGGCCGTAGTGCGTGCGCAGGTATTCCAGGTCGTTGGGATACGCCCCCTCCACCGCGTAGCAGGTGAGGGCCGCGTTGTGCACGGCGTCGGTGACAAACTGGGTCTGCGCGCCGCCGGAGGCGGTGCCGAGGCGGCTGACCAGCAGCCATACGCCTCCCAGCAGCAGCACCATCAGCAGGACGATCGCGATCTCTCGCCGGTATGCCATGTGCGTCTCTCCTTATAATCGAATAACAGCGGATTGCCTCATCAAAGCATGCTGGACAGGATGCCGGCCATGGGCAGCATCACGCTCAGCAGCACCGCGCCGATGACGATGGCCAGCAGCACGATCAGGGTGGGCTCGATGATGCTCACCAGGCGGGCGATGCCCTCTTCCACCTGTTCCTCATAGAGGTCGGCGATCTTGGCCATCACCTGGTCCTCGCGGCCGGCGGCCACGCCCATGCGGATCATGCGGTCGTGCAGGCCGTCAAACAGCTTGGAGTTGCTGATGGCGTCGGCGAAGGCCGCGCCGCCGTCCAGCTCCTTGCGGATGCCCGCCACCTTGTCCGAGGCCTCGCCGTCGGAGAGCACCGAGGGCAGCAACCGGAAGGCTTCGTTGGTGGGGAAGCCGCTGGAGAGCATCATGGACAGCACGCTGGCCACGCGGCTGGAGGCCAGCTTCATGCTCAGCGTCCGCACCGGCGGGAACAGCCTGCGCACGAAGGCCAGCACCTTGTCCCTGGCGGAGGTCTTCAGCATGATGGCGCCCACCACCACGGCCAGCACCACCACGGCCACCAGCGCCAGCACCACCCAGCCGATGGTGGCTCCGCGCCCATGCTGTTCAGCACCCGCTGGAACACGGGCAGCACCTTCCACAGCATGATGGCGATGATCAGCACCAGCATCACGCCCAGCACCAGCGGGTAAGTCACCGCGCCGATGATAGAGGAGCGGATGCGGTCCTCGCGGGCGTAATAGTCGGCAAGGCCGTTCATGACCTTCTCCAGCTGGCCCGTCTGCTCGCCGATGCCGACCATCTCCACCAGATAGGTGGGCCAGCTCTCGTCCCGCTGCAGCGCCTGGTAGAGCGAGCCCGTCTCGGTGACGGCCTTGCTGGCACTCTCGTACAAATCGGCGTACTCGCTGCCCTTGGTGGTCTCGGCCAGGGTCTCCATGCCGTCGTACAGCGGCAGACCCGCGCTGAGGATCAGCGCCACCTGGCTGCAGAAGCTGGACAGCTCCGCGGAATCAAGCGCACGTTTCTTTCCGGCCATGAACAATAACCTCCTGTAATTGTCTGTTTGTCGGGTTACGGAATTGCAATACCATAAAGGAAGGGATTTGCGTGTGGATCAGTAGAAGCGCTCTATCTGATACTTGCTGGCGTTCAGGCAGCCGATGGCGGCCGTGGGGTCGAAGAAGACCTCCTGCCCGTCCACCACCGCCACGGTCCAGGCGTGGTAGTACCGGTCGGCATAGCCGATCATCAGCTTCGCCGGGATGCCCTGCACCCGCAGCATGCACACCATCACCGCGGACAGGTCCTGGCAGATGCCGGAACGGGCGTCGAAGCAAGCCTCGATCTCCGGCAGGGTGCCGGGCGAAATGGTCTGGGCGCGCACGAAGTCATAGCTGAACTCGTTGGTCATGAAGTCGCACACGGTCTTGTAGATGTCGCCCTGGGCGGCCAGCTCGTCGCTCTTTATAACGGCGTTGGTGGTCTGCACATAGTCCACGTACTGGTTGGGCACCAGGAAGGCGGCGTTTTCGTCCACCAGCTGGGCGGTGAGGGAGATCTTGCCCTCGGCGGAATACTTCGAGCCCTTCACGTTTTCGAACAGCGCGAAGGTATAGTTGCCGGAACCCAGCTGCAGCGGGAACACCACATAGTCGCCGTCGTTGTCCAGGTCATAGTCCAGCTGGGCGCCGTTGGAGAAGGTCATGCGCACCTTGAGGCGATGATCTGTCGGCGCGGAGACACAGCACATGATATAGCCCTGGTCCATGTGACTGGAGTCGATAACCAGCTTACCGTCGGACTGCATCACCTCGCCGGAGCTCTCCGGCCAGACGGCGTCCGCGGACGACGCCTGCGCCGATATTCCCACGGCAATGCACAGACCCAACATCAGTGTGAGCAAAAGGCCCACGCGAAGGATACCTATTTTACGCATGGTGTAACACCCTCCCATAACTTTACAGATAAAATTATAGCATATTATAAACCACATTGCAACGCCACAGCCCACAAAAACTGGGAAAAAAACTTCTTGTCCATGGGACGAATGACGCACAGGCCCTCCCCGCCCGCCCAACGTCATATCGTTTTATTACTTTGTAACTATTTAATATAGCGTTAACAATTTTATGGTGAAAAAACGCCCTCAGGGTCTATCTTTTTTTTGTTAAATGTAGTATAATGATTTGTAGTATATTGATAACTATGGCTTTGTGTCGCAATGTCAAGAGGAGACTTCAATGGCTACTTTGCTCTATGCCGAGATCTACCTCATATGCATCATCATCGTCTGGCTTTGCCTGTATTGGGTGACCAGGCGTTCTTCGGGTTCCGCATCCGAACGCTGGCTGCACATCACGCTGGTGGCCTTCATGGTCAGCCACGGGGCCAACTTCCTGTTTACCCTGTTCAACGGCGCCAGGCTGATCCCGTCCCTGGTCTATCCCCTTTCCTACTTCTTCAAGACCGTATACCACCTGTCGCTGTGCACGGGCGTATATGCCTGGTGCGGCTATGCCGACGTGGAATGCCGGGGCCAGATGTTCACCACCCGCAAAAAGCAGCTTTTGACGGCCATCCCGCTGGCGGCTGTGGCGGCGCTGATCCTGAGCAACCTGTGGACCAACAAGCTGTTCACCATCGACGAGGGCGAGGCCTATGCCCGCAGCGGCATGTTCCACCTGGAGATGGGCCTGCTGGTGGCCTTCACCACGGCGTTCAGCATCAAGCTGATCCTGCGCCGCCAGAACGAGACCGACCCCATCAAGCGCAGCCACATGATGCTGGTGGCCTCCTTCCCGCTGTGCCTGATAGTCGCCTGGGCGCTCAGCTTCATCGGCGAGAGCGTGCCGGTGATCAACGTGGCCATCACCATCGAGCTGCTGTGCCTGTTCATGGGAACCAGCACCCAGCAGATCTCCTTGGACAAGCTGACCCAGGTGAACAACCGGCAGAACCTGCTGGGCTTCCTGGACTACAAGCTGCTGAACCACGATGAAAAGATCTTCCTGCTGATGATGGACTTGGACTACTTCAAGACCATCAACGACACCTACGGCCACCTGGAGGGCGACGACGCGCTGATCCGCGCCGCCACCGCGCTGAAGATGGCCTGCGGCGGATTCAAGCGCCGGCCCTATATCGCCCGCTATGGCGGCGACGAGTTCATCGTGGTCATCGAATCCACCAAGCCCGAGGCCGAGACGCTGATCGCCAACATCCGCGAAAAGCTGGAGGAGCTGAACGAGCAGGCCCACCGACCCTACACGCTGAAGTTCAGCATCGGCGTGGGCGAGTATCACCCCGGCATGAACGCCAACGACCTGATCGAGGCCGCCGACCACGCGCTGTATGAAATCAAGCGCGCCCGCCCGCCCAGGCCGCACTGATCTGAATACAGTATACGCGGGGCGTCACCCATCGGTGACGCCCCGCGTTTGTTTTGCCCACGGCAGCGCCGCTGCTGCATTTCCACGCAGACGTGGCGCTGCCGACGGCCCAAAAGCCTTCCCCCGGTGGGGAAGGTGGATTTCGGTGAAAATGCTTGCATATTTACCGAAAGACGGATGAGGTCTCCTCGGCCTGACAACGTGTATCGTCATACCCGGCGGGCGGCGCAACGCCGCCCCTACACTGTCTATACGCAATCACGATCCTCGCTGGTCCCTCATCGCTGGGCGGCGGATTTACCGGCACTATTGAGCGACGCGGCAACCGAAACCCATATCCTCCGCAAGCAATATGAGACCGTGGGCTCACTTGTGCCGGAAATCCGCCGCCGAAAAATAGCGTTCCCCGGTTCCCTATTGGATACAGTTTCCAGATGGGGAATCGGGGAACGATCCTTTATCCGCCCGGGCTCCCCTTCAAAGGGGAGCTGTCTGCGAAGCAGACTGAGGGGTTGACCTCACACCTCCAAAAACGCGCAGTATCCCTTGTACGCCTCCCAGAGGTCGGCCTCATGGCGTACTTGGCGCACAGCCAGGCGATGGTGCCGCCGCCGCCCGCGTCCACCTTGCCCAGCTCGCTGGTCTGCCAGCAGACGCCCGCGTCGTCCATCACCCGGCGCACCAAGGCGATGAACTCGGCGTTGGCGTCGCTGGAGCCGCTCTTGCCCCGGGCGCCGGTATACTTGTTGAAGCACACGCCGAGGCCCAGCATGGCTGTATTCTTCTTCTCAAACACGCTGGGATAGCTGGGATCGAAGCCCGCGGACACGTCGCTGGACAGCATGCGGCTGTTCTGCAGCGCCCGGCGCACGGAGAGGTCATGGTCGAAGCCCAGCAGCGCGCAAAGCTCGGCCACGGTGTTCTCAAAGTAGTGGGAATTCATGCCGGAGGCGCCCATACTGCCGATCTCCTCCTTGTCGGTGAGCACCGCGCAAAGGGTATGGGCCGGCACGCCGTCATAGTCCATCACGGCCCGCAGGCTGGGATAGGCGCACACCCGGTCGTCGTGGCCGTAGCCCAGGATCATGCTGCGGTCCAGGCCGCAGTCCCGGGCGCGGCCCGCGGGCACGGCCTCCAGCTCGGCGGACACGAAGTCCTCCTCCTCGACGCCGTAGTCCCGCTCCAGCACGGCCAGCACCGCCGCCTTCACGGCATCCTTTTCCTCGTCCGCCCGGGGCGCGCTGCCGATGAGTATGTTCAGCGCCTCGCCGTCGATGAACTTGCTGGCGGTCTTGTTCATCTGTTCCTGGGCCAGGTGGGGCAGCAGGTCGGTGATGCACAGCACCGGGTCGTCCTCGTGCTCGCCGATGGCCACCGGCACCACGTCGCCGTCCTTCTTCACGATCACGCCGTGCAGCGCCAGGGGCAGGGCCAGCCACTGGTATTTCTTGATGCCGCCGTAGTAGTGGGTGTCCAGATAGGCCAGCTTCTCGTCCTCAAACAGCGGGTTCTGCTTCACGTCCAGGCGCGGGGAGTCGATGTGGGCGCCCAGGATGTTCATGCCCTTTTCGATGCTCTGCTCGCCGATGACGAAAGCCATGAAGCTCTTGTTCATCCACTTGCGGTACACCCGGTCGCCCGGGCCCAGGGGCTCGCCGGACTCGATCAGCGCGTCCAGGTTGCGGAAGCCTGCCGACCGGCACAGCTCCTCCGCCGAGGCCGCGGCCTCGCGCTCGGTCTTGGCGGCGTCCAGGAACGCGCGGTAGTCGTCCGCGAAGGCGCCCAGCAGCGCCCGCTCCTCGCCGGAATACTGTTCCCATGCGTTTTTGCGATACATTTCATTACCTCCCTTGAGTATGACCATTTGTTTAATGAGGAATTAGGAATTGCGGTGCAAATCCTGACGGATTTGATTGATATAAGACAACAATAGGCTGGCTTTCTTTAATCAAGGAAATCCGTGAAGATTTCAACAACAATTCCTCATCCCTAGAGTGTGTTTCTAAAGTCCGGGATTTTCCGAAGGCTTACTGGTTGCAAGTCGAGGAAAAGCAACACAGAAATGCAGCCTTAGACGCCGAAAATGCATGTTCAGGATTTTAGAAACACACTCTAATTCCTCATTCCTCATTTCAAAGATACAGGTCCTCCGTGTGCGTCTTCAGCCACTTCTTCCACACCTCGTAATCCGGCTGCTGGCGCTCCACCAACGCCCAGAACCGGGGCGAGTGGTTGAACTCGTACAGGTGGCACAGCTCGTGGATCACCACATAATCCAGCGCCGGGGGCGGGGCCATGATCAGCTTCCAGTTGAAGTTGACGTTGCCCTTCGCCGAGCAGCTGCCCCAGCGGCTCTTCTGGTCGCGGATGGCCACCCGGCCAGGGGCGCGGCCGATGCGTGGGATGTAGAAGTCCAGCCGCTGGCGGATGCGCTTCAGCGCCATGGCGGACAGGGTGCTCCTGATGGCGGCGCGCACGGCGGCGTCATCGCCCGGCTCTGGCAGGGTCAGGTGATACTCGTCCCCCACCAGCCTGCCCGTGCGGCGGGGGCCCTCATGCAGCCGCAGCGCGCAGCGCCGGCCCTCGATCAATATCGGGCTGCCGTCGACGACGGGGTGCGCCCGGCGGTTCTCCGCCAGCCTGGCCTCCACGTCCCGCTGCATCCGAATCAGCTCCCCCGCCCTGTCCCGCACCACGGCATCCACGTCCCGAAGGTGCATATACTTCGGCGCGTACACCCGTATGCCCGCCTCCGGAAGCGCCTGCAGCAGCACGTCCCGCCGGGAGGACTGGATCAGGGCGTATTCCAGGCGAAGGCCGTTCGCGACCACGGTGCGCTTCAATGGGGTCACCTCCGGGTAAGGGATTGGAAACAGTGGCTGCCGATTCTATCGGCTCTGCTGGCCCTGCAGCATCTGGGCATAGGCGTTGGGGTCGTCCATGATCCGCCAGAGGCCGCGGATGGCGCAGGTCTCGGGGGCGTCGGCCACCCGGCAGGGGATGCCCAGCGCCTGGCCCAGGCGGCGGTCCAGATCCGCCATCACCGCGCCGCCGCCAGTGAGCACCGCGCCGGTGTCGTTCAGGTCGGCCGACAGCTCCTCCGGGGCGTTGTCCACCACGCTGCAGCACAGCCGCGCCAGCTCGGAAACCACGTCCTCGCAGGCGTCCAGCACCGGCTTGGTCTCCACGTCGAAGTTCACCGGCTTGCGGTCCTTCATGGCGATGCCGGTGGCGTGCATGATGATGTCCCTGGGGGCCTTGTCGGGCATGGCGCTGCCCAGCGTGCGGGTGATCTCCTCGGACTGGGCCTTGCCCACCCGATAGCCGAAGTCGCTGCGCAGGATGCGGCGCACCCGATCGTCGATGCGGTTCAGGCCGTAGGGCACATAGCCGAAGGCGGCCACCCGGCCGAAGGTGAACAGCGTGCAGGTCATCTTACCCGCGCCCACGTCGACCAGCAGCTTGGCCTCCGGGCCGTTCAGATCCAGCCCCGCGCCCACCGCCGCCGCCGCGTCGCTGCGCACCAGCAGCGCCTCCGCCGCGCCCGCGTCGATGGCCGCCGTCAGCAGCGCCTCCTTCTGCACGGGTCGGTTGAAGGGCGCGCAGGTGATCATCGCGCCGAACCGCCGCCGGGACTTGACGCCCTCGCTGCGCTTGAAGATCCACTGGAGCAGGCTGGCCGCGTAGAGGTTGTTCTCCAGCACGCCGTCCCGCAGCGGATAGACCACGTCCACGCCCTGGCAGGTGCGCCCCACCAGCCGCTCGGCGATGTCGCCGGCGCAGATGGGCACCCGGTTGCCCTCGCGGAAGGCCAGCGCCGCCGACGAGCTCATCACCGGGCCGTCGTTCAGCTCCGCCACGCGCACGCTCTGCGTGCCCAGATCGATGCCAATATCCCATTTCATCTGTGTGTACCTCCATGGTTTGCCGGGTATTATTATAGCATGGGAAGTGTTGTCTTATCAACACTTCCCATGCTATAATAGAAGAAAAACACAGGAGCGCACCAGCATGACCTTCATCAAAAACGCAATCATTCACGACGCCCTGCAAGACACGGCGTACACCGGCGACATACTGATCGAGGGCGGCAGGATCGCCGCCATCGGGGCGGATATGCCGGCTCCGGCGGGCATGGAGATCATCGACGCCGCCGGGCTGCACGCCTGGCCGGGGCTGGTGGAGGCCCACGGGCACATCGGCCTGGACGGCTGGGCCGTGGGCTACGAGGGCAGGGACTACAACGAGTACAACGACCCGGTGACGCCCCAGCTGCGGGCCATCGACGCCATCAATCCCTTCGACGAGTCCCTGAGGGACGCCCTGCGCGGCGGTGTGACCACGCTGTGCACCGGCCCCGGCAGCAGCAACGTGCTGGGCGGCACCTTCGCGGCCTTCAAGCCCGTGGGCCGCTGCATCGACGACATGTGCCTGAAGAAGGAGACCGCCATGAAGTGCGCCTTCGGCGAGAACCCCAAGCGCTGCTACAGGGAAAAGGGCATCTCCAGCCGCATGAGCAACGCCGCACTGCTGCGGGAGACGCTGTTCAAGGCCCGCGCCTACATGGAAAAGCTGGAGGCCGCCGGGGACGACCCCGCAAAGAAGCCCGCCTTCGACATG
Source organism: uncultured Eubacteriales bacterium (assembly GCA_902800625.1). Classification (GTDB taxonomy): domain Bacteria; phylum Bacillota; class Clostridia; order Christensenellales; family Aristaeellaceae; genus UBA2862. Next base: position 4,269 of record CADCFG010000054.1, on the reverse strand, counting down.
AAGCTGAACGCGCTGATCCCGGTGCTGAAGGGCGAGATCCCCCTGAAGGCCCACGCCCACCAGGCCAACGACATCCTCACCGCCATCCGCATCGCCCGGGAATTCGGCGTGCGGCTGACGCTGGAGCACGTGACGGAGGGCGCGCTGATCGTGGACGAGCTGGTCAGGGCCGACGTGCCGCTGGCCATCGGCCCCACCTTCGGCCAGCCCAGCAAGATCGAACTGCAGAACAAGAGCTGGGAGACGCCGGTGATCCTGAACCGGGCCGGCTGCCGGGTGTCCATCATCACCGACAGCCCCGTGACCCAGCAGAGCCACCTGCGCTTCTGCGCCGCCATGGCCATCGCCAGCGGCATGGGCGAGGCCGACGCCCTGCGCTGCATCACCCTCAACCCCGCCCGCCACATCGGCGTGCAGGACCGGGTCGGCTCGCTGGAGGCGGGCAAGGACGCCGACATCCTGCTCACCGACGGCAGCCTGTTCGACATGCAGGCGAAGATCGTGGGTGTGTATGTGAACGGGGAGCGCGCCGTATGAATGGCAGGCTGAAATCCCTCTTCCTCAAATACCGCGAGCAGATCGCCTACCTGTTCTTCGGGGGCGTGACCACGCTGGTGAACATCGCGTCCTATGCCCTGCTGTCCCGCGCGGGGCTGTCCACCGGCGTGGCCAACGCCATCGCCTGGGTGCTGTCGGTGCTGGTGGCCTATGTCACCAACCGCCGCTGGGTGTTCGACAGCCACAGCCGCGGCGCGGCGGCGGCAAAGGAGTTTTCCAGCTTCGTGGCCTGCCGCCTGGGCACGGGCCTTCTGGACGAGGCCATCATGGTGCTGGGCGTGGACAGGCTCGGCCCCGTCGTCGCACCCAACCACATGGCGCTGTGGGGGCTGGGCGTGAAGGTGTTTTCCAACATACTGGTGATCGTGCTGAACTACGTGTTCAGCAAGCTGTTCATATTCAGGAAAAAGGAAAAATAGCAAAGGGACCGGATTGCCACGTCGCCCCAGGGGGCTCCTCGCAATGACATGGCAGGATGCTGTCATGCGCAGTTTCCAACCGCTGTATACGGCGTCATTGCGAGGAGGTCGAGGCAAAGCCTTGGCCGACGTGGCAATCCGGTTCCCCTTTTTCTGCCTCCCGCATAGTATACCCCAAAAAGTTCACATGATTTAACAGAAGTTAGATATATCTAACCAAATGGCCATGCTATACTGTTGTCATCGAACCAAGGGAGGTTTGAATATGAACATGGAAGTGATCCGGGGCATAATGATCCCCTTTATCGGCACGTCGCTGGGTGCGGGGTGCGTGTTCTTCATGCGGGGCAAGCTGAACCCGATGGTGCAGCGGGCGCTGACGGGCTTTGCGGCGGGGGTGATGGTGGCGGCCTCGGTTTGGAGCCTGCTGCTGCCGGCCATCGAGCAATCCGCTGCGATGGGCCACTGGGCCTTTGTGCCCGCGGCGGTGGGCTTCTGGATCGGCGTGTTGTTCCTGCTGTTTTTGGACCGGACGATCCCCCACCTGCACGCGGGTACGGGCGACATGGAGGGCCCGCGCAGCAGCCTGGCGCGCACCACGAAGCTGGTGCTGGCGGTGACGATCCACAACCTGCCGGAGGGCATGGCGGTGGGCGTGGTCTACGCGGGGCTTTTGCAGGGCAACGCGGGCATCTCGGCCGCGGGGGCCATGGCGCTGGCGCTGGGCATCGCCATCCAGAACTTCCCGGAGGGCGCGATCATCTCCATGCCGCTGCGGGCCGAGGGCGCCAGCACGGGAAAATCCTTCGTCTACGGCGTGCTGTCCGGCGCGGTGGAGCCCATCGGCGCGCTGCTGACCATCTGGCTGTCCACGCTGATCGTCCCGGCACTGCCCTATATGCTCTCATTCGCCGCCGGAGCCATGATCTACGTGGTAGTGGAGGAGCTGATCCCAGAGACCGCCGCCGGTACCCATTCCAACCTGGGCACGGTCATGTTCGCCCTGGGCTTCACGGTGATGATGGCGCTGGACTGCGCCCTGGGCTGAGCGCATGGCGCTCAGCCCCGACTGCTGCCGCCTTTGAGCGCAGGGCGCTCAACCCCATTTGCTGCCGCCGGGGCAGTGCCCCGGGCCCCACTTGCTGCCGCCTTTCTATACACGAAATCCCGCGCCACTGATTCCAGCGCGGGATTTCTTCGTTATTCGCTTGCCGACCGATGCTGTGATCCCTTCAACCGCCGCGGGGCGCTCACCGCTTCTTATACAGGACCAGCTCCGGGTCGGCGCCGTCCTTGCCATAGGTGCAGACCAGTATGAAATCCATATTGGCCAGAACGCCGAAGCAGCGGTCGCCGCCAAAGGCCGATTCCAGCTGGTTTCCCAGATAGGTGGCCCCGTCGTTCAGGAACTTCGCCTTCGCGCCGCCCGGCAGCGGATACTCCAGGTTCACATAGCTTCCCACGAGGGCGTTCAGCTTTTCCACCTTCGGCAGGCCCTCGATGTGAAGGTCGTTGATCTCCCGGATCAACTGCTGCTTGAACGCCTCGAACTGGCCGTCGTCGCTGAGCTCCTCGTACCGCTTCCAGTAATCCAGCGTGGGCAGCACCTGCTTCAAATGCGCGCGGGCCTGCTCCTCGGTGACGTTCTCGCTGACCATGTTTGGGACGCAGACCTCGATCAGGTCGTCCATGTTGCTATACATATAGACCCCGTCGGCGTAGCACCACTTGCAGTAGTCCTCGTTGAACGCGCCGTCGGCCTCGCGGCTGATGACGGCGTCCTCCGTCAGCGGCATGCCGCAGCACTGGCAGTACAGCTGCCGCGGCGCGCCCAGCAGCGTGTTGATGGACACGCCGTATTCCTTCGACAGCAGCTTCAGCGTGTCGGTGTTGGGCTGGGTCTCCCCCGTCTCCCAGCGGCTGACGGCCTGGCGCGTCACCAGCACCCGCCCGGCCAGCTCCTCCTGGGTCAGGCCCTTCTTTTCCCGCAGATCGCGCAATATCTCCCGGATCTCCATGATGAATCCCCCTTTCGTTGGAAACATCATAACCGATAACATGAGAATGCGCAAGCAACGCGCTGTTGCCTGCGCCTGTGTGCTATTTATACCGCCTTGGATCATTTGTCTGGCCCAGCAGATAGTCGATACTGGTATCATAAATGCGCGCCAATTCAATCAGAATCCGCGTGGGTATGTCGTTTTCTCCCGTCTCATATTTTGAATAGCCTGTCTGCGACATGTTCAGCATCCGGGCCACGTCGATCTGCTTCCAGTCGTGATCCTCCCGGAGATCCCTGATGCGCTGATACTTCACGGCGCTCACCCCGGAATTATTATGGCTTAACCTGAAACAGACTATTGCGAAATAACCTGAATTAGGTTATTGCCTGCGCCGGTTTCTCAATGCCCGTCGGCACACCGGTCCGCGAGGGCCTGCGCCGCTCCCTCGAAGAGGGCGTTGAAATCGGTTTTGAAGATGATGGTAAGCGCGGCCAGTTCGCTGACCCGAATGCTGTAGGTGCCGCACTCCATCTGGGAGTAAGCGCTGCGCGACAGGTCGATGCCCATGAGCTGCATCCGGGTGACCACGGCCTCTTGCGTCATGCCGCAGGCAAGGCGATGCTTGCGGATATTCCGGCCAATTGAATGCGCCGCGTCCTGTCGCACTTTCTGCATAACCAACCTCCAAGCCAGCGCCTTGCAATGTAAGGATTGCAGGCTTTTCTTGATTTTAGGTTGGATTCGTGCTATGATTGCAATGTATGGATTGCAAACGAAAATTATGACCGTTTCGGCGGCAGAGGGGATGTACGGTATCTATGAATGAACGGGAACGTCAGGCGTTCAAGCGCATGAAGGACGCGCTGATTCGCGATGTCGCAATCGACGATATCCTGGAAAAGCTCAACGATGATGAAATGGAATTGATCAGTGATTCATTGATCGCGGCGCTGAACGGAGGGTGCGACGAGTTTTTCCACCGATTGTTTGAAGAACTGGTCCCGAACAGGATCGAGGATGACAAAAGCGGCAAGTGGAAGGCCGTTCAGGCCTTTTTACAGAACATATGGTAGCGTGAAAGAGAACCGGATTGCCACGGGCCTGCGGCAATCCGGTTCTTCCTTTGTGCGGGCGCAGGAGCAGGCCTTCCTCTATGGGGCAATGTCATCAACTTAAGCACATTCGTCTTTTGGTAACTGTTCAGTCCACCCCGAATAATGTTCCGACAGCGTTACCCCGGAAGGCAGCAACGATGGCATCAAAAGAAGAGACGCCATGAAGAGCCGCCG
>CADCFG010000053.1 GCA_902800625.1 uncultured Eubacteriales bacterium | reverse complement strand
CTTCCTGGCCGGGTATTGTGACAACTTCTGGCCGGCTATTGTGTCTCTCGCTGGCCCGGAATTATGGCCCTGCTGGCCCGTTGCGGTGACAATCTGCACCTGTCCACGTTCGTTGCATCTCTGTCCAGTATTATACTGTACTCTGTCCAGTTTTGCACCCTTACGTGTCCAGTTTTAGTTTATCACTACAAGAACCAGCACAAACTGCACCCTTTTGCACCCGCTTGCACCAAAATGCACCCTGACCGCGATTGTATCAAAGTTGGGGTGCAGAGCCATTAAACCAGTCACTTTGTGACTGGTTTTCTTATGTTTTTGGGCGATTTTTGCAGGATTCAAGGTCTGAACTTGCAAAAACCGGCGACCTCGTCCCAAAAACCGGGGTCAAAATCACATTCCAAATCACATTCTGGCTGTTTTTTGGAATTTACCTTCCTATTATATGCGTCAAAAAAGTGCAATCACATTTTTCATCACATCGCCGAGCCCCCAGCCAGCCCATAGAGCATTGAAACCGTCTTGGCGGCGTTAAGTTTCTGCGGTCTGCCTTTCACATAGTGTTTCAGCGTCATCGCGGATGTGGTGTGACCCGCCGCGTCCTTGGCGACATTGATGTCCTTCGTGGTGTCGTAGATGTCCGTCAGCACCGTGGTGCGGAACCGGCGCGGCAGGATGGGCTCGTCAAAGCCGATGTCCTTCTGGATGCGCCGGCACATCCGCCGCACCTGCGTGTAGCTCAGCGGCTCCTTGCCGCCGAAGATGAAATCATCCGATCTGCCCTCCGGTAAGCAGCCGCGGATGCCCTCGGCCAGGTCGATGTCCCGGCGGCTGGCTTCCGTCTTCGTCGCCTTGATCTCCGGCTGGTTGCGCGTCGGGTGCGTCACCGAGCGCCGGACATGGATCAGGTTCAGCTTGCGGTCGATGTCCTCATGCTTCAAGCCGAGAGCTTCCTCCAATCGAAGCGGGTGCAGGGCCATCAGCGCGATGAACGCGCGATCGTCCGCCCGCTTCACCTGGCTGAGCCTGGAGACGATGGTCTGCATCTGTTCCACCGTGTAGGGCTCGGTGGGCTTTGGCGCGCGTCCCGTGATGCGGATGCTCTTCGACGCCAGCGGGTTTTTGACGATGATTTCATCCTCAATCGCTTGCTGGAAGATCATGTTGAGCACCATCTTCGCCTTGAGCTTGGTCTCCTTTGCGCCCTGGATGCCGTTGAACATCGCCTGAACGTCCGCCGGCTTGATGTCCTCCACGTCCATCTCCCCGAAGGCGGGGATCAGGTAGCGCTTCAACTGGCGCTCATAGGTCGTCGCCGTGGCGGTTTCGACGTTCGGGCGCGAAAAGACGTCGAACCACGTCTGTGCGTATAGACTTTGGATTATTCCAATGCTAAACTTTAGATTTTTCCAAGAGGAGGTGAGCGAGAGGCAGTTTGTCAGCTGGCGGGATTGGGGAAATTTCCTGAGATAGCTGCAACGTTCGACCGTATTATGCCTCCGTGAGGATGCCCCGCCGGATCATCCTGTCTGCCAGCTCCGCCATCTGCATGTCCGTCTCCTGGCAGTTCCGGTTGACCCAGGCGCGGATCATCCCCGCGCAGCCGAAGATGACAAAGCTGTAGCGGTAATCGAACTCCTTCTCGCCGAGGCTGCCCATCTGATCCTTCCAGATTTCGAGGCTCCTCTCCCGGATGGCCTCGTACAGCCGATGCAGGAAGTTCATATCGCCGTTGGGGCTCAGCAGCACGCGGAACATCTCCTGGTTTTCCTCAATGAAGCGAAACAGATCCAGCAGGATCGGCTTCACCTGCTGCGTGGGATCGCCGTGCTCATGGGATTGGGCGATGCCGTCCAGCTTTTGGAACAGCTCGTCCTCGATTTTTTCGAGCATGTCGAAGATGTCCCTGTAGTACATATAGAAGGTGCCGCGGTTCATATCCGCCAGGTCGGTCAGCTCCTTCACGGTGATTTCATTGATCTGCTTCTTCTGCAGCAGCTCCGTCAGCGCCTGGGTCAGCAGCTTTTTCGTCCGCCGGACCCTTCGGTCTTCCCTCTTCAGCTCTTCAGCCATGTTCTCCCTGCTTTCTGAACAGTTTTCCGATTTGTGTCGGTTAACTGTTTTTCTTTGGCCTTCTGTCGATTAACGAACGATTGAAAACCAAATTGTCGATTGATTTCAATCACTAAAATGATTATAATTCAACATGTTGGATTTGTCAACACAATGTTCAGTTTTGTGAGGAGGCTGAAAGCGTGAAGCGATTTACAAAAGGGCTGGTTCGCCATCGGATATGGGTCATCATATTGTGCCTGGCGCTGATGGTGCCGTCGGTCCTTGGCATGGCAGCCACAAAGACGAAATATGACCTGTTGTACTATCTGCCCCAGGATCTGGAGACCGTAAAGGGTCAGGAGATCCTGCTGGAGGATTTTGGAAAAGGGGCGTTTTCCCTGCTGGTCACGGAGGGAATGACGATCCGGGAACAGGCGGACATGGAGAATGCCGTCAAGGCGATTCCCCACGTGGAATCCGTGATCGGGTACGCCTCTCTCACGGAGGGCCAGTTCCCCCTGGAGATCATCCCGGAGGAGCTCCGCAGCAAATTCAGCCGCGGCGACTGCATGCTCTCCGCCGTCTTCTTTGACGAAGGCTCGTCGTCGGAGGCGACCATGGAGGCCATCCAGCAGGTGCGCAGGGTCGCGGGGGAGAAGTGCTTTGTCAGCGGCCTGTCCGCCGTCGTCACCGACACCAAGGAGCTGGTGGAGGCCCAGGAAGCCACCTATGTGGCCATCGCCGTGGCGCTGTGCGCCATCGTCCTGATGATCACCATGGATTCCTTCCTGCTGCCGCTGATCTTCCTGGCCTGCATCGGCGTCTCCATTCTGTGGAACATGGGCTCGAACTTCTTCCTGGGCGAGATCAGCTACATCACGAAGGCGGTTGCCGCCGTGCTGCAGCTGGCCGTTACGCTGGACTACTCCATCTTCCTGTGGCACAGCTACAAGGAGCAGAAGGCGCTGGTCGAGGACAAGGATGAAGCCATGGCCAACGCCATTCATCAGACCTTCACCTCGATTCTGGGGTCGAGCCTGACGACCATCGCCGGCTTTGTCTCCATATGCTTCATGAGCTTTACCCTGGGCAAGGACCTGGGCATCGTGATGAGCAAGGGCGTCGTGCTGGGGCTGCTGGGGACGATCGTGCTGCTGCCCTGCGTGATCCGGCTGCTGGACGGCGCCATTGAAAAGACCAGCCACAGGCCGCTGCTGCCGGACGTGGGCGGCATCGGACGCTTTGTGGCCAGGCATTACAGGATTCTTGCCGTGGTGCTGGTGTTGCTCTGCGTCCCCGCCTTCTATGGCTACAGCCATGTGAACGTCTATTACGACATGAGCAAGGTAATGCCTCAGGACCTGCCCTCCGTGGTGGCCAACAAAAAGCTGGAAGAAACCTTTGACATGGCCACCACCCACCTGCTGCTGGTGGATGCCGACGTCTCCCAGGCGGACGTGCGCCGCATGGCCGAGGAGATGCGGCAGGTGGACGGCGTCACCAGCGTGTATGGCGTCGACAGCCTGCTGGACGCGGACATCCCGGAAAGCATCCTGCCTGAGGATGTGCTGAAGCTGGTCAAGGGGGATCACTATCAGCTGATGCTGATCAACTCCGGGTATGTGATCTCCTCCGACGAGGTCAACGCGCAGATCGACGCGCTGAACGGCATCCTGAAAAAGTACGACCAGGGCGGCATGCTGATCGGCGAGGCTCCCTGCACCAAGGATCTGATCGCCTGCACCGATCACGATTTTACCGTGGTCAGCCTGATTTCGATCATCGCCATCTTCGTCATCATCCTGCTGGTGCAGAAATCGATCTCCCTGCCGGTCATTCTGGTGGGCGTGATCGAGCTGGCCATCGCCGCGAATCTGTGCATCCCTTATTTCACCGGCACGGAGCTGCCCTTTGTGGGCCCGATACTGATCTCCACCATTCAGCTGGGCGCCACCGTGGACTACGCCATCTTGCTGACGACGCGGTATAAGCAGCACAGGATCGACGGCCTCGACAAGCGGGAGGCCATCGAAAAGGCCGTCGCCTCCGCCGCCCAGAGCATTCTGGTCAGCGGCATCGGCTTCTTCGCCGCCACCTACGGCGTCGGCCTCTACGCCAACATCGACATCATTTCCTCCATGTGCCATCTGATTGCCCGGGGCGCGCTGCTGAGCGTGGCGGTGGTGATCCTGCTGCTGCCCGCCATGCTGATGCTGCTGGACAAGCTCATTGTGCACACGACCTTTGATATGAAAGCGGCCCGCTGATCTGCGGAGAAAGGAAGACCATGATGAATAAGCGGATTATTTCCATATTGCTTGCGCTGCTGATGGCGATGAGCTGCGTGACAGCCATCGCGGAGAACGCCCGGCATGAACGGGTTTACGCCGTCGTCGGCGCGGACGGCACGGTTCAGAGCCTGACGGACAGCATCCGCCTGGAGAACCCGGAAGGGCTGGATGTCCTGAGCGACAGCACCCTGCTGACGGGCATTGAGAACGTGGGCGGAGACGAGACCTTCGCGCTGGACGGGCAGACGCTGACCTGGCAGGCGAAGGGGAAGGACATCACCTATCAGGGCACCTCGGATAAGCCGCTGCCCGTAACGCCCGAGATCTCGGCGACGCTGGACGGCCAGGAAGTTCCCGTGTCACAGCTGAAGGACAAGGCCGGCGAGGTCATGCTGACCGTATCCTACAGCCAGCCTGAGGCGCTGCCCCACCTGGCGGCCTCGGTTCTCCTCCTGCCTGAGACCGGCGTCAGCGATCTGACGGTGGAGAACGGAACGGTGCTCTCCCTTTCCGGCAGGCAGGCCGTCCTCGGCTGGGCGGTTCCCGGCGCGAACGACGCGCTGAAGCTGCCTTCCCGCTTCACAGTCCGCTTTCAGGGCGACCATGCGGAGCTCGGCTGGATGATGACCTTCGCCAGCGCGGACCCGATTCAAAAGGCCTGGCGTGAGATTGACAGTCGGATGGACTTTGACCCGCAGGCGGAGCTGAACGATGTGGTTGCGCTGCTGACGGCCCTGCAAAACGGCGATCCTCTTCCGGAGGTGACCGGCAAGGCGAGCGAGCTTCCGGGGAAAATCAATGCGCTGAACGACGGCCTCGCGGATTTGAACAGCGGAGCGCAGACCCTCGCCGCAGGCGCAGCCGAGCTGGACAGCGGCCTCGCGGCCCTCAGCGCCAACAGCGAGGCGCTGAACGGTGGCGCAGACGACATCTTTTCCGCCATCCTGGAAACGGCGAACCAGCAGCTGGCCGCATCGGGCCTTGCGGAAGCCGGCATCGAGGTGCCCGAGCTGACCCCGGACAATTACGCCGATACCCTGACGGCCCTGATCGCTCAGTTTGACCACGATACGGTGCTCGCCGCCGCCCGGCCCCAGGTGGAAGCCGTGGTTCGCCCGCAGGTTGAGGCCAATAAAGAGCAGATCCACGGCGCGGTGGCCGATGAGGTTCGTGCGCAGGTGCTCGGCCAGGTGTTGGCGGAAGCCGGCATGGATATGGATGCCGAAGCCTATGCGAGCGCCGTCGAGGCCGGTCAGGTGGATGAGGCGGCGCGGCAGCAGGTTCAGGCAGCTGTCGACGCGCAGATGGAGACGGATGCGGTCAAGGAACTGATCGAGGCGAAGACGGCTGAACAGATCGAGCAGCTGGTTTCCGACAATACGGACCAGGCCCTGGCCACGGATGAAACCGTGGCGGCCAAGCTGGCCCAGGCACAGGCGGCGCACGATACCCTTCAGGGCCTGCTGGATCGGCTGAACGGGGTCAACACCTTTGTGACCGGCCTGAAGACCTACACCGCCGGCGTGGATCAGGCGGCGAGCGGAGCCTCCGATCTCTCCGTTGGCGCGGCGGCGCTGCATGACAGCGGCACCGATGCCCTTCAGGCGAAGATTACCGACGCCGAGAAGGAAGCGGCCGAAAAGCTCCTCCCGATCCTGAACGGAGATGTTTCAACGGTACTGGAGGCATACAACCAGCTGGCCGGACAGGCCGGGACGGCGGGGTATGACCTTCGGGATGAAGCCTGGGACACTACCACCCTGTATGTCATCCGGACAGATTTCAACTGATCCGTTTGCAATCCATCAGCAAACACGTTTCATAGGCCGGCGAATCAGCCGGCCTTTTCCATAGATTCCTGAAGACAGGTGGAACATGGCAAAGCAGCCGCCATGAAGGCGACTGCTTTGTAAGAGCATTTGTTTGTTCGGCTATCCGTCATGCCGGATCACCACTTGTCCATCAGCAGGAAATCCGCGATACTTCTCAAGCGACCGGAACGTGGCGACGGTGTCGTCCGCGGGCAAGATCAAGGCAGTGGGGACGGGCAGCTGCACGATCTACGCGATGGCCATCAACGGCGTGGTCGCCAAGGTGGAAGTGACGGTGGTCGACGGGCCAATGACGGTCAGCTTCAAGAAGGCCAGCTACAGCGTGAAGAAGGGCAAAAAGCTGAAGCTGTCGGACAAGATCAAGGTGACGCCGGCCGGCTCGGCGGGCAGCTGCACCTGGATCAGCTCCGACCCGGGCATCGCCACGGTCAGCGCCAAGGGCGTCGTCAAGGGCGTGAAGAAGGGCACGGTGACCATCACCGTGACCACCGCCAACGGCAAGCAGGCGTCCACCACAGTCAAAGTGAAATAGCACGGAAAGGGGAGAGCCGATGACCGGCTCTCCCTGATTTCTTCCGGCCCTCGGACCTCATCGACTTCCGCGCGCGCATGGGCGGCGCACCCGGCAAAACCCGACCGAAACTGTCATATTATGGTAAAAATTTGACAAACGCCGCCCCGCGGCTGTTGGTCGCGAAATAATATGGTATAATGATTAGGCAACCGGCGCGAAGCGCGGTTGGCCGGGTCGCCGGACTTCCCACAGGGCAGTACGGCGACAATCATGGTATAATGATTGACAAACTCAATCCCCCCAGCTAAGCTGGGGAGAATGGAATAAACAGTAGAGTAGAAGAAGGCGAAAGCCTCCAATGGTATAATGGTAGCGGAGTCGAAAGCCAATACCAAGAAAACCGAAGGAAGCATCCACGAAAGGACGAGAATAGTTTATCACATACGAGATGGAAATGCCAGTACCATATTGTGTTTATTCCGAAATAACGGAGGAAAGTGCTGTAAGGGAAAGTAAAGGCAGATATACGCGAGATACTGCGAACATTGTGCCGATACAAGAAGGTGGAGATTATTGAGGGGGGGCGGTATGCGTAGATCACGTACACCTGTGCCTGAGTATACCACCGAAGATAATGGTAAGCCAGTTTGTAGGGTACTTGAAGGGGAAGTCAGCGTTGATGATCTACGACAGGCATCCGGAACTGGGGAACAAGTTTGAAAGGGACTTCTGGGCGAGAGGGTACAACGTATCGACAATCGGCAATGTGGACTAGGGAAGAATCCAAGAAGGAGAGCAGGACGCTGAAGTAGCCTCCTTGTGAGGCTGCCAGTATTGTGCTTTCGGCACCGTCTTTAGGCGGCGCAAGTAACCCGACTCTTTCAGGGGCATCCCCAAACCACCAGTTGAACTGGTGGTCATGACTGAAGGGCATACGGCCCCGAAGGGGCGTTGGCCGGGTCGGCGGCTGCCCTTGCCGGCGATGCCATGGATCGGATGGACTGTACGGACAGAGCTTTGCCATTGACGCGAAGGAGGAAACAAAATGAGATTGTACACAAGGATGATGGCCGTCGCTTTGATGCTGGCGCTGCTGCTGACGGGCGCGGCCCTGGCGGAGGGAGCTTCCGAGCCCTCCCGGCTGGCCCAGGGCTATCGGGATCTGATCCTGGCCACGGACTACGGCGACGACGTGACCTATGTCATCGGCCACCGGCACCCGGATTCCGACACGGTGGGCGCCGCCATCGCCTATGCGAATTTCCTGAACGAGCTGGGCGTGAAGGCGGAGGCCGTGGTGGCCGGGCCCGTCAACAACGAGACGAAGTACGCCCTGGAGACCTTTGGCGTGGCGATTCCCCCGGTGATGGAAAACGCCGAGGGCAAGCAGTTCGTGCTGGTGGACCACAGCGCCTATACCCATGCCATCGACGACATGCCCCTGGCGCGGGTGGTGGGCGTGCTGGACCATCACGGCATCGGCAGCGTCCAGAACACCGACTTCATCAACGTGCGCTCGGCCCCCATCGGCTCCACCGCCACGCTGGTGTACCTGGCCTACAGGGAGTGCGAGGTGCCCATCTCCCAGGAGATGGCGAAGGTGATGCTGATGAGCATCCTGTCGGACACCAAGAACGCCACCAGCAACACCACGGAGATGGATCGGATCGCCTATGAGGAGCTGGCGGAGATCTCCGGCATCGGGGACGTCGACGCGCTTTACCAGGGCATGCAGGACGCGGCGGCGAACTACGACGGCATGAGCGACATCGACATCTTCCTGACCGATTACAAGGAATACACCGTGGGCGGCGTGAGCTTCGGCGCCAGCGACATCAAGGCCTCCGGCGAGGAGGCCATGGCCGATATGTGCGACCGGATGCTGGCGGCCATGGAGGAGAACTATGAGAGCATCGGCCTGGACATGCTGTTTGCCAAGGTGAGCAACATCAGCGGCAACGCCGATGAGAACCAGACCTACATGGTGGCTTATCCGGAGTCCGGCCGGATCCTGCTGGACGCCTGCTTCGGCAACTCCGACGGAAAGTATTTCGTGTTCAAGGAATACCAGTCCCGGAAGAAGGACGTGATCCCCGCGCTGACCGCGGAGCTGGAAAAATAATCATTCAAATGGAGGAGAATGGCTATGAAGACGAATCAAAGATTGTTTGCCCTGGTGCTGGCGCTGCTGATGGGCCTGTGCGTGGCGCTGGGCGGCATGGCGGTGGCGGAGGCCCCGGAGGAGGCCGGCCAGGAAAGCGACGCGGCCGTGGACGAGCCCGCGGAGGGCGCGGCAAACGACGAGGCCGAGGCGGACGACGCCGCGGCTGCGCTGCCGGAGGGCGTGGTGCCCGTGACCTGGGAGGTCACCCCCGAGCATCCGATGATCGACACCGACGAGGCCCGCGCGCTGTACCAGCAGTTCCTGGCGGGGGATTATCTCTCCATGGAGGAGCTGGTGGCCAACCCGGTGGTGCAGCAGCTGGACGCGCTGTCGGCCTATTACAAGTCCATCTATGGCAACACCGTCGATATCGACACCCCCGAGCGCGAAGCGCTTAGGGAAGAACTCAAGGACTGGTTCCTGACCCTGGGCTCCGCCCGCACCGAGAGCGTGGACGAGAACGGCAAGCACCACTACGTGTACGATGGCCCCTTGAACCGGGATTACCAGATGATCCTGGCGCTGGGCCTGCCGGCTTCCGGCAAATCCACCTTTATCGCCGACCCGGACAGCGAGGCCATGGGCGCGTTCATACTGGATCCGGACGTCATCAAGGCGCGGATTCCGGAATACGTGGAGAGCCACGGCGCGGCCTCGGATTCCATCCACTTCGAGGGCATGGGCATCTTCGACCGAGCAATCAGCGAATTCCTGACCGGCGACATGAAGGGCGTGAACATCGTGCTGCCCATCGTGGGCGGCGACTTCGACGAGATGATGCAGCAGTACGTCCTGCCCTTTGAGGCGGCGGGCTACAACGTGAGGGCGAAGTTCCGCCCGGCCGAGGAAAACGAGGCGGCGTGCCGCGTGGTGATGCGCGAGCTGGGCGGCGGGCAGCTGATCAACAGCGCCGTGGCTTTCAACTTCGGCGAAGGCCCGGAGAACGTCTACAACCAGATGAAGGACATGACCAACGCCTGGGGCGAGCCCTATGGCATCGAGGAGGACGAGGAAGCGGAGCTGGAGGAGCTGGAGCCCGCGGCCTGATCCCTGTGAATACCCATAAAGCAAGCCCGCCGACCTTCAGGTCGGCGGGCCTTCTCATGCCGGGCGCCATGCGGGTTCCCGGCATTTTGACTGTCCGTTAATCGCTCAATCAACCCGCCACGCTCAGCGAAGCCTGCAGGTCCGCGTTCTGGGCCTCGGTGTCGCCCAGCGCCGCGTAGACCTGCGCCCGCTGGTAGTAGCTCTGCGCCAGCTCGTAGCCGTGGTCGATGCACACGCTGTAGTCCGCGACCGCCGCGTCCAGGTTCCCCAGCGCCGCGTTGCACACCGCGCGATAGTAGTACGCGCCGTCGTTCACCACGCGCTCTTCGGTCTCTTCGGTCTCGGCATCCTCGGTATCAGCCCCGTCGGTTTCCCCGGCTTCGGCTTCTTCCTTCTCTTCTGTCTCAGCCTCGTTCGCCTGCTCGCCGTCGCCGATCAGTTCGGTGAAGGTCGCGATGGCCGTCTCGTAGTCCTCCTGCTGCATCTGGCAGATCGCCAGGTTGTAGCGGGCGTCGTCCACATACGGCTCGCTCTCGATGGACGCCGCGAAGTCCGCCGCCGCGGCCTCCCACTGCTCGCTCAGCAGCGCGCACACGCCCCGGTTGTACTTCAGGCCCTCGAACTCGCCGCCCTTTTCCTCGCAGCTGTTGAAGGCCTCGATGGCCCCGGCGTAGTCGCCCAGGTTCATCCTGCAGATGCCGATGTTGTAGGCCGCGCCCGCAGCGTAGGTCTCGTCCTCGGCGTAGGCCTCGAAGGCCTCGATGGCCTCCTCCAGTTTGCCCGCCTGCATCTTGTACAGGCCGTTCTGGAAGCCCGCTTCGGCCACCTCGCTGCCTGCGCCTTCCACGTACTTGTCGTAGGCCGCCTGGGCCGCCTCGATGTCGCCCTTCGCCTCGTTCAGCTGGGCCACGGTCTCATACAGGGAGGTGTCCTCGCTCAGCTCGATGTACTTTTCCAGGTTCTCGATGGCCGCGTCCACGTTGTTCTGCGCGGCATACACCTGCGTGCGCACCAGATAGGCGTCCGCCAGGTCCGGCTGCACCCGCAGCGCCGCGTCCAGGTTCAGCAGCGCCATGTCGTTCTTCTCCTCGATCACGTCGATGCAAGCCCGCTTGAGTAGCAGGTCGGCATACATCGTGGGATTGCTCGCAGGATCGCAGTAGGCAAAGCACACGTTCAGGTATTCCTTCGCGGTCTCATAGTCCTCCGCGTTGATGGCGTTCAGCGCCAGGGTGTAGCTGGCGTCCAGCTTCTGGGTGTCCACCACCGACGCCGCCTCAACGGCGGGCTGCTCCGCGGGCGCTTCCCCCGCAACGGCTTCCTCTACAGCGGCTTCCTCGACGACAGCTTCCTCTTCGGCGGGAGCCTCCTCGGCGATGACGGGCACCGTCGTCAGCAGCATGCCGGCGGCCAGGCCAGCGGCAATCAGCTTCCTAATGCTCACGGGTTCTTCCTCCTTGGATAAAAATGATTTGAATATATATTATCACAGCATGTCGAACCGACGTCCATTAAATCTGTTAAAGGTAAGTAAAAACGGCTGTTCCGTCATTTTTCGCGGCGTTCAGGCGCACAGGGACAGGTAACAATATTATTACAATTTAAAGCAATCGCTTCCTGCTTTGGAGGGGAAGTGGTATACTATGGAATAAGTTTGTATAGGGCAAATCTGGTTGAACGCCCAGGGGCCTCGATGATCCCGCCGGGCCGGGTTTCCCGGCCGGAAGGCGCGAAGAAACGGGTATAGCTCAGAAAAGGGGGATGAGGGAATGGAGAGCCTGCTGCTGACAGGTAAATTTGACTTCCTGGATTTCTTTTTCAATTTGGCCTTTGGAACGACGGGATGGTTGGGCATCGTCTGCACCGCGCTGCAGATGATCGGCCTGTGGAAGATGTTTGAGAAATCCGGCATCAAGGGCTGGTGGGCGCTGATCCCCGCGGCCCGGGAATACCAGGAGGGCCGCTGCGCCGGGCGCGAGCAGGAGGGGCGCACGCTGAGCATACTCACCGCGCTGACCACGCTGCTAAACGTCTCCGGGGTCGTGCCCCTCATCTTGCTGAGCCACAGCGGCATGAGCATTGATACGGCGACCGCCATCATCGGCGTGTTCACGCTCGCCCTGTCGCTGGCCACGTTCATCTATTCCATCCGCGTCTGTTCCGGCCTGATCGAAGTCTATGGCGTGCGCAAGCGCTGGCTGTGGCTGTGGGCGCTTGGCGTGACGGGATTCATCCCTGCGCTCATCTGGGGCTTCAATCCCAAGTACCAGCCCGAGTGGAAGGTGGAGGACATCCAGGCGGAACTGGCGCGGCTGGCCAGCTCCGGCAGCTCCACCGTCATGGACGAGGGCCTGTCCGTCAATTTGAAGGATCGCACCGTCACCGAGTTCTTCCAGAAGAAGGTGCTGCTGCGGGACATTCACATGAACATCCCCCAGGGCCACATGGTGCTGCTGCTGGGCGGCTCCGGCGCGGGCAAGACCACCTACCTGAACGCCATCAACGGCTATGAGAAGGCCCATGCCGAAGTGAAGCTGAACGGCACCGATATGTACAAGCACTACAAGAAAATGCAGTACGAGATCGGC
>CADCFG010000052.1 GCA_902800625.1 uncultured Eubacteriales bacterium | reverse complement strand
CGTGGACCTGACCGTCGACGTTTCCATGGGCAAGACCATCAACTTCACCACCCAGCCGAGGCTCATCCAGCTGTTCGACAAGCAGACGGGCAACAACCTGATCTGGTTCGACGAGGAGTCTGCCAGAAACAATGCTCCGAGGTGCAAGGATTACGATTTCTGATCCCAGAGGACAGCTCCTTTGAGAATCATTCGATGACCCTGCATGGACCTGTTGATGGGATAAACCGGACAACGCCGAGGAGGCAGATACCATGAAGAAACTTGTTGCCTTAATCATGTGCGTGGCCATGCTGCTGTGCATGGGTACAGCGATGGCCGAGGACTATGCCATCGCCACCGACACCGCCTTCCGTCCCTTTGAGTACACCGATGAGAACGGCGAGCTGGTGGGCATCGACATGGAGATCCTGGCAGCCATCGCTGCGGACCAGGGATTCACCTACATCGTCGAGCCCTTGGGCTGGGACGGCTCCATTGCCGCCTGCCAGGCGGGCCAGAAAGACGGCATGATCGCCGCCGCTTCCATCACCGAGGAGCGCGTGGCGGAGGGCTGGATCTTCTCCGACGGATATTTCACCGCTACCCAGTCCATGGCCATCGCCCAGGACACCCCCATCCAGGGCTTTGAAGACCTGGCGGGCCACAGCGTGGCCGTCAAGGCCGAGACCCTGAGCCAGGCTTACGCCGACAGCCTCGCGGAGCAGTATGGCTTCACTGTGAGGACCTATGGCTCAACGCTGGCCGTGTTCATGGCCGTCACCGGCGGCGAGTGCGCGGCCTGCTTCGAGGATGCGCCGGTCATCGATGACTATGTCCGAAACGGCGGCGTGTTCCTGCAGATGGTGGATGGAACTGCCAATGAGGGTGCCGAATACGGCTTCGTCGTGTTCAGCCCCGACAAGCAGGAGCTGGTGGACAAGTTCAACGCCGGCCTGGCAAACATCAAGGCCAGCGGCGTGTATGACGAGATCCTGGCCCGGTACCTGGGCGAATAGCGGACTTTCCTGACTGCGGACTGGAGGCCGGAATTCCCGGCTTCCAGTCCTTTCCATTTTTGAGAAGGGAGTAGACTGTATGAACAGAAGAACAGTGGCCATGGCGGCTTTGGCCGCGCTCCTGCTTTCGATTGTCGCCACGTGTGCTGTGGCGGAGGCTTACGCGCCGGTGGATTATCGCCTCTATCCCGCGCCGGAGGGCGGCTATGTGGGTGACACCATGCCATTTGTGACCGAAGACGGCACGCTGGAACTCTATTACCTGTACGATACCGACCACAACGGCCAGGGCTATCATCCGATCTACCGATTTACCACGGATGATTTCATCGGCTATGAGGACGACGGCATGATGCTGGAATACGGCCTGATGTCCGACCCCGACCCGGCGCTGGGCACCGGCTCCGTCATGCGGGACCAGGAGGGCCTGTACCACCTCTTCTACACCGGCCACAACGACGCCGGCAACGGCGGCATGGGCAAGGAATGCGTCATGCACGCCACGAGCGCGGATCGGGTGAACTGGGAAAAGCACCCGGAGGATACCTTCTTCAGCCCAGACGGCTATTCCCGGGACGACTTCCGGGACCCCGAGGTGTTCTGGATGGAGGAGGATGGGTGCTACTGGCTGCTGATCGCGGCGCGGGAGGACGCGCTGGGCGGCGTGGTCGCGAAGTATACCTCGCCCGATCTGAAGAACTGGATCTTCGACGGCCCGCTCTACGCGCCCCAGGCGCAGTACATGCTGGAGTGCCCGGATCTGTTCCGCATGGGGGACACCTGGTACCTGACCTACAGTTGGGACTGTGTCACCTATTATGCCGTCGGCGAATCCATGAACGGCCCGTTTGTCGCGCCGGAGGACAACATACTGGACGGCCAGGGTTTGATGGAGGGCAACGGCTTTGTGTTCTACGCGGCCAAGACCGCCCAGTGGAACGGGAACACCTACCTCTGCGGCTGGCTGGGCCGTGCCGGGCTGTCCGCGGATTCCGGCATCTACCAGTGGGCGGGCAACGTGCTCAACCACCAGCTGGTGCGGCACGCGGACGGCACGCTGGGCGTGAAGGCGCCGGAGACCTTCGGAGATTACTTCACCGAGGAGCAGCCCTTCCAGGCCGAAGGGGCTGGCGGAACGGCGGCCATCGAGGGAAGCGACATTGCGCTTTCGGCGGCGGAGGGCGAAACCGCCCTGGCGGACATGGGCGTGCGCGCGCCGACGATGCTGCTGGAGTGCGATGTGGCGCTGGACGCGAACGGCTGCGCCGGGTTCGCCTTTGGCGGCAGCGAGGCGGATGAAGCCTGGACCGCGCTGTGCATGGATGCCGGGCGGAACCTGTTGCACTACGAGGGCTATGAGCTGACGGAGCTGGACGACTATCCTCCGATGGCGGTCACCCGGTTCGACTTTGCCGAAAGCCCGACCCACCATGTGACGCTGGTGTGCGAGAATGAAATCGTGGTCATGTACATCGACGACGAAAAGGCGCTCAGCTCCCGCATCGGCCACTCCACGAACGGCGCCCACATCGGCGTGTTTGCCGCGGACTGCGACGCTTCGTTCAGCAATATCACGATGAAGGCACCCGAGGAATAATGGCAATGGGAATCCCCCGGAGGAAGCCTCCGGGGGATATGTCATTCCGACGCGCTCAATCCACCCGCGTGGAATCACGGTAGATCAATTCCGCCTCGGTATGGACGATGCGGTAATTCAAGCTGGGCTGTTCGATGCGGGAGATCAACAGGTCCATCGCGGCGACGGCCATGATCTGGGTGTGGATGTGGACCGTGGTCAGCATGGGCGTCATGATGCGGGAGTTGGGGGAGTCGTCGAAGCCGCAGAAGAGCACGTCGCCCGGCACGGATTTGCCCAGCTTGCGCAGGGTGTAGATGGCGTCAGCCGCGATAAAGTCGTTGGCGCATATGAATACGTCCGGAAACTCCGCCAGGTCAGCCAACGCCCTTGAGGTCTGTTCCGGCTCCAGGGCCTTGATGCAATAGCGATCCTCCACGGGAACGCCCGCCATGAGCATGGCGCAGCGGAAGGCGGCGTAGCGCTCGAAGAAGGACTGGCAATGCTCGTAATCGCCGATGAAGCCGATCCGCCGCTTGCCCCGGGAGAGCATGTCGTAGACGAAGCGCGTGATGGCGGCGGTGTTGTCCATGTAGAGCTGGTCGGCGGGCAGGTCGATGCCGTCGCGCTTGTTGGGGCCGTCCACAAACAGCACCGGCAAGTCCAGAGCGCAGATCATTTCGTCATAATCCCGGTCGAACATCTCGATGCAGATGATGGCGGCAGTCCGTTCGGGGTCAAAGGTGACCGGCAGCGCCCGGCGCGCAAAGTCGTCCCGCTCGACGCGATGGGTACTCAGCGTATAGCCCTGCTGGGACAGTTCCATTTTCAGCTTGTCCAGCATCAGCGAGGCGAAGTGGGCGGGCGCGATGATATTCCCGCACAGTAGGGCAATCTCGCCTTTGCGCGGCGTCTCCGGCAGTGCGATGGCAGCCTCCGTTTGGGCCTTTATATAGGAAAACTGCTTGTAGCCCATCTCAGTGGCCTTTTGCAGTATCTTTTCTCGGGTCGCCTCCGCCAGGCCGTCGGAATTGTTGATGGCCTTGGACACGGTGTTGCGCGAAACCCCCAATTCGTCCGCGATATCCTGTATGGTTACTCTTTTCATTGGTTACTCCTTAGTTGATTTATCTGTATTGTAACATACATACATGCAAAATTCAATCGGTGATGCAGAGTTCCATGTCATATTATTCTTTTGTGGCAAAACAATTTGGAAGAGTTTGGAAGGGACAAACACAGCAGAAAGCATTTTCCTGAACCTAAGGTAGATTTGTGAATTATACCATGACAGAAGTGAGATGAAGATAGAAGCGAAATCTGTTCTGCGTTGCTTTTAATAAAACATGAATTCATTGAATTACGCAATGTGCGGCTTAGGATGCGGGACGCAGACAACAGATTGCATCACTCCAAAGAATAGATACAGTATACCACATTTGGCTTTCAATTTCAGCCTTTGTCATCTCCTGTTTGAACGCCGCCAGATGCCCTGCTTCTATGCTTCGAGGATCAGTTCATCCCTGAAATCCGGGTGTGCCAGGGATATGATGCGCTCTGTACGCTCCCAAGTTGTCCGCCCCACCAGATTCTGCGTCCCGTATTCCGTCACGAAAAAGTAGGACTGGCTGCGCGGTGAAGTGACAATATCACCGGAGAATGTTGGAACGACGCGGCTGTGCACATTCCCCTCTTTGTCTGTACCCAGCTTTATTCCTGAAAAGGATTTCTGAACTGAATTTCACTACAGCAGGCCCCCTATCTCACTCTACAGAAATAGTTGATTATGATTTCTGCCTGTAGTCAGTACCATGTCAAGGGGCAACCTCGTTTTCCCTGTTTGGGGCAAAATAGTTTTCCCTTTGCCACATTGAAAACCGAACAAGAAACCAACTCCGGAAACCGTGTTCAGACACAGCTTCCGGAGCCTTTTTTATTCCCAAATACAAAGTCCGGGAACCGTAAAGAAACCATGCGGGAGCAATTTGGGAGACATCCCGGGAACCCTGTTTAGGAGCAGTACTGATCTCATCGTGGGAACCGTTTTTGTCACCTCATTTCACCTCCCATAGACATACCCATCATGATTTCAAAATGCAGTAATATCAAGGCTTCCAGCCCTTCTAAGGTGGTTTCAGAAAGAGGGAACCACAGCCTGGAACAGAGGTAGGAACCGTGCCGGAAACCACGTCGGGAACCACGACGGGATCCGTGGCGTTCCCACGAGGATTCCCAAATCGGGAACCGGGTGGGGGATGGGGGTCGCAGGGGGAAGGGGGAGGGAAATGGAGAGGTATAGAGGGTGAAAAATTGGACTTGAAGCAGGGCTTGAAATGAGGTAAAAGGGAAAGTGACTTTGTCCATAACAGGGAAAGTGACCTAGCCCTGGGACACCTGTAGGATAATACAAAGTTGTCCTCTGGAAAACGACAAGATGTTTTCCAGAGGACTTTTTGTATGCAGAAAAGGAGATGACGTGGTAGGTTAGTCTTTGGGATCAACCTTGCGCTCCCTGCGGCGCTTGTCGCGTGCTGCCTGTTCGAGCTCCGCCTGACTGGCAGGATAGTTATAACGCCACTCGTCGTAATCCTGCTTGGTAATCATGCCGTTGGCGAGGCGCATGGACTGTCTGTGCCAGAGCTCAAAGAGGTCGAGCAGGTTCATGTCAGGATTCAGCGTGCGATCGAGGTGCAGGCACAGCTCGCCGTCGATTTCTGCGATCTTGAGGCCGTATATGTCCTCCAGCGCGAAAAAGGTGTGCATCAGGCCATCGTAGGTGTCGATCTCAGGAACCGAGATTGCCTTGGGGCTGACCTTGAAGATCTGGGCCATCTGCTCCACCAGCGCCGCCTTGGGTTCGCGGGCTTCCGCTTCATACTGTGCCATGCGGACTTCTGTGGCCGCACCGTTGAAGCCGAGGATCTCGCCGACCTGACGCTGCTTCATGCCACGCAGGGTACGGAAAAGTTTGATACGTTTTCCAAATGCCATGAGGATGCCTCCTTAGACGATTCTTTGCAGTCTCTGGAATGTGGTATAATATACGGAAAAAACCAACGGGAGGTGGGGCGCGTGTCGGAACAGGAGCGCATACTTGTGTGCGTCTCGGCGTCGCCCACCAATGCCGATGTGATTCGCCGGGCGGCGGCGCTTTCGGACGCCATGGGCGCGGAACTGATCGCCGTCTACGTGGAGGATGTGGAGCTGCGCGACGAGGCGCAGACCCGGGCGGTGCACGACCACCTGAGCCTGGCGGAGAAGCACGGCGCCATGCTGACGACCATCTATGGCAACGACCCCGCCACGGCCATCGCCGAGTACGCCCGGGTCAGCGGCATCACCAAGATCGTGCTGGGCAAGAGCCCCGGGCGGCGCACCCGGGACACGCTGATGGCCCGGCTCAACGAGCTGGCCCCGAATGTGGAGATCATCATCATTCCCAACCGACTGACCGCAAACGCGAATCCCTCACGGCTGTTTCGCTTCCTGGCCAGGGAGCGCTTCTCCTTCGGGGATTTGGCGAAGACCGCGCTGATCCTTGCCGCCTGCACCGGCGTGGGGTTTTTGTTCTCCTCCATCGGCCTGGCCATCACCAACGTGGTGTTGATCTATATCCTGGGCGTGATGGGCGTGGCGCTCATGACTACGGGCTATGTATACAGCCTGCTGTCCTCACTCCTCTCCGTGCTGGTGTTCAACTTCTTCTTCACCGAGCCCTTCTATTCGCTGCGCTCCAGCTCGGATTACCTCGCCACCTTCGCGGTAATGTTCACGGCGGCGCTTCTGTCCAGTTCGCTGACCAGTCGCATCAAGGCCCAGTCCATCCAGACGGCGAACAAGGCCTACCAGACCGAGGTGCTGCTGTCCACCAGCCAGCTGCTGCAAAAGGCGGACGACAGGCGGGCGATCCTGGAGGTGGCGCAGCGGCAGCTGAGCCGGCTGCTGGAGCACAGCGTGCTGTGCTATGATTCTGACCTCGACGCGCCAGCGCTCTGCGACATCGAGCAGGACGGCGGGTTCGAGGGGATCGATCTGGAGGCGGAGCGCCCTGCTGCGGCCTGGGTGCGTCAAAACGCCAAGCACGCGGGCCGCACGACCCGAGTGTTTCCGGAGGTAAAGTGCCTGTACATGGCCGTGCGTAGCGAGAGCCGCGTCTGGGCGGTCATCGGCATACGGGCGGACAACAGCCCTCCCATCGACGAGTACCGCAAACGAGATTTACGATATGCTATTTCACCGTCACCGGCAACTGCCTGTGACGGCGGCCAGAAACATGAACAGCATTTATTCCAGAGTCAGTATCTGGAAATATCAGGACAGGCCCGCGGGAAGGGAAAGGACGGAGACCATTCTGCGGGCTGCCAAGACGAGACCTCTGACGTTTCCTCTTTGACTCTCACTGCCTCCCCCTGCCAGAGCAATCCGGCAGGGGTTTTCGTTGTGGCTGTGCACGATCAGCGGTCGGGCCGCCAAAGGCTGGCGTCGCGCGGTTCGGCGGAGGCCCACAGGACTTCGCCGGGAATCGTCGCGTGAAGGCTGCCGTTTGTATACAGATTGTTCATAATCCTTTTCAGCTTCATTCAAGGGATGGGTGCGATAATACAAGCGTTCCAAGGGCAAAGCCCCAAACGACAATAACCGCCGGAGGCGGCGCAAGAAGAAAAGGAGTTGAACAATCATGAAGAACTACATCATTGGTATCGCGTTGGCAATGGTATTGGTAATGGGTATTGCGGCGTTCGCTGAAACAGCTGAACCTGCAACGGATCCCGTTCCCGCTGTAACGGAAGAAGCTCCGGCTGAGGAAGCGGCTACCGCTGCTGAAGCAGAGAATACTGATGAAAACGCGGCCCTCCAGGATGCCCTGGACGCCTGGCGCAGCGCGCGGGAATCCAAACGCGTGGACGATCTGGCTGAGGAACTGAACGGCTATGTGGAGGCCGGCGCGATGACGCAGAAACAGGCCGACCTGATCCTGAACAGCGTGAAAGAACGCCTGGCTGCCAAGAACGGCGAGTGCCCGAACTGTGGCTATCAGTTCCAGAACAACACTCCCAGGATGGGCGGCCAGAAGGGCCCGCGCGGTGGCCGCATGATGCAGGGTGGCCAGATGAACGGTCAGATGCCTGGTGGCTGGATGAACGGCCAGCAGCAGATGCCCGGCAATCAGCAGCAGCCTGACGCACAGAGCGGCGCAACGCCCAACAGTCCGATGAACGGCCAGCAGCAGGTACCCCAGAGGTAAACCTGCCCTGAGTGAGAATCCTTGACACACTGAACCCCGACGACCATGTTGCCTGGCAAGCGGCATGGCCGGCGGGGCATATTTTGCGTTCACGCCCTTGACTTTTGATCCCTGTTGCGATATTGTCTTCTTTGGGCAGGGCTTGTTTTTTCCTTACATCGGCCTCTGGAACGCGCG
Source organism: uncultured Eubacteriales bacterium (assembly GCA_902800625.1). Lineage (GTDB taxonomy): Bacteria > Bacillota > Clostridia > Christensenellales > Aristaeellaceae > UBA2862. The sequence goes on along the minus strand of CADCFG010000052.1, from coordinate 1,671 downwards.
GGCGCCTGACGCATGTGCGGCGGGTCGATGGCGATTGATAGCGGCAAGGGTCATGGCGCGACGGTCACCATCACCCTTCCGGATACGAAAGAGAGTGAGAGCCATGCGGATAATCTGCGTCGATGACGAGCGGCTGATCCTGGAGCGCACGGTTTCGCTTTGCCGGGAGCTTCCGGAAACGGAGGAGGCCGTGGGCTTTACCCATCCCCGCAAGGCGCTGGAATGGGTGGCGGAGCACCCCGTCGACCTGGCGCTGCTGGACGTGGAAATGCCGGGGATGAGCGGCATCGAGCTGGCGGCGGCCATCAAGGAAAGGTGGCCGGATGCCGCCATCATCTTCGTGACGGCCTATCCCAAGTATGCGGTGGACGCCTTTGCGGTGCGGGCCTCGGGCTATCTACTCAAGCCCGTCACGAAGGAAGCCCTGGAGTCAGACGTGACCCACGCGCTTTCCGGCAGGCGCAAGCCGCTGGAGGGCCATGTGGTGGTGCGCACCTTCGGCGGCTTCGACGTGCTGGCGGACGGCAGGACGGTGGAGTTTCGGCCCGCCAAGTGCAGGGAGATCCTGGGCTACCTGGTGGACAGGCAGGGAGCGACGGTCACGAAGGCGGAGCTGTTCGCAGCGCTGTGGGAGGATCGCCCCTACGACCGGGGCATGCAGAAGCAGCTGGACAACTACGTGCGCTCCCTGCGAACCACCCTGAGGGAATACGGGATCGAGGACATGCTTGAAATGGGTCGGGGCACGCTGCGCGTGCGGCCGGAGCACTTTGTCTGCGACCTGTATCGCTTTCTGGAGGGGGACCAGGATGTGGTGCAGAGCTATCGGGGCGAGTACATGAGCACCCGGTCCTGGGCCAGCATGACGGAGAGCCTGCTGACCTGGAGAAGGCGGGGGGTCATAATTATTAAATGTATGTTAAATCGCAAAAGCAGCCAGCATTTGCGATTTTTTAATGGACAATCAATGGACATCGCCTGTTAAACTGTATAATACCCGAAACATAGCTTCCGGATGACGGATACAGGCAAGGAGGAACAGGCGGATGAGGAACGGGCGATCAGGAACGCCTCCAGCGGGCAGACGATCCAGCTGAGCCAGGATATCACCTGCAAGCAGAACGGCGGGGACCGGATCAAGGTGGAGGGGAAGACCATCACCCTGGATCTGAACGGCCACACGCTGTATCGGAACAGGACGAAGAAGGACGGAGATGGCCATGTGATCGAGGTGAAGTCGAAGTCCGTGCTGACGATCACCGACAGCAAGAGGGGCGGGGAGATCATCCAACGAAGAAGTGGAAGAAGAACCGAGCGAGGTTGGCAGCGCGTTCAGCGGCGCGGGCGTCGCGGCGATCATCGCGGCGGCGATCCTGGCGCTGGCTGCGGCCGGCATCGCGATGACCCGCAGGAAGAAGCACTAAGCAAACCAACCTGAACGACCCATCCGGGGAAGGCGCAAAACGCGCCTTCCCCATCATTAATGGACTTAAGTCCGTCGAGCGAAGCGAGACAAGAAACCACCCGCAATGCGGGTGGAGACAAGAAGTTAAACAAAAACTCACTCAACCAGCTACAATAGAGTTGTTCAGGCCTATTGCAGAAAGGAAGAGTGAGTGTATGGCAAACCAAACAAATAGTCTGGCGCATACCAAGTGGGTGTGTAAGTAT
>CADCFG010000051.1 GCA_902800625.1 uncultured Eubacteriales bacterium | reverse complement strand
CATGGTGCTGTCGATAATCTGCGTCTCCATGTCCGGCGTGAATGCCCCGGCCCGGAACGCCGCCTTCGCCATGTTGAAGAAGCGGTCGTGGCTGTCGATATTCTGGTCCTGGCTCTTTTCCCGGATCTCCTGGATCGTCTGGTAGTAGCGGCTGATGCTCACGCCATTGTCAATGAGTTGAAACTCCCCGGTGCTTCGCCGGTACCCGTGGGGCATGAACATGGTTTCCGAATTGCGTTCCCACACCTTCAGTGGATGCAGGTAGATCCACTTCTCGTTGGAGTATACGTCCAGCAAGAGCTGCGTCGTCTCCCGGATGCGGGCGATAGCATCGAAGGAGTGCCGCCCCCGCAGGATGGGAAAGTAGGCCACCGTGTCCAGCTCGAACAGATAGGGGCAGGTCACCCGGAAGAAGTTGCCCATCATCAGGTCCGTGTACCAGACGGACTGCAATTCGGACAGGCAGTCGAACACGTAAAAGGCGTCGCGGCCCTTGCGCGTGATCTCGTTGTGGATGGCCACGGTGAACGCCTCAAAGCCTTCGTCCGGGTCGAATTCCACCAGGTCCACCCCGTCCAGGTCTTCCAGTATGGGCGCGTGCTGGGCAAAGCGGATATAGGTGATGCTGCGTCCGTCCCGCTTCGCCTGCGCAACGAAGGGTAGCGCAAAGAACCTAAATTCGTCGATATCCGTTACCTGCCAGACGACGTTGTCGCCCATGCGGATGTAGTCGAGTATGTCGTCCATTCCTGGATAGCCGCTTTTTACCTTGTCAAAGGCCGCCATGTCATTCGCCTCCTCGAAAGTCCGTTCTCGTGCACAAACAAAGGCGCAAGGGTATGCGCGGGAATCAATCCCGTTGGCACACCCTTGCGCCTACTGTATTGTAAATATTATATTTTGCTCCAGTGGTTTTGTCAAGAAAAACGTCGATGATAACAAAGCGCCTCCTCTCGCCTGGTAGCCGCGAGAGGAGGCAAAAAGGGACGTTTTCATTTATTTGACCGTGATGTGATTCTCTCCCCTGAAAAGGAACTCCGCGCTGCCGTCGGCATGGACCGTCACCTGCGTGACCAGCAGGCACCATGCCTGTTCATTCCAAACCTCTATTGGCCCGGCTTGGCCACGCAGGTTCTCCACATATTTCTTCACACTGCATACCCGCATCAGCCTGTCCTGCTTTTCGGCTTTCAGACGGTTGAGCTTCACGTCGGCTTTCCGGAACCGTTCATCCAACTCTTTTGCCTTCCGGTCAAAAGCAGCCTGCTCCATTCCAATGGCAGCATGCTCCCGGATGAGGGCTTTGTTCATCTCTACCACCGTGTCGATCTCCTCCTGGGCGGCAGCGATTTTCGTGTCCAGCGTTGCCGTGTCCTCCAGCATAGTGACAAGCGTTTTGCAGTCATCGATGACCGACTCCCTGTTCCCGAGGAGGAGGTTGTAGGCTTTGACAAACAACGCCTTGATCGCATCCTCTGAAAGAGTCGGCGTCGAGCAGCGCTGGCCTTTCCCATATTTGCGGTTGCAGCGCCAGATGACCTTCCGGTACGGGTCGTTGGAGTGCCAGACCTTCTGGCCGTAATACCCGCCGCAGTCTCCGCAGATGAGGCGTGACGCGAACACGCTGTTCCCGCTGAACGCACGGCTGGCACGCTTCCGCCAGGCCAGCTCCGCCTGCACCTGCTCAAATTCATCCGGCGGGATAATGGCGTCGTGATTGCCCTTCACATAATATTGAGGCACTTCCCCCTCGTTCTGCTTGTGCTTCTTCGTCAGGAAGTCCACGGTGAAGGTCTTCTGGAGCAGCGCGTCGCCCTTGTATTTCTCGTTCGACAGGATGGACAGAATCGTGCTCTCCCGCCAGTGCGACTTCCCGCCAGGTGTCAGTATGCCCATCTCGTCCAGCATGCGACAGATACCGATGGGTGCCATGCCTTCCATGAACTTCCGGTAGATGAGACGCACGATGCGGGCTTCCTTCTCATTGACCACCAGGTTCCCGTCTTCTCCCTTGTCGTAACCCAGGAAGACGCTGTAGGGTACCGACACCTTTCCGTCCGCCATGCGCTTCCTGTGTCCCCAGGTGACGTTCTCAGAGATGGATCGTGATTCCTCCTGGGCAAGACTGCTCATGATGGTGATCAGCAGCTCGCCTTTCCCGTCGAAGGTGTAGATGTTCTCCTTCTCAAAAAAGCACTCACAGCCGTGCTCCTTCAGCTTCCGGATGGTCGTCAGGCTGTCCACGGTGTTGCGGGCGAACCGGCTGACGGATTTCGTCACGATCAGATCGATCTTCCCGGCCAGGGCATCCGCGATCATCTCGTTGAAGCCGTCCCTGTGGCGCGTCGTCACAGCGCTGATGCCCTCGTCGGTGTAGACCTTTACGAAGTCCCAGTCGGCATGTGACCGGATGAACCGGGTGTAGTAATCCACCTGGGCTTCGTAGCTGGTGAACTGCTCATCGCTGTCCGTGGAGACGCGAGCATAACCGGCCACCTTCCGCCGAGCCGTTGTCGCAATCGGCGCTGTGGTGAAAAGGTTCCGGGTCTGCGGGATTTTAGTTACTGTTTTTGCCATCGTTTTTCCTCCTCGCCTTTTCTCTCGCCTTTTCCTTCATCTCCGGTGTCCAGATCTCTGCCCGTGAACGGTTCTGCCATTCCAGCTGCTCTTCCCGGCCATCGCGCAGATGGAAGATCAGGGTATGTGGATAGATCGCCGTCACATGATCCACCGCCTGCTTGAAGGCTTCTTCATCAAAGCTGTTCCAGCCCAACAGATCACAGGCGATCCGCATGATGATCTCCTCCGGGATCTGCTTGCTCTCGCAGAACGCTTTTCCCTCCATGATGTAGGTCGGACAGGCCCAGCGGGACTTGCCGTGGTTCTTCACATAACGGTAGGGTTTTCCGCACGCCGAGCAGATGATCATGCCAGTGAAGATGTGATGTTCCCAGGGTTTTGAAATGGGCTTCTGTGCGGCGATGTGCTCAAGCGCCTGCTGCGCTGCTTCGAAGGTCGCTTCGTCGATGATCGCCGGATGGGTTTCCGTCGCGTAATACTGCGGAAGCTCGCCATGATTGGGAACCAGCTTCTTGTCGATATGATCGATCCTGAATTGCTTTTGCAGCAGCGAATGGCCCATGTACTTCTCGTTGGACAGGGCTGCCCTCAACTGGCCTGCTGTCCATTTCCCACCGAAAGCCCCAAGGTGACCGTTGCGGTTCAGCCACCGGATGATGGAAGTCAGGCTGTCACCACGGATAACACGGGCGAACATCTCTCTGACGGGGAACTTGGACAGGCGCTTTTCAATCTCCAACTCCGTCTCCACATCCCGCAGATTGTAGGACTTGAACAGCGCCCACTTGTCCGGGGCGTCGGCGGGGCGGTTGCGTGTGCGTCCGCCATTCGTCTTGGTGGGCTCACAGGGTTTGCAAAAATAACGGATGAGGTCCTTGCCCTCCGACAGCTTCTGTTTTTCGAGACCCAGCACAGCGCCGGTGTCTGCCAGGGACAGGGGCAGGCCCATGTACGCCGCCCAGATCATCGTGCAATGCCAGCCCGCCGGGTTCAGGAACCTGGCGCACTCCGTAAAGAGAGGATGGCTGTCGTTGAAAGGATCGAGGGAGATGCCGAGATCGGACAGGTACCGGCTCAGGCACACTCTTTCAAAATTGGAGTTGTGGGCCGTCTTGATGACGCTGTCGTCCGTGAGGGCGTCCAGCACCTCGGCGGGGATGGTCTCACCGGCAGCCAGATCGACCACGCGCACATCACCGCCGTCCACGCTGTAGCCAAACAGCAGAATCTCAAAATCTGGGGATTCAGCGTATTTGTACACGCCAGCCTTGGCCAGATCCACACTACTGAATGTTTCAATATCACAACTGATGGTTTTCACAGGATCACCTCGCTTGATATGGATTGAGGGACGGCGGATCGCGCCGCCGCCCCGAGTGTGCGTCAGGACAGGAAGTCGTCGTCGTCTTCGTCGTCGAAGTCCGAGAAGTCGGATTCGGCGCTGGCCCGACCGCCGAGGGGCTCGCCGTCGCGGATCTTCTGCAGGTTGTTCAGGCCGCAGGCGATTCCGCGGTTGCCCGAGGAGTTGAATGCGTAGAAGCTGATGCTGGCGCGGCCATACACGCCGGAGTACACCTCGCTGCGGGTCAGGATGGGCTGGCAGTCCGCGTCCACGATGCCGGGGGCCGTGGCGCTGTTAGCGTTCACGAAGTAGTGCCCGGCATAGGCGGGGTCGTCCGGCCTCTCGGCGTCGCCATCGCGCAACGGGGTCTTGATCGCGGTCAGCGGGGGCACGGTCTTGCCGTTGCCCTTCAGCTTGGCCTCGCCCTCGCGGTAGGCGGCCTCGATGGCGTCCTTGATCTTCTTCACGGTCACGGTGTCGCTCTTGGGGATGAGCAGGCTGACGGAGAACTTGGGAGTGCCGCCGTTGATGGCCTTGGCCTCCCAGACGTTGCAGTAGCTCCAGCGGGTTTCCTTGCCGGTGATGACCTTCATGGGGTTGACGGGCTTCTGAGAATTGTTTTTCATGATGTTTTCCTCCATTATTCGTTGAAATCGTTTTGTGCTGTGTTTATCTCGGGACGCTTGTCGTCCTCTGTGACGAGCACCGGTTTTCCCTGCGGGCGTTCTACCAGCCCGGCCAGCAGCTCGGCAAAGTGCTTCTTGCCGAGGAGCTTCTCCATCGCGGTGATGCCCAGCAGCTTCTGTTCATAGGGGTTCTTGCCGTCGGCGATGACCTTCTCGGCGACAGCCTGGTCGTTCACATACCGGCGGTTGGCGCGGCCTTCGACGACCTTCCAGCCGGGGAACCTCGTCCCGGCCAGCGCCGCCTGCAGCGCGTAATCCTTGATGCCGCTGGCCCAGCTGACCAGCGCGTCCACCTGTGTCAGGATGGAGGCGATCTCATCGTCGGTCAGCAGCGGGGGCAGCTTGAAATCGTACTGTGCCAGCGACAGCTGGTGTTCGGCCAGCGTCCGGCACTGGTTTCTGGCCCGGCAGAACCTGCACCAGTCGCCGCACTCGAATTCGCCCTTGCCCTCGTAGGCCAGCTGCGCTGTCGGCGCGAGGACCTCATTGGCCCAGGCATACAGCTCATCCTTTGTGATCTCCGCCTCGTCCACCGTTCCCAGCCGGGGCTGGTAGATGACCGTCCTCACACGGGTGAAGTCGTACAGGCAGGAGAGCAATTCGCACACGCCCAGGCTGTAAATGCGCAGCTGGGGTGACGTGGCGGGCACCGGCAGATTGCCGAATTTGAAGTCGATCACGATGACCGTGTCGCCGCCGACCACGATGGCGTCCGAGGTGCCCATGCTGTCCGGTATGAAGGTCCTAAGGTCCAGGCGCTGTTCCACGTACACAGCGGGCTCGATGCCTTGGGCGCGGAAGTCCGAGACCTGCTCCATGACATACTGGACGTAGCCCTCCGCCGCTTCCTGCATCTCGTTGCTGTACTGCTTGAACTGGGGACGCGGGTCGGTGGTGTTCCTGCCCAGCGCCTGGAGCAGCAGGTGTTCGCACAGCGCGTGGGCCTCGGTGCCCTCGGAAGCGTAGCTACTGGCGGTGTCCGCCATGCCCTCGCACAGCCGTGCCGAGCGCGGGCAGTGGAGCCACCATTCGCTGCTGGAGGGAGACAGGAGTGCGTGTTGATTAGGCATCGCCGTCACCCCCAGTCCCAAGGGCCTGCACCGCTTTCACCAGCGGTTCGTAATCATCCGGGTTGACCTCTTTCAGGCTCCTCGCGCCAAGGTCGGCGATCAGCTGCTTCACATCGGCGGCATAGCCTTCCTCACAGCGCCGACGCAGGATGTCGCGCACCTCTTCCAGCGTCAGGGGCTTGCGCTCCTGGAGCAGCTCGGCCTCAGTCTCTTCCGGCGCGCTGTACAGCTGCGCCAGGCTGTCCGCCGCACTGATCAGTGCTTTCGCCGCCGTGCGCAGCTCCTCGATCACGAGGCACATCTCGTTCATTGTCGCCATTTTCCTCATTGCCTCCGTTCTTGATCTGGTTGATTTCGATGTCACTGACCGTGTCGCCGGGGACCAGGATGGTCAGCTTGCGCTTTTCGCCGAGCAGGAACCTCAGAAGGCGTTCCCGCGCAGAAACGTTCCTGATGGCAACCACGCCGCCGGTCTGCGGTCTGCGGGATACGCTGATTCGCAGGGTGTGCTGCATGCTCTCACCTCCCCGAGAAGGCTGTGTTGTTTTTGCCTCTCGTCCTGTAGCCACGGGAAAGGCTCAAAAAGGACGTTTTTTCAGAATTTCTTTCAACTTTTTTTCAGCACGCTGCAGGCGGTGGGATACATTGTTTGGCTTGTCGCCGATCATGGAGGCGTAATCGATAAGCGAAAGGCCGTCCAGGTGGACCGCGATGATCATGTCCGCGTAGTCCGGCTTCAGCATCCGGCGCAGCATTTCACACTGTTCCTGATAGCTGTCACGTTGATCTGCCGCGAGCTCTCCGGCGGTGTCCGGAAAAGCGTCGACGTCGAAGTGACTGCGCTCGCCGTGGTTTCCCGCGTCGTCGGGATGGTCGCCGACGAAGCCGACCTTGTGGTCGAGCCGCCGGGGAATGGCATTGTCGTCGGTGTGCCGCCAATGGCGGTGCCAATTGTTGTAGTCGGGCCGGTTGAAGCGCTCTTCGATGATCTCCTGTGGAGAGCGCAGCTGCACAGTGGAAGGATCATCTGCCGCAGCCCGGCGCTCGTCGTAGTCCGCCTGGATCATGAGGGTGAATTCCTCTTCCGGTACGTCGATACAGGTAATCTGGTTGTCGTAGCGAACCCTGATTTTCATGGTGTGCCCCTTTCCGCCTGGGCATCTCGGCGGGGGACACATAGAAATCCGGTCAGCGACGCACCGTCACCGACCGGCATGGCTCAAAATGGGCGCAGCAAGGCTCGGTGGGTACATCGGATGCCATGAAGCAGCTATACTGCTCTGGACTCCGTATGTATCCCGCCGCCTTATGCGCATCTCAGGCTTTGAGATTGATGTGGATTGTTCGACTTCTCGGTGGTCAGGAATCTGACTGATAGTTGAAGTCAAGACTGATTGAAGCTCTTATCTATAAACGGTTTTATCAACCCCCTGATTAACAGAATCCGTGTCCACACTTCCCAATAGAAGGAAAGGGCCAGTTTGGACGAGAATACAAAAAAGAAACCGGTACGTCATCATGGAACATGGATGGTTCCATTGATGCTCGTACCGGCTGAACTCACTAAATCGGTTCTGCTCAGATGGAGCTATTGGTGGAGGGCGACGGGTGCCTACGCTGTGGTGGCTCCCTGTCGGTGATGGTCCCTCGTTCTGCACTTATTACCACCTTGGAAAGGAGTGCTTCCAGGGGTATCTCATCGTATTTATCTTCGCCTGGCTTCTTGACCCTTAAGGCATGAGTTCCGTCTGGGAGTTTGATGGCTTCGCCAATGGGAATGCGAGCCTTGGGGGTGTAAATCATCCTCGAAAGAGATACTGCTTTCACTTTTTTCCTCCTGTCTCAGAGCTTTTGTTGGTGATGCCAAGACAAGTGCCGCATCACATACATAAGTATATCTTCTCGTGCAGAATGTCACAAGGTAAGCGGATGCCAAATGACGCTGCAAAACCAGTCAATAAAGGCCGTTTTATGGTTTGAAAAGTCTTGTTGTCCATGTCCATTTCACATGATGGTATTATGTTTGGACGCACATCAGGTAGTGAAGAACTCCTCCTCAAGCGTACATCAGACCCGGCATGCGCACCATGTCGCGATCGTCATCCGGAATTGGCAGCGAGTCGAGGAGGGAAGCCGCCACGATGGAACGGTTGCCAAACCGCCCGCGAATCTGGTCGATGCAATCATCCAGACGCTGCTGCTTCAGCCGGGCATCCCAGTCTCCGAACATGTCCATCTGCATGGGCTGATCGCTGTCGATCAAGTTTATCGCCCGGATGGTGATGGCGCGAACATCGCTGTTCCATCTGTAGCGGGTGCTGAAGAGCAGCCTCCCGGCCTGGGCGACCTCCAACGGGCTCTGTGTGGGATATGGAAGCCGCATCTGGTACTGCTCGCCGCCCAGGTCATGATCGCGCACGAACAGCTGCACGCCCCTCGCGGAGAGGTGGTATTTGCGAAGTCTGTGCCCGACATCCTGCGAAAGCTCGAGCATGACACGCCACACTTCCTCTTCCCCATGAAGGTCACGGCTGCACGTGATACCGTGGCCTACGGACTTCACGTCGGGGTGGAAGTCGATGGGCATCACCCGCGACTGGTCGAGGCCGTTGGCGAATACCCACAGGCCCAGGCCGTTCTTGCCGAACCAGCTGCGAAGGATCTCCGGCTCCGTGTGCGCCAGGTCGCCGATGGTGTTGACGCCATACTTCGCCAGCTTCCTGGTGGTGGCACGGCCCACGTACAGGATCTCCGAGGCAGCCAGCGGCCACACCTGCTCACGCCAGTTCTGGTCATCGAGCACGGTGATGGCGTCCGGCTTTTTCATGTCACTCCCCAGCTTCGCAAAAATCTTGTTGAAGGAAACGCCCACCGACACGGTGATGCCCAGCTCGGTCTTGACCGCCACGCGGATTTCATCCGCGATGTGCTCCGCCTCACGGAAGCTGTTGCAGATCGGCGTGATGTCAATCCAGCACTCATCCATCCCGAAGGACTCGACCTCGTTGGAATACCGCAGGTAGATGTTGCGGAGCAGCGCGGAAAACTTGCAGTATTGATCATACTGGGGCGGCACGATGATCAGGCTTGGGCACGTCTCTCTGGCCTCCCAATTCGCCTGACCCGTCTTAACACCAGCTTTTTTCGCCAGCTCGCTCTTGGCCAGGACGATGCCGTGCCGGTTCTCCACCGAGCCACATACAGCGACGGCCTTGCCTCGAAGCGAAGGGTTCAACAGCATCTCCAGCAGTATGCCGGGGATGACCACCGCCAGCGTCACGCAGCCGTCCACCACCGCGCCCATGACCGTGTCGCCACCAGCCCGGGCTATGGAAAACTGCACGTTGCTGTAGACCCACAGGGGCATATACAGCGATACCAGCAGAACCAGGTCCCGGCAGATGCCCTGAGCCACCGCAGAGAGATGGCCGAATACCAGCGGCGTCAGCAGCGTCACCAGCGCGCCCATCAGCGTCATGAACAGCCCGAACACCACGGCGGCGGACAGCATCCACCGGCTCTGGTTCCGCGCCTCGTCCAGCTGCCCCTTCCCCAGCGTCTTGCCGATGATGACAGAGGTGGCCGTGTTGATGCCGCCGAAGGACACGAACAGCAGGTTCACGATGGCCCAGCCCGCCGACATGCCCGAGACCACGTCCGCGCCGCCCCGCCCATTGTACACAGCGGTGGTGACGGTCTCGGAAACCACCCACAGCACCTCGGAAAACAGCATCAGCCAGCCCCGCCGTAGGATGCTGCCAAACAGCCTCCAGTCCGTGGGCAGCCTCTCGCCGTGCCTGCCGAGGAAGGGCTGCGGATTGCGCAGGACATAGATCACGTAAAGCGCCATTTCGATGAAGCGGGCGATCAGGGTCGCGTAGGCCGCGCCGCGCACCTCCAGCCTCGGCGCGCCCAGGTTGCCGTAGATGAGCACCCAGTTCAGGCCCGTATTGATGAGCGTGCCGATGACGGAGATCACCAGCGGCACGCGCACCTGGCCGATCTCCCGCATGGAGGTGGCCAGCACCACGGAAACGCAGAAGGGCACGCCCATGAAGCCCATGAGCCGCATGTATTCCACGCCCGCGTCCAGGATCGCCTCCGCCTCGGCGTTGCCAATCACCATCAAACTGAGAATCTGCCGGGGAAACGCAAAGCACACCAGCAGGTAGAGGGCGATAAAGGCCCCGATCAGATAGAACTTGAACCGCAGCGCCTGACGCATGCCCGCCCGATCCTTCGCCCCGGAAAACTGCGTCATGTAGATGCCGCCCGCGGCGCAGATGGCGTTGGACAGCACCATGAATACAAACAGGATCTGCCCCGCGATGCTCACGCCGGACATCTTCACCAGCATCACGGGAACGCCGATCATCAACGCCTGCCTGTAAAAGGACAGGCTGCCAAAGTATCTTTTCATTGCCTTTTCCAGTTTAATCCTTTTCTGCTTCTCCATACACCTTCACGAAGTGCCGACTGAACGCTTCCACCTGCGCAATGGCATCCGCCGTCTTCTCCGGCTCCCGGTCGCACAGATGGATCAGCGCGGAGATCGGCGTCGCATAGGCAAAGGCCAGCATCTCCGGATCGTCCCGGCGGATCAGTCCTTTCTCCATCATGCCGGAAAAGATGCGCGTGAACATCTCTGTAAGACCGGTCAGGAAGTGCTTTGTCGCCAGATCCCGCGCGCGTTCATCCCGGTACTGCTCTAGGGTGAGCACCTTTCTCGTCTTCACGATCTGCTCGTCATGGATCGTGATATTCACCATCCGCATGGTCATGGAAACGAAATCTTCCAGGGAATCTGGCACAGGGGGCAGATGCTCGGCGGAGCCGAAGTGTTCCCCGTAATAGGCGATCATCCTGTCCAGCAGGGCATTCCAGATGGCTTCTTTGCTCTCATAGTGCTTGTAGATGCCGGACTTGACCAGTTCGAGAGATGCAGCCAATTCCCGTATGTTGGTGCCCTCATATCCTTTTTTTGAGAACATATCCAGCGCTGCCATCAAAATTCTTTCTTTCGTGTCTTTTGCCATAGTAACCTCCGCATTGAGTAAAGTGACCCTTCGATCACTAATTGTAGTGAACGAAAGGTCACTTGTCAACCTATTTATTAAATTTTACATTTCTATGCCTTCATCTCTTTCCCGCTAATCAGCGTGAACACCATCGTCTTGTCCTTGCCCACGGTCACATAATCCACCAGGCTGCCCCAGAGCGTTTCGTCGAATTCCGAAACTGCCTCGGGCAGCTTTTCCAGTTCCGTAATGAACCGCTCGAACTCACGTCTGCGGATACCGCGCTGTCGGATGTCAGCCGCCACCTTTTCACGCTCTGCCTTGGTGGCATCGTACCGGCTGACAGCAGCATCGTAGGCGGCGTTGTAATCATCCTGGTTCTGCGCCACTCTGGCATTCTGGGCGATCAGCCCCTGGACCGCTTCCGCCTCTGCGTTCATGCGGTCATCCAGCTCATGCAGACTTTTCCAGACGCTGTTGAAAGGCGTCTGTTTTCATATTGAAGGAGGTCACAAATTGAATCCTGTTTTTCCCAAAGAGCCTTGCAAAGACAAGGTTTATGGTGTATCATTAGGACATGGAGACATGCACCTTGACAATAGAATAGACACGTTAGCAACTGATGCTAATCTCCGCACCATCAAGACTAGGAACGGCTGCACGGCGACGTTGATCTTCAGTCGGGAAG
>CADCFG010000050.1 GCA_902800625.1 uncultured Eubacteriales bacterium | reverse complement strand
CGATTTTTCGCCGCTTTCAAGCGGCCTGCTGGCCGCCAATTATGGCCCCGACTGGCCGGGTATTGCGACCCTGCTGGCCGCTGAAAGCGGCCATTTGCAGTCGTGGGAAGGTCGCTACGATATCGGCGCAAGATGCGGCGCGACAGTGTTCCGTTTTTGGGATTTCGCCGGGATCCGCGCCGTGATCGTAGCGACCTTGCAGCATCCCCTGTATCCGCCCGGGTGGGGGTGAGGGGTCCGGGGAGAGGGGGAGGGTGTGAGAAGATATAGGGTCGAAAATTGGACAGTATCCGGGGACAGTAATTTTGCCCTTTTCAGGGACAGTGACCTTGCCCCGGAACATAGTATTTTTCAGAAATGGCGTTTTTGGGAAAATGCTGTGATGCACTGAAAATCTCGTAATATCAGGCGTTTTCGCCATTGTACGGGGTTCCCATATATACGTTTTTGGGGCCCCATTTTTATGCTGGGATTTTCGTAACAATTTGTTTTTGGGAAAATGAATGACGGGAGACGATGCAGATGCGCAAGAAGAATTTCAAGGGACGATGCGAGAAACGTCATGTTTTAAAATGTGAAGATGTATGCCGGACCTACGATGATATCCAACGTGCATATTTGGACAAGCTGGAAGCGAACAAGAACATCAAGTCCATCCGATGCAATGTCCCCATGAAAGGTCCAACAGTAGAAGATTATATGACGGACTTTGTATGTATTCGTTCAGATGGTGAGATGATGGTGCGGGAATGTGTATTTCGACGTTTCCTTACCAAGCCATTGACGCTGAAACTGCTGGATATGTCGCGTGAATATTGGACCAAACTGGGCGTCAAAGATTGGGGGATTGTCATAGATGAAGAACAGCCTATGGAAACGGGATAACAGCATCTTGCGTGTGCTGGATGAAAAGGAGAATATGGTGCTGGTTATAGACTGCGTCCACCTGTCCATGCCTCGCTGGGAAACCTTGCACATCCTTCAGCAATATCATCAGATGGATGAGGCCGACTGGAAGAGAGAGGGATGCTTTGCGAAAAGCGTCGATGAATTGTCTCATCAGGCAAAACAGATCATGTCGTCAACAGCAAGAATGGCAAGGCGCTGGTAGGCTCCCTGACCCAGCTCATCAACTGCTCCGGCATCTCCATCTGCATGGTCGGCACGCCCGACAGCTGCCAGTTCTTCGAGCAGGCCATGCAGCTCGCCAGCCGCTCGCTCGGCCTTCACTACAGTGAATTACCCTACGACAGGTACTTCCGGGAGTTCTGCAGGACGTTGTTCGGCTACCAGTATGTTCGCAACCGGACGGACATCACGGAAGCCATCATCGAATGGCTGTACGAACACAGCGCCGGGGTCATTTCCATCGTGGTTTCCCTGATCCACGACGCCCAGGAAATCGCCATACTGAACGGCAGGGAGACGCTGGACATCGTGGCGCTGAACGAAGCCTACCAGCGGATGCAGATGATCCACAGCTATGTGAAGCCGGCGAAGCCCCGCGCCAGCCAGATATCGAAGCGGAAGGCAAAGAAACCGGCGGAGGCTGCTGATGGAAGAGGCACGGTGAAGGGTGAGGTCAAGACGCCTGACAACGTTTCCGTTTCGGAAATCGTAGCGATCGCTAAGAAGGGAAACCGCAGCGTGGTCGATGCACTTCGGGAACATTTTTCGGTTGAGGAGGTGGCGGTGTGATTGGATTCATGCCGGATTTCTACCCGGACGAGCTGGTGTACAGCCTGCTGGCACGGTATTATCAGCGCAGCGGGTATCTGGCATACCGTTACGCTGCTGAAGAGCTCTTCGAGGATCCGTCTGCGCGGCAGGATATGTACTTCCTGCCGCGTTTGACATCCGGGGCAAGGACGGTGCTCACAAAGGGCATTCCAATAGAAGCGCTTATTGAGAGGCATCATACGCGGTCGTGGTGTCGCCGTCCATGCGCTTAATGCTGTTAAAGAGGGGGATGACAGAGAAGGATAAGAATTCTTCGTTGAAGTAGTCCTTGTCAACGTCATATACTCTTTTTCCCTTGAGGATTTCCCTGAGCAGGATGTGGAGTCCCAGGAATGCACGTTTATAGGTTTCACAGCCGGGTATGTTGCGCGCGTTGGAGCTGTTTCCGTCACTGAAAAAGTAGTGGCAGGAGAATCGGGCGTCATTGACCAGCCGCCTGTTCTCATACAGCATGGGCATATTGTCTGATATTGTGCCAAATCCGGCGAAGACGCGAAGCCTGTCGATCTGATCGACGGTAAAATCCGGGTTGGGGGTGAAATGCATCGCGTAATGGCGGAGCAGCAGATAGAGGACGTGCGCACCGCAGATGTCGCTGTAGGCGGGATCGTCATGAAACTGAGGATACAGGTCAATACCAATACGATCAGGTGTACCAGTCGCTCATGCTGAATCCACTGTATCTTCTCAAGATGCTGACCGAGCAGGGCTGGGGAAGGCGTTGAAGCGGTGACGTTGGCTTCATGTTCCCTGCAATAGTGCTTTATGTTGATGCCGAACTTGTTTTTCATGGGGAACTCCTTTGGGACCGATCGTGATATAGATTACGATGCCGGAATGATCCTGCTTTCCATGAGCAGCGTCATGAAGTCGATTTCATCCATATTGGCGATCTGGGGTTTTTCACCATCAGGTCGGACTTCCCAAGTGGTGTTGGATTCATTATCGTCCATGTTTGTTGCCTCCCTATCTATTTCACAACAGTTCATATTCTATCACCCAGGTTTCCCAATGTCCAGAAATCCCGTGTTTTGAAACAGACCGTAATGGCTTTGTCACAACGAGGATAATCCTCTCTACCCGGCAGCGCAGATGACGCCTTTGACGGGTGCGAGTCGCACCACACGCACGCCGTGCCGCTTGGCGTAGGCGACTGTTCCTGCGGTTCCACCGGGCTGGCCGTCGAAGGCGGCAAGAAGAAGGTCGGCGTTTTCAACCATGTAGTGGTTTCGTTGGAAGAACACGCCCTTGTCGTAGCTGTGGCTGATGTGGATGACCCTGTCGGACGCCTCGATGATCTCCAGCCAGCGCCCGCACTGCTCCCGGGACCACTTGTCCGCCTGACCGTCAAAAGGGATCACCATGATGAGCCGGACCCAGGGGTATTTCTCCCGCAAAGACAGCACGATCTCCGCAGCCATCTGATCGAACCCCAGCGCGCCGCCGGACATGAAATCCGTGTATCCCTGCCCGATCAGGTATTCCAGCGCCTCCCGCAGTCGGAATCGAAACTCGACGCAGCGGGCGTCCGTTTCATCGTAGCCCCAGGGCATCTTCGATGGCCTATAGCCGGTGAAGGCGCAGGTCTTGCAGATGGATTTGTTCTTCATACTGACCTCCCGATGATGTTCAGGGTACTGATGTCCGAAAAAGAGATGACCTTATCCCCGACTGTGATGGTCTGCGCCACCGGATCGACCTTCCACAGGATACCGGTCTGGGTGTGATACAGTCCCAGTCGGCCATAGGCGTCATTGTTGACGTCGGTGCAGACCTCGAAGTATTCCACCTTCACGGTGATACGGTTCATGCGCGCCAGAACGCCGGTGCGCGTCCTCAGGTATAGGCCGTTCAGCATTTCGTTGAGCGCGTAGGCCTCCTCCGGATCGAGGATGTGCCGGGGAACGTATGGGATCTCCTTGGCTCGCACCGCACTGTCAAAGCCGGTGAGGGCGGCGAATGGCGCGAAGATCTTGGCGCGGTTCAGCTGCGTCATCTTCGGATGGCGGCGGCTGAACACATCGCCATCGTGAACGGGCCGTCGCAGGCCGATGATGTCGCTGTAGGCAAATTCCATGTAATCACCCCTCATGCGCGATGGCCGCCGATCTGCGTGTTGCGCTCGCGGGCCGTCGCGCCTTCCAGATAGTTCATGCCCTTCAATATGGCGTTGCTGCCGTACTTCCTGCGGATGGACAGGATCACCCGCTGCACCTTTTCGTCGTTCTCTAAGGCTTCGTAATCGGTGAACATGTCCAGCTGGAGGCATTCGTTGTGGGTGTCGTTGGCGGCGACGCCCAGTCTGCGCACATACAGCTGATGATCCACGTGCTTTTCAAAGGCGACCAGCAGCGCCCCGCGCAGCACCCGCGCGCTGGATGTCCGGGTGCGCAGCCGCACGGTGCCGCCGGTGTGCTTGGGGTGGAGCCTGCCGTAGTAGTCAATGGCCACGGGACCGTCGTAGCGGCACTTTTCCAGCGACACCGGGTCAAAGCTCACCCAGAAGGTCAGGCAGCTGGTGGCCAGCCCCTTGTTCACCAGGTCCATGGACAGCTGCTCCACCATCTCCGCGAACACCAGCCGCGCCTCGTCATAGGTATAGGGTCGGGGGAGCACCTGTCCCACGGACAGGGAGTGGGCCTTGGGCCTGTAGGCCTTGATATCTGCGATGGTGCAGGGTTCGATGCCACAGGCGTGGTCGATCATGATCTCCGCGTCGATGCCGAACAGCCGGTACAAAAACTCCTCGTCCACGATGGAGGTCCAGGCGATGTCGCCCATGATGTAGATGCCGTACTTGGCGAGGCGGTGGGCCTTGCCCTCGCCCATCTGCCAGAAGGCGGTCAGCGGCCGGACCGGCCAGAGCAGCCGCTTGTACATCGCCTCGTTCAGTTCCGCCACGCGCACGCCGTCCCTGTCCGGCGGGGCCTTCTTCGCCGCGATGTCCATGCCGACCTTGGCCAGATACAGGTTGGGCCCGATGCCTACCGTGGCCGTGATGCCGGTGGTTTTGAGCACATCCCGGATCATCGTCACCGCCATGTAGTGGGCCGGAGCCATGCCGGCCTGCGCGGCGGGTTTTTCGTACAGGTGCAGGTAGTGGGTCACGTCCATGAACACCTCGTCGATGCTGTAGACGTGGATGTCCTCCACAGACACATATTTGAGGTATACCGCGTAGATTGCCGCAGAGACCCGCTCGTACTCCGCCATTCTTGGCGGTGCGATGATGAAGTCGATCTTCCTGTGCTGCTGGGCCTCCGCCAGCCGAACGGCCTGCTTGGCTTCAAACAGTCGTGGCCGACTGCGAACCCCCAGCGCCTTGAGCGCAGGGGAAACCGCCAGAACGATGGTGTTGTCCGAGCGCGTCTCGTCCGCCACCAGCAGCCGCGCCGTCAGCGGATCGAGCCCGCGGGCTACACACTCCACTGAAGCGTAGTAGCTCTTGAGATCAATGCAGATGTAGGCCGGCTCTCGCATGGATCCATCCAGTTGCTCCACCGCCTCTCTTCTTGGAATCTCCCGATGAAAATGCACCCACGAAAGCTGAGTACACGTTTCCTTTGCAGGAACGCGCAAATCTCATTCTTTCGTAGGTGCCAGCTGGTGATTGTATTATAATATCGAACATATGTTCTTGTCAAGAGACACTAAGTGGATTTCATTTTATTGACATTTGGTGTTCGATTAATAGGGACAAGCAAAAGGAAAGCGCGAACCCGATGAGGGCTCACGCTTTGCCTTCGTTTAATCTGTTTATCATTGAGATCAACAACAGTAAATCCGATTCTGGCATGTCCTTCAGCCCGTCGATGATCTTTTGCGTCAGAATCGACTGCTGGTTTCCTTCATCGAAGAACAAGCGTGGGGAGACGCCGATATAATCTA
The DNA here is from genome assembly GCA_902800625.1 of uncultured Eubacteriales bacterium. Lineage (GTDB taxonomy): Bacteria > Bacillota > Clostridia > Christensenellales > Aristaeellaceae > UBA2862. The sequence goes on along the minus strand of CADCFG010000050.1, from coordinate 13,389 downwards.
TAATGTACAAGAGCTCCTGCACCGATGGGTTGGATTTCCCGGAGACGATATGTTGAATGTAGTTTTTGTTGTGGCCAAGGTCACTGCTCATTCTGGATTCGGAGACACCCTTCTTCATCCGCAGCTCAGTAATGCGTTCCCTGATAAAATCGAGCTCCATGTCGTCACCTACGTCTCTTAATTGTATTCCAGAGATGGAGGAGGGATTATAGCGTATAAGTCGATATTTTCTTGATAAAGGGGGCAGTGTACTATATAATTGAACCACTACAAGAGCTAAACGCTATAAAGGAGTCGATACAATGAACCTGGATGACGTGGCTTACCTGTTCGTGGAGCAGTACGAGAGCATTCATGGCCTGTATTCCGAGAGCTACAGGCCATCAGAAGTCGATTTGATCCGAAGAACCGCCGATAAGGGCGAGGCGGCACTGTATACTGTCGTAGCGACCATATTTGGCGAAAAGCTGGATGAGGTGCTTGTCGGCGCAGCAAATGGGGCTATGGACTACATCGCCTATGTGGACGAAACATGGGATCCGAAGGAGGCCGAAGATAAGGCGAAGATGCTGGCAATGGAGGCAGTACACCTTGAATCGTTGGACCCCATTATACGCATGGCGCAGATGAACGGATGTGGCGCAGTCGATGAATTGGAGAAGATCAGGCGCGAGGCAGCCAATCACTTTCAAAGGTTGAAAGCTCGCACGATCAAACAGTAGAAATGGAGGTGCAGCCATGACAGATTGTCTCGATTACCGTGCCATTGGCTCCAGAGTGCGGGAACTTCGGCTCCAGCATAAGATGACGCAGGAGTATCTGGCCGAGCTGGTTGACATCTCGCCATCCTTTATAGGTCATATTGAACGCGGCGAAAAGAAGCCCTCGCTGGAAACGATGAGCCGCTTAACGATGGTGCTCGAAACATCAATGGACTATCTCATATTGGGAATAAAGAACAGATGCAGCCTGCAATCATGCACACTTTACGACGACCTGAAGAAAATGCTTGATGCCTATGGGGATGGGCAGCATGGTTGAAGGCCATACTGCCCATCCCCATAGGCTTTTATATGCACGAATGTTGTTACTCAAGTGGGCTGTCTCTATGCAGAAGAAAGCTTATTGAAAAAGCTTCCTTTCGGAGACGATCACGAATTCGGAAACTGCCGATAATATGCGTAAATCCTTGTAACGCTCAAGTTAAAGTGCTATAATGAATTATATGTAAGCTCTACACCGCTCCGTAATCCCTTAGAGAGTGTTTCTAAATGCATACCCGCAGGGATTATGCAAGAAGAATACGAATGCAAGCCAGATGGACGAAGGCGAGGAAGCGGGAAGCGAGTTTATCGAAGCGAGTGGCAACTCTTCGGAACTCCTTGAGCTTGAGCTTCGGAACTCCTTGAGCTTGAGGAAGAAGGATTCCACAAGGTGGCGCTCCTTGTAGAGCCACCAGTCGACGAACCACGGGTCGGTATTATCTTTCCTTGGAGGGATACAGAAATCCGCATCGTGGTTGGCGATGAACTCACGAAACTCCCACTTGCCGTAGGCTCTGTCAGCGAGAATAGTCGACCCCTTAAAGTCGATTTGGCTGATTAGTTTCTCGGCGACGGTAATGTCAGGGGTATTGCCAGTGATCAGCAGGATCGCTATAGGGTTGCCCAAAGCGTCCACAGCGGCGTGAATCTTGGTGCTTCTGCCGCCACGGCTCACTCCAATGCACTGATTAACCTGGGTTTTCGCCCAGACAGCATCCTCCTTTTGGGAGGGGGGTTCTACGGCTTCAGCGGGTTTTGAGAACCCCCTCTCTCGGCACCGGCGCTTGCCTTGTGTGCCTTGATGTAGGTGCTGTCTATGCTGATGTCCTGCAGGTCAGCGTCTTCGCCCAGTTCATGGAAGATCTTCTCGATCAGGCCGCTTTCCGACCATTCCTTGAACCGTTTGTACACTGTCTGCCACGGACCGTACCGATCCGGCAGGTCGCGCCAGGCCGCTCCGCTCCGGGCGATCCAGAAGATGCCGTTCAGCATCTCCCTGGGTTCCCGCCTCGGACGTCCCTTGTCGCCCATCTGTCGCTCTGGAAAATAGGGCTGCAGCCGCGCCCATTCGGCGTCTGTCAGTTCGTACCGTCGAATCATTCGCTTCATGTGGCTCACCTCATGAGTTATATTCGACATCGACTACCTGTTTTCCTTTTGGATTTTCTCCAAATCTTCATATTTCTTCGCTTTTCGCTCGGATTTATGCTTTTGGAAACACACTCTAAGAAGATGGTTATTCTGATGGCTTTGGCCATCATTGCGATTATGAACATCACTGCCTTTGTGCTGATGGGACACGACAAGCGATGTGCCCGTCAGGGGAAGTGGCGCGTACCGGAAAAGATGCTGTTTCTGGTAACGGCGTGCTTTGGAGGACTGGGCGGCGTGCTGGGGATGAAGGTGTTCCATCACAAGACGCGGCATTGGTATTTCAAGGTGGTCTTCCCGGTGCTGCTGATTATACAGATTGCTGTCATCTCTGCTGGAGCATACCTGTTGATGCGATGAAACACAGCACAAAGCGGTATTTGATAAACGGATCATCTTTCACCTGAATTGGCAGGCAGAGAAGGGGTGCTGTTGAATTTATGACAATGGATATTGAGAAAACGATAAGAAGCTATGCGAAAATATACCGCAAGGCGCTTGTCGAAGGAAAAATAAAGGACGTTGATGACGAGATCACTTCATATGAGAAAAGGCTCAGGGAAATGTATCACTCTGAATCGTTCCAAAAGTACAGCGGTTACCCTACAACAAATGCTGTACACGTATACGCGGTAATTGCCATGTGCCTTGGGTTGAAACGGTTTGATCTCTCTGATTCTCAGATCATTGATATCATCAACAGCGGCTTCAGTGCGAGAAGAAACTTCTTCAAACGATTGCTGCGATGCATTGACAGGATGCCGAACGCATATCAGATCGCACGAAAATGGAACATTTCGGATCATGATAAGCGCGTGAAAGACGGAAGTCTGACGTATGACTATTTCACTGCTTCAGAAGGGAAAATAGAATACTGCATTTCGAAGTGCGTTTATGTTGAAATGTTTGAGACATACGGCATCAGGAGTTTGTGCAAGATTTTCTGTATGACGGATACGACGTCCTATGAAAATCTGCCAAGGCATGTACTATTCATCAGGCATTCGGATCTTTCAGACGGGAACTGCTGTCATGATGAAATCATAGATAAACGAATGAAAAGAGATTGAGGCCATGAATGTGGTTCTTGTGAACGGAGAGAAGAGAAAGTGAAGAACGATTTATATGAACTGACCAGAAGGCGGCGCTCTGTACGCAGGTATGGCAATGCCCACATTGACGATGAACTGATCCGGGAGATCATGAAGGTCGCGCTGACCGCGCCGACCTCCTTCGGCCATAAGCCGGTGGAATTTGTAGTGGTACGCGACAAGGGCATGATCCGGAAGATCGGGGCCTGCAAGCAGATGGGCGGCTCCCAGATCAACGGTGCGGATGCCGTGATCGTCGTCATGGTCAAGACGGCGGACAAGCGTCAGGCTGAATTCTGGATCGAGGACGGTGCCATCGCATCTGCTTATATCCTGCTCGCCGTCGAGCAGTATGGCCTTGGAGCTTGCTGGGTCCACATCAGGAATCGCATCGGGCAGCGGGGAACCTCCGATCAGGAGATCAGAGCCCTGCTCGGTGTGCCGGAGGGTTATACGGTGCTGAATCTTGTGGCCATCGGCGAGAAGGCCGAAGAAAAGATGGCATACACTGATATTGACCTGCACACCGAGAACGTGCATTACGGAAAGTATTAAGGAGACATGGTATATGTGGTTCTGGTTCGCATTGGGCTCCGCGGTGTTTGCCGCGCTGACATCCATTCTCGCCAAGATCGGCATTGAAGGCGTTAATTCCAATCTGGCCACGGCCATTCGTACGGTGGTCGTGGTAGTCATGGCCTGGGGCATGGTTTTCCTGACGAACGCGCAGAGCGGCATCAAATCCATCAGCCAGAAAAGCTGGATCTTTCTGATCCTGTCCGGCCTTGCCACAGGCGCTTCCTGGCTGTGCTACTACAAGGCTTTGCAGATCGGAGAGGCCTCGAAGGTCGTGCCCATCGACAAGCTGAGCGTGGTCATCACGCTGGCGCTGGCCTTTATCTTTCTGCACGAGGAGTTCAGCACGAAATCTCTAATCGGCTGCATCCTGATCGGTGCGGGGACACTGGTCATGGTGCTGTGAACAGAACCTGTGAAACAGGAGATGGAAAGATGCTGCTGACTACAATTTGGGTTGGGCTTGCGGGCGCGCTGCTGATGTTCGCCGGGGATATGCTGCTTTATTACACCCCGGAGGATTTCGCCTGCGGTCCAAAGAGTTCGGCAGAAGAAAAGATAAACGCCATCATTGACGTCATGAAAGGATTGCCGGCGGGACGTGTCATGGCCGGAGGTATGATCGGGCCTGTCGCCGCTTTCCTGTACTGCGTCGGGTTTTATCATATCGCTCTTATGACCAATGATCAGGCGCACACACTGGCGATGGCCGCCTTCCTTCTCTCCTGCTTCGGGATCATCACGGGCGGAGCCTATCACAGTCATTGCGCGTATCTGGGATTGCTTGGCGACGATCAATACAGGAATGCGCTGAATACTGCCTCGAAGTATTTTCAGAAGCTGCCGCTGATCCTGTACGCAGGAGAAGGAATCGGATTTGTGCTGCTAGCATTCCTGATCGTGACCGGGAATACAGTACTGCCAAGGTGGATGTTCCTTTTAAGCCCCGGGATGCTGTTCCTGCTGAAACCTGTCGTTGGCAGGCTGCCGAAGGGGATTCGCATTATCGTTTCAGGGGGATGGACGAATCTGATCTCCGTGATCTATTACGTGGCTGTGCTGATCGCTATATCGGCTTGAACGGGGAAGTTACAGCATGCCTGTTCGGGGGATGTTCGTTGAGGATCACATCGCGTCGTTGGATGCGTATTTCAAAGGTGTGCGTTACCTGCTTCTGCGGGAGAATGGAAAGGCTGATGAAGCGTGAAATCCATACTTATCAAGGACACTACCCGGGAGGAGCGTATCCGCATCGTCCACCAGGCGCTGTGGGGTGCCTGCGGCATCGACTGTGAATTCTGCTCCGGCTGTGACAACAGGGGTGGCGGGCGCATCGAGAGTATCTACCAGCCTTATATCGATGGCAAGAAGGAGATGCCACTAATCTGAGGGCAAGCGAACGTGGCCGCCAAGAAGCCCCCGTAACGGCCTTCTGACAGGATCGCCCCCGTTGGGCGACTATGGGGCGTCAGGCCGCGACATGGGCGAAAGCGGGCGGCTGGAGCCAAATAGGTGATATTAGGCAAAAGAAGGGAAGGCTTTGAGTATTGCGGGATGGTTCAGTTTGATGGAGGCCCAAAGTTGGCATACGAGTGGGATTGATCAATTGGCGTTTGAGGGTGTGTGGAGCAATGGGAGAAAATGTCCTGGAGATAAAAAACCGATTTGAATTCAGACAGTGGCTTACCCTCAATTCGTTGGAAGAAACCGAATGCTGGATTAAGGTAAAGCGCGGGAAACCGGTCAGCCCGAATGTATTCTATTATCTGGATGCCGTTGAGGAGGCGCTGTGCTTTGGCTGGATCGACAGCACCCACGCGATCATCGACGGCGTGCGGATGCAGAGGTTTTCGCTGAGGAAAAAGAACAGTCCTGGACGGAACTGAACAAAGAGCGTGTCCGCAGGCTGGAAAAGCTGGGATTGATGACCGACGCGGGCAGAGCGGTTCTTCCTGCGATGGGGGCGCGGAGTATCAGGGTCGATCCGGATATTGAAGCCGCCCTGAAGCGAGCACGGGCCTGGTCAAAGTTCAAAGCGTTTCCCCCGCTTTACCGGCGGGTACGGGCCGGAAATGTTGCCTTCTATAAGAAACGTAATCCTGCTATGTATGAGCAAACGCTTTCACACTTGATTGTGGAAACGAAACAGGGCCGGATGTTCGGGGAATGGAATGATTATGGCAGGCTTCTGGAGTATTAAACTTGATTAAACCGATAGTAATCAAGAAAGTGAATGATAACATGGAAATAAAGTATTACATCGTCGCCCGCATCGACGGGAATATGCCTGGCTGAATCGCACGGACGCGGAGGAGGAGCCGCTGTTCATCGCACGGGCGCTGCTGCCGGAGGCAATCGACGAGGGAACGAAGCTGAAGTACGAGATGCTTCAGTACGAAATCCTATGAAGACCTACGTTGACGCAGACGCCTGCCCGGTGACACGGATTGCAGAACGGGTGGCGAAGGAGTATGGCATTCCCGTGGTGCTGCTGTGCGATACGAACCATGTGCTGAACTCAGATTACAGCGAGATTCGGTTAATCGGCGCTGGAGCTGACGCGGTAGACATTGCACTGATCAATCTCTGCCAACGAGGGGATATTGTCGTCACGCAGGACTACGGTGTTGCGGCGTTGGCGCTGGGGAAAGGTGCGAAGGCCATCCATCAGAGCGGACGATGGTACACGGATGAGAATATCGATGGTTTGCTGATGGAGCGCCACATGGCGAAGGTCGCCCGGCGCAAGACCAAAAACCACCTGAAGGGCCCGGCGAAGCGGACCGAGGAGGACGACCGGCGATTCGAGGAGAGCTTCCGGAGGCTGATAAATGAGGCGATTCGCGCCAGGTTGAATAAGCGCGACGGCGATGTGATTCCCGTGGTGATTGAAGAGAAAGAGGTGTGACATGCGGGAACCTGATCTGGATACCCTGATGTTCTTTGACGCGCATTTGGAGGCGCTGCCGCTGTATCAGGCGTTTGAGGAACTCATCGTCGCTTCGTTCCCCGTGGTGAACAAGCGCGTGCAGAAGACGCAGATCACGTTTTCCAACCGGCATGTCTTTGCCTGCGTCTCCTTCGCGCGTGTGCGACGAAAAGCCGAGCTGCCGAAGGGATATCTGGTCATCACACTTGGGCTTCCGGCTCCCCTGGACTCGGAGCGCATCGCGGTGAAGACAGAGCCGTATTCCGGAAGATGGACACACCATATCGTCGTCAGCAAGCCGGAGGAACTGGATGAGGAGCTGCGTTCATGGATCCGTGAAGCCTATGCATTTGCGGACGCAAAGTGAGAAATCAGAGGGAACGGGAGGAGTAAACATGAGCCGGATCAAGGATCTGCAGAAGCAGGTGCACAGGGTGCTTGAGAAGATCGAGGACGAGGACAAGCGGTTGAAGGCCGTCTCCCACCTGCACGGGGTCGCACTGGCGGCGGCGGTGCTGGCGAAGAAGCGCGGGGAGAATGCGGAGCTGGCGACGATGGCGGGGCTGCTGCACGACCTGTACGCCTACAAGAGCGGCAGCTATGACGACCACGCCCGCCTCGGCGCGGATTACGCGCGGAAAATGCTGGAAAAGCTGGCGATCACGACGCCGGAGGAGACGGACGTCATCTGCGCCGCCATCCTGCATCATGACAACAAGGCCGAAGTTGACGGTCCCCTGGACGAGATCCTCAAGGACGCCGACGTGATCGACCACAGCCTGTCTGACCCGACGAAGGAAGTCAAGCCGCACGAGCAGGTGCGGTACGCGAAGCTGTGTGGGGAGTTGGGCTTTTCGGATGTGTGACGGGCCACGCCGTCGAGCCGGATATGAGATTGACATCCGGGTGAAATCGCGGTAGATTTAATTCATGGGCGGCGGACGGGAACGAAAGGAAGGGCTTGAGATGACGCGACAACTCTTGCGCAGGGAGACGCTGGGGGACATGGAGGCGAGCTACTGGCTGTCTGAAGACGGGCGGCAGGTGGGCCTGGAGCTCAACCCCGCGCACTGGGAGGCGCGGCGCGAGGCAAAGCGCCAGCATGTGGATTCGCTGGTGCAGTTGCGCCTGCGCGGCGACGACTTTCCCTTTGGCTTTGCCAATGGGCACACCATGCGTGGCGGTGCGTCTGTGGGCCGCTTCGGGTATGAAAAGCAGGAGCTGGTCCGGGACGGCGGGACAACGCGCATCGTCACTGCGCTGGCTGCGCCGGGCGGGCTGTGCGTCGAGCATCATCTGAATTATCGTGAAGGCGAGCCGGGCGTCGAGGTCCGCAGCGTGTTTCGAAACGGCGGCGACGCGCCCGTCACGCTGGAGATGCTGTCCAGCTTCAGCCTCTGCGGCATCACGCCCTACGCGCCCATGGACGCGCCGAACAGCCTGACGCTGCATCGGCTGGGCAGCAAGTGGAGCGACGAGGGCCGCCTGATCAGCGACGCGATCGAGGATCTGCTGCTGGAGCCGTCGTGGTCCGGCCACGGCGCGTTCAGCGAGAAGTTCGGCCAGGTGGGTTCGCTGCCGGTGCGCCGCTGGTTCCCGTTCGCCGCGGTGGAGGACCGCGTAAGCGGCGTGGTCTGGGGCGCGCAGCTGCACGCGTCGGCGTGGTGGCAGATGGAGGCGTACCGCCGGGACGACGGGCTGTGCCTGTCGGGCGGGCTCGCGGACTACGACTTCGGGCACTGGGCGAAGGTCGTTCAGCCCGGGGAGGCGTTCGAGACCCCCGCCGCGCACCTGAGCGCCTGTGTCGGCGACGTGGACGCGCTCTGCGCGCGGCTGACCCGGATGCAGAAGCGGGCGCTGTCGAAGCTGCCGCGCCCCGATCGGCTGCCGGTGGTGTTCAACGAATTCTGCACGACCTGGGGCGCGCCGAGCCAGCGGCGGCTCGGGGAGCTGCTTCCGGCGCTTCGGGGGCGGGACATCGACTACTTTGTCATCGACTGCGGCTGGTATGCCCAGCCCGGCAAGAGCTGGGAATTGAACATGGGCGACTGGACGGTCAATGCCGACCAGTTCCCGGACGGCCTCGGGGCGGCGGCGCGGGCCATCCGCGACGCCGGGATGCGCCCCGGGCTGTGGTTCGAGCCGGAGATCTGCGGGCGGGAGGCCGACGTGTTCGAGGGGCAGGCGGCGCACCAGCTGACGCGCTTCGGCGCGCCGATCACGGCGGGCGTGCGTAGGTTTTGGGACATGCGCGATCCGTGGGTGCGGGAATACCTGCGCGAAAAGGTCATCGAGCCGCTTTCGGAAAACGGGTTTGAATACGTCAAGATCGACTGCAACGAGAGCATCGGCGTGGGCTGCGACGGCGCGGAGAGCCTGGGCGAAGGGCTGCGCCGAGACATCGCCGCGTCGCAGGACTTCTTCCGGGAGATACGCGCGCGCATCCCGAATATCCTCATCGAGGACTGCGCGTCGGGCGGGCACCGGCTGGAGCCGTCGTTCCTGGGCCTGTGCCAGCTGGCGTCGGCCACCGATTCGCACGAGCAGCGGGAGCTGCCGATCATCGCGGCGAACCTGCACCGCGCGATGCTGCCGGAGCAGAGCCTGATCTGGGCGGTGCTGCGCCGCGGGGATTCGATCCGGCGGCTGGTGTGGTCCGTCGCGGCGACGTTTTTGGGCGTGATGTGCCTCTCCGGCGACGTGGAGGCGCTGAGCGCGGAGCAATGGGCCGTCGTCGAGCGGGGCATCGCGTTCTATCGCCGGGCCGAGGGCGTCATCCGCGACGGCGTCACCGTGCGCCACGGGCCGCGGATCGCCAGCTATCGCCACCCCCGCGGCTGGCAGGCAGTGGAGCGCACGAGCCCAGACGGCGGCGCGAAGCTGGTCGTGGGGCACGTGTTTGACGGCGTGCCGGAGCGGATGGCGATCCCCGTCGGGGAGGAGTACGTCCTCGAGCGCGTCTTCGCGGAGGACGACGGCGCTGTGGCGCACGAGGGCGGCATGCTCGCCTTCGCGCTGCCGGCGAACGGCGCGTTCGCGGCGCTTTTGAAGCGCAGGGCGTGAGGACGGGACGAACGGGCAACGGCTGAATGGGAGGAGCGATGGCATGGCACGGCGCGAACCGCATTTTGTGAGCAGGTACTTCATCAAGATGATGCTCTCCTACGGCCTCGTCATCATCATCGGGATGGGCCTGGTCTCCGGCCTGACGACCTCCTGGGTCGTGCGGACGCTGACGGAGAAGGAGTCGCGGGTGGACCGCGAGATGGTCCGCCAGGTGCGGGACTACAGCGACGACAAATACAAGACGATCCGAAACATCTTCGTCAAGCTGTACATGCCGCTGAGCTACTACGACAACTACAGCGTCATGGACTACCTCAAACCGCGCAAGCTGGAGAACCTGAACCGCAAGACCAAGCGCGAGGTCATCTCCGGCTACCTGCAGGACATTTGCAGCTCCAATAGCTTCATATCCGACATCTTCATCGTGGATTACGGCGACCGAGACGTGTTCTTCTTCTCCAACGTCGCCGGAAGGGACCCGTCCCTGAACTACGACTTTTACAGCAAGAGTCTGCCGGGGGGAGCGATCGACAACAAGATCCGCTTCGTCCCAAACCACATTCCCGACTACATCAACTCCAGCAGCGTCAACAACTACTCCGTGCTGTCCTACTGCATCTACCTGTTCGACGAGAACGCCGTGCGCTTCAACAACCCGCTGGGCTACATCGTGGTCAACGTCTGGGCGGACCACTTCAAGGCGGCCATTCAGAATTCGGACAGCCTGAACGGGACGATGGTTGTGGTCGATCCAAACGGCCTGACGCTGTTTGATTCCTCCGGCGAGGCGGCGGGCGCGCCGTTCAACGGCGAAAAGTACGGCATCGACGATCTGGACGGCGCGCAGTCCAACGACCAGTACGTCGTCAACATGCTGACCTCGGATCAGACCGGCTATCGCTTCGTGAACATCGTCAACCGGGACGTGATCCGAAGGGAGGCGGGCGCGATCCGGCGGCGGCTCTACGGCATACTGGTGGTGTGCGTCGTGCTGGCGCTGGTCATCAGCCTGATCTCGGCGTCGATGTTCTCGCGCAGGATCGAGCGCCTCGTGCGCAAGATGCGGGACCTCGAGCGCGGCGAATTCAACGAATACGGGGACGTGCGGGCGAACGACGAGATCGGCTACCTGGAGCAGCGCTTCAACAGCATGATCACCAGCCTGGACAAGCACATCCAGACCGCGTATGTGTACCAGCTCCAGTCCAAGACCGCGGAGCTGAAGGCGCTGCAGGCGCAGATCAACCCGCATTTCCTGTTCAACACGCTGGAATCGATCCGCGTGAACGCGCTGATGAACCACGACGCCGAGACCGCCCGGATGATCCACATCCTCGGAAACCTCTTCCGCTGGAACATCAAGACGCGGGGCATGTTCGTGGAGCTTCGCGAGGAGATCGACTACGCGAACGCCTTTGTCGAGCTGGAGAAGATCCGCTACGCCGATGCCTTTGACGTCGTCACGGACGTTCCGCAGAGGCTGATGGCGCTGGGCGTGCCCAAGTTCATCCTGCAGCCGCTGGTGGAGAACGCGATCCGCCATGGCCAGAAGGGCGTCTCCTCCGGCGGCATCATCTCCGTCTCTGCGCGTCAGGAGCCGGAGGGCAGGCTCGTGATCGCCGTCGAGGACAACGGCTGCGGCATGGACGAGGAGAAGGTCCGGCGCATCACGGGCCTGCTCGACCAGCCCGAAAATGAGGCCGAGGACCACTACAGCATCGGCCTGAGCAACGTGCACCAGAGGATCCGCATCCTGTTCGGCGAGCCCTACGGGCTGACCATCGAGAGCCAGAGCGGCGTGCGCACCGTCGTCAGCATCATCATGCCCGCCCGGAAGAAGGAGGAGCTGGAGGAGTATGTACAGAGTAATCATCGTGGATGACGAGCCGGTCATTCGCAAGGGACTGCGCGAGACCATTGAGTGGGACAGCCTGGGCCTGGAGGTGGCGGGGGAGGCCGCCGACGGCGTCGAGGCGCTGAAGCTGTGCCGCGCCATTCGCCCGGAGATCCTGATCACCGACATCCGCATGCCGGAGATGGACGGCCTGCAGCTGATCCAGGAGGTCAAGAAGCTGGATTTCGACGTGAAGATCACGATCCTCAGCGGCTACAGCGACTACGACTACCTCAAGGCCGCGATCAGGCTGGGCGTGGACAACTACCTGCTCAAGCCGATCGACAACGACGAGCTCATCTCCAACCTGAAAAACGCCGTCAGCGAGATCGAGAAGGAGGCCGTCGTGGGCCGGCAGATCCGCCAGGGCAGCGAGCTGCTCCGCTCCAACACGCTCCGCCGCCTGGTGTCCGGCAACATCAGCCTCGAGGAATTGAAGGAAAAGGCGGAGTTTCTGAACCTGTCCCTCGGCGCGGAGGAGCACGCCTGCGCGGTGTGCTCCATGCCCCGGCAGGTCTCCACGGCGCGGCGCGAACAGCTGGCCCTGGAGCTCAACCGCGACGTCCGCTTCGATTCCCCGGGCGGCAGCCTGACGGCGTTCGTCGACGGCGACGGGAACCTGGCGCTATTGATGTCCCACGAACGCACGCCCCACAGCCGCATGGACATCCAGCGCGCGCTGGAGGCGGTGACGGCGCGGGCGGGCGTGGGGCAGATCGCGCTCACCATCGGCGTGGGCCGTCCCGCCGCGCGCGTGGAGGAGATCCAGGCCTCCTACGAGAGCGCGCGGGAGAGCCTCGAGTACGGCGTGTTCCTCAAGAACGGCGGCATCGTGTGGTACGACGGCGTGCCGGAGACCTCGCCGCAGGAGCGGGCCTTCGACCGGATCGACTATGAGCGGATGAAAGGCTTCATTCGCCGCGGCGACCAGGACGGCCTCAAGCGCGACCTGGAGGCGGCGCTGGAGGCCCTGGCGGGCGAGACGAAGCCGTCGCTCAGCCAGGCGCAGAACCTGATGATGCACATCGCCGTGCGCATGGCGGAGTGCTTTTACGAGACCTGCGGCAGCATCAACGCCTTTAAGGACCCGATCGACTTCGACTTCGCGCAGCTGTTCGCGCTGCGCCGGTTTTCCGAGATGAGCGCCTGGCTGTTTGAACTCTGCGGCAAGCTGTTTTCGGAGAACCGGGCGGTGCTGGGCAAGGGCACGAGCGTCGTGGGCCTGGCGGTGGCGTACATCGCGGAGCACTACCGGGAGGGCGTGACGCTCAAGCAGGTCGCCGCTGAGTGCCACATCAACACCTCCTACCTGGGCCAGATCTTCAAGAAGGAGACCGGCAGCGCCTTCACCGACTACGTCAACGCCATGCGCGTGCGGGAGGCGCAGCGGCTGCTGGCGAATCCCACGCTGAAGGTCTACGAGGTCGCGGAGCAGGTGGGCTTCACCGATTACCACTACTTCCTCAAGATCTTCAAGAAAGTTACCGGCGCCACGCCCACGGGACAAAGAAACTGAAAATTTTATACTAATATCAAGAATTTTGGTTCTTCACGGAAAGTTGTGGGATTCAAGCCAAGCAAGAGGCAGAGCAAGATAGCGAACGAGGGTAAAGAAATACTCATCGTCTCTATAGCCGT
>CADCFG010000049.1:3686-25249 GCA_902800625.1 uncultured Eubacteriales bacterium | reverse complement strand
TCCATGGACGCGCTTTCCGCGATTGCGGATGTGACCATCATCATGAGCGCTGCCATCAACACAACCAGTCGTCTTTTCATTGTTCTGACCTTCTTTCTGCATCATTGTGATTCATAACATATGCTGCCAGCGGTTCTCCGTCATGTAAGGGATACCGGCTAACACTATGATTGTATCGCCGGTCTTGCCTGAAATCAAGTGAACGAATTGTAAATGTTCAGGTTGGTATTATATTTGGGTATTGGTGCGTTGCGGTTATCTTTCATCATCGTACTGTTTTATCAAAAAGCTAAGATCCATGTTGGAGAGCGCCTTTTGCGCCTCGTCCATGGAAACGGATGTGTTCTTGCCGTCCTTTGACCAGCCTTCCGACAGCGTTTTCACAAAGGCGTAGCTTTCCTCTGTCGCCTTCTTCGCATCCGCTTCCGTCCAGCCGGCGGCGGTCAAAAGCCCCGCGAGCTCACGCGTGTAAAACGCTTGGATGTCCTCCAGTCCTTCCACATCCATGAACTCGATCATACCCACCACCGATGCGGGGTCGCTGATCTGAACCACATACTCTCCCGGGTTCTCGTCGTAGGCCAGCACCTCGATGTTCAGGAATGAAGGCAGCCCGTAGCGGTATTGCAGCTGCGCGAGGCGCTCAAGAAACTCCGGCAGCGTGGACGCCTCCATGAGCGGCCGCATGAGCGCATCAAAGTCCTTCAGCCCGTCCGCGTCCCGGCCTTCCTGATCTGTCGCCAACAGGTAAAGCACGCCCAGCTTTCCTTCCGGACTCAGACCCGCGCCCCATCCGGGGACCGCCGCTTGGATGATCTGCTTCTGATCCCGAAACGCCTGCTCTTCCAGATCGAAAAACCAGTTCCAGGCGCCGCTGTTTTCGCCTGTGGCATGAGTCGCCAACAGTTCCGCATTTGTCGCGGCATAGAAATCATCCTGCGGTCTGACCGCAGTTCCCTGTGCAGTCGCCGGCAGCGCCTCCGCCAGTGAAGCGTTCACGCACCCCAGCGCCATCATCAGCGTCAAAAACAACGCAATCCATCTTTTCATCGTTTCCGCCTCCTTTTTGGATCCGGCGGGCTTTCTTGACCCGCATGGCAAGTATAGGCGAAAACGCCGCCGCAATCCCCGCAAAAGCGCAGATGATTTGCAGCAAAACTGCAAAAAAAGGCGCGGCCTGCGCCGCTGCCCTGTGGATGACTTATCGCTCTGTCGGCAGAAGGACGATGAATCGAGTTTTCCCGCTTTCCGCGTCCGCCTGTATTTTACCGTGATGCAGTTCCGTATATTCTTTTGCCAGCGCCATGCCGACGCCGGTCTGTCCTCTCGAGCCCTTGTAAAAGCGGTCAAAGACATGGGCCGCGTCCTCCGGGGAGATGGGCGGGCCATCGTTGGAGACAGTGACGCGCAGAACATCGCGTGCTATATCGCCGGTCACAGCGATCTCTTTTTCTGCGTACCGTGCCGCGTTTGTCAGCAGATTGGAGAAAACAGAGAACAACATGTCCTCATCGCCGCACACAGGCAGCGGCTGCGGCATATGGACCGTGAGTTCGATGCCGCGCTCCTCCGTCTCGAGCGCTATGGCGTTCAGCGCGTCGTAAACAATCTCCCGGGCATCGCAGTTCAGGCAATTCGGCTGTCTTGCGCCGCTGTCCAGCTTGCTCAGATCCAGGATGCCGCCGATGAGCTCGCTCATGCGCCCAGTCTCCCGCTCGATCACATCGCAGGCTTTGTCCTGATCCACGACGCCTTTTCGGAGCGATTCCGCGTATCCGGATATGGCCATGACCGGCGTTTTCAGCTCGTGCGAGGCGTTGGCAAAGAAATCCTTCAGGCTCTGATCCTTCCGATCCAGCACTTCAGCCGTGTGCCGTTCCATCAGGATCAGGAGCGCGCCGAAGGCGAGGAACAGTACGGCCAGCAGACCTGTCGTGCGCCGTACCACCTCAGAAGGAAAGCTCACGTCCGCGTAAACCAGCAGCTTTCCCGAATAGCCGGAACCGTAAAGGTCGCTCTGCGGCATGGTGAAATAGAAAATATCATTCCCGCTCTCCGCCCAGCGCGCGATTTCGCCGTCGGGCAGAACGTCCTTTTTTGCATCATAGGCGGCCAGCAGCATCAGCTCCGTCGGGGTCAGCATGGTCTCGTCCCGATACGCCGCGTCAATGATCTCTATGCCCGGTACCTTTCGCCCCGCGCCGCTGGTCGTGGAAAAGCTGAATTCTCTGAGCGCCTCTCTGGCCCTGGCATGGATGTCGTTCATCTGCGCAAATGAGAAGATCACGATCAGCGCAGCGGCGGTCAGGAGACTTGCCGCCAGCAGCCGCCGCAGGGCGCGCCGGTTCATGCTGTGGGTTCTCTTCATCTCACGCGTTCCTCTCTGTCAGTTTAAAGCCAAAGCCCCATACGGTCTCAAGCGTCACATCCGCGCCCGCCTCATTCAGTTTGCGGCGCAGGCGGCGGTTTGTCTCATCCACCACGCGGGTCTCGACTTCAAAATTCATGCCCCATACCGCGTCCAGCAGATCATTCCGGCTGACGTTTTCGCCGAGATGCGCCATCATATGAGCCAGATACTTCAGTTCCGTGGGGGTCAGGCGCAGCTCCCGCCCGGATACCTCAAACAGATTTTTGCCGGGCGTGTAGCGCAAATTTCCGCAGGTTATGACCGGCGCGCTCCGGCCCGGCGCACCGCTGTCCATCTCCACGCGCCTGAGCAGCGCCTTCACCCGGGCCGAGAGCAGCATGGGCTTGAAGGGCTTGGTGATGTAGTCGTCGCTGCCCAGCGTCAGGCCGGTATAATAATCGCTGTCTGTGTCCTTTGCCGTCAGCAGGATCACCGGCACGCGGGACTCCCTTCTCAGCGCGGTCAGAATCCCGATGCCGTCCGTGCCCGGCATCATGATATCCAGAATGACCAGATCGCAGGGTCTTTCCCGAAAGGCGGTCAGCAGCGCGTCGCCGGTTTCAAAGGCGGTCACCTCATGCCCATCGCTTTTCAGCCAGGCGCTCACCAGCTCCCGGATGTCCTGTTCATCATCGGCATAGTAGATGGCTGCCACGCGCGCCGCCTCCTTTGACCTGAATTTCCTTCGTTATTATACACCCTGCCGCGCATCCTGAGAAGCGACGGACGGCTGATTTTTCAGAGATACAACGGTGGAGATCGCGCCGGTGGGACAGACCTCCTTGCACTTGCCGCAGCGAATGCACTCCGCGCTGTTGATCTGCTTCGTCACATCGACCTGCATGGGGCAGGTGCGTTCGCAGGCGTGACAGCCTACACATTTGTGCACATCCAGGTTCATCCTGACCAGACTGAAACGGTTGAACAGGGAATAGAGCGCTCCCAGAGGGCACAGATACCGGCAGAAAGGGCGGCCGATTTTCACAGAGAGCAATAGTACTCCCAACAGTAGCAGCGCTTTCCAGCTGAACAGCCAGCCGGCCAGAGCACGGAGCTTTTCGTTCATCAACAGCTGAGGAATACCGCCCTCCAACGTTCCGGCAGGACAAATGTATTTGCAGAAGAAGGGCGGCGCTGTGCCCAGCGCGTTGGTCGCGAACATCGGCAGCAGGATCACCATCACCAGCAGTACCACGTATTTGAGATAGCGCATAGGTTTGTCTACGCGCTTCGGCACGCGCCATTTCCGTACGGGAATTTTGTGCAGCAGATCCTGCACCAGCCCAAACGGGCACAAGAAGCCGCAGACCAGGCGTCCCAGCACAATGCCGAACAGCATGATCGTCCCCAGCACATAGAATGAGAATTGATGCTTCGCGCCGCCGATGACGGCCTGCAGGGAGCCGATGGGGCAGGAACCCAGCGCCCCCGGGCAGGAATAGCAGTTCAATACCGGAACGCAGGCGTATTTGGTGGCCCCGGTAAAAATCGTTCCCTTCGCAAAACCTGCCGCGTACCCATTAAAGAGCGCAGTGAAGCCCAATTGAATCCACGTCCGTGGAGATCTCCGCTTTTTCACCCGATTCCGATGCATTCGAGGCATATTTTCACCGCCTTTTTCCATACCACCAGAGGCTCGCCCCTCATCACTCCGAGGATGATGAAGGCGGCAGCCAGGATCAGCGTACAGATCCTGACTGCCATGTCCATGCGCTTACTGATTTCCTTCAAGCTGAATCACCGGCTTCCCGATCTCGGTCAGCGCCGTGTTGACCGCCGCCAGCCAGGCATCCTGCAGGTGATCCACCCCACCGATGATGACTTCGCCCACGGTGTTGCCCCGGCTGTCCAGGAAGAAGGTGGTAGGTGTATATTGCACCTGGTTCAGCAGCGTTTCAAAATCGCCGTCCCCGCTGACGAGCGTGATCCCCTCAAAGCCCGCCTCCTTCAGGAAGTTCATGACCTCATCTGGCGCCAGGTCCGCGTCCGGACAGATGGTCATCACGCGCACGTTCTTCGGAAGCATCTTTGCAAAGGCCGCCACCTGCGGCATTTCCTCAATACAGGGGCCGCACATGATCGACCAGACGTTCACAACGGTCAGATCCGCGTCCGCAAGAATCTCCTGTGTGACTGCCTCACCCTCCAGCGTCTTTGCCGTGAAGGCGTTCATATTGGGCAATTGTACGGCTTCCTCCGCCAGAGCGGAAATCCCCATCAGCCCGGCAAGGGCCAGAGCCAGCAGCATCGTCATCACTTTCTTCATGATCGTGTCCTCCTTTTGTTGTCACATATTCTTACCATTCTGTGGATTCCCAGGATTCTATCCCGTGTTCTCGCAGGAAATTCTCTGCTGTTTCCATCGGAATACCGGTGTGCGGGAAGATGGCCATCGCCAGGGTCTTGTCATCGTCGCTGACTTCGATGTAGGAAATACCCTTGCGCCAGTCTTCCATCGCATCCATTTCAGATGAACTTAGCGTCTCAAAGGACTCGTTTCCCGTGTCTGCAAGCAGCTTTTGCGCGTCAGCGAGCGGAATGCCTTCCTGAAAGTACAGCCCGATCACCAGCTTGCCCTGGTCTGCTTCCGTCCAGTCGATGCTGTTTTCAAAGCCTGTCTCTTCCTCTTCCGCAACGGTCTGGGCGTGTGCCGCCAGTCCCATCAGGAGCAGGGAGATCGCAAGCAGAAACGCCATCCATCTTTTCATAGTCATTAGCCTCCTTTTGAGTGCTCACAGAAGCTCTGTGTCGATGACAGTATAGAGGAAAACAAGAGTTCAATCCCCGCAAAACCGCCGGGAAATTGCAGGAAAAATGCAACAGTTTCAGAGATGGACGTTGCAAAATAAAAAAAAAACGGGCTCTGCCCGAAAGCAAAGCCCGATATGAATAATGCCTATCTCTGCGTGTCCTGTTTGTTTTTCAATGCATCTTATTTTGTTGCGCTCAATCGATGACAATTTGCATCTTGACAAATTTGTTTCTATATAGTACAATCCTAAACGAAATCAATCAAGGAGGCTTTCCCAATGAAGCAAGTAACCATCGGCAATATCCCCGCGTTTACATCCCCCAACTCCATGGTGCTGATCTGCACCGAGAAGCCCGACGGCAGCACCAACATGGCAACTCTGGCCTGGTGGACCATCGCTTCCACCAATCCCGGCAAGATCATGTTCGCGATCAACAAAGGCGCTTATACCCTGGAGCTTCTGGCGCAGAACAAGGAAGTCGTTGTGGCCGTGCCCGGCGTGGAGCTGACCCCCGCCCTGATCGGCTGCGGCACCTGCTCCGGCCGGGATACCGACAAGGCCGTCAAGTGCCAGCTCACCATGCAGGAAATTGAAGGCACTGCCATCAAGGCCCCCGTTCCCTGCAAGCTGCTGATCCATGCTGCCGTTGCCGAGACTTTGGACGCGGATGACCATGTGGTGCATCTGTGCGATGTAAAGGCTGTTTACGGCGACGAGGATGTGGACGCGGTATTCGGCTGGAAGGGCTATGCGGAGTTTGCGGCGGCGCAGAAGAAGTAAGACAAAGGGTCAGTCGTGCTGAAGCGGCTGACCCTTTCCTTGCAGGAGGGTTTTATGAATTCACAGGGCGGATTTCTGATTACACGGATCAAGCAGGTGGGCGGACGGGTATTTGAACGCATCCTGGCCGAAAAGGGCATCGACGCTTTCAACGGTGCACAGGGACGCATCCTTTATGTGCTGTGGCAGACGGACGGCGTGCCCATCAGCGAGCTCTCCCGGCAGACCGGGCTGGCTATGACGACGTTGACGAGCATGCTGGACCGCATGGAAGGTTCGGGACTCATCTACCGGGATCGGGGTGACAAGGATCGCAGGAAGATCCGCATCTATCTGACCAGTCAGGCCAGGGAACTGGAGACAGCGTATAATGACGTGACCAGGGAGATCAGCGACATCTACTACAAGGGTCTGTCGCAGGACGAGATTGAGCAGCTGGAAGAGTTGCTCCGCCGGGTGCTGGCCAATGTGGAGGAGGCGCTCTGATGGCCGTCTGTATCAAAGATCAAATCCAGAACATGAATCTGGTCATCGGCTGCACGGTGGGCTGTCCTTATTGCTATGCGCGGAACAATGTCAAGCGCTGGCACATGATTGACGATTTTTCGCATCCTGAGTTTTTCCCTGAGAAAATGCGCATGATGGACAAGCCCTGCCCTCATAATTATCTTCTGACGGGCATGAGTGATCTGGCAGGCTGGGAAATGGAATGGCGGGAACAGGTTTTTTCAAAGATTCGGGAGAATCCCCAGCATCAGTTCTTATTCCTGTCCAAGCGCCCCGATCTGCTGAACATCAGCGCTGATCTTGATAATGCCTGGTTTGGCGTCACGGTGACGCGAAGGAGTGAGCTGTGGAGGATTGACGCGCTGCGGGAGAATGTGAAGGCAAAGCATTACCACGTGACCTTTGAACCCCTGTTTGACGATCCGGGTGTGGTTGATCTGTCTGGCATGGACTGGGTTGTGGTGGGTACCATGACCGGCGCGCAGAGCAAAAAGGTGCGCACAGAACCTGCCTGGGCATATTCCCTGACGGAGCAGGCGCATGCGCTGAACATTCCCGTATTCTGGAAGGAAGACCTGGCGCCCATCATGGGTGAGGTATCCATGATCCAGGAGCTTCCTCAGGCGTTTTGTGAAGTATTGGAGGCACAGAGAGCATGGCGCAAATGACGATGGATGGCATTCTGATCGGTGAAGTGGAAACAAAAGACATCATGACCAAATCGAATCTGCCGGTAGGCGGCTATTCGGTCAATCCCTATGTGGGCTGCACCCACGCCTGCAAATATTGCTATGCCTCCTTCATGAAGCGGTTTACCGGTCACACGGAGGAATGGGGCACATTTCTGGATGTGAAGCGCTGGCCGGAGATCAAAAACCCCGGGAAATATGCCGGACAGCGGGTAGTCATCGGCTCGGTGACGGACGGCTACAATCCCCAGGAGGAGCGGTTTGGCAATACCCGCAAACTGCTTAAGCAGCTGCTGGGCAGCGGCGCGGATATCCTGATCTGCACCAAATCCGACCTGGTGGTGCGGGACATCGACCTGCTGAAAGAGCTGGGACAGGTGACGGTTTCCTGGTCCATCAATACACTGGACGAAGAATTCAGGAATGACATGGACAGAGCGGTATCCATTGAGCGCCGGATTGCCGCCATGAAAACGGTCTATGACGCAGGCATCCGCACGGTTTGCTTTGTGTCGCCGGTTTTTCCTGGCATTACGGACTTTGAGGCCATCTTTGAGCGGGTGAAGAATCAGTGCGACCTGTTCTGGCTGGAGAACCTCAACCTGCGGGGCGGCTTCAAAAAGACCATCATGGATTACATTGCCACGAAGTATCCATCTCTTCTTCCGCTGTATGAGGCGATCTACAACAGGAAGAATCGCAGCTATTTCCGGGCGTTAGAGGAAAAGGCACAGCAGATGGCTGAGCGGTATAACTGTCCCTTCGTTGATAACGAGATGCCCTATGGCCGCGTACCCCAGGGGCATCCGATCATCGTGGATTATTTCTACCACGAAGAGATCAGGGGTTCAGAGAATACAGGCGTGCGGAAAAGGTAAATTCATATTTTCCGTAACATACAATCAGGCCCGCAATCCGGCTTGACAACCAGATTGCGGGCCTGCCGCTTTATGCGCTTACGATTTCGCTGTACTTCCCGGACACCCATGGATTTCTATTATCTGATCTTCTACGTAAGAACATCAATCTGTTTTTTGCATTAGGTGATGAAGAGATCGAAAAGCGGTCAGATATATCCACATTGGTAACTAACGATGAACTATCTCTCATAAGTTCGATCAATGAGAGTAACGTCCTGTCCCTCGCAGCCATACTTGATGGTACGGTCACCGAGAGCATACTCCACAGGGTGAATCGTGCCCTCGTACTTGCTGCCGTTGCTGAGCACAACGACGGTGTGTCCACTGGTCTTGGTGACCAGGATGTCGCCCCGGCCCAGATACGTGGACTGGGACTGATACTTGCTCCCGGTGAGCTCGGTGAACGTGCCGGTCTTGTTCAGGTTGCTGGGCATGTTCCCCGTGCGAAAACCCTCCGGCAGACCGGTGATGCCCGCGTAAGCAATACACACCCGAACCAACGCAGAGCAGTCCGTTTCGCAGGGCGTGGTCACTTTGGAGACATCGAAGCCGACCTTCTCTGCCGCCTTGTAGAGCGTGTTCCTCTGGTACTGGTCGTACCCGATCTTGCTGTTCTTGCAGGCGCGTTCCATACACTGGGCGATCTTCTCCGCCACAGACGGATTCTTTGCCCTGAAGACCCTCCATCCCTTGGAATGCAGATACCAGTTCTGGGTGGAGACCTCCTTGCCGGTCTGGTCGCCTGCCTGCCCACCATGGGCCTTGCCGTTCTCGTCGATCCTCGCGCTTCCTACCTTGACTGCCATAATGATACCCTCCTTCATAAAAATGGGGCGGCGGTTGATTCCCGTCGCCCGGTGTGGTATAAATATAGACGACGGCTATTCTCCGTCGCCCTTATCATCCTGGTCGGTCGTATCATCCTTGTCCTTGCCGTCTCTGCCATGCAGCTGTGCCAGCGCTTCCCGGAGCTTGTCCGGGATGGGAAGCCCGATATGGGCGGCGTTCTCGAAGAGGGACAGCGCCTCGTTGCTCATGTAGAAGCAGATTACTGCGCCCCTGAGCGCGCTACCGGTACCCACCACGTGGATATCGACGATGTTGGCCACGCCTACAAGCATAAGGATCAGCACTTTCTTGCAGATGCCCCTGAAGCCAATGGCGCTGGACAGCTTCTTGTCGATTACCGCGCACATGATGCCGCTGATGTAGTCCAGGCTCATCAGCACAATGAGTGCGATCAGCATGCCGTCCATCCCTCCCACGAAGTAACCCACCCAGCCGCCGATGGCGGTGATGGCGATCTGAACCTTCGTCCAGACCAGGTCGATAGAGAAATCTCTCATGATAATACTCCTCCTTCTCGTCAGTCGATCCAGTAATCAAAGTTGCAGTCAACCCAGACAGCCGTGGTATACTCTCCGCCTCCATTCATATTGCGCACCCATTCGAGGTTCAGGTTGCCTGAACCGTTGACAAAGATTCTCGCTATGCGTGCGCCGCCACATGCTGCCAGCTTATAGCGGTTTCCGTCAGTCGGGAAATATCCTGCTGGCAAGGTCGTGAGCAAAGCGCCTGATTTTGCCAGCACACTGCCCCGGATAAAGACATGTCCACCAACCTTTGCCACACAGAGCGCTCCACCGCCGTATAGATTGCTGTTCGGACTTGTGACGCCGCTGGCAGGCGTCAGGGACACCCAATTCATGCCCAGGTCTTTCACTCCGCCGTACAAATACGCCGGGAAATCACTCTCAAACTTTGGGTTATTCAGAGTCGCCGAGGAAAAGCGTCCGAAGGCAACGCCACCCGTCTTCAGCCCGGACAGGTGCAGGTTGGCAAAGGCCCGTGCCACCAGCACGGAGAACACCGCCTGATCGTAGGCGTCGCCTATCGTGAAGGTCAGCGTGTAATTGTACGCCGTGTTGAACGTGATGGACGAGAACAGGCTCGGCGAGCTCTCGACATAACCGTTACTGGTTAATGCCGCGTTCAGCACCGCCGTGGAGAGTGTGATGGTTTGGGACGTCCCGGCGTCACTGGCGACAACTACCTTGGCTGTGGTAATGTCGGAAACGGTACGTCCCTCCGCCAGGCTAATCGCCAGCTTGCCCATGACCTTCGTGCCTTCGTCATTTTTCACATAGGTGGAGCCAGAAAGCGCGTATCGTTCAAACTGTACGGTCTTCGCCGCCGGGCTGATACGGTAGGTCAGGTACCGGATGGCCTGGCTGTTGGTGTTGAAGGTTCCGTCGCCATTGCCGTCGCAATTGGCCCCAGACCACAGGGTGAAATTGATCAGCGCGTTCACCACGCGACTGGTACCCCAGGCTGACGACAATTCCCACATCTGGAATTTCAGTGTGAAGTTGGTCACCGTTGCCTTGGGAATATTCACGTTCACAAAAGCTGAGCGGTATGTATTTGAGGCAATCGTTGTGATCTCAATACACTTGTTGGCCCGGCTTTTGTGGTACGCCTGTCCGGTAATGGTGATCGTTGTACCCGCTGACACCACCGTCCCCAGGTCTGGGGAAATGTTGAATTTGACATATCCTTCGGACGCGCCGTCGAACATGTTCTGCTGATAGGCATAAGTCGCCATCATCATCCCTCCTTCACTTTGAACGCCAGACCGTTGTCAGCGGTGCGGCGCAGCTGATAGTTGCCGAACTGGATATAGGAGCCGGTGAACTTGGACTCCATCACGCCGCCCGTGACGACGTTCACAGCCTCCGAGTCAATGAGCACCTCGTTGTTGGTGTTCTGGTTGTCGCCGACGTGCAGACCGTCTGAATCGATGCGCACCACGCGGAGCAGCGTCTGTTTTGTCTCGTCCGCTTCCGTTCTGGCATCTTCTGCCTTGACAGTGGCCTCATAGGCAATCTGGCTGACCGCCTTCAGTACGCCACCTACGATGTGGTACATCGGGTGCTCCGGATAGAAGTACATCTGATAGGTGGAGTACATGTAGCCCAGGGAGATGTACGTCAGGCTCTCGTCCGCCGGTGTCGTCGTCAGCCAGTTTTCACTGGCGACCGTGAACACGTTCCCGGCCAGCGTACCTGCCAGGTACAGTGTGGCATACTGTGTTGCCGTCCAGCTGCTGCCCGCGTTGTTGCGCAGTGTACAGCTGGGATAACTCAGGTAATTGTTTGTGCCGGTTGCCGCTGCCGAGATCGCGGAGACTGCCCACAGGATAGGCTTGTCAACATGAAAGCCCAGGCCCGCCCCCAGGTGGTAATACCCGCCGGAGTCGGATACAATCAGGCGGGATGCGGAAATAGCCGTCTTTGCCTTTATCGCGTTATTAAACCGGATGCGGTCGTAGGTGTTGTCGTTCAGCGCCCGGCTGATCCACCAGCCGGTATAAGCCGTGCCGCCAATTGACACGCCTGCCCGGTACACCATCTGCACCATGTTCCCGGCGGCAATGTGCGTGGTGCAGCGCGTCGTGGAACTGATGTACACGTTCTTTGCCCCGGTCGTGCCTCCGCCGGAGAGCGTAAGGTTGAGCGTCGCCGCCGTGCTGGTGCCCGCATAAGGGAGCCAGTAGAGTATGACCTGACCATCTGTCAGCGAGGCAAACGAGGCGCGTCCCGTCCAGGCATTGGTAGAGACGGTCTGTGTGCCCACGATACACTCCGTGCTGGACAATGCCTGAGCCGCTGCCCCCTCCGCAGCCTGTGCCTTGTTGTACGCTGCTTTCGCCGCTTCATAAGAAGAGGACAGGGACACGTCGCTGTAGGCGAAGTCCCCGTCCGTAAAGACATTCAGGTCGCAGAAGTACAGGCTGTTCGTGCTGCCGGAGGTATAGCTGGGCTCCGTCGTCGTCCAGCTGCCTCCGGGCGGTTTGGCAGTCGGCTTTGCCGGGGGCGACAGTGTGGACGATTGCAGCAGGTAGTACCGAGTACAGGATTGCAGGTCGCGGATGGACGACAGGGTGACTGTCGCGGATGCTTTCACAGCCATAGATCATCCCTCCAACTGCGCGATATAGCTGGCCTTGTTGATTACGTCGGATGCGTTGATGTTCAGCGTTGCGCCGGTCGTAGACAGCGGTGTAGTGGAGCCGTCCTTATACCACTTGATGGTTCCCAGCTCCGCAATCTGTGAAGCGCTGAGCTCTGTGCCAGCCCTGTACACATGGGCCGTCAGGGTCGTGCTGACGCCGGTATTCTTGAAGATGGTGCCGTTGCTGCTGGTGATGCTCATGGTAATGGCGTCCGCCCCGGCAGGGCCGGTGCCGCCGGTCGCACCTTTGATATTCGAAACGTACACCCACTTCGCCACATCAGCTGCGCCGGCGGTACATGTCGCCGACCTTCGCGGCACTCACACCACTGCCGCTGAAGATCGTGGCCGTGGTGGAGGTGCCCGTGATGCCGGTGCCTGTATACCATTGTGCTGAAGAGCCTGCGCCGCCGGTCGCGCCTTTGATGTTCGAAACGTACACCCACTTGGCCACGGAAGCCGCGCCTGCCACGGTACAGCGATAGGTATTTTGGGTGCTGGTGTTCAGGTACATGTCGCCGACCTTCGCCGCCGTGATACCACTGTCGCTGAAGATGGTCGCCGTCGTGCTGGTGCCGGTGATCTTCGTGCCGGTGTACCACTGCGCGGAGGTGCCAGCCGACCCGGTTGCGCCTTTGAACGCAATCTGGAAGGTGAACAGCTTGTGGATGGTGATGTTCCCGTTGTCCAGCTGGACGGGGATGTCCACCACGCCGCCGGTGGTGACCGTGTTCGCCACCGATATGGTCAGGGTGGGCTGAGTGACATCGGTGTCCTTGGTGACGGTCACCCCGGTAGGCTTCACCACATCATTCAGGTCGACTGACGCAGCCACCTGCGTCGCGCCGCACATGGCCACGACGGTCGTGGTGGTGCTGCCCGCGTTGGCGGCGCTGGTGCTGCCCGCAAAGGTGTAGCTGTCATTGGTGAGTATGACCGAGTAGCCGTCCGTCAGGTCGACGATGCTGATCTGGTCAGATGTTCTGATGGCCATGAAGAATCCTCCTTAATCCGTAATGAGCGCACAGCGGAAGGTGACCTTCACATCCACATCCGCCGGGCCGAGCGTAAGCGTGAACCCGCCATTCGAGAGTCGGGCATCATCCGCAGAGATAATGCCGTACCTGTCCTCGTCCATTCGCAGCCATTCCCACTGAAGGTGGGCGGTCGCCCCGAAGGTCGCCCTGAGCGCGGTGATGTTCTCGATGATCTGCTTTCCGTAGTGAACGGAAACGGAAAGCACCGTGGAGACGTTGTTGTCCTTGAACACCGTGCCCCGGCTGCTGTCAATCCGCAGGACGGCGGGTGTGGCGTCCTTCATGGCGTCGTCCACGCTGTCGTCCACCGTGCCCACCACCAGCTCGATGAAATCCTGCGACTGAATCACCGAGGTGTTCAGCTGGTCGATGAAAGCCTGCCGGGCGAACAGCTGATCCACATCGATGCGGGCTGCGTCGATCTGGTTGATGAGTGCGAATGTTCCCAGCAGACTGCTGGTGTTGATGACAGATGCCGTGATACTGGTTTCGAGGATGACCCGTCCGGACTCCGTCTGCCCGGCATCGATCTCCTGTTCGGTGACCGTGGTGAGCGTACCGGTGACATTGCCGCTGCTGTCGACGTCGATGGAATAGTAGTTGCCATTTGAAGCCTTGCTCGACGAATTCCTTCTCCGTCAGGCCGGACACCATCGCAAAGTCCTTCAGGGCGTCACCGCCTGTCCGGGCGGCGACCTCCATGTTGATGAGGGCCTTGGACATCGACGAACCGCCAGCCTGGGCCTTGATGCCAACCGAGGACAGTGCTGCGGCAAGACCCAGCACCTGTGCTTCCGTCAGGCCGATCTGCTTACCGGCACCGGCGATGCGCATGGCCATCGTGACGATGGGTTCCTCGGTGGTGGCGAAGTTGTTACCAAGCTCCGCGACCGTGGAGCCGATGTTCTTGAACAGGGACTGGTCAGTGTTCATGATGTTGGCGAACTTGGCAAGATTCGTCGCGGCGGTGTCCGCGTCCAGGTCTGTGCTGCTGTTCGCCAGATCGATCATGACGCGGGAGAATTCCTCGATGTGCTCGGTGGCGATGCCCAGCTGACCGCCGGTCGCCATGACGTGGTTGATGTCGCTAGTGGAGGTGGCGATCTGGGTGGACATTCTCTTCGAGGCTTCTGCAAGCTGATCGTACTGTTCTTCTGTCGCCTGCACGGTCTTGCGCACATAGGCAAAGGAGGACTCGAAGTCCAGGCTGGCCTGCACGACCTTCTTGCCCAGCGCCACTATGGGCGTGGTGAGCATGACGGTCATCTTGCGCCCCAGAGCCGTTGCGCTCTTGCCGATGGCCGTCATCTTCGTGGAAAAAGCCGTCAGCGCCGCGCCAGCCTGTGTCCACGCGGACTGCTGGATCTTCAGCTGCTGTGTCAGACGGCGGATCTCCGCCTCCGTTTCCCTGACGGTAGCTCTCGCGTTGTTGAGCTCCGTCTGGGCACGGGACACAGCGTCGGCGTTGCGCTGCATGGTCTTCTGCAGGGCATTGACCTGGCCCTCCAGCTTTTTGACCTCTTCACCGCTGGCGGCGTATTCTGCCCGCAGGGGTTCCAGGGCCTCGGATGCTTCCTTGTACGCATTGCAGTCCGTACCGCATGCGTCGGCGATCTCCTGCAGATAGCCCTCCTGAACCTTGAGCTCATCACCCAGGGCCTGGTGTCTCTGCCGGGCTTCTTCCAGCCTGCCGGAATAATCAGCATACCTGGCATGACTCTCCTGAAGGCGGGCGTTAGCGGTGGCCAGAGCGCGTTCCCACTGACCCACAGCATCCCGCTGATGCCCCAGATTGGTCTGAAGCATGGACAGGCGACTGGACATGCCCGCCGTCGTGTTGCCGAAATTGTCAATACCCGCTCCAGCCAGCCGGAAGGCGCTCTCCGCCTCGCGGATCTGACGGTTGATGGAATTGATGTTTCGGGAGAAATTGTCCGTCCTCAGCGACAGCGAGACGACAAGATCGCGCAGCACTTCTGCCATGGAGATCACCTCTTTAAAAAAGCACGAAAAAAGAGACTGTCTCCAGTCTCTCTTTTCGCCAGGGTCCTGTGGCATCAACGGCATCATACAGGGAATGCAGATCTTCTTCCGCGAATACATTGAAGGTATGATCCATTCCTTCGATGAAGTAGGTAGCTGACTTTTTGTTGTTGCTGGCAGCAACGATCTTTTCGCTCCACTCGGGATCAACAGTATCATCATTCGTACCTGCGATAGCCAGCACGGGGCCGGTATAACCATTGGAAAATTCACCCAGCACATCGGTGTTAGCGACATCGTCGCACCACTGGAGGCTTACGTTCAGACTGTCGCGCCAGTCAAACTCCATCACGAAGAAGCCGTTCTCCTTTGCCTCGGCGTAATCTTCCTCAGAGAAAAAGCCGTCCAGCATCATGTCAGGTGCGCCAGCCCAGGTAACGATGGACTTGAAGGTCTCCGGCTCCCAGGCGCAGGCCAGCAAGGCGTCGGTACCGCCTTGACTCCAACCCATCACACCGATGGCATCGCCATTTATGTTTTCCTGACCAGCCATGTAGTCTGCAGCGGCTTTTGCGTCCGCAACCGCAGACTTGAAGTTATACTGCATATAGTCCGCCGTGCTATCACCGTTTCCGGGGAAGTCAATGCGGATAGTAGCAATGCCATACTTCTCAGCTAGCACAGGAGCAGCGTACAGATAACCATTACCTGCTTCGTCACGAGTGGAGCCCGTGCCGTGGAGCATCACGACAGCTGGGAACGGCCCTTCACCAGTGGGCATACAAACAGTGGCGGGAATGTCGTAGTCCGCTCCTGCGATTGTGACGACGGTTTCTTCGTATCCGGCATCTTCAGCAAAGGCGGCACAGCACAGAACCAGAATGAGAACAAGCATCAGAGAAAGAATCTTCTTCATAATGAGTACCCTCCTTCTTTTGATTGCACCTATATTATACCAAATCGTAATGACGTGTACAAGCTTGATTTAGGTTTTTCTATCCCGAAAGCTGTCGTAATATAGTATATTCATGGCTTCAAGCCCGGCCACACCTCATCGATGTATCGGGCTTTCGGTGCGGCCCGCTCCTTCGCCCGGTTGGAATTCCATGCCCGCACCTTCAAAAAGCCGAGCATGTCCATCTGGTCGATCTCCTGCATGCGCCACCCGGCGTCCAGCAGGGAGTTGTAAGTGGAATAGATGAAGTCATGCAGCGTGAGCCTGTCGCCTTCAGGAGGCGTCAGTCCTCCGCTGCCGTCGTAGGGAAAGATGACAACACGTCCGTGGTCTGGGCCTGCACCGCGAACAGCGCGATGACAATGTCGTGCATCAGGCGATCCACGGGGTAGTTGTCCAGTACATCGTCCGGGGTGAACTGGTTGTTGAACAACAGGCAGAACCAGCGGATCATTACATCCAGCGCGTCCGGGATGGTCAGGTTGTCCGGGTTCTCGATCTCTTCACCCTTCACGGCAGCCTCTGAGATGGCAGAGATGCGGGTGTACATCTTCATCGCCGGTTCGATCTCCCGGAGAGCGCGACCGGAGACGAAGTCCACGGTATATTTCTTATCGCCGAGCGTACAGGTTATCATAGGCTCCATTCCTCCTAAAAGTCTGCTGCCGCAGACTGGAGCCTGCGGCAGCGTTAGTGGTCGGGTGATGACTCATCACGGCGTCGGCGTGAAGGTCGGCATATACACGGACTGCAGGAAGGTCGCGGCCTTCTCCGCCGTGAAGCCGTTCTCGCCCTCATCGGCCACCGCCTGGTACTGGCCGTCATGCGTCCGCTTGATGGCCGTCCACTGGATCTCGCCGGTCTGTCGGGTCACCTTGGTACCCTCCTTCGTGGCGTAGTTCTCCGTCAGCGGCGTGGCACGTACCTTGTACAGCCACACGTACCGGAACTTATGGTTGGACTTCTCGGACATGAAGCCCACCGCGAAGTAGGGCGGCGTGTCGGTGGAGGAGCGGATCAGAACGCCGTTGTCGTCCAGTTTGTTGCCGAATACCTTCTCCTGGATGGTCAGCGGGATGTCCGCCATCTTCGTCTTGAAGGTGAGCTCGGGATCGGGATACAGGACGTCGAATTCCACGTCATCGGCGTACTGAACGTCCGGGTCGGCGTTCTGCGGCTCGATAGACGCTTCAATTGCGCCAGCCACCAGCTGCAGGTCGCCATAGGTCAGGGTCTCTTCGGTATCGGTCACCACCTCGGCGATGACCATGTTTTTCAGGCCGACCGTAGAGGAGACGGTCGGGGAAGCAGCGGGATTAGGCATAGTCGTTTACCTCCGTTCTTATGATCGATTCATGATTTCGTCGGCGAGAACACGTTTGATCTCGCCGTAGGCTTCCTCCGCCCGGGCGTCGAATGCCGGGCGCACAAAGGGGTGTGGCGGCGCAGGCCCCGGGCCTCCGTGGCCGTATTCCACAGGATTTGCATAGTAGGCTCCTGTCTCGCTGTGCTTGACACCGATGGAGATCTGCTTGCCGCCCCGGCGCTGTTTGACCCTGTCCGTGCGGATGGAGCCGTGGAGCGCGCCGGTGATGATCTTAGGGTCGCTGGACGCATTGGCCAGCATCTGCTGCTCGATAGGCGCGGCCCCGGCCTGCAGCGCCCGGTCGACGCCGGAGCCGTTCTCCAGTGACATGGCCATGGATGCCAGGTCGTTCTGCAGTTCCGCGAACCCCTGCAGGTCAAGTGCCATAGTTCACCTCCTCAAACCACACCCACGTCCACTGCACCGTGTAGGTCTTGGTGGGCGGATCATACGCGGGGTGATTGTAACCCTTGTCCGACTCCTCCAGCATGCCGAAGCCGTAGCCGAACATCGCCTGCCGGATGGTCTCCGCCATCTCCGTGGGGTCGATGTCGCTCCACAGGTTCAGGTAGACATAGGTGCGCAGAGCGCGAACATGATCGTCGTAGTGCTCCGCCTCCGTGGTGGTGGAAGAGTACACGACGTACTGAAGCGGCGGGTTCTGATTCTCCGTGGTAGCCCGCCAGATGCCCGCCATGACCGGGATGCCGATGTTGGCCAGGGCTTCAGCTTGGCCTCGCCCTCGCGGTAGGCGGCTTCGATGGCGGCTTTGATCTTGTTCACGGTGACAGTGTCCTTCTTGGGGATGAGCAGGCTGACGGAGAACTTGGGGGTGCCGCCGTTGATAGCCTTGGGTTCCCAGACGTTGCAGTAGCTCCAGCGGGTGTCCTTGCCGGTGATGACCTTCAGGGGATTGACGGGCTTCTGATTCTGAGTCTTCATAATATTTGTCCTCGCTTTCGATTAATCGTTGAAATCGTTCTGCGCCGTGTTCATTTCAGGGCGCTTATCGTCCTCGGTGACGAGCACCGGTTTTCCCTGCGGGCGCTCCACCAGCCCGGCCAGCAGCTCGGCAAAGTGCTTCTTGCCGAGGAGCTTTTCCATCGCGGTGATGCCCAGCAGCTTCTGTTCATAGGGGTTCTTGCCGTCGGCGATGACCTTCTCGGCCACGGCCTCTTCATTGACATACTTGCGGTTCGCCCGGCCTTCGACCACCTTCCAGCCAGGGAACCGCGTCCCAGCCAGCGCTGCCTGCAGCGCGTAGTCCTTGATGCCGCTTGCCCAGTTGACCAGGGCGTCCACCTGTGTTAGTATGGAAGCAATCTCGTCGTCGGTGAGCAGCGGCGGCTCCCGGAAGTCGTACTGTGCCAGCGCCATCTGGTGTTCCGCCAGCTTCCGGCACTGGTTCCGCGCCCGGCAGAACCGGCACCAGTCGCCGCATTCGAATTCACCCTTGCCCTCGTAGGCCATCTGCGCGATGGGCGCGAGCACGTCGTTGGCCCAGGCGTAAAGGTCATCCTTCGTGATCTCGGCCTCGTCCACGGTGGACAGCCGGGGCTGGTAGATGACCGTGCGCACACGGGTGAAGTCGTACAGGCAGGAGAGCAGTTCGCATACGCCGAGGCTGTAGATCCGTAGTTGGGGCGATGAAGCTGGTACCGGCTGGCATCCGAATTTGAAGTCAACCACGATCACGGTGTCGCCGCCGACCACGATGGCGTCCGAGGTGCCCATGCAGTCGGGTATGAATGCCCGCAGGTCAAGGCGTTGTTCGACGTACACGGCGGGCTCGATGCCCTGGGCGCGGAAGTCGGCCACCTGCTCCATGACGTACTGGACGTAGCCTTCGGCGGCTTCCTGCATCTCGTTGCTGTACTGCTTGAACAGTGGGCGCGGGTCGGTGGTGTTCCTGCCCAGCGCCTGGAGCAGCAGGTGCTCACACAACGCGTGGGCCTCGGTACCCTCGGAAGCGAAACTGCTGGTGGTGTCCGCCATATCCTCGCACAGCCGCGCCGAGCGCGGGCAGTGGAGCCACCGTTCGCTACTGGAGGGGGACAGGAGCGCGTGCTGATTAGGCATCGCCGTCACCCCCGGTTCCAAGGGCCTGAACCGCCTTGACCAGCGGTTCATAGTCGCTGGGGTTCACATCCTTCAGGGACTTCGCGCCCAGGTCGAGGATCATCTGCTTGATGTCCGCCGCAAACCCCATCTCGCACTTGACACGCAGGATGTCCCGCACGTCCTCCAGCGTCAGGGGTCTGGTCTCCTGAAGGAGCTCTTCCTCGTTGTCATCCTTGCTGCTGAAGAATCGCTGCAGGCTGTCCGCCGCGCTGATGAGCGCGTTCGCCGCCGTGCGCAGTTCCTCGATGGTCATACTGATTTCGCTCATCGCCGACATTGCTGTCGTCCTCCTTGTCCTCGTAGATTTCCACCGATGCGACCGACTGACCGGGCGTCAGAACCAGCAGATTCACCGGTTCGCCGATCAGCCATCTCAGAAACCGTCGCGGGAGCGACACCGTGCCGCCGGTCACGACCGGTTCCTGTGCGCCGTCCGCATCCCTTACCCGGATGCAGACCCTGTGTCTCAGAGCCATTCCATTCACCCCCTTTCACCGGGGAGTCGATGGAAATGGCGCTGAAATCAACAGGCAATGTTAATTAAATGTTGAGTCGCTTCTTGATGTTGTCGCGGATCTGGTGGTCGATGGTGGTGGCCCGCTGCGGTGTGATGCCCATGATCTTCGCGGCCTCCGCCTTGGTGTACTCTTCTATGTAGACCAGTCGGTAGAACTCTTGCTGGCGCTCGGTCAGCGTGGCGATGAAGTCCCGCAGGCGCTTGACCATGGGGGGCACATTGTCCTGGACCTCCTGGCAAGCACGAGCCATCACCGGGGCGCTGTCCAGGGCGTTGCTGCCATCGTCCTCCCAGCACCCATCAATAGGAAGATTCCACCGCTGGTACCGGTCTGGGAAGTCGGCCTTGGTGCGTTCGGGATGTTTGGGATCAGACCGCCATGCTTCGATGTCGCGCCGCTCAGCCTCGGTCATGGGCCTGTGGGCCTGCTTCAGGTTCTGGTCTACAGCTCGGTTATCGGCGCGGTGAAGTTCGTGGATGATGTCGATGGTGATGCCGGCCTTCTCGTCGGGTCGAATGACGATATCGCCCGTTGCGCCGTGGTAAACGTAGTCGGTTTGCTTGGAAACATTGATTTTCCGGAAATTGACGTTGATTGCCATTTGCAATTCCTCCTTGCTTGACATGCAGGCTCGGAGAAATCGCGGTAAAAAAGGGTGCACTTAATAACGCTGCAGCCATCTTGCAATCCTCCGAGATGGTTCTTGCAGCGGCGTCGCTAATCGTCGATGCGGGGGATGCGCCTGGCTGACCTTAGCGATCACCGTGGCCAACGGCGATCAACCAGGCGCATGGGAGACGGGGCACCCTTCACTGTCATAGGGACAGATCAGGGCAGGTCGAGTAGATGGTGTACGCCCCTATACTAAAGCGTTTTTTGCAACCCCCTCCGACATGTAGCCAGGAAGGACGTCGAAAAGGGACTATACATAGATAATTAACAAAAAAAGCAGCGGAGCTCCCTTTGCGGGAACCCACACTGCCGTATTGCGGTCGGGTGGAATTATGATTTCTTCTTTCTGTAGAATACTTTCACCGGGCCAGGTGGTGCTTTTAGCACCGTAATATTCTTTCCTTGGCGTATTTCAATTTGACCCGTCTTTTCATCAATGGTACAGGCAATCTGATGTGCATCTGGGTGTTTAATCCGACGGACGGTTGAAATCGCATCCATAGTATCATCCTCCAATCATTGCAATTCCGCTTAATTGCGTAATTTGTAGTGAAAAAGATATGCTACTTGCGTAGCATTAAAGTTATAGGGTAATGCCAAGTTCCTCCACGCGAATTGTGGCGGACTGCAGAGAGACGCGAAAGAAGTCAGCCGCACGCTTGATAATCGCCTTATCAGCCAAATGATGAAGGCCCTCAACCGAAACGATATCGCGCTTGATGTTTTCAATCTGCTGAGGGAATGTTTTCTTCGGCATCAGAATGCGCGGAGCAATCCCATTCGCCTGCCATTCCATCCAGTCCTCGTCAGTCCAAGTTTGTTGTGTTGATTCGTCCTT
>CADCFG010000049.1:0-3642 GCA_902800625.1 uncultured Eubacteriales bacterium | reverse complement strand
GATAATGCAGAAACTGGAGCTGACTTGGATCGGAAAGGGTCAGGACCCGCAGGTGGAGCCGCGTATTCTCCTGCACGATGCCTCCAAGGATTATGGTGAGTAGAGTATGGTGACTATACCATGAATCATTGCTTAGGATGCGCACATGGATGTCTATATCCATGCTATGCATTTATGATGGCAAAACGTTTCGGAAAAGTAAAGACTCAGGAGCTGTGGTGCACTCCTAAGCTTGTCTCAAACACTTTGGAACTCCTCGATAGAGAAATACCAAGGTTAAAAGACAAGATAACGTCAGTTCACCTTTGCTTTTCGACAGACCCGTTTATGGAGAATTACCCGGAAGTGGGTAAAATGTCCGTTGAGGCAATCCGTAAACTGAACACTGCTGGAATAAAGTGTACAGTGCTTACGAAAGGTATTCTACCAATTGAACTATCGGAATTATGTCCAGAAAATGAGTATGGTATAACCCTCGTTTCACTGGATGAGACATTCCGTGAACAGTATGAACCACATGCTGCTCCATTAGAGAGGCGACTCGCTGCCCTAAGAAACTTGAGTGTAGCAGGCTGCAGAACATGGGTCAGTATTGAACCTTACCCAACGCCGAATATCATCCATCAAGAACTGCTCCCGATTCTGGAAGCTATCGGATTTGCCAACCGTATTATCTTCGGTAGGATGCATTACAATAAAATTGTGTCTGAGTACGCCGAGCATAAGCAGTTCTATAATGAATGTGCTGCTGAAGTCACCGACTTTTGCATTCAAAGAAGAATACCATTCCATATTAAAAATGGAACTATAACCGAAGCAAAGCGTTAGCACGGTTGAGGAAGTTGGAATTATAGCCACATGATCGTTTACCCAGAGCTGGCGCGCACCCCTGACCGCTGCACACCCATGTGCAAAATCTCGTGCACACTCGTGTGCAGGCAGGGATTTGCACACGGTGTGCAGAATAGGAATAGCACGAAAAGTCTCGTAATGTCGAGGCTTATGGCGGTTGCATACCCGTATCGAATAGTTGGACAGTCCTACCTGTACGTCGGACGACTTCAAGTCCAAACTGGCATAGTGGGTAGACAACCAGACTATCAGGAAGGACAAGAGCAAGGTGCGAATTGTGATAAAATACGGATCATCCATGCCTTGCTGTATTAAAACGACAGGATAGTGTATAATGATAAATAGATCTGTTTTGAGAGGAGTGCTGAGATGAAGATCAAATCTGCTCGGCTCGAAAACTTCATGCTGTTTGATGATTTCGAGATGGCTTGGTCACCAAACATCAATCTCATATGCGGCAGCAACAGCACGGGGAAAACGGTGCTGATCAAATTCATGTATGCTTTGTTCAAAGCATGGCGTGATACTGATACTAAGAAGGAGACAAAGGATCGTATCAATACTGCCTTTGTTGAAAAGCTCACAGGCGTTTTTCGCCCAGATGACAAACTAGTCGGCAGACTTGCCCGCAGGCAGCAGGGTTATATACAATGCGGGTGCTCAATCATTCTTGATGATTATGAATCCATTGAGGCGGGATTCAGTTCAAGAGCCAAGTCGCACTTTGATACATTGTATTATCCGCCCAAGGAAGAGGGCGTTGACCCCCTAAATACGGCGATTTATATTCCACCCAAGGAGATAATCTCCGCCACGGAAAATTTCCGCTATCTTTATGAGGATATGCACATTGCCTTTGAGGAAACCTATTATGATCTTGTCCGGCTACTGGATCGGCCACTGAAAAAGGGTGCGAATACCGCTGAGCAAAAGCTGGTGTTGGACAAGCTGAGTAAGATCATGCAGGGAGACATCATTCAGAGGGAAAACAGGTTCTACCTGCGAGAATCAGTAAATGGTGAGTTTGAAATGGGTCTTGTCTCCGAAGGCTATCGAAAGCTGGCAACGATCGCCTATTTGATCAAGAATGGCAGTCTGAACGCCAATACCGTACTCTTCTGGGATGAACCAGAAACCAATATGAATCCCAAGATGGTTTATCCCATGGTGGAAACCCTTATGCAGTTGGCCAAGCTGGGGGTGCAGGTGTTTATCACGACGCATGACTATTTCCTACAGCAATACTTCAATTTGGTCGCGGCTTACCCCGAAGCGAATCCGGATCAGTTGGACGTCAAGTTCGTGTCTCTGTATCGCTCAGAGGAAAAGGATGCCCCCATTCAGTATGAGGTGGCCTCGCGAGTTACCGATTTGGAGCACAATACAATCATGGAAGAGTTTGACGCGATATACGACAGAGAGCAGGGGATCATCTATGATCAAATCGGAAAGCGGGATCAAATTTGAATTTGCGGATGACTACACAGTCATAAAATACGACGATACGGAGTTTCATAAGCGATGCTTTAATCCCCTTCCCGGTGCCAAGGCCGTCGACTTTCTCGTTGCAAACGACAACAGTGTGATCCTCATTGAGGTGAAAAACTGCGCCGGAAATGAGGCGGGCAATCGTTGGAGGATCGCACCGAACAACAGCAAACGCGATACGATTTCTACTGACCATGATGTATCTGATCGCGACAGTCTGGATATTGAAATACCACAAAAGGTGGCCATGACGATTGCGGCGCTGATCGGCGCATATTCGCGGCCGACGCCGCACAAACACGCCGATGAATGCGCGCCGATCGCGCAAAAGCTCTGCTCGGAGGCTGTTCATAACGGCCTCAGACACATTTACGTCATTTTGGTATTGGAAGGAACCTTTGGAAACGGATTGCAAACCAACACGGAGAGAATGGTTAGGGACCGCATCGCTAGAATGATGGGAAGGAAAATGAAATGGCTGAATTGTCATATTCAGGTTGTAACAACCCAAGAGATTGGGAATGTTATCCCTGGGGTCAGTGCCGCCATTGAAGCGTAACAGCCCACATTGCTTGGGAGGGTAAGACGGTGGCGGTTAATAACCGCCGATACAATAACTGCTGGATTTATGCATCGTAGCATGACTTAGGCAGTTGGAAGAGCAGCCACATGACCGATTACATAAAGTTGACTGACACACCTGACCGACGCACACCGTGTGCAAACGGCCTGCACACCCGTGTGCAAAATCTCATGCACACCCGTGTGCAGGCAGGAATTTGCACACGGTATGCAGAATAGAAATACCATGAAAAGTCCCGTAATGGCGAGGCTTTTGGCGGTTGCACACCCTCATCGAATAGTTGGACAATCCTACCCGTAGGGGAGAGCACATCGTTCACATCGATGGGGCGCCGGAGCCGAGCGCGCCCGGTGGGCGATGCAGCGAGGCGGAGGCGTACTGAGCAAGGGAGCGTCGCAAGCGAGAGCGCCGCGAGGCGACCATTGCGAAGTTGACCGAGCAAGCGAAGCGCAGCGAGACCACAGGTTCGAGTCCTGTTGCGACCACCAGAGAGCCGAACCGAAAGGTTCGGCTCGTTTTGTATAAAGAAGAGGAATAGCACAGAGAACCGTCCCTGTGCGTTGCCTGTGCGTTGTTGTCCCTGTGCGTTGTTGATCGGAATCTGCAGCCGGTATTGAGAAGTGCAAATGGCCGCTTTCAGCGGCCAGCAGGGTCGCAATACCCGGCCAGTCGGGGCCATAATTGGCGGCCAGCAGGCCGCTTGAAAGCGGCGAAAAATC
>CADCFG010000048.1 GCA_902800625.1 uncultured Eubacteriales bacterium | reverse complement strand
GGATAAGGTGAAAGCCAGCGCCTTGAGACGCTGGCCGGTATTCCTTGGGCTTTTAGCCCTTGTGCAAACCACCCGTTTTACGGGTGGTCATGGTTTTGGAATTGTGCACGATTAGCGGACGGACCGCCGAAGGCGGACTTCGCTGGAAAACGTCACTCAATCAGTCTGACGTGCAGCGCCCGCAGGCTAAACTCATAGGCCGCTTGCTCCACATACAGCCGCACACAGTCCCGCCCGTTCTCCGCGCAAATCACGTCCAGCAGCTGCGCCGCCTCCATGACACGCCCCGTCTCCACGCCAAATACCGATATGCAGGATGCACCGCCGGGGTCATGACACTTCACAGGCAGTGCGGCGTCCCGCTTGCCGGCGAGGCAGGGAACGACCCCGGTCACCTTGTCGTCGATCAGCGTGCCGAAGCTCTCCGGGTCCATCGTCGGGCGCAGCCGGGTGGGTATGCCTGCCATGGACACCGGGTCCAGGCAGGCCGGGTGCAGCACCTGCGCCCCTGCCCGGGCCAGCGCGCGCATCTGGCAATAGCTGACCTGGGGAATCAGCCGGGCCTTGGGCACGATGGCCGGGTCTGCGCTCATCAGACCGGGCACATCCGTCCAGTTTTCATAAAGCCCCGCACCCATGCCCGCCGCAGCCAGCGCGCCGGTGATGTCCGAGCCGTTGCGGGGGAAGGTGTGGATCTTCCCGTCAGGCCCGGCGCCGTAGAAGCCCGGCACGATCACCCGGTCGTGCTGACGGGACAGGGCGATGAACCGCGCAAGCGTCCCCTCCGTGTCGAGTTGGCCATGCTCATCAAAGCGCACAACCTCTGCCGCATCCGCCATGGGGATGCGGCTGTAGCGGGAAAACAGCAACGCGCACAGGTATTCGCCGCGGCTCAACGTGTGCGCCTCGGAGATGGCAAGGGCCTCTTCGATCTCCCGCTCCGCCGTCTCACGGAAGCCGGTCACGCCCAGCGGCAGCGCGATTTCCTCATAGCGCCTGGCGATGGTGTCCACGGCGGCGCGGACCGAGCGCCTGTCACGGCGCAATCGCCAGCAGGCCGCCAGCAGGGTCGTCACCTTGCTTTCGTGCCTTTCTGACACACCCGGCGCGGACAGCACCGCGCAGCGCCTTCCCGGCGATGTCTCCAGGATGTCCCGGATCCGCCGGAAACACCCGGCGTCGGCGGTGGAGCTGCCGCCGAATTTCGATACCAGTATCGGCATATTCAAAACCTCCAGCGCGGCAGCCTTCGTGGGCCTGCCGCGGAACGCATAGTCGAATAACCCATCGAAGCGCCCATGTCGTCGAATCGGGCGCTTTCGATGTATACTATGCGCTTCACGAGGGGAGGTGCGTGTCGGAAAGCGACAGAATCAAGGTGGATAGTTAAAAAAATATAAAAAAAAGGATTTTTCTGAACAGGTGTTGTATATAGTATAATGATCAATGGGTTCGCATTTGCCGCGCCTGCCGTCTGTTTTCGGAGGGATCGGGCATCCACGGCCACGGTTAACTGCCACGAATTTCTTGTGTAATTTGTAAGACTAAAGCAGGAAAAACGGCGAAATTGGCGAATAATAAACT
Source organism: uncultured Eubacteriales bacterium (assembly GCA_902800625.1). Classification (GTDB taxonomy): domain Bacteria; phylum Bacillota; class Clostridia; order Christensenellales; family Aristaeellaceae; genus UBA2862. The sequence continues at coordinate 12,535 of CADCFG010000048.1, read as the reverse complement.
ACTGTAACTCGCGGAGAACCGCCCCGGGCGGGCCATGGAAAGAAGGATTGAGAGGCGTATATGAGCGGAAGATTGTCGGATGCCTGGCTGGAGGAGCTGCGCTCCCGGGTCAGCCTGGAGGAAGTGGTCTCCGAGTATGTTCCCCTCAAGCAAAAGGGCCGCCGGTTCTGGGGATGTTGTCCGTTCCACAACGAAAAGACGCCTTCCTTCTCCGTTGACAGCGAATCCCAGCTGTACTATTGCTTCGGCTGCCACAAGGGCGGCACGGTTATCAACTTCGTGATGGACATGGAGCGCATGGAGTTCATGGACGCCGTGCGCCAGCTCGCCGAGCGCGCCCACATGGAGCTGCCCGAGCGAAGCCAGCAGCCGGGGGAGAGCCGCGTCAGCAGGGACGAACGGGAGCGCATGTACGAGGCCAACCGCGAGGCCGCCCGGTTCTTTCACAACACGCTGTGGACGGGCGAAGGCGCAGACGCGCTGAACTACCTCTACAAGCGCGGCCTCAACGATTCCGACATCCGCCGCTTCGGCCTCGGAGCTTCTCCCAAAGGCTGGGACGGCCTTTTGCATCATCTGGAGGACGCGGGCTACGAGCCGGCGCTGCTGGAAAAGGCGGGTCTGGTGGTGCGAAAGGACAAGCGCTTCTTCGACATGTTCCGGGGACGGGTGATGTTTCCCATCATCAATGCCCAGGGCCGGGTGATCGGCTTCGGCGGGCGCGCCATGGGGGACGCCCAGCCCAAGTACCTGAACACGGCGGAGACGCCCGTGTTCAACAAGCGCATGGGCCTCTACGCGCTGAACTTCGTCCAGAAGGAGCGCTCGATCGGAAGGCTGGTGCTGGTGGAGGGCTACATGGACACCGTGTCCCTTCGCAAGCACGGCGTCCAGGGCGTGGTGGCCACGCTGGGCACGGCCCTGACGGAGGAACAGGCGCGGCTGATGAAGCGCTACGCCCCCCAGGTATGGATCAGCTACGACGGCGACGCGGCCGGCCAGAAAGCGGCGCTGCGGGCGCTGGACATCTTCGATGAACAGAGCATCCCCGCCCGGGTGATCGACTACCCCGGCGGCATGGACCCGGACGACTTCATCAAGGCCAACGGCCTTTCGGGCTTCGAGGCGCTGGAAAAGCTGGATTCCACCAGCTACCGCATGCTTCGGGCCAGGGACGGGCTGGACACCTCCACCCAGGACGGTATGACGCAGTATGCGTCGCGCTGCTGTGAGATCCTGAAAAAGGTGAAGAGCCCCATCGAAATGGAAAACCACCTGAGAAGGCTGGTCAACGAGACCGGCTACGAACGGGAGATACTGCTCCGCCAGATCGGCGCGACGCTCCCGGCCCAGGGTGCCGCCCCGGCACGACGGCGGCGCGGGAACCAATCGGAGCCCAGCGGCGTCGAAAAGGCCGAGCAGGAGCTGATCTCCATGCTCGCCGCGGGGCTGATCCCGGCGGAGGTATTGAAGCCGGAGGACTTTACAAACGACGACCATCGAACACTGGCGCAGTGGCTGATCGACGGGAACCCGGCGGGAAGCTATGTGGAGGGCATCGAAGACGACGCCCGGCGCGGCCGCGCGATGCGCGCGCTGAACTTTTCACCCCTTCCCACGGACAGAGAAAAGGCGCTTGAGGTGGCGCAGGAGGACCTGCGCACCCTCCGCGACGCGCGAAACGCCCAGCGGGAAAATGAATACAAACAGAGCGTCGGCGGCATGACGCAGGAGCAAAAAGCGGAAATCCTGCGCCGCATTGACGCTGCGAACCGAGATTCGGACAGTTGACCGGTCGAAAGGAGTGGCCTGGATTGAGCAAGACGAATGAAAATCAGGATGTAATGAAGGCTCGGGTGAGCGAGCTGATCGAGACCGGCAAGCAGAAAGGCGTACTGACCTACAAGGAAATCGTCGAGACGCTGGGGGACGTGGAGCTGAGCCCCGAGCAGTTTGACCGCATACTGGACACGCTCTCCAGCCTCAATATCGAGGTCATCAAGGAGGACGCCATCCCCGAGGCCGAGCTGATGAACGAGGTCGAAGAGGAGGAAATCGATATCTCCGTGCCCGAGGGCATCTCCATCGACGACCCGGTGCGCATGTACCTGAAGGAGATCGGCAAGGTGCCGCTTCTGACCGCGGAAGAGGAGATCGAGCTGGCCAAGCGCATGGAGGAAGGCGACGAGGACGCCAAGCACCGCTTGTGCGAGGCCAACCTGCGCCTTGTGGTGTCCATCGCCAAGCGCTATGTGGGCCGCGGCATGCTGTTCCTGGACCTGATCCAGGAGGGCAACCTGGGCCTGATCAAGGCCGTGGAAAAGTTTGACTATCGCAAGGGCTACAAGTTCTCCACCTATGCCACCTGGTGGATCCGCCAGGCCATTACCCGCGCCATCGCGGACCAGGCCCGCACCATCCGCATCCCCGTGCACATGGTGGAGACCATCAACAAGCTGATCCGCGTCTCCCGCCAGCTGCTGCAGGAGTACGGCCGCGAGCCGCTGCCCGAGGAGATCGCAGTGGAGATGGGCATTCCGGAGGACAAGGTGCGTGAGATCATCAAGATCGCGCAGGAGCCTGTCTCCCTGGAGACCCCCATCGGCGAGGAGGAGGACAGCCACCTGGGCGACTTCATCCCCGACGACGACGCGCCCGCTCCGGCGGAGGCCGCCGCCTTCACCATGCTCAAGGAGCAGCTGATGAGCGTGCTTTCCACGCTGACGCCCCGGGAGGAAATGGTGCTGAAGCTGCGCTTCGGCCTGGAGGACGGACGCGCCCGCACGCTTGAAGAGGTGGGCAAGGAGTTCAAGGTCACTCGCGAGCGCATCCGCCAGATCGAGGCCAAGGCGCTGCGCAAGCTGCGCCATCCCAGCCGCTCCCGCAAGCTGAAGGATTCCATCGACTGATGCAACACACAGGTCAAATTGCCCTGGACCCGCGCCTGTCGATGATCGCGCGCCTGGTCGGCAGCTGTGAAGTCTGCGCCGACATCGGGTGCGATCACGGCAGGCTCGGCGCGTTTTTACTCCAACAGGGCCTTTGCAGCCGGGTGGTGCTGACGGATATCTCTGCGCCGTCGCTGAACAAGGCCAGGGGGCTGATCGCAAACCTGGGCCTTGAAGATCGCGCGGAATTTGCGGTGGGCAGCGGTGCGCTGGCGCTTGAATCGCCCGTGGACTGCGCGGTGATCGCCGGCATGGGCGGGGCCACCATCGCGGGCATCCTCCGCGAGGGGCGGGAGAAGCTGGGAAATGCCCGGCTGATCCTGCAACCCAACGTGGCCGCTCCGCAGCTTCGTCAGGCACTGTCCGACTGCGGCTACGAAATTTACGACGAACACGTCGTCCAGGACGGGCGCCGGAACTATGTTGTCATCTGCGCGCGGCCGGGGGAATCGGTGTATAACGAGAAACAGCTGACCGTCGGCCCGGTGCTGCTGGAAAGGCTGCCGGAGGAGTTGACGCCCTACGCGCGGTTCCGGCTGCGCGTGGCCCAAAAGGCACTGGATGGGGCGATAGCCTCTGATGACCAATCGCAGGCCGAGCCGCTTCAGCGGGAGATCGCCATCTGGGAGGAGGTGCTTTCGTGTCTGCAACCGTAGGACAGATATTGGAGCTGGTCAACGGGATGGCTCCCTTTGAGTTGGCCGAGGAATGGGACAACGTGGGCCTGCTGGCCGGAAGGCCGGACGCCCAAGTGGACACCGTGCTGTGCGCGCTGGATCTGAGCATGGACGTGCTTCAGGAAGCTGAGAGGCGCGGCGCCCAGCTGATCGTGACCCACCACCCGATCCTGTTTCGGGGGCGGAAGAACCTCAATGAGACGGATGGGGAAGGGCGGCTGTTGTGCGCGCTGGTGCGCAGCGGCATCGCCATGATCGCCGCCCACACCAACTTTGACAACGCCAGCCCCGGCGTGAACGACGCGCTGGCGGCGGCGCTGGGTCTGCGGGATGTCGAAATACTCGAAAGCGGTATGCGCATGGGCATGCCCCAGCAGGAAACCTTCGGGCAGTTCGCCGACCACGCCGCAAGCGTGCTGGGCGGGCCGGTGCGTCGCTACGGCGAGGCAAATAAGCCGATTCGCCGCGTGGCTGTGCTGGGCGGCGCAGGCGAGGATTACGCAAAGATCGCCCTGGCGGCCGGTGCGGACGCCTACCTGACCGGCGAAATGGCCTACCACAAGGCGCTGGACGCCGTGGACAACGGCCTGTGCGTGCTGGAGGCGGGACACGCCGCCACGGAATATCCCGCGATTTCCGCGCTGCGCAGAGGTTTACAAATCGCCGCGGATGCGGTACAATATGATATATGCGTCTTACAGAGCGAGGCGGAACTCTTTTTCTGATGGAGGGATTTTGATATGCAGTTGGATACCCTGTGGAGCTTCATGCAGGTGGATATGGAGGCCGACAAGTTCGAAAGCCAGATGCGCCAGTCGCCCAACAGGCAAAAGCTGGTGAAAGCCCGCGACTTCCTGAAGGATCAGCAGGCGAACATGAAGAAGCTGGAAAACGACGTGGCCGTGATGCAGGACCGCCTGGAGGCCGTCGAGGACGAGGCCGCGCGCCTGGAGAAGGTGCTGCAGGGCCTGACCGAGACCTATGAGAGCAACCCGCCCGCCAACGCCGAGGACGCCCAGAAGCAGGCGGAGGCCGTGGCCAAGCTGCTGGATACCCTGCAGCGCTACGAGGCGGAGCTGACCAAGATGCGCAAGGACGCCGACACCAAGGATCGCCAGCAGAAGGAGATCCGCGTGCGCGCCGCCAAGACCAAGATCGAATTCGACCAGCTGAAGGTGGAGTACGACAAGGAGTTCAAGGCGGATACCGCCAAGCTCCAGGAGATGCGCGCCCACACCGAGCAGGAGGCCAAGAAGGTGGACGCGGGGCTGCTGGCGAAGTATCGCAGCATCAAGCAGCACTGCACGCCGCCCATGGCGAAGCTGGTGAACGGCCAGTGCAGCGGCTGCTTCATGTCGCTGCCCAGCGCCACGCTGCTGGACATCAGAAACGGCGACAGGATCGTGGAGTGCGACAACTGCGGCCGCATACTGTACGACGCGGGGGAATGAGTACATAACCCGGCATGAAATTGTGAGGGCGCCAGACGGTCGCAGGCGCGAAAGCGCTTGAGGAAAGTCCGAGCATCATAGGGCAGGGTGCCGGTTAACTGCCGGTGGAGGCGACTTCAAGGAAAGTGCAACAGAGATATACCGCGAACCTCCCTTCGGGGAGGCGCAAGGGTGGAAAGGCGAGGCAAGAGCTCACCCGCGGCCTGGCAACTGGCCCGCGCTGTAAACCCCACCTGATGCAAGATTGATAGGGAAGCATGAGCGCCCTTCGGGGCGGCTCGGCGGCGGCCCGTCGCGCTTCCGGGTAATCGCTTGAGCCTGCTGGCAACCGCAGGCCCAGATAGATGACCGTCCAATACAGAACTCGGCTTACAGACGCCGCTCACAATTTTCATAAAAGGGGCGCTGCCAATTCGGCAGCGCCCCTTCAACGTATAGCTGACTCGCATGGGGTATCGGGGGGGCAGCGCCTCGATCAATAATCGTGCCCGGCGACATGCACGGCGGGCACGCGGGAATCTCCACGCAGGGGTATACGGTTCCCCGGAGTGCGAAATTCCTTCCTTGCAGATTTGCCGGCCGGAGATTCTTGGCTGTTGTCTCCTTGTTATGGATGAATGATTCAACGGACAGGGATCTCAAGGCAAATCTGTCAAAGGGGTGGCAGTGGCGGGGGAAGCAGGTCCCCCGCCGCATTAATCCTCGTCCGCCTCCGCGATCTCCAGGTACTTCTCAAATACCGCGTCCAGCTCCGCCTCGTCCTCAACGGTGGCGTACACGTCGTTGCCGTCCTGGTCGGTCTCGATGCGCAGGATTACCAGCTCGTCCTCGCCGACGTCCTCCATCTCGTCCACCGGCACCAGGCAGATATAGGGCTTGCCCTCGTGCTCCAGCGTCATCAGGTGCTCAAAGCGCACGGCCTGGCCGTCCTCGTCCACCAGCTCCACGATGTCCTCGCGCTCCATATCCAGATCGTGATTCATGTTCTCGCTCATATGCCATACTCCTTTTAATTCTGGTTTTCTTAAAATATCGTCCTTCCAGCCGCCGGCGTCCATGAAGCCCTGCAGGATGTAGGTCGCTGCCAGCTGGTCGATGTAGTCCTTGCGGCGGCGCCGGCCCACATCCGCCTCCAGCAGCACGCCCCGGGCCTGCTTCGTGGAAAGCCGCTCGTCCTGGAACCGCACGTTCAGGCCGTTGTCCGCCAGCACCTGCGCAAACGCCCGGGACCGTTCGGCCTGGAAGCCCTCGCTGCCGTCCATGTTCAGCGGCAGCCCGCAGAGCACCCGGTCGGTCCCGTACTGCCTGCACAGCTCCATGACCCGCTCGGCGTCCTTCGTGAAGCCCTTTGTCCAGATGGTCTCCACCGCCTGGGCGGTGATGTCCAGCGGGTCGGTGACGGCCACGCCGATGCGCTTTTCGCCGATGTCCAGGCATATCACCCGCATTTCTCACACCACCTTTATGCAGAACTGCGGGCAGGCCCGCGCGCAATAGCCGCAGAACACGCACCTGTCGGAATCCACCCTCGCGCGTCCGTCCACGATTTGAATGGCGTTCTGGCGGCACCGCTCGGCGCACCTGCCGCAGCCCTCGCACCAGTCGTGCACCATGACGTGCCGCTGGCGGTGCCGCAGGGTCTCAAGCCGCTCGAATGCCGAGGGGTCGCCCTCGAACATGGCCACGTCCGCGTCGATCTCCTCGACGCTCTGCATGCCGATGGCGATGGCGTCCAGCAGCGGGCTGTTCAGCGCGTATTCCAGCGCGGCGCGGCTGGAGCCGATCAGGTGCCCGCCGCCCAGGGGCTTCATGGCGAATATGCCGATGCCCCGCGCGCGGGCGGCCTCGATGGCGGCTTCCATGTCCTCCCGGCTTCCGTCCTGGATGCCGATGCCCCCGGCGTTGATCAGCGGGTGGATCACGTCGATCATGGGGAACCTTGGCGCGGCCTTCACGCAGGCGACAAAGTGGGTGCTGACGCCCACGGCGCCGATGTGGCCCTTCTCCTTCTGTTCCGAAAGGTATTTGAGGGCCTCCTCGTGGCCCCGCAGGGTGTAGAGGCTCTCCTGCTCGTGGAGCATGAACAGGTCGATGTAGTCCCTGCCCACGCCCGTAAACGCCCGTTCCAGCGCCGCCTGGGCGGTCTCCCGGTCCCAGACATAGGCCTTGGTGCTGATCACATAGTCCGGCGCGTCCTTTAGCGCCAGCTTGATGTGGGGATAGGTGCCGTACAGGTCGGCGGTATCCAGGAAGCGGACGCCCCTTTCGTAGGCATGCACCAGCAGCCGAGCCCCCTCCTCGGGCGTCATGCCCCGCTGCAGGGGCGACATGGTCAGCGTGCCGAAGCACATTCTCGATACCGTCAGGCCGGAGCGGCCCAGCTGTCTCATCTGCATAGTCTTGTAAATCGTTGGGTCGATGATACGTCACAGGGCTGGAAATATCCGTATTTCCAGCCCTGTCAATGCGTGGCGATGCTGCAAATGCCGTGGGTCAGTCCTGCAAATCCTTGTCGTGGTTCACCACATAATAGCGCACGAACTCCTCCAGCAACTCGTCGCGCTCCAGCCGCCGGATCAGCGAGCGGGCGTTGTTGTAGCTGGTTATGTAGGTGGGATCGCCGGAGATGATGTAGCCCACCATCTGCATGATGGGATCGTGCCCCTTGGCTTTCAGCGCCTGATAGACCACCTCGATGATCTCAGCAGCCGATTCCGGGACATCCACAAGGCTCTTGAAGTGCCTGGTTTCATCCAATTTGCTGTTCATAGCGCACCGCCTTTCCAGCACTGCAATTACATTCAAAGTCATTATAACACATAAACACCAAAAGATCAAATGTTTTCATATTTTTGAACAAAAACTCTAAACAGTGTTCGACCGGTCATCATCGCCGGCAGGGCCAGTAGCATGCCAGTCACCCCGCCCAGCCGCGCTCCAGCGTAGATGCCCACCAGCACCGCCGCCGGGGAAAATCCGGTGAGGCTGCCCATGACCCGCGGCGAGATCCAGCTGCCGTCCAGCTGCTGCACCACGATGAGAGCCGCCACGGTCAGCGCCGCCTTCTGCCAGCTCTGCGTCAGCGCGATCAACACTGCCGGCACGCCGCCGATGAACGGGCCGAAGTAGGGGATCATGTTCAAAATGCCCACCAGAAGCCCCAGCAGCAGCGCGCTGCGCACGCCCACGATCATAAGCGCCACGGCGGCCAGCACCGCCACTGCCCCGGCGATCATCAGCTGCCCCTGCAAATACAGCCGAAGCTCCCGCCCGGCCGCCGTCGCCATGCGCACCGCCGTGGCCCGCCATGCGCAGGGAAGGAGAAGCTCCAATCGAAGCAGCAGCCCGTCCCGGTCCCGCAGGAAGAACCAGGCCAGCACCACCAGCATGGAGAGCCGCCCGCCCGCGTCTGCCAGGTTCGACACGAGGGAGATAGCGCCGCCGGCCAATGCACCGAGAGACCCCTGCAGCGCGCTGAGATCCAGCTCCGGCAAGGTCACGACTGGCAGCCGCGCCTGAAGCCAGAGCCGCGTGCCGTCAAGCCATTCGGACATGGACGACACGAAGCCAGGCAGCGTCCGCGAAAGCTCGGTCAGTTCCTGAATGAACGCCGGAAGCAGCAGCCAGAGTCCGCCCGCCAGAGCACTGATCACGGCAATCAGTGCCGCCAGCGCCGCCGCAGGGCGGGGGAGCCGCCGCCCCATCCGGTTTGCCAGCGGCGATACCAGAAAGCACAGCGCCCCCGCGCCCAGGATCAGCCCGATCACCTGAACAACCGGCCGCCACAGCAGCGCCAGCACCGCGCCTGCCGCGAGGGTGCCGCCCGCGACAAGCCATCGCCGCCGCGCGCGGCCCTCGATGCGCAGCTGCATGCCTACATCCTCTTGGCGAGCTCATCCGCCTTGTCGCTGATCCAGCTGCCGGTCTGCCGGGCCTTCTGGTTCCATTTCTTCTCCGTCTGCCAGTTCATCACCCCGAAGATCGTCGCCGCCGAGCCGCCGATCAGCATGCCCGTGATAAGTCCCTTCATCAAGCCGTTCTTCATGTTCCATGCCCTCCGTTTCCAATTCTGTCAGGTCGATCACGACCTCGCACCGATCCCGGTTCACGGTATAGCGGGTGACGCGCCGCCGCCCGTCCAGCAGATCGTCCCAAACACCGGCGGACAGCTCCAGCGCCGTCACCCGGAAGCTGAGCTCGTCCACCTCCGCGCCGGTGACGGCCCCCAGCCGCCGCCCGTCCGTGGACACCGCCCGCATGGGCAGCACCGGCGGCTCCATGCGCCTGCGCACACCTGCGCAGTCGGAAAGTACCGCCACGCTGCCCAGCAGCTGCAGCGCCTCCGACGGGATGTAGCGCGCGCCTCGAAGCCCCGCGCCCACCCAGACGCCATCCATGTGCCGAAGGTCGCCGGACAGGTCCGCCCGCAGCACGCGGCCGTACTTCCTGCCCTCGCAAACCACCGGCAGGCCCGTCAGCGCCCGCGCCTTGCGCATGTTAATCGCCTCACATTCGCCGCGAACCGGCATCGCTATTATGAGCCGACGGGCCGCGATGCACGCGCGGCAAATTTTGTCGCATTGCGCGGCGCGACGCGTTGTGATACAATAGAATCGGAGAAGGGCGAGCCGATTCGACAGGATAATGATATGCACACGCCGACGCGCGTATGACACATATTATCCGCATATATCTCCATTAGCCACAGTTTTGACAAATGTTTCTGGTAAATTGATATCGTACAACCCATTGGGAGGTGTAATTATGGAAGAAAACCGAAGCGGTTACAGGATATTGGTGGCGGACGACGACCCGAATGTGCATCAGTCGCTGAACGCCTATTTTCGCCGTGAGGGCTATCAGATGATCTCCGCCTATGACGGCAACCAGGCGGTGGAGCAGGTGCACCGGCTGCGGCCCGACATCGCGATCCTCGACATCATGATGCCCGGCATGGACGGATTGATGGTCTGCCGGGAGATCCGCAAGGAGTCCAGCTTGCCCATCATCATGCTCACGGCCAAGGGCGAGGAGTTCGACAAGCTGCTGGGCCTTGAGATGGGCGCGGACGACTACATCACCAAGCCCTTCAGCCCCCGGGAGGTGCTGGCGCGGGTGAAGGCCGTGCTGCGCCGTATGCACGAGATGAAGCCGGAGGACAAGTCGGCCCATCTGGTGGTGGGCAACCTGGACATCGACATGAATGCCTTTACGGTGAAGCTGGACGGCCAGATGGTGCCCTGCACGCCCAAGGAGACGGAGATCCTCTGGACGCTGGCCAGCAACCCCGGCATGGTGTTCAGCCGGGAGCACCTGCTGCAGAGCATCTGGGGCTACGACTTCCTGGGCGACACCCGCGCGGTGGACAGCCACATCAAGCGCATCCGCGCCAAGCTGTGCAACGACAACAACGACTGGGACATCAAGACGGTCTGGGGCATCGGCTATCGATTTGAAGTGGAAGGCGGAGCGCGGCAGTAGCGCGGCAACATGAAGAAGCACAAACAATCGCTTAGCATCGGCGCGAAGACCCTGTTGAGCCACGTGACGCTGGCCGTGGTGGTCATCGCGCTGGCCAGTATCATCAGCTATACGCTGTCCTATCAGTACATCCGCCAGACCCGCGTCAGCGACCTGGTGGAGAAGGCTTCGCGCATCGCGGAAGGGAGCCGGGAGGCGCCGGAGGGGAATATTCTGCCCAAAAAGCGCACCGTGCGCACCTTTGAGGAGCTGACCAACGCCAAGGTGTTCTATCTGGCGGAGGACAACGAGATTATACTGATGAGCAAGGAATATCCCGAGCCGCCCGCGGACGCGCCGCATCCCGACGGCGAAGAGGCGCCGGTTGACGACAACGAGTTCCAATGGGTGGAGGTGGCCGATGCCATCGACCGGGAGTTCGCTGAGCGGGTGCTGGACGGGGAGAAGGTCTCCGCCATGCGCCGATTTGAGTTTGCCCAGGAGGTGGTCATCTTCGCCGGCGCGCCCATCGTGGACGATTCCGGAACGGTGCGCGGCGGCGTGATCCTGGCCCAGCCCATCGAGAGCCTGCGCAGCCTGTCGCGGATGCTCCGGCTGATGCTGGCCGTGGTGGTGGGCATATCGCTGCTGCTGGCTGTTCTCTTGGCCATGCAGCAGACGCGTATGCTGGTCAAGCCCATCCAGCGCATCACCCGCGCGGCCCGGCGCATGGAGGACGGCATCTATGCCGAGCGCATCCCGGCCCTGCCCGACAACGAAATCGGCGAGCTGGGCCACGCGCTGAACAGCATGTCCGGGCGGCTGATGGACGTCATCAAGAACCTGCGCAAAGAGCGCGACAAGCTGGAGCTGGTCATTTCGGGCATCGGCGAGGGCCTGATCGCCGTGGACACCGACTGGACGGTGGTGCAGGCAAACGAGGCATTCCTGGAGCTGGTGGAACTGGACAGCACGGCGGATTTCCTGGGCGACCGGGACGAGGACGTGCTTTTTGACCCGCTGAAGGCGCTGCTGGAGCGGTGCATGCAGACGGGCGAGAGCGAGGAGCTGGAGTGGGAGAACGCCTCCCAGAGGGCCATCCACGCCGCTGCCAGCGCCCTCAAGGATGACAGCGGGGCCATCCTGGGCACGGTGTGCCTGGTCCGCGACGTTTCCGAGGCCCAGCGCATGGAACAGCTGAGACGGGACTACGTGGCCAACATCTCCCATGAGCTGCGCACGCCGCTCACCGGCATCCGCGGCATGGTGGAACCGCTGATCGACGGCATCATGGAGACCGAAGAGGAGCGGCAGGAGAGCTATCACATCATCCTCAAGGAGACCATCCGACTTGAAAAGCTGGTGGGCGACATGCTGGATATGTCCCGCCTGCAGGACGGCCGCATCCAGGTGGAGTTGGAACCCATGGAGCTGCCCGGGATCCTGGAAGCCGCCGCGAGGAGCATGAAGGGCATCGCCGACGAGGCGGGCGTGGACCTGCGCGTGGAGACAGACGGGTCAAGGCTTTCCTGCATGGGCAACGAGGACCGCATCATGCAGGTGCTGGTGATCCTGATGGACAATGCCCTGAGCTTCACGCCCCGGGGCGGCTCCGTCACCGTGTTCGCCCGGGACGAGGGCACTCACATTGCCGCCGGCGTGCGGGACACGGGCTGCGGCATCGAGCCCAAGGACCTGAACATGATCTGGCAGCGCTTTTACAAGGCGGATCGCTCCCGCATGCGCACCACCGGCACGGGCCTGGGCCTGTCCATCGCCAAGCTGGTCACCCGGCTGATGGGCGGCGACATATCGGTAAAGAGCGAGCCGGGCAAGGGCGCGGAATTCACGTTCACGCTGAAGAAGGTGTGATGATCGCGGGCGGCGTGCGCCGCCCGTTTTATTGTACAACGAAAACCCCGCGCTAGGCGTGGGGTTCAGAGAAGCTTACAGCTATGGGGATGACAGAGAAACTCCTTTTGCGTATACTGGGAGTGCG
>CADCFG010000047.1 GCA_902800625.1 uncultured Eubacteriales bacterium | reverse complement strand
AAGGACCTGACCTTCAAGAGCAGCAAGAAGTCCGTGGCAACCGTGGACGCCAACGGCAAGGTGACCGCCATCAAGAAGGGCACGGCAAAGATCACCGTGGCCAGCAAGAGCAACAAGAAAGCCAAGGCCACCATCACCATCAAGGTGAACAAGGCCCCGAAGGTGAGCGGCAAGGACCTGTTCGATCTGATCGGGAAGACCGCCGATTACGCCATCCAGAATTACGGCCTCAAAGTTGCCAAGTCCTATGACGATAGCGGAGATCATTGGTTCGCGCTTCACGGGGACGGCATAGACGTAATCACAATCGGCAAGACCACGGCGGAAGCGGACTTCTACACAGCCGAAATCTACTCTCCCTGCAAGCACAACCTGAACGGCGTGACCATCGGTATGGAGAAGGATAAGGCAATTTCGACGCTGAAGGGCAAGGGCTGGAATCTGCAATCCGACGAAGCTGACCCCAACGGCAATAACGAATGCTTCCTGGAGTGCAGGACCGCCTGTGTCAGCATGACCTTCAAGAAGGGCAAGCTGACACATATGATCCTTGATCCCGTTTATGAATAAGCCCGAAGCACGGAGCGGCGGCATCGCCGCCCCGCCTGCGGCCAACCGGCCTCCCCTCGCGGGAGGCCGTTCTCTATTGGAATTTTACACGATTAGTGGACGGACCACCAAAGGCGGGCGGCGCAACGCTGCCCCTGCGGGATTTGCGACAGCCACTATTCCTATTGCCTATTGCCAGGGCCTGCCGGCCACATCTCGCTGAAAACAGTCCACTGGACTGTTTTCCGGGCGCTCGATGTCCCTATTGCCCATTCCCTGATCCCCCTTATATTGTAACTTTATTTCTACATTTCCCCCATAGTCATTGACAAGGCCGCGCGGGGTGAATTAAGATAATGGAAGCTATGATAGAAGCGCTACAAATAGATATACTCGCAATGATTTGGAGGGACTGGACATGCTAAAGAAGGGTCGCAAGCGCGAGGCCAAGGGCCTGGCGGTGCTCTATTTCATCATTGGATTGATCATCCTTTTCATCATATTGGCCGTGATCTACTTCGCGCTGGCGAAGCTGGACTACTCCGACCAGGTGGATCCCGAGACCACCATGAGGCCCTATGTGGAGACCACGCCGGAGCCGGAAGTGCCCGAGGACGAGCCGGAAGAGGAAGGCTCCGAGTTTGACCTGACCGAGGACGAAGTGGACCTGACCGTCACGCCCGAGCCCACGGAGGAGCCCACGCCCGAACCCACGCCCGAGCCCACCCCGGAGCCCACGCCCGAGCCCACCCCCGAGCCCACCCCGCTGCCCGCGGGTTCCGCTGCGGTGCCCATGACAAAGCTGCCCAACCTGCCCGGCACGGCCTCCGAGAACGGCAAGACCGGCATCACCGGGTGCTACGTCTCCGCGCCCGACGACAACCAGCTGATGGTGATCAGCGGCTATGGCTATGTGGACGTGGCGGGCTTCGACGGCGCCCAGGCCAAGAGCTGGCTGGTGGTGACCCAGGTGGCCTCCGGCCAGAGGGTCGGCTATGAGCTGCCGCTGGTGGCCGGCGCTTCCGGGCTGCCCCACGAAGGCGCCGTGTGCCAGAACGCCACCGCCTGCGATTACCAGATCACCCTGAACGTGAGCCAGTATCAGGAGGGCATCTATTCCCTGGCGCTGGTGATCGGCTACAAGCTGCCCGACGCCAAGGACGCCTCCTTCGCCTACTATCCCTTCGGCGGCGACGTGAGCTTCACCATCCTGGACGGCAAGGTGATCACTCCGGTGAACGCGGTGGACCACGAGTAAACCCCGACAATCTGTCAAATCGTACCCGCCCCGCGACATTTCGGATGTCCGGGGCGGGTTTTTATGGGAAAGCCCTTCCCCTGCCCCGCCGATTTGCTATAATAATACCGTCGCGGGGCGATGATGCCCCGCCGTACCAAAGATAAGGAGGAAACAACCATGTTCAACAAGCTGGCAAAGCACGGCATAGTCGTCGTCATCATCATCGTGGTGCTCGGGCTCCTGCTGGCCAACAGCTTCGCTCGCGTGCCTGTCGGCTCCACCGGCATCCTGCTCACCCTCGGCAAGGTGCAGGACGGCGTGACCCTGTCCGAGGGCCTGCACATGCACATCCCCTTCATCCAGGAGATCGTCAGCCTGGACAACCGGGTGCAGAAGCTGGAGCTGAACACCGAGGCCTTCTCCAAGGACATACAGACCGTATCGGCCAAGCTGGCTGTGAACTACCGGCTGCGCCCGGAGAGCAGCTTCTCGGTGTACAAGAGCTATGGCACGGCCTTTGAACAGAACATCATCGTGCCCGCCACCCACGAGGCGCTGAAGAGCGTATCCGCCCAGTACACCGCCGAGGAGCTGATCAGCAAGCGCGCCGAATCGTCCGACAAGATGCGCGACGAACTGGACGCGAAGCTGACCGGCATGGGCATCACCGTCACCGACTTCAACATCATCGACTTCGACTTCTCCGACGACTTCATCAACGCTGTGGAAGCCAAGCAGGTGGCCGAGCAGGTGCGCAAGAAGGCCGCCACCGAGAACGAGACCGCCATCGCACAGGCCGAGCGGGAGAAGCAGGTAGCCATCAAGCAGGCGGAGGCCGCCGCGGAAAAGGTGCGCATCGAGGCGGAGGCCAAGGCCAACGCCGTGAAGCTGGCCGCCGAGGCCGAGGCCTTCCGGCTGGAGTCCATCAACAAGAACCTGACCGACGAGACCATCCAGAACACCCTGGCCGAGCGCTGGGACGGCAAGCTGCCCACCGTGATGGGCGGCAGCGGCACCATCATGAACCTCAGCGACCTGCTGGGCGGAACCAACAATATACAGGGAGGCAATGAAAATGATTGAGTACAAGGTCGTCACCACCAGCGTGAAAGACACTGAACAGGAGATCAACGCGCTGGCCGCGGAAGGCTGGCAGGTAATCGCCACCAACGTCATCTCCGGCGCCGCATTCACTGTGAACAGCACGCCCATGATCGTGACGCTGGGCAGGAAGATCTGACGCATGGCGCGCCGCACATACGCGGCGCGCCTGTTTTTATCGCTTGTTTTACGGTGCTTTGAAACGATTATACATCATTTCAAATGCATAGCGACGCGCAACGGACAGATCCTTCGACTGCGCCTTGCCGTGCGCAAGGCTCCGCTCAGTATGACGGACGTTTCGTCTGCCTGTCATTCTGAGCGGAGCGACAGCGAAGTCGAAGAATCTGTACATTACCAAAGCGATAATCCATTGCAAGCACGCGTCGTATCGGCGCTTGTTCCTCCCATTCTTCACGCTATTTTGCTTTTGCGCCTCCATATTCTGTTGTATAATCATGTCAGTTGGGATTTAACCTCCCCATAATTGACTTTATCGTGCTAACGTGCTAAAATAATAAAGCAAACCGAATTTGGGAGGCTCGCCATGGAAGCCAAGTATCCGCTGAAGCCGGAGGAGCGCGTGCTGTACGCGCTGCGGGGGCTGTATCGCCAGTATGGCTACAGCCCGTTCAAGATGGGCAAGTTCGAGGAATACGACCTTTACGTGCGCAACAAGGACTTCCTCGTCTCCGATGGCATCATCACCTTCACCGACACCGACGGGCGGCTGATGGCGCTGAAACCGGACGTGACGCTGTCCATCATCAAGAACGCCCGCGTGACGGCCGGGTGCGTGCAGAAGCTGTACTACAACGAAAACGTGTACCGCGTGTCCGGCTCCACCCGCTGCTTCAAGGAGATCATGCAGACGGGACTGGAGTGCATCGGCGACGTGGGGCTTTACAACCTGTGCGAAGTCATCTCGCTGGCGGCGCGCAGCCTGGAGTTGATCGACGAAAACTACGTGCTGGACATCAGCCACATGGGCGTGGTGTCGGCGCTGGTGGACGCGCTGGGGCTGGACGCCGACGCGCGGCAGGGCGTGCTCAGCTGCATCGCCGAAAAGAACGCCGACGGCGTGCGCAAGCTGTGCCCCGATGGCGACATCGACGGCATACTGGCCCTGATCGCCTCCCATGGCCCGGCGGCGCAGGTCATCCCGGCGCTGATGCCCTATTGCGATAGCGGCGCGGCGAAGGCGGCGCTGGATGAACTGCAGCGGGTCACCGACGCGCTGGCGGCGGAGGGGCTGGACAAAATCAGCCTGGACTTCTCCATCGTCAACGACATGAACTACTACAACGGCATCGTGTTCATGGGCTATATCGACGGCATCCCCGCCTCGGTGCTCTCCGGCGGGCAGTACGACAAGCTGATGCAGCGCATGGGCAAGAGCGCCCGGGCCGTGGGCTTCGCCATCTACATGGATCTGCTGGAGCGCCTGGGCGACGGCGAGCGGCCCTACGACGTGGACACGCTGCTGCTCTACGACGACGGCGCCGACGTGGCTGCGCTGGCCAGGGCCGTCCGCCAGTTGACCGCGCAGGGCAAGCGGGTCACCGCCCAGAAGGCCGTGCCGGAGAAGCTGCGGTACAGGGAAATCGTGCGGTTTGACAGCCGGCAGGGGGTGCTGAATTGAAGACCATGGTCAACGTCGCCCTGCCCAAGGGGCGTTTGGGCGAGAAGGTATACGGCATGTTTGCTGCGGCGGGCTATGAGTGTCCGTCGATCCTGGAGCCGAACCGCAAGCTGATCTTTGAAAACGAGGCCGCCGGGGTGCGCTATTTCTGGGTGAAGCCCTCGGACGTGGCCATCTACGTGGAGCGCGGCGCGGCGGACATCGGCGTGGCCGGCAAGGACATCCTGCTGGAGTATGCGCCCGAGGTGTACGAGCTGCTCGACCTCAACGTGGGCAGGTGCCGCATGGCGGTGGCCGCAAAGAAGGATTTCCGCGACAACCCGGAGCGCACGCTGCGCGTGGCCACCAAGTTCGCCCGCATCGCCCGCACCTACTATGCCGGGCTGGGCCGGGACATCGACATCATCCATCTGAACGGCTCCATCGAGATCGCCCCGATCCTCGGCCTTTCCGACGTGATCGTGGACATTGTGGAAACGGGCAAGACGCTGCTGGAAAACGACCTGGAGCCCTATGAGACCATCGTGCCCATCAGCGCCCGGCTGATCGCCAACAAGGCCAGCTTCAAGTTCAAGTCGGCGGAGATCGAAGCCATACAGCGTGGGCTCGCGAAGGAGGTTTCACTGTGATTAAGATCATGAGATACAACGAAGTTCCCATGGACGAGGTGTTCGCCCGAAGCGTGCCCGAGGTGGACGTGGCCGGGATCGTCTCGGACATCATCGCTGAAGTGAAAAGGCGCGGCGACGCGGCGCTGTTCGACTACTGCCAAAAGTTCGACCGGGTGAGGCTGACCTCGCTGGAGGTCTCCCCCGCCGAGTTCGACGCCGCCATGGCCGCCGTGGAGCCGGAGTTCATCGACGTGCTGGAAACCGCCGCGGCGAACATCCGCAACTTCCACGAAAAGCAGGTGCGCCATTCCTTCATCATCGCCGAAAAGGACGGCGTGGTGATGGGCCAAAAGGTGACCCCGCTGGACAAGGTGGGCCTGTACGTGCCCGGCGGCACGGCGGCCTATCCCTCCACCGTGCTGATGGACGCCATCCCCGCGAAGATCGCCGGCTGCGGCGAGATCGTGATGGTCACGCCCCCCGCCCGGGACGGCAGCGTGAACCCAGCCATACTGGCCGCGGCCAAGGTGGCCGGCGTGGACCGGGTCATCAAGGTGGGCGGCGCCCAGGCCGTGGCCGCGCTGGCCTGGGGCACCGAGACCGTGCCCTGCGTGGACAAGATCGTCGGCCCCGGCAACGCCTTCGTGGCGGAGGCCAAGAAGCAGGTGTTCGGCCGGGTGGCCATCGACATGATCGCCGGGCCCAGCGAAATTCTGGTCGTCGCGGACGGAAACAGCAATCCCCGCGAAGTGGCCGCCGACCTGCTCAGCCAGGCCGAGCACGACAAGATGGCCAGCGCCGTGCTGGTCACCGACAGCGCCGAGCTGGCGGAGGCCGTACAGGCGGAGGTGGAGCGGCAGGTGCGCCTGCTGCCCCGGGTGGAGATCGCGTCCGCGTCCATCGACGTGAACGGCAAGATCATCGTGGCGGACAACCTGGACCAGGCCATCGAGATCGCCAACGCCATCGCGCCGGAGCACTTGGAGCTGTGCGTGGACAACCCCTTTGACTACCTGGACAAGGTGAAACACGCCGGTTCCATCTTCATGGGCCGCAACTGCCCCGAGGCGCTGGGCGACTACCTGGCCGGGCCGAACCACACGCTGCCCACCGGCGGCACCGCCCGGTTCTACAGCCCGCTGTCTGTGGACGACTTCGTGAAGAAGAGCCAGTACACCTACTTCACCCGCGAAGCCCTGTCCGCCGTGTCCGACAAGATCGCCCGCTTCGCCCGCAAGGAGGGGCTGGAGGGACACGCGCGAAGCGTACTTTCAAGATTCAGCGAATCTTGAAAGCACGCAGAGTTAAGAGTTCAGAGTTCAGATAAAGTCAGTGATTTGCGTCAGCGGCTATTCAATCTTAACTCTAAACCCTGAACTCTTGAATACGAGGTACACTGCAATGAGTAAATACCTTTCCGCCAAATACCAATCCCTCGAAGCCTATACCCCCGGCGAACAGCCGCGGGACATGCGCTATGTGAAGCTGAACACCAACGAAAGCCCCTATCCCCCGGCCCCGGGTGTCGTGGAGGCAGCGGCAAAGGAGGCCGCGCGCGCCCAGCTGTACTGCGACCCGGTGTGCGCCGACCTGCGTAACAAGCTGGCGGAGCGCTACGGCGTGAAGCGGGCCAACGTATTCGTGTCCAACGGTTCCGACGACATCCTGAACTTCGCGTTCATGGCCTTCGCCGGCGGGGACGTGCCGGCGTATTTCCCGGACATCAGCTACGGCTTTTACAGCGTCTATGCCGCGCTGCACGGCATCCAGGCGCGGCCTGTGCCGCTGAAGGAGGACTTCTCCATCGACCCGGCGGACTACATGGATCTCGACGGCTTCATCGCCATCGCCAACCCCAACGCCCCCACCGGCATGGCGCTGACGCGTGATCAGGTGGAGCGCATCGTGGCGTCGAACCCGGAGCACGTGGTGCTGATCGACGAGGCCTATGTGGACTTCGGCGCTGAAAGCTGCCTGCCCCTCGTCGAAAAGTACGACAACCTGCTGGTGGTGCAGACGTTCTCCAAGTCCCGCGGGCTGGCCGGCGCGCGGCTGGGCTTCGCCATCGCCCGGGAGGGCGTGATCGCCGACCTGGAGCGCATCAAGTACAGCACGAATCCCTACAGCGTCAACCGCATGACGCTGGCGGCGGGCGTGGCGTCCCTGGCGCGGGACGACTACAACGCCGACAACTGCCGGCGCATCGTCAAAACCCGCGAAGCCACGGTTGAGCAGCTCAAGGCCCTGGGCTTTGAAGTGCTGCCGAGCCTGGCCAACTTCGTGTTCGCCCGCAAGCCTGGCGTGGACGGCGGCATGCTGTACCGGGAATTGAAGGCCCGGGGCGTGCTGGTGCGCCACTTCGACAATCCACGCATCGCGGATTTCCTGCGCATCACCATCGGCGCGGAGCAGGAAATGGCGGTGCTGATGTTGAAACTAAAGGAAATCCTTTCCGAGATCAAGGAGTGATTCCATGCGAACCTCTACCATCACCCGCCGCACGGCGGAGACGGACATCCACCTGACGCTGGATCTGGACGGCACCGGCGCGGGCGAGATCGACACCGGCTGCGGCTTTCTGAACCACATGCTGACGCTCTTCAAGAAGCACGGGCGCTTCGACCTGACGGTGAAGTGCGTGGGCGACACGGACGTGGACGACCACCACACCGTGGAGGACATCGGCATCTGCCTGGGCAGCGCGTTCGCCGAGGCCCTGGGCGACATGGGCGGCATCAACCGCTATGGCAGCGCCATCCTGCCCATGGACGAGGCGCTGATCCTCTCCGCGGTGGACATCTCCGGCCGGGACACCCTGGTCTACGCGCTGGACGTGCCCACGGAAAAGATCGGCACCTTCGACACCGAGCTGGTCAAGGAGTTCTGGCTGGGCTTCGTGCGCAAGGCCAACGTCACCCTGCACATCCGCCAGCTCTCCGGCGAGAACAGCCACCACATCGTGGAGGGCGCGTTCAAGTCCGTGGCGAGGAGCCTGAGGCAGGCCGTGGCCATCGACCCGAGCCTGAACGGAGAAATCCCGTCGACGAAAGGCGTGTTATGATTGCGATCATTGATTACGGCGTGGGCAACCTGTTCTCGCTGGCACACTCGGTAAAGACCGTGGGCGGGGACGCCGTCGTCACCGGCGACGCACAGGCCATACTGTCCGCCGACCACGTGCTGCTGCCCGGCGTGGGCGCCTTTGGCGACGCCGCGCGGAAGCTGCGCCAGACCGGCCTGGACGCGGTGGTAAAGAAAGCGGCAGCCCGCGGTACGCCCATCATGGGCATCTGCCTGGGCATGCAGCTGCTGCTGGACAGGTCCTACGAGTTCGGCCAGCACGAGGGCCTGGGTCTGATCCCCGGCGAGGTGCGGCCCATATCGGAGGTCATCCCCGCGGATTTGAAGATCCCCCACATCGGCTGGAACGCGCTGATCGACGTGAAGCCTCACCCCATATTCGCCAGCGTGAAGCCCGGCGACTGCGTGTACTTCGTCCACAGCTACTATGGCGCGAAGTGCGGCGACGCCGTGATCGCGAACGCCGAGTACGGCGCGCCGCTTACCGCCGCCGTGGCCCGGGGCAACGTGGCGGGCTGCCAGTTCCACCCGGAAAAGAGCGGCGACGTGGGGCTGGGCATCCTCAAATCTTTCATTAATTGGAATGGTGAAGCATGAACATATTTCCCGCGATTGACCTGGTGGGCGGCAAGGCCGTGCGGCTGTTCAAGGGCGACTACGCCCGGATGACCGTCTACGACGACGATCCGCTGAACGCGGCGCGCCGGTTCGAGGCCGCCGGGGCCGGGTATCTGCACATGGTGGACCTGGAGGGGGCCCGGGACGGCGGCACGCCCAACTTCGAGGTCGTCCGGCGCGTGGCGCAGCACACCGGCCTGTTCGTGGAGATCGGCGGCGGCATCCGGGACATGGCCGTAATCGAAAAATACCTGGACGCGGGCGTGAAGCGGGTGATCCTGGGCACGGCGGCCATCGCCGACGAGGCGTTCTCCCGCGCCGCCATCCAGCGGTACGGCGAGGCCATCGCCCTGGGCGCGGACGTGAAGGACGGCGAGGTGGCCATCCGCGGCTGGCTGGAGCTCTCCGGCATGACGCTGGACGCCTTCTGCGAGAAATACCAGGCCATGGGCGCGCGGACGGTGATCTGCACCGACGTGAGCCGGGACGGGGCCATGCAAGGCGCGAACCGTGCGCTGTACGCTGAATTGCAGCGCAAGTACCGCATGGACATCGTGGCCTCCGGCGGCGTGTCCACCCTGGAGGACGTGAAGGCCCTGTCGGCGCTGGGGCTCTACGGGGCCATCATCGGCAAGGCGGTGTACACCGGGGACATTGATTTGAAGGAAGCAATCGAGGTGGCGCAATGATTACCAAGCGCATCATTCCCTGCCTGGACGTGAAGGACGGGCGCGTCGTGAAGGGCGTGAACTTCCTGGGCCTGGCGGACGTGTCCAGCCCGGTGAAGCTGGCGGAGTACTATTCCCAATGCGGCGCGGACGAGCTGGTGTTCTACGACATCACCGCCTCCGCCGAGGGACGCGCGCTGTTCACGGACATCCTGAAGCAGGTGGCCGAGCGGGTGTTCATCCCGCTGACGGTGGGCGGCGGCATCAACACGCTGGAGGACTTTGACCGGGTGCTCAAGTGCGGCGCGGACAAGGTTTCGGTGAACTCCGGCGCCATCCGCAACCCCGGCCTGATCCCCGCCGCGGCCGAGCGCTACGGCAGCCAGTGCGTGGTGATCTCCGCGGACGTGAAGCGGGTGGACGGCGAGTTCCGCGTGTTCGCCAAGGGCGGCCGCGAGGACACCGGCATGGAGGCCGTCAACTGGATCGCCCGCTGCGTGGATTGCGGCGCGGGCGAGGTGGTGCTGAACAGCATCGACACCGACGGCGTGAAGGGCGGCTTCGACCTGGAGATGCTGGACGCGGTTTGCCGGGTGGTGAACGTGCCGGTGATCGCCTCCGGCGGGGCCGGAAACATCCAGCACTTCATCGACCTGTTCAAGGCACTTGACAAGGTGGACGCGGGGTTGGCGGCCTCGATCTTCCACTTCGGCGAGGTGCAGATTCCTGATTTGAAGCGGGAGCTGCGCAAGAATGACATCAATGTGAGGTTATAGACATGATCAACTTCGATATCGACAGCCTGAAATTCGACGAAAAGGGCCTGATCCCCGCCATCGTGGTGGATGCGGAGACAAAAGACGTGCTGACCCTGGCCTACATGAACCGGGAGAGCCTGCAAATCTCCATGGAGAAGGAGCTGACCTGCTTCTTCAGCCGCTCCCGGCAGAAGCTGTGGCTGAAAGGCGAGACCAGCGGCAATTACCAGCACATCGTGTCCATCACCGCCGACTGCGACAGGGACGCGCTGGTGGTTCTCGTGAACAAGGACGGCCCCGCCTGCCACCTGGGCACGGACAGCTGCTTCACGAACCCGGTATTTGAGAGCGATACCAACCACGCCTTCTCGCTGGCGGGCCTGATGAAGCTGATCGAGGGCCGCAAGACCGAGAAGAAGGAAGGCAGCTATACCACCTATCTTTTCGAAAAGGGCCTGGACAAGATCCTCAAGAAGGTAGGCGAGGAATCCACCGAAGTGATCATCGCGGGCAAGGCCGAGGACAAGGCCGAGACCATCTATGAGATCGCGGACCTGACCTATCACGTGATGGTGCTGATGATCCAGATGGGCATTTCCCTGGAGGACATCCACAGCGAGCTGGCCCGCCGCCACGTGATCGACCACAAGGTAAAGCAGGAAAAAATGGGCGGTCAGCAG
Organism: uncultured Eubacteriales bacterium; assembly: GCA_902800625.1. Classification (GTDB taxonomy): domain Bacteria; phylum Bacillota; class Clostridia; order Christensenellales; family Aristaeellaceae; genus UBA2862. The sequence continues at coordinate 3,396 of CADCFG010000047.1, read as the reverse complement.
GGCTGACGGCCATTTGCTGCCGCGCACACAACCAGGCCTCCCGCCCCATCGATTCAAGGGCGGTCAGCAGGGCTGACGGCCATTTGCTGCCGCGCACACAGGCCAAGCCTCCCGCCCCACTGATTCAAGGGCGGGAGGCCTGTGTTTGTTATGAATGTGCCGATCAACTCTTGCTCCTGTCGATGGTCGCCTGCAATCCGCTGAACAGATCGCTGTAGCGGGGCGTGCGTTTGTCCCAGCGGACGAGGCCGCCGTAGAGGGACAGCGGTATGTCGCGCCCCTCCCAGCGGACGCACTCGCCGTTGCGGGCCAGTATGCGGTTCATCACGCCCTCGGCGTATGCCCGCTCCGGTGAAGCCGTCAAAAGCGCGAACTCGTCGCCACCGATGCGGAACACCACGTCCTCGTCCCCCGCCGCGTCGTTCATGCGCCGCAGGGATTCCAGGATGGCCGCGTCCCCGGCCTTGCGGGAGATGTCATTGATGGGGATCAGCCCCTGGATGTCACAGCAGACGAACCAGCAGTCGCGCCGCGTCTGAAACAGGTCGTACAGTTCGGTGATGTCCACGTGCTTTTTACCCATGATTCGCTCCTCCTCAGGGGGAACCGTGAGCCTTGGGAACAGCTCGGAACAGCGCTTCTCCCGCCGGAACTCGGAGGGGGCGACGCCCCAGGCCTGGCGAAACGCCCTGGCAAAGGCCTCGTGGCTGCCGTAGCCGTACTGCACGGCCAGGTCGATCAGCCGCGCGCCGGGGTCGGCCAGCAGCTCCCGCGCCGCCAGCGACATCCTGCGGCGCACGACATAATCGTGCACCGACAGGTGGTTGACGTTGCGGAACAGCTTTTCCAGCCCCGACTTGGAGCAGTAGCAGTAGTCCGCCACCTGCTCCGTGCGGATCTCCTCCTTCAGGTGCGCCTCGATATAATCCAGCGCATCCATCAGCACTTCCAGCTTTCCCACGCTTTCATTCCCCATTCGCTCGATTCCGGTACCGTGGGTCCATATTAGCACGTTTTTCCGCGGCTGGCCTGATATTTTGGGTAAAACACACCGATCGATTTCAAAAAATGAGATAAGGAACCATCCCCTTATCTCATTTAAATCTCCGAAGCGATCTTCAGGCACAGCTTAAGCGCCGGGGCCAGCGAATCCGCGCCCCAGTCGCGCTCGTCGTAGGCCTCCGCGTCGGCCAGGGTGTCGGCGGTATAGAGGAACTGGCCGAACTTCGCGCCGCGAAAGCTGGCCACGGCGGCCAGCGCCGCGCACTCCATCTCCACCACGCCGCAGCCCTCGGCCCTGCGCCTGGCGACCTTGTCCCGGGTCTCCCGATGGATGGCGTCGTTGGTCCAGGTGTCGGTCTCGATGAAGGGCAGGCCCTCGGCGGCCAGCACCCGCTCGATCCGCCCGCGCATGTCGGCATCCAACTCGATCCAACGGCCCGCGGGCAGGTAGTGACAGGACGTGCCCTCGTCCCGCAACGCCCGCCGCGGCAGCACAAAGGCATTCTCCGGCAGGTCGATCAGCGCCCCGCAGGATCCCGCCGCCACCACGCGCCTCACGCCGCAGGCGATCAGCCAATCCATCACGCAGCCGGCCACCGGCGCGCCCATGGGCGCTTCGCACAGGCAGACCGCGTCCGAGACCCGGTAGACCGGATAGCGCTTGGTGATGGTCAGGCATTCGCCCAGCACGCTCAGGCCGTGCTCGCGGGCATAGTCGTGGACGGTGTCCCCCAGGAAAGGAAAGGCGCATCGCTCCGGCAGGCGCAGGCCCGGCGCGTCGTGCCCCGGCTCCAGCACCGCGCGGGGATTGGGATCATATTCCAGCAGGGGGAAATCGCGCTCCGTCAGCATATGGACCACCTCGTGTATGGTTCGTCATACAGCCATTCGTACACTCCGAAAAGGCAACGCTGCCCCTGTGCATGGGGCAAGTGACAGAATGCGGCAACCGCTATTCCTGTCCCCTGTCCCCCCGTTCCCTCTACTCCATCACCTGCAGAATCATGGTCTTGAGGTACTTGGTCTCAACGCTCTGGGGCAGGATCGGATGGTCATATCCCTGCGTGCGGTACTCAACGAGGCGGATGCGCTTCTTCGCGTCCCGGGCGGCCTGGTTGATTACGTCCTGGAACATCTCCGGCAGCACGTGCTGGCTGCAGGAGCAGGTGACCAGGAAGCCGCCGGGGCGCACCAGCTTCAGCCCCCGCAGGTTGATCTCCTTGTAGCCGCGGATGGCGCTTTGCACCGCCGCCTTGTTCTTGGTGAACGCCGGCGGGTCCAGGATCACCAGGTCGTATTGCTCGCCCGCGTCGGTCTGCTCCCGGAGCAGGTCGAAGCAGTTGGCGGCCTGGAAAGCGACGTTGGTGAAGCCGTTGATCGCCGCGTTCCTCCGGGCCACCTCCAGGGCTTCCTCGGAGATGTCCACGCCCAGCACGGATTTTGCGCCGTATTTGGCCGCGTGGAGGGAGAAGGAGCCGTTGTGGCAGAAGCAGTCCAGCACCCGGGCGTCCCTGCACAGCGGCGCGATGGCCGCCCGGTTCTGCTTCTGGTCCAGGAAGAAGCCGGTCTTCTGGCCGTGCTTCACGTCCACCAGGAAGTGGATGCCGTTTTCCACCATGTCCACCTCGTCCGGCACCTCGCCCCGCAGCAGCCCCGTGGTCTGCTCCAGGCCCTCCAGCCGGCGCACGGGCACGTCGCTGCGCTCCCAGATGCCGGCGGGCTGGACCACCTCCATCAGGATGTCGCACAGCATGTCCTTGATGCGCTCGATGCCCAGCGAGAGGGATTGCAGCACCAGGATGTCCGCGAACTTGTCCACCACCAGGCCGGGCAGGAAGTCCGACTCGGAATAGATCAGGCGGCAGCTGTTCGGATCACACAGCAGCTTGCGATACTCCCAGGCGTCCCGCACGCGCTTTTCAAAGAAGGCCCGGTCGCATTTTTCGTCGTTTCGGGTGAGTATGCGCAGGGAGATCTGGCTGGCGGGGTTGTAGAAGCCCCGGCCGATGAACTTGCCGCGGAAGTCGTTCACGTCCACGATGTCGCCGTTTTCAAACGCGCCCTCCACCTTCTCGATCTCCGACGCGTAGATCCAGGGATGTCCCCCGCGCACCCGAGTCTCCCGGGTCTTGCGCAGCGTGATGGTTGCCATATGCGTGCCCTCGTTTCTGTAAGATGGAACCATCATAGCACAGGCTTGTAAATTCTGGGGTGTGAACGCGCTTTCCCATGGCTCATCTGAGAATATGATTCCATTTGTCCTCCAAACGACGGCCTCCCCTCGCGGGAGGCCGGTTTTTTGTACAACGAAAACCCCGCGCTAGGCGTGGGGTTCAGAGAAGCTTACAGCTATGGGGATGACAGAGAAACTCCTTTTGCGTATACTGGGAGTGC
>CADCFG010000046.1 GCA_902800625.1 uncultured Eubacteriales bacterium | reverse complement strand
ATACATGGGAATCCATGGCTTATGACTTGTATGAACTTGAATAACGAGGCTGAAAACCTCGATTCTATCGGACTTTTTACTTGACATTATGGGGAGGTGAAATAGTGTCAAACGCGGTTTTTATCCGGGCTGAGGAGCTTGCTCAGGAGCTGGAGATTTCCAAGTCGAAAGCCTACAAGATGATTCGACAGTGGAATGAGGAGCTTCGCGCCAAGGGTTACGCGACTGTGAACGGTCGTGTGAGCCGACAGTATTACTTGGAACACATGTATGGAATGACGAACAAGGAGGGAGGCCGACAGGCCGACTAGCGACGAGGCCATTGGCTGGCCCGTCGCGTAGCTGCGACGCGGCAAAGCCGTGGGGCAGCCGACAAACAAGAAGGGAGATGATTAAATGCCGGCCTACAAGGACGAAACGAGGAACAACTGGTACTGCGTTTTCTATTTCGAGGACTGGAACGGCGAGCGCAAAAAGAAGATGAAGCGCGGCTTCGAGACCAAGAAGGCGGCGCAGGATTGGGAGCGGCAGTTCCTGCTCCAGCGGGCGGCGGATACGGACATGCGCTTTGACAAGTTTGTGGAACAGTATATCGCCGACCGCAAGGACAGGCTGCGGGAGAACACCTGGCTGACGAAGGAGCACATCATCAACACGAAGATCCTGCCTTACTTCAAGGACAGGAAGCTGAGCGAGATCCAGGCGCGAGATGTGATCGCCTGGCAGAACGCGCTGATGAGCGCGAAGGACGACAGGGGCAAGCCGTATTCTTCAACCTATCTGAAGACCGTCCACAATCAGCTGAGCGCCATCTTCAACCATGCGGTGAAGTACTATAACCTGCGCAGCAATCCGGCGCAGACCGCTGGCAACATGGGTTCGGAGAAGCGACAGGAGATGCTCTTCTGGACGCGGGAGGAGTACGCGAAGTTTGCCACCGCCATGATGGACAAACCGCGTTCCTTCTATGCCTTCGAGGTTCTCTATTGGTGCGGCATCCGGGAGGGCGAGCTGCTGGCGCTGACGCCCGCGGACTTCGACCTGGATAAGGGCACGCTATCCGTCACCAAGTCGTATCAACGTTTGTAGGGGCTGGATGTGATTACCGACCCGAAGACGCCGAAGAGCGTGCGGGTGGTGCAGATGCCGTCCTTCCTGACGGACGAGATCAGGGACTATCTGAAGAGCTTGTATGGGGTGAAGCCGGACGACCGCATTTTCGACATGTCGAAGAGCTATCTCCACCATGAGATGGACAGGGGTGCGAAGGCGGCAGGCGTGAAGCGTATCGACATCACCTATCGGTATGCACATCTCTTTCCAACCCGGCAGACAGACATGGTGCAGCAGCTTGAACTCAAACGCGCGGAAGGAGGTTTTTGACTATGACGGCAAAGACGATGGACAATCACAACAGATGGCGCAGCAAAACGGTGGCTTTCAGGATGTCCCCTGAGGAGGCGGACCAACTGGACGTTTTCGTACAGATGTCTGGGCTGCCGAAGCAGGACTATCTGATCCAGAGGGCTCTACAGCGGGAGGTTGTTGTGGTCGGCAACCCTCGCGTGTATAAAGGGCTGCGGATTCAAATGGAAGCGATCCACAAGGAACTCCAGTGCATTGCTGCCAACCGTTTCGTCGATGACGAATTGCTCGACAGGGTTGAACAAACCATTACGATCATGCAGGGCATGATGGAAGAAACGAACCAATATAAGGAGGAAATGAATGGTCGATAATAAGGAAAGGACTGCTCTGAATCCATCTGTTGCAGCAGAGGGAGAGCAGCCACTCACCAATCACAATGCCAGTATAGCCGATGGGGCTGGCGATGTCAACATCCAAACCGTTAATACGAGCAAATTGGAGAAATCTAAGCTGAAAACTGTTTCCATGACCGACCTCTACAACCAGGTGTACACCAGCAGGCCGCCGATCATCAATGGCCTGCTGTACCCTGGCACCTACATCCTGGCTGGCGCGCCAAAGCTGGGTAAGAGCTTCCTCATGGCGCAGCTGGCGTATCATGTCAGCACCGGCATGGAGATGTGGGGTTTTTCGGTGGAACGTGGCTCGGTGCTGTACCTGTCGCTGGAGGACGACTATGGCCGCCTCCAGAAGCGGCTCTACAAGATGTTCGGCGTGGAGACGGCGAAGAACCTGTACTTTGGTATCGAAGCGCCGAGCCTGGGGGACGGTCTGATCGACCTGCTGGAGGGGTTTGTGGAGGATCACCCCGACACGCGGCTCATCATCGTGGATACCCTGCAAAAGGTCAGAGGGAACAACGACGGGCACACCTACTCCAGCGACTATCAGGACATCTGCCGGCTCAAGCATTTCACAGATAGCCGTAATCTGTGCCTGATGATCGTCCACCACACCCGCAAGCAGCAGTCAGAGGATCGCTTTGACACGATTTCCGGCACGAATGGCCTGCTGGGTGCGGCGGACGGCGCGTTCCTGCTGACAAAGGCGAAGCGAACCGCCAATGATGCCATGTTGGACATCGCCGGACGTGACCAGCAGGACCAGCAGCTGCACCTGGTTCGGAACACCAAGACACTCCTGTGGGAGATGGAGAGTGCCGAGACAGAACTGTGGGAGGAAGAGCCCGACCCGCTGCTGGAAGAGGTGGCAATGGTGGTCTCCGAGGACAATCCCAAGTGGGAGGGTTCGGTGACGGCCCTTGCGAAGTTGATACAGTATAACGCCAGCCCGATCTCCCTGGCGATGAAGCTGAACGTCTGCGCGGATAGGCTGAAACAGGACTATCATATCAAATACGAACGCTATCGTTCCCATAAGGGCCGTGGCGTGAGGCTGACTTTAGAGTTCCCTGCAATAAACAACCGCAGGAGCGCGTGACAACCATGACGACCGTGACGACCTGTAGCTTATCGGTCTACGGGTCGTCACCCCTGAATATCAAGCATTATTACCGCCCAGCCTGGGCAGAAGGAGAGAAATAGTTAATGAGTACACCGAAGAATACAAGATGCAAGTATCCCCACAGAATCGGAGTCTGGGTTGACGACGAATTGTATGAGAAGATTTTGAATGGAGCGATCACGTGTGATTTGTCTCCCAGCGAGTTTTTTCGACAGATGCTCAAAAAGCGGCGGCCGGTCAGCTGGCAAAAGATTGCCGTGGTACCGCCGGAACTGCCGGGACTCATCGACAAGTACCGCGAGGTTGGGATTGAGTTCAACAACCTGGCCCACTACTTCAACGCTGGAGGCGAGTTGGACGTGGACAGCGGAAACCGCCTGACAAAGGCGTTGGAACAGTTGAAATCCCTGAGTGGAGAGGTACAAGCCATGACGCGGAATTTCCGGGAGAAGGGCCATACATATCCGGGAAAGAACCCGCAGTAAAGAATGCCGGGGACGGTATGCGCGTCGTATCGTCCCCGACGCATCCATTTTTGGCATCAGGCGTAGATCAGATCGTGTAGTATGGCTTCTTCCGCTATGGCTGTCAGATTGTTCATATGCCCGACATAGGCGAGGAAGTCAACATCCCTGTCTGGCGCGGGATGCTGCTTGAGCAGGCGCCTGACGGTCAGATCTACCTGAGCCTGGGCTGTCTCGTCCACTTCCAGCAGATGCTTGACCAGTGTGCCTTCGACATACATTCCCCAGTACATGGCTTCGCGGTACTCCCGAAGATAGCGCCGCCGCATCTGGCCATACTTCCCGAGGTCCACATCATCTGCGGGGTCGAGGGCGAGGTTGGGATAGAGATAGTCGCCTTTCCGGGTGTAGGTGATTTCCATGTCATTCCCTCCTTTAGCTGTGCGCTTTAGCATGGTAAAGTGATTATAGCGATGCATATTCCAAAAGTCAAGAGGAGATCGAAGGAGTTTGTTGAAGGAATCTGACCATGACAAGAACCTTAACGAAGGCCCGATTTTGGGCTTGACGTCATTGTGGCGTCAACGGGGATTTTCAAGGGATCCTGACGCCAAAGTGACGTCACCAACGGATTACATCTATCATAGACAATTGTCGATTCGATCTGAGATTTGACCTGATTTTGGGAGTGTCACCAAGTGGTGTCTTTTGGCGAAAACAGACCGAAGTTGGTGACATTTGGTGCCACTTTTGTATAGCCAGGGCGATTATCCGATTTGATCCGATTTATCATTAGCCCAGCGCAAGATACGCCACGTCAAACAAATTGCTTTCGCAATTTACTTGACTGGCAATCTTGATGGGGAGAGGCAACTTTGCCGGAGGCAAAGTTGGTCCCTTCGGGACTGCTGCGGCTCAATCAAAGATTGAGGCGCGGCACCTTTCGCTCCCCATACCCTCGAATTGCGCCTGCAAGCAGGCGCATAGTTGGTTCGCTGCGCTCACAGCATGGCCTATGAAGGCCATGACAAGAACAACCATGACAGCTTGCCGAGGTATCGTATAGGTCGTCACGGTTGTCACTGTTGTCACAGAGAGTATATATCCTTCTGTTGCTGATCCTTTGTTGCGTCATTGCAAAAACTGTGCTACAATGTGGGCAAAAATGAAGAGAAAACCACATGTGGATCGAAGGGAGCGTGCGCCTGTGAAGCTGGACATCAACATGCTGGCCGTGCTCTTTGCACCGCTGCTTTTGCTGGTCGGCCTTGGTTTCACCGTCGCCATAGACCCGTATATCCAGCGTCAGCAGCGGTGCGTCATGCTCGTCATCGTGGCGCTGTGCTTCACGCTGGTCGCGCAGAACCTGCTGGAGAACGCGTTTTTTGTCAGTCGGTCAAACCTGGCTCTGAAGAAGATACTGAGCGCCTACGGCTATTCTGTGCGCCCCGTCATCCTCATACTGTTTCTCTATATCATCCAGCCCGGCGGGAAGAAGTGGCTCGAATGGACGCTGGCGGGGATCAATGCCACGCTCTACTGTACCTCTCCCTTTACAGGGCTCTGCTTTGAGATCCGGGACTGGGACTACGCGTACCTGAAGGGCCCGCTGTGGTATGCCTGCATTCTTGTCAGCGCGGTGCTGCTTGTTGAACTGTTGGCGCGAACCGTCGTCCTCTATCGCGAAACCGGGAGACGGGAGCGCCTGGTTCCCATTGCCGTGGTGTTCATCATCATTCTGTCCGTTATCATGGATCTGCACGTGGTGATGCAGTCGCAGCCCATCACCTTTTTGACCATTGCCATTGTCGTGAGCAGCGTGTTCTACTACATCTGGCTCCACATCCAGTTTGTGCGCGAGCACGAGCGCGACCTGATGACGGCGCAGCGCGTTCAGATTATGATGACCCAGATCCAGCCCCACTTTCTGTTCAACGCTCTGAACACCATCCGCGCGCTCTACGCCAAGGATTCGCCACTGGCGGACAGGACGCTGGAGGATTTCAGCACCTATCTGCGGCAGAACCTGGAAACCCTGAGCCAGACCGAGCTGATCCCCATCGCCAAGGAGCTGGAGCATACCCGGCTCTACGCGGATATCGAGATCCTGCGCTTTCCCAACATCCGCGTGGAATACCGGATAGAGGACGCGCAATTCAGGATTCCGGCGCTGACGATCCAGCCCCTGGTGGAAAACGCGATCCGCCACGGCGTGCGCAGCCGGGAGGACGGTCTGGTGACGATCTCCACGGTCCGGGAGGCGGGCGCGCACAGGATCACGGTGCGGGACAACGGCGTGGGCTTTGATCCGAAGCATCAACAGGATGAATCCCACATCGGCCTTCAGAATGTGAAGGAGCGCGTGGAGCGGATGTGCGGCGGCACGGTGATCGTGGAGAGCGAAATGGGCGCGGGCACCGTCGTCACGCTGCTGATCCCGGACACTTTGCAAAACGGCATGAAGGAGCAAGGACAATGAGAGCAATCTGTGTGGACGACGAGCCGCTGGCGGTGGAATACACGCTGGGCCAGTGCGAGCGCCTGCCTCAGATCAGCGAAGCGAAGGGGTTTACCGACGCTTTGGCCGCGCTGGAGTGGCTTGGCACGCATTCGGCGGAGCTGGCGATTCTGGATATCAACATGCCGAAGATGGACGGCATCGAGCTGGCGGCGCGGATCAAACAGCGCTCTCCGCAGACTGCGATCCTGTTCCTGACCGCGTACCGGGAGTACGCCTTCGACGCCTGGTCGGTGCGTCCCAGCGGGTATCTGCTCAAGCCGGTGTCGCTGGAGAAGCTGGCGGAGGAGGTGTGCCATGCGTGCGGCGGGCAGGCCGATCCCGCGCCGGCGCATATTCGCGTCAGGACCTTCGGGGAATTCGACGTGTTTGTGGATGGCAAGCCGATCCACTTCAAGCTGGCGAAGGCCAGGGAGATTCTCGCTTATCTCGTGGACAAGCAGGGCGCCGGCGTCACCCGGAAGGACCTGTCCGCCGCGCTGTGGGAGGACAGGCTGTACGATCGTGGGATGCAGAAGCAGCTGGACGTCTATATCCGCTCCCTTCGTGAGACGCTGCAGGCGTGCGGCGCGGAAGAGATCCTCCGGATCGACAGGGGCGTTCTGCGCGTCGACCCGGAGCGGTTCGTCTGCGACGCGTACCTGTTCTTTTCCGGCGACAGCGATATGATCAACGCCTATCGCGGCGAGTACATGAACACCTACTCCTGGGCCAGCATGACGGAGAGCATCCTCACCTGGAGTACGATAAAGTAAACTGTGTTTTAAGATTTAATATATTGTTAACTATCCTGATCCCAATATGCCGGGATCAGGGTGGTTTTTCTTTGGACATCCTTTGGACAGCGCCTGATACAATACCAGAGACGTGAAATGCGCATCGGAAGCGGTGGGTTTGCTTCCGCTGTCATTTCCGCCAATGATCCTGGCGCGGGGAACAATTGGAAAACAGATGTGAGGATGTAATGACAATGAAGAGAATGAGCATGATCGTGATGAGCCTGCTGCTGGCCGCTCTGCTGCTGGGCAGCGCTGCCTGGGCGGAGACCGAGTCGGCTGACGTGGAAAACCCGTCCTTTGTGGGGATCTGGACGTATACAGACGAAGAAAATGGCATAGGCGCCGTCTATGACCTGAAGGAGGACGGCACCGGCACCTATACCATGATCGTCGGGGAGAAAGAGGTCACCTACGAGCTGAAATACGAGGTCCAGGACAACCTTTTGCTGGTCACGTACGTCAACAACGAGACGTTTACCGAGGACGATGTGTTTGAAAACGAGTTCCGCTTCGAGGACGAACAGACTTTGATCATAAAGGATTCCTTCGACGAAGAGATGACCTTTGTGAAGAATCAGGAATGACGCACCCCGCCAGGATCATTTCTGAAAACCCGATGGAAATGAAGAACCAGGTCTTGCAGTCCTCTGAAAACATCGCTCCTCAGTTTTCAGACGCAAATCGAAGGGGAGACGATAGGCCATGAGTGAACAAAGAAAAGCGGTCGGGCTGAGCCCGGAACAGCTGGAACAGGCCAATGGCGGCGCTTCCGTTCTGGGCGTCTACAGGCCCGGCTTTCAGCACAAGCGGGAATCGCTACGCTTTTTCCGGGCTTGCGTCGGCGACAGCGTCTACGTAAAAGCCATGAGCAGCGCGGCCGGACGCGCGCATCACTATGTCGCAGCACGCGCCTTTTTGAGTCAGTCGGATTGGGATAAGTTCGTCTGGATCGAGGAACACGGTTCCCTGGATGGCTTTCCGGGGTAAAAAGCGAAAAAGGATTCTGAAACGCGATCGGGCGTTTTGGGAAATAGATGAATGGAGGAAAAGAAGATGAGAACAATCAAGACGATTCTTGCGATCATGATGATCGCGGCACTGTGCGCGGGTGGCGTGGTTCTGGCGGAGGAGCCGACCGCAAAGATCATCACCCCGAACAACCCTGAGATCGACATTGAGGCGCTGGCGGATGGAGAGTACCCCGCGGCTTTCGAGCCCGCTGCCCTTGCGGACGGCGAACTGACCTTCACGGTCTACTGGGAGGACACCTTCGATGTCGTGGAAATCAGCCAGCTCGCCCCGGGCGATACCCTCTATGTGGGGGATACCGTCGTCGATGTCGAGACCGTGGAGCAGGACGATGGCGACCTTCTCATCAACGGCGGCCTTGACAACGGCGGCGTGACTCTGCGCCCCTACGACGAGGACAACTGCTGGAGGGCTGTGCTGGAAGACGACTATCATACCTACTTCAACTGGGGCGAGACCACCCTGCCCGTTTCCGACGCCGTGACTTTCACCGACGGCTGGGACATCGAGAAGGACCCCGTGACCGTGACCGGCGCGGAAGCGGTGGCCGAGGCAATCAGCACCACAGAGATGGACGCCTTCAGCCCCCTGAACACCACTGTGCGCGTGGAAGACGGCCAGATCGTGGAGATCGTCCGCGCGTACATGCCGTAAGGGACACTTTCAACCGACGACATCAGGATGCCCGACGGGGCGGTCAGCGACCGTGATTGAACTGTACACGGCAGGATCGCACAGGAGCGATTCTTGGAATATACCCGCATTGCGGAAGGAGGAACATAAGCATGAGTGACAAGCAGGAGCCCGTATTGCGGGAACACAAGCGCGGATGTCGTAAAGAGGATCGGGGCGAGTTCCTTCGAAGTAGCATTCATATGCGATGCCTGCGTGAAGTCTTTCTACCTCCGCTGGGACAGTCTCAACAAAAAGGTTTACCTCGTTAAGAAATGACCGATCTGCCTGGCCGCGGCTTCAGACGCCTGTGTCCCGCCGCTGTGGCATGCCTGCATTCTTATCAGCGTGGGGTATGAGGCACCCTTTTGCCAGGAACAGCGGCCTTCGCATGCCGTCGGACAGACGTTGAGGAGGAACCTGCGATGATTACCAATGGATTTACCTATGTGGCCGTGCTGCTGTTCATGGCCGGCGTGCTGGTCACCCTGGAAAAGACGGCCAGGGGGACGCTTGCGAAGTTCTTCAAGTACGTGCCCTCCGTGGTGCTGTGCTACCTGATCGCGATGCTGCTGTGCACGCTGAAGGTATGGGACCTGGGGGAGACGAAGGCCGCCTACAGCGCGCTCAAGAATAACCTGACCTACGCGATGATCTTCGCGATGCTGCTCAGGTGCGACATTCGCAAGGTGCTGCGCCTGGGGCCGCGGATGCTGCTGGGCTTCTTCTCCGCGACGCTGACCATCATGATCGGCTTCATCGCCGCGTTCCTCATCATGAAACGGTTCATCGGCGGCGAGGCCTGGATGGGCCTGGGCGCGCTGTGCGGCTCGTGGATCGGCGGCAGCGGCAACATGGTGGCGGTACAGGCGGCGCTGGATATCGCCGAGGCGGACATGGGCTACGCGCTGGTGATCGACTCCATCGATTACTCCCTGTGGGTGATGTTCCTGCTGTGGGCCATCCAGCTGGCGCCTTCCTTCAACAAGTGGACGAAGGCGGACACCGCGAAGCTGGACGAGGTTTCCGTGAAGCTTTCCGACGAGGCAAAGCAGAACGCGAAGCCGGTGACGCTGCAGAGCCTGCTGCTGCTCATCGGCTGCGCGTTCCTGGTCAGTGCCGTGGCCACGGGCGTGGGCGCGAAGCTGTATGAGCTGACGGGCTTTTCCGACAAGGCCACCTGGACGGTGCTGTTCGTGACCGCCGTGGCGCTGGTGTGCGCGCTGACGCCGCTGGGCAAGGTGGCGGGGTCCAATGAAGTCTCCAACCTGCTGCTCTACGCGGTGATCGCGCTGCTGGCCTCCCGCGCCAGCCTCACGGAGTTGGGCGACGCGCCGGCCTGGATCCTCACCGGGTTCATCGTGCTGGCGATCCACGCGGCGCTGATGCTGGTGCTGTGCAGGCTGCTGAAGCTGGACCTGTTCACCGCGGGCGTCGCCTCGCTGGCCAACATCGGGGGCACGGCCTCCGCGCCTGTATTGGCGGGCTCCTACTCGGGTTCCCTGGTGCCCGTGGGCATCCTGATGGCGCTGATGGGCTATGTGGTGGGCACGCCCCTGGCCACGCTCTGCGCCAACATCATGAAGCTGCTGGCGTGAATTGAATGCACGTCATTCCGGAAATGATGGCCTTTTCTGTTGCAAGGCGGAGTGATACAGGAGCGGTTTATGATAGTCTTAATCGCAACGGACTGCTATACCCATACGAGGCGAAGGTCACGAAGTTTTCCCTCGTGGGCGCCACCGGCATGGACTTCATCGACCACGTAAAGGGCACGACCACGCCCCATCAGGTGGGACATGAGATCGAGACCGACTATCATTCCATACTGATCGACAATCATTCCGGCTTCAGGTTCGACGGCGAGGACATCTGGAAGCACCTCAAGCGAAACGGCGTGGTCATCCAATCGAGCTTTATGTCGGGCAAACCGCTCTGGCCGCAGTACCGGGTTCTGCGGGACGGCGAGGAGATTGCTGTCCTCCAGTCCAGCGGCGTGCACGTCCACGAGGAGGACGCCGCGGGCGACGGCAAACTGGCGAAGATGGTCCCCGCGCGGGGCTACTTCCGCATCCAAACGCGGGAGAAGAATCTCGATTTGCTGTTCGTCGTCGCCATGGCCTTCGCCAGGACCAGCGCTCTGGACGGCGAGGGCGGCAGCTTCGGCCTGCTGTTCGGGAAGAAATAGAAGGAGAATCACACAATGGAGTTTTCGTTTCTCTACGCCATCCCCCGCACGGAAGTGCTGGACAGCTTCTTTCTTGGCTTGACCAGGGTCGCGGGGTCCTACGGACAGCTGTGGCTGATCATCGCCGCACTGCTACTGATCTTCAAAGCGACGCGCAAGGCGGGCATATCGGTGCTGATTGCCTATCTGGCGGTGTACCTTCTGGGCCAGATCATCCTCAAACAGCTGATCTCCCGGCCGCGCCCCTGCCAGATCGACCAGGCTTTTGCGCTGCTGGTTGCCCGTCCGTCCAGCTCATCCTTCCCATCGACCCATTCCGCGTGGGCGTTTGGCGCGGCCACGGCGATTTTCATGCGGCACAGGAAGCTGGGCGCAGCGGCTTACGCCGTCGCCGCGCTGATTGCCTTCAGCCGTCTGTATATGTTCCTGCATTTTCCCACGGACGTGCTGTTCGGCGCGGCGCTGGGCATCGCTCTGGGCGTGCTTGCGCATTGGATCACGAAGACCTTGTGGAAGATGCTCGCCAAGGGCGGGAGCAATTGACCTCACTTGGGCATCATCAGGAGGGATGCAGTATGTTGACGAAAACGACAAGCATGAAGAAAGTCACCTCTGCGCTGCTGACGCTCGTTTTGGCGCTGACCTGTTTGGGGGCGCTGTCGGCTGGCGCGGAAACCGAAAACCGTGCGCCGGACTACTCTCAGGAGGAAAACTGGGCCTATTATTCCGTCGGGGCAGATAAGGACGCCGACCTGTTCCTGATCTGCCCGACGGTGGACGTAAACGACGAGTTCAACATGTCCCTGAACGACGAAGCAACGAAGGAGAGCTTTGTCGGGGCGCTGAACATGGAGAGGGGCATCTATGAGGGGAGCACCCGGATGTACGCGCCGTATTACCGTCAGGCAGCGATGAAGGTCTACGCGCTGGAGGAGGCCGAGCGGGAGCCGTATCTTAGCCTGGCATACGAGGACATCTCGGCGGCGTTTGCCTGGTACCTGGAAAACGAGAACCAGGGCCGGCCGATCATCCTCGCGGGCTTTTCCCAGGGCGCGGATATGTGCTACCGGCTGCTGGAGGAATACTTTGGAGATGAGGCCCTGCAGGAGCAGCTGGTCGCCGTCTATGCCATTGGCTGGCCGTGCACGGAGGAAATGACGCAGGCTTATCCGCAGATCCGGCCCGCGGCCGCAGCGGACGATGTGGGCGTCGTCGTCAGCTTTGACTGCGAGGCTCCGGAGCTCGAGGAGACGTTCATCAACCCCGCCGGACAGCGCGCCTATACCATCAATCCCCTGAACTGGAAGACGGACGGTACGCCCGCGGACAGAACCGAGAACCTCGGCGCGTGCTTTACACGCTACAGCGGCGAGATCAAGCGCGAGGAGGCTCAGCTGTGCGGCTGTTATGTGAACGGGACGCGCGGGGTCGTGAAGGTCACTGACCTCGATCCTGCGGACTATCCGCCCGTCGTGCCGGGATTGCCGGAGGGGGCGTATCACATCTATGATTATCAGTTTTTCTACCGGAACCTGCAGGAGAATGTGCGGGCGCGGGTCGAGGCGCTTTATGCCCGTGAGCAGGCTTCGCTGCCGCACTGGGTCGACGGCGCTCCGACACTTGTGTCTGTGATGGCGTTCGTGCGCGAGGCGGCGGACCCGGATTCGGACGCTTATATCCCCCCTTCCGGGCGCATCGCCGTATTTGATTTCGACGGGACGCTCTACGGCGAACGCTTCCCGACCTATTTCGACACCTGCCTGTTTCTGTACCGCGCGCTGCACGACGGGGGCTTTACCGCGGCTGAGGACGTTCGCGCCTACGCGGAGGAATTGGAAGCGGCGCTTCTGAACGGCGAACCGGAGCCGGATTCGCCGCGCTCCACGGCGCAGATGGCCGCCGAGTGCTTTGAGGGCATGTCGGTGGACGAATACAGGGCGTATGTGCGCGCGTTCATGGCGCAGCCCGCTTACGGCTTCGACGGCATGACCTATGGGGAAGGGTTTTATCTGCCCATGCTTTCGCTTGTTGAGTATCTGTATGAGAACGACTTCACCGTCTTTATCAGCAGCGGCTCGGAGCGCCTCATGGTGCGGGAGCTGATCGACGGCAGGCTGGATGCCTGGATCCCGCCCGATCGGGTGATCGGCAGCACGTTCTCGCTGGCGGCCACGAATCAGGGCGATAAGCAGGGCCGCAGCTATACGTATTCACAGGAAGATGAGGTGCTTATGGAGGGCAACCTCGTTGTGAAGAACCAAAAGGCCAACAAGGTATTCTCCATCGTCGATGAAATCGGCGCGCCGCCCGTCCTGGTGTTTGGAAACAGCTCCGGCGATCTTGCCATGGCAGAGTACTGCATCCAGCACAGCGGAAAGGCCTGGATGCTGCTCTGTGACGACGTGGAGCGGGACTATGGCGATCCGGTAGCGGCGGCATCGTTCGCGGAGGACTACCTGGCCCGCGGCATCGAGACCATCTCCATGCGGGACGAATTCGAGACGATCTACGGGGAAGATGCCGTATTAAAACTGGCTATAATGGATGAAGCTGCTTAAAACGGTTTCAGTAAGAGCACATCAGACAAGACGAGCAAACCCTGATTGTATCAAAGCCGGGATTCAGAGCCGCCGCACATCCGACAGGATTTGTGCCCTGGCTCTGGACCCGCTTTTCATTTCAACGGCAATAGAACGCTTGACAATTTAGCGAAATCATGATAAGATCGCGCTAAAGAAAGGGGCGTTGAAGATGTCTCAGATTCGTCCGGTATCTGACCTGCGCAACAACTTCGCAGATATTTCCCGCACAGTTCATGAGACAGGGGAGCCTATCATTCTCACGAAGAACGGCTACGGCGATATGGTCGTCGTGAGCTATGAGGAGTATCAGCGCATCCAGCACGAGCTGAGCGTCGTGGCGCAGCTGCGGGAAGCAGTATGGGAAGCGCGTTCTACCAAGACGCGCTTTACGCACGGTGAAGTGATGGACAGTCTACGCGATCGTGTCCAGAGGGCGGCTGTGAAAGATAATGTATGAGATAATCTATCTTCCGACGGCGCGAAAGCAGCTTGAGGATATTGTCGATTATATTACGGTTGAATTGGCAGCGCCGGACGCCGCGCACGATTTCATCGATGAAGTCGATAAAGCGGCCAAGAGCCTTGCAGAGATGCCCTACCGCCATCCGATTTATCATACCAGTTTTGCGTTGCTGGAGGAAGTGCAATGGATTTCTATAAAGAACCACAACGTGTTCTACAAGATCTTTGAAGAAGAAAAGGCAGTGGAAATCCGCCGCGTAGCCAATACCTTGAAAGTAATACGAATGATATGAATACCACGAGCTTAAGCGCTTAAGCAAAATCGTTTAGAAACGATCTGATGGGAGCGAGTGGGAATAAGATACAATGTCAAGGGGCAACCCCGATGTCCTTGGAAGGAGCAAAAAGTTGTCTCTGAGCGAAACTGAAACGAGCACGAAACGAGAACTGAACGACAAGCAACGAAACAAGGGAAAACGCTCCGAACCTGGGTTGCTTCCAGTTGGACCTCGGAGTGTTTTTCTATGCCAAGGTGTTTCCGGATTCGAGATGATCGTGCCTCAAGATGCTTGCAGCAATCACATGGCTTGCCTTGGGAAGAATAAGACCGAGCATCCTCTCATCAACAGACACATCCGCGCCGATATTTGTCGGCGCGGATGTGTTTTGCGGTCGCATGGAAATTCAATCCCGGGTGCTGCCGCCGCTGGCGTAAGAGACAGGGAGCTGGAGCAGGCAGGGGATGCTTTGGGCTGAGGATTGCAGCGCGAGGTCCACGCACAGCCGCGCCATCTCCTCCGTGGGTTGCACGATGGTGGAGCAGTAGTATTCCTGATCTCCGAAGCAGCGCGCGCCGTCATAGCCGATGATTTGCACATCCTCAGGCACGCGCAGTCCCATCTGCTCCAGGGAGCGCTGGATTTTGTAGGCCAGCAGGTCAGTGGCGCAGAACAGGCCGTCGAAATCCAGCCGACCGTCATGCAGGTGTGAACGGAGGAAATCCTCAAACGCGGAATAGGGCGTGCCGTCGTTGACGCACTCGCAGTGGCAGGGGACCCCGGCGTCCGTGCAGGCGCGGATGAAGCCGTCCCTGCGCTTGTCGGTCTCGTTGGGCAGGGAGGCGCCCGTGCGCAGAAAGGCCAGACGCTTGCAGCCGTTCTCCAGGAGCTTCTGCGCGGCCAGGCAGCCGCCGCCGAAGTTGTCGCTGGCGACGCAGGCGATGCCCGGGCCCAGGCTGCGGTCGATGGAGACGGTGGGAATGCCCTTGGGGATGCGCAGGTTGGGGTTGTAGGTCAGGCAGATGATGCCGCTGACCATCTGCTGTTCGGACATGAGCATATACGCCTGCTCCAGCTCGAAGCTGCATTCCGTGAGGAACAGCAGCGTCTGATAGGAGCGGCGGGACAGCTCCCGGCACAGGCAGTCCGCCAGCCGGGAGAAGAAGGGGTTGTACAGGTTGGGCAGTATGATCTCGACGATGTTGCTCTTCATGCAGCGCAGCGCCCTGGCCTGGCGGTTGACGCGATAGCCGAGCCTGTCGATGGCCTCTTCCACGGCGCGCTGATAGCTCTTGCCAACAGGAATGCCGTTCACGACCTTCGACACCGTGCCGAGGGCCACGCCCGCCTCCCGGGCAACGTCCTTCATCGTGATACTCTTGCTGTCTGCCATGGCGTCCTCCGATGGGCTGACCTCACGCCGCGCTGTCCTGGGGCGGGGAGGTCAGGTAGTCGATGTATTGCAGCACGGCCTCTGTGCGTTCGCTGTTTCCGACGACGCCGAGATACACGTCTCCCGAAAAGTCCGCCTGCGCGAACAGGGGAAAAGCGGAGATGAGGATGGCGTTGGCCACCTCCTCGGTCTCGGCTCGATAGGGGATGCTCTCGTCCAGGCGGTGCTCGATGTCGTTGTCCGAGAGTATGACCGTGTTGCTGACCAGGCGGCCTGCGGTTCGACCGGAGAGCTCGCCCTTCAGGAAGCCCTCCAGCGGCATAAGGTACCCGCCGGCAGACAGGATGTCGTAGGCCTCGCGGTTCATCAGCACAACGTCCAGCTGCCGGTTGGCCATGGAAGCCATCACCTTCAGCTGGGAAGCATAAGCGTATTCGTGGTTCTGGACGGTGGCGTCCTGGCTCAGGTACAGGTTGCGGTACAGCCTGACCTCGCACTTGCCGGGATCCGCGCCGATGGCGCGCGGGTAGTCCTCGCTGAGGGCGCTGTCCAGGGTGTCGCCCACGGAGATGTTCGCATAAGCGACGTATAAAAGCGCCTCCTTGCGGGTGAGCCGGTAATAGAGAACGCTGCCCGCGGCGACCACGGCGATCAGGACCAGCACCAGCGGGAACTTGTAGTATTCAAAGATGTGGTCGAGCCGCTGTAAAAGATTCATTCTGGCGAGCGCTTCCCGGTTTTCCGCCCGCTCCGCATCGGTCAGCCTCACGGCTCCGTCTCCCCATCGGCATCGTCGGGCTTTTTGCTTTCAGGGTCGTTGGGATCGTAGAGCAGCGGCCGCAGGATTTTCAGCAGCATGTGGGCGCTGATGACCGCGCAGAGGCCCTCGCCGAATATGATGAGGGGCGTGAACACGTTGACCACCAGGAAGAACATGGCGTAGTGGATGAAGAACACCAGGATGGTGACGAACAGGTAGTGGGTGCCGATGAGAAAGGCGTTCTTGAACATGTTGGCCGTGGTGTTGCTGGCGATGGACAGCAGGGGAAAGATGTAGGCCAGCACGATGGCGTAGGCGATCATGCAGGCGAAGATGCACGCCAGCAGCAGCGTCCAGATCACGGCGACCGTGCCGGTGGAGGCGGCGCGCAGCCGGTAGAGCAGTATGGCGTCCGCGCCGATGAGCAGCCCGGCGAACAGCATGATCAGCCAGATGATGGTGGCCTGCTTGAAGTTTTGTTTAAATGAGCGGAAGAACATGGTGGTGATGTAGCTGCCCTCGTCCTTCGCGATTTTAAAAGAAGTGTAGTAGAGCGCTGTGGTGGACGCCCCGATGGTGACAATGGGCAGGCAGCAGACCAGCCACAGTATGTTCAGGCAGCAGCCATAGCTGAGCTTCAGGAAGAGCTGTCCGAATTTGCTGTCATAGGAAAAGAAGCGCATGACGTTACCTCCTGCTCGCGGATGATCTATCGCTCAAAGCCGGGTGGAATCCCGGTAGATCAGCTCGGTCTCGGTGTGCACGGTGCGGAAATCCAGGTTCGGCTCCTCGATGCGGGAGAGCAGCAGGTGCATGGCGACGACGGCCATGACCTGGGTGTGGATGTGCACGGTGGTCAGCGTGGGGGTCATGATGCGGGAATTGGGAGAGTCGTCGAAGCCGCAGAACAGCACGTCCTCCGGCACCGACTTGCCCAGCTTGCGCAGGGCGTAGATCGCGTCCTCGGCGACGAAGTCGTTGGCGCAGATGAACACGTCCGGGAAGTCCGTGAGCGCCGCCAGCGCCTCTCCCAGCTTTTCCCGGTCGCTGGATTTGATGCAGAACCGCTCCTCGACGGGCATGTTGGCCAGGAGCATGGCATAGCGGAAGGCGGTGTACCGCTCGAAGAAGGACTGGCAATGCTCGAAATCGCCGAGGAAGCCGATCCGCTGCTTGCCCCGGAGGAGCATGTCGTTGACGAACCGCGTGATGGCGGTGGTGTTGTCCATGTAGAGCTGGTCGGCGGGCAGGTCGATGCCGTCGCGCTTGTTGGGCCCGTCCACAAACAGCACCGGAAGGCCCAGGTCGCAGATCATTTCGTCGTAGGCCCGGTC
Organism: uncultured Eubacteriales bacterium; assembly: GCA_902800625.1. Taxonomy (GTDB): domain Bacteria; phylum Bacillota; class Clostridia; order Christensenellales; family Aristaeellaceae; genus UBA2862. Next base: position 6,072 of record CADCFG010000046.1, on the reverse strand, counting down.
GAACATCTCCACGCATATGATGGCGCTGACCCGCCCGGGATCAAAGGCGAGGGGCAGCGTATGGCACAGGAAGTTCTCCCGTTCCACCCGATAGGCGTTCAGATCGTAGCCCCATCGGGGCAGATCCCGCTTCAGCCTGTCCAGCATCAGGGTGGCGAAGTGGGCGGGCGTGATGGCGCAGCCGCAGAGCAGCGCGATCTCCCCTTTGAGCAGGGCTTCGCCTTGAGGGAGGACGCCGGAGTGCGCCTTTACATAGGAAAACTGCTTATAGCCCATCTCAACGGCCTTTTCAAGAATCTTCCTGCGGGTCGCGTCCGCAAGGCCATCGGCGTTGTTGATGGCCTTGGATACGGTGTTGCGGGACATGCTCAGCTCATCCGCGATGTCCTGTATGGTAACTCTCCTCATGGCGGAAGCCTCCTTGTTGATTCAGGGGTATTGTAACATGAAATGATGCAAATGTCAAATAGAAATTGTGCATTTGATAAGTCGAAACGCAGCGCAAAATGCGTTAGCTAAACATTTAAGTCATAAATGAATGCTATCGGCCAGAATAAATAGGGAAAAGTGTGCAAATGTCACTAAATACTATTGACAGGCGCAAAACAAGATGATAAAATAGCCATGAAGCCCCCGACAGGAGTGTGTATATGCAACCTGCCAATGCAAATGCACATTCGGGGAGAACAGAAAAGGAGGATTACAATGAACAAGCCCTTGCCTGCCAAGGCGAAGGTGCCCCTCAAACAGAGGACGCACAACACTCTGGTGTACCTGCGGCAGCACTGGCAGCTCTACCTGATCTTCATGTTGCCGGCGTTCGTGCTGACGATCATCTTCCGCTACGTCCCGATGGGCGGCGTGGCGATCGCCTTCATGGACTACAACCCCTTCCGGGGCCTGTGGCACAGCGACTGGGTGGGATTCGAGCACTTCAATCGGTTCCTGTCCTCACCGGACTTCATGAAGTATCTGATGAACACCTTGAAACTGAGCGTGTTCGGCCTTCTGTGGGGATTCCCGGCGCCGATCCTGCTGGCGTTCCTGCTCAACCGCATTCTCAGCTCCAAGATCAAGCAGAAGGTTCAGCTGGTGCTGTACATGCCCAACTTCATTTCGGTTATCGTCCTTTGCGGTATCGTCCGCATTCTTCTCTCGCCGACCGGCATGGTGAACATGTTCCTGGGTACGAACTACAATTTCATGACCATGCCCCAGGCATTCCGCACGATCTACATTGCCAGCGGCATTTGGCAGGGCGCTGGTTGGGCTTCCATCATATACACTGCGGCGCTTTCCAACGCCAGCAAGGATCTGAAGGAAGCGGCTGTCATTGACGGCGCGAACCTGATCCAGCAGATCAAGACGGTTGAGTGGCCTGCGATCAAGGATACCGTCCTCATCCAGTTCATCATGGCGGTGGGCAACATAATGAGCGTCGGCTTTGAAAAGGCCTATGCCCTGCAGACCGACCTGAACATGGGCGCTTCCGAGATCATCTCCACTTACGTGTACAAGAAGGGTCTTCTGGACGGCGACTACGGCTTCTCTACCGCGGTCGGCCTGTTCAACACCGTCATCAACATTATTCTGCTGATCTCCATGAATACCATTGTCAAGAAGATGAACGAAGGCAAGGGCATTTAAGGAAGGAGGAGAGAGCGAATGAGTGTTGCGAATACTACGGTTAAAAAGAAGAAGAGCGAGTTTGCCAAGTACCCCGCGGGGGACAAGACGATACTGATCGTCGCGTATGTGATCCTGGGCATCTTCCTGGCCGCGATCATCGTCCCCATACTGTACATCATACTGGCTTCCTTCATCGATCCCATCACGCTGCAGAACAAGGGCGTGACCTTCGACTTCAGCAAGTGGACCACGACGGCCTACAGCCGCGTGCTGGGCAACCAGCAGATCTGGGTGGGCTTCAAGAACGCGCTGATCTACTCGGTGCTGTTCACCATCATCTCCGTCGTCATCACGCTGCTGGCGGCGTACCCGATGTCCCGTTCAGACTTCCGGTTCAAGCGGTTCTTCAACACGGTGTACGTGATCACCATGTTCTTCGGCGGCGGCCTGATCCCCACCTACCTGCTCATCAGCGATCTGGGGATGCTCAATACCATCTGGGCCATACTGCTGCCCGGCGCGTTCAGCGTCTGGAACATGATCATCGCCCGCACCTACTATCAGGGCGTTCCCCACGACCTTGAAGAGGCAGCCTCCATCGACGGCGCGACCGAGATGGTCTACTTCTTCAAGATCCTGCTGCCGGTCTGCACGCCGATCATCGCCACCATCTGCATGTGGCAGTTCGTGGGCATGTGGAACAGCTACTTCGACGCCATGATCTACCTGAACGACGTCTCCAAGCAGCCCCTGCAGCTGGTGCTGCGCGGCATACTGATTCAGAGCCAGCCGGAGCCCGGCATGGTCTCCGACATGCAGTCCACCGCCGCACGCGCACAGCTGGCCGAGCTTCTGAAGTACGCCACCATCATCATTTCCAGCCTGCCGCTTCTGATCATGTATCCCTTCTTCCAGAGGTACTTTGACAGCGGCATCATGGCCGGCGCCGTGAAGGGCTAAGCCGGTTCCAAGCGACCCTTGCAGGCGTGATGCCTGTGCAATAACAGAAAAGGAGAGAAGACCATGCGTAAGATTTCCATGATCCTGGCCCTGTGCCTGTGCCTGGCGATGCTGATGAGCTCCGCCCTGGCCGATGGCTACACCTTCCCGCTGGAGAACACCGAGAGCTTCACCGCCCTGACCAACTATCCGGTGGGCACCGAATCCGACCCCAACAACCGCACCATCTTCAAGCGCCTTGAGGAGGCCACCAACGTGCACGTCGAGTGGCGCACCATTCAGGGTGACCAGTGGGGCGAGAAGATCGCCCTGGAGATGTCCAACGCCAAGACCCTGCCCGAGCTGGTCTTCAATGCCGGCTTCGACACCAATTCCCTGCTGAAGTACGCCAAGCAGGGCGCCATCATCCCGCTGGAGGACTACATCGACACCTGCATGCCCAACCTGCAGAAGGTGTTCGAGCAGGCGCCCGAGTACCGCGTGATGTGCACCGACGAGAACGGCCACATCTGGGCGTTCCCCTGGATCGAGCAGCTGGGCTATGAGAAGACCGCCATCCAGACCATCGGCGACATGAGCTTCATCAACAAGGACTGGCTGGATTTCCTGAAGCTGGAGATGCCCACCACCGTCGATGAGTTCAAGGATGTGCTGATCGCCTTCCGCGACAACGCCGACGCCCTGAAGGCCGAGTTCGGCATCGAGGGCTCCATCATCCCCATGTCCTGCATCATGAACGATGGCGACCAGGATCCCGCCATCCTGATCAATGGCTTCGGCGAAGGCTACGGCGATCCCGATCGCGGCCGCCACATCGCTGTGACCAACGACAAGCAGGTCATCAGCGTGGCTACCACCGAAGGCTTCAAGAAGGGCATTGCCTGGCTGCATGAGCTGTATGCCGAGGGCCTGATCGACCAGGAAGCCTTCACTCAGGAATGGTCCACCTACGTGGCCAAGGGCAAGTCCGGCCGCTACGGCGTGCTGTTCTCCTGGGACGTGGCCAACATCGCCCAGGTCAGCATGGACGACCTGATCGCCGGCAAGGGCTGGGTGCCGCTGCCCGCGCTGACCGCCGACGTGCGCAACATCACTCCCCAAAACGGCTCCTACACCTCCGGCTTCAATCGCGGCCGCTGCGTCGTAACTGCCACCTGCAAGAACCCCGAACTGGTCTGCTCCTGGATCGACCAGATGTATGATCCGATCCAGTCCCCGCAGAACAACTGGGGCACCTACGGCGAGGATGACGAGTTCGACATCTTCGAGATGAGCACCAACGACGCCGGTGAGCCGATGCTGAAGCACACCTGGCTGGGCGACGCCTCTCCCGTTGAGGTCCGCGAGGCCGAGAGCGTGAACGGCCCCCTGGCCATCCTGGACAGCTACTATGGCAAGTACGTGACCCTGCCCGACGACGCGGCCTACCGCCTGAACTGGATCAAGGATGTCTACACTCCCGACATGAACAATGACTATGTGTATCCCGACGTGTTCATGAACGCGGATGACATCAAGGAGATCTCCAACCTGCAGGCCGACCTGACCAACCGCATCAACACCGCCAAGTCCGACTGGGTGATGAACGGCTTCACCGATGCTGACTGGGAGCAGTTCCAGAACGATCTGAAGGCCTACGGCCTCGACCGTTACCTGGAGATCCATCAGAAGTATCTGGACGCCTACTTCGCCGGCTAATTGATTCACACTGGCTTTCCTCCCCCTTTTCTCCCCTTTCCGGGGGAGGAAAGCCCATTTTATTCAATAAACATACCACGACAAGAAGGAGACGCATATGATCAGCCAGGCTTTGCAGAAGGCGCGGGATTTTGAAGCCCAGTACATGTCCTATGTACCGGAAGAAGAGCGCCCGGAATTTCACGTCACGGGGGCCATCGGCTGGATCAACGATCCCAACGGCTTCTCCGTCTACAAGGGCGAGTACCACCTGTTTCACCAGTACTATCCCTACAAGGCCGTGTGGGGGCCGATGCACTGGGGCCATCTCAAGACCCGCGATTTCATCCGCTGGGAGCGGCTGCCCGCGGCTTTGGCGCCGGACATGCCCTACGACAAGGACGGCTGCTTCTCCGGCAGCGCCATCGAGCTGCCCGACGGACGCCAGCTGCTGATGTACACCGGCGTGCGCGAGGAGCGCCAGGAGGACGGCTCCATGAGGCCTTGGCAGACCCAATGCCTGGCGGTGGGGGACGGCGTGGACTATGAAAAGATCGACGCCAACCCGGTGCTCACCGCGAAGGACCTGCCCAAGGGCGGCAGCACGGAGGATTTCCGCGATCCCAAGATGTGGAAAGAGGGCGACTGCTATTATGCTGTGGCTGGTAACCGCCCGGCGGATGGCAGCGGCTCCATACTGCTTTTCAAGAGCGACGACGGGTTCCACTGGACCTACCAGGGCCGCGTGGCCTCCAACCATCGCCAGTACGGCATGATGTGGGAGTGCCCGGACTACTTCAAGCTGGACGGCAAGGACGTATTGCTGGTAAGCCCCCAGGAGATGAGTCCGATGGGGCTGGAGTTCCATGCGGGCAACGGCACCGTCTGCATGATCGGCGAGGAGAACGAGAAAAAGCACCTGATTCGCGAGAACGTGCACGCCATCGACTATGGCATCGACTTCTACGCGCCCCAGACGCTGAAGGCGCTGGACGGCCGCCGAATCATGATCGCCTGGCTGCAGAATTGGGACACTGCGCGCAGCCATCCCGTCACCGATCGCATATGCGGGCAGATGACCCTGCCCCGCGAACTGAGCATCCGCGAGGGGCGGCTGATCCAGCAGCCCGTGCGGGAGCTGGAGAATTACTACGGCGAGAAGATCAGCTACAAGAACGTGCCCCTGTCCACCGAGACGTTCCTCACGGGCATTCGCGGACGGACCATCGACATGACCGTGAACGTGCGGCCTGCCAACGGCAGCGTGATGTATCACGCCTTCAGGATGAACCTGGCCAAGGACGGCGAGCACGTGACCACCATCCGCTTCAAGCCCGACCAGGGCATTGTGCGGGTGGACCGCAGCCGCTGCGGGTATCGGTTCGACATCGTGCACGTGCGGGAGTTCCCGGTGTATTCCCGCCACGGCTGCATAAGGCTTCGGGTGGTCATGGACAAGCACAGCCTGGAGCTGTTCGTCAACGACGGCGAGCAGGCCGCCAGCTTCGTGATGTACACGCCCGTGACCGCGGACGTGATCAGCTTCGAGGCCGAGGGCGAGGTGCTGATGGACGTGGACAAGCATGATCTGATATTCAATGCAGAGGAAGAAGAGTTATGAAGCGTTATGATGTCGTCGCGCTGGGCGAGCTGCTGATCGACTTTACCGAGAGCGGCCTGAGCGAGCAGGGCAACCCCATCTTTGAAGCCAATCCCGGCGGCGCGCCCTGCAACGTGCTGGCGATGCTTCGGAAGCTGGACAAGACCTGCGCCTTCGTCGGCAAGGTGGGCAGCGATATGTTTGGC
>CADCFG010000045.1 GCA_902800625.1 uncultured Eubacteriales bacterium | reverse complement strand
CGGAACTCGACAAGCGCATGGAAACTATACAGAACACGGTGTTTGGCGATAAGGAGGCTATGAAGAACCTGACTTAGTTTCAAGAATGACCAGTTAAAAAAGGAGATGATGGATATGATCGTCCTTCCCAAGCAGCTTTGGGTCCGATGTCCATCCTGTGGCAACAAGACCCGCATTAAAGTATATGAAGATACTGTACTGCTGAATTTCCCGCTATACTGCCCTAAATGTAAGGTCGAAACAATAGTGAATATCGTAAAGCTTAAAATGGTTTTATGCAAAGAGCCAGACGCATAAGCGCAGAGCCTGCTCCCATATTCTGTATCTCTATAATATGGAGAATAAGACTTCGTTCGATGAAACGAAGCCTTTTTTTATTCTCGTTTAACATTTCCTGTTGATTCTGTCTGCTTTCCCATCGACTCCCCGTTGAAGGGAGTGAAGTATCCATGACTCAGGAACAGAAGACTCGCATCGCTCAGCTGCGCCAGCAGAACGTCGGCTATGCCTCCATAGCCAGGGAGCTCTCCCTGTCGATCAACACGGTGAAGGCATTTTGCCGAAGAAATGATCTTGCCGGGACGCGCAATCCAGCTGTAGAAACGATCGAAACTTTATCCAGGGAATCGCCCGACATCGACTTGCCTTCCGGCCCGAACAGAGGTAATAGTACTACTACCGTCAGGAAGGGAAGCCCTGAAAACACGGGGCTTTCCGGGGCTCAGCCCTTCTGGGATGTTTCCGTTTCCTACGCTGATGCGCAGGATGAGAACGCCATCGCAGACGTGCTGAGCATGCTGATGAATGCAAATTATGGGAGGTGAACCCCCATGAAGCGAGTCATATGCCTCTACCGCGTTTCGACCATCGGGCAGGTGGATCATGACGACATCCCCATGCAGAAGCTGGCCTGCCGTGAGTACGCGGCGACTCACCCGGACTGGGAGATCGTCGATGAGATTTCCGAAAAGGGCGTCTCTGGCTACAAGGTCAGCACCAATGCGCGTGACGCCATTGTGGAGATCAAAAAGCGGGCCATCACGCACCAGTTTGACGTGCTACTCGTGTTCATGTTTGACCGTCTGGGCAGGCGCGACGACGAGACACCCTTTGTGGTGCAGTGGTTTGTGCAGCAGGGCATCGAAGTATGGAGCACCCGCGAAGGGGAGCAGCGCTTCGACACCCATGTGGACAAGCTACTGAACTACATCCGGTTCTGGCAGGCTTCCGGCGAAAGCGAAAAGACTGCCATCCGCGTTCGCACCAAGCACTCGCAGATGATCCAGGAGGGCCAGTGGCGTGGCGGTCTGGTGCCGTATGGCTACCGGCTGGAATTCCAGGGCCGCACCAACAAAAAGAACAAGCCCGTCCGGGATCTGATGATCGACGAGGAGGAAGGCAAGGTCGTCAGGGAGATTTTCCATCTCCTGACCGAAGAGGGGTACGGCACCAACAGGGTCGCCCAGTACCTGAACGACAGGGGCATCAAGACCAAACGCGGAACGACGTTGTGGCGCGGTACCAGCATCCGGGCGCTGATCGACAACCCGGTCTACATCGGTGTCCTGAAGTTCGGCGATGAACGCTCCGAGCCTTTTGAACACCTTCGGCTCATCGATGACGCCACCTACGAACGCTGCCTGCAGACCGTCAAAGCGCGTGCGTCGAAGACCTGCGGCGATGACCTTGTGGTGCCTCTCCGCACAGACGCCAGGGGCCTGCTCACCGGGATATTGTACTGCGGGGAGTGCGGCAACCGGATGTGCTATACCCACAACACCACAAAGCGCAAGCTGGCCGATGGGACGGTTCGCACCTATGAGCGTGATTTGTACCGCTGCTACCGGAAAATCTCATCGCGGCATACCTGCGCCGGGCAGAGCACCTACGACATGCAGCCCATCAACGACGCGGTCGAAGTCCAGGTGAGGAGCTTTCTCAGCAAGCTGGCGTCCAAGCCCAGAGAGGAGCTGCTCCAGATGGCCAGCGCCCGGAACACAGAAATGTATAAGGTCGCCCTGAAGCAGGCGGAGAAGGAATATGAAAACGCTCAGAAGCAGGTGACGGCCCTGGAAGAGGAAGCGGTCAAAGCGCTGACCGGGGAGAGCGCGCTGGACTTGAGCGTCATCAACACCATGATCATCAAGCACCGCGCCAAGCGGGACGCGGCGGCCCAGACCATCGAGGAAGCCCGTGCCCGGTTGGAGCAGGAACAGATGAGCCAGAAGGAGACGCAGGCCCAGATCGACGAGATGCTTTCCTGGGCAGACTGCTACGACAAGGCCAACATCGAGACCCGCCACATGATCATTGCCCGGATCATCGAAAAAGTTGAGGTTCGGGCCAATCGGAAAATCCATATCAAGTTCAGGATTTCGCTTGATCAGTTCCTCGGAAAGAGCGCCTGAGCAAGAAACTAAATTGCCTGTGGGGAAGGACAACCCCGCAGGTTTTTATTTTTCAGCGGACTGTTCACACCTACAACCGGCATTTCGTTCACATCTAACGCCCGAGCCGTTCACATCTAATCCGCCGAGCTGTTCACATCGACCGCCCGAGTCGTTCACATCGACGTGATGTTGACAGAGGGAGTGCTCGCGCTGTTCACATCAACGAAAACAGAGGGGTGTGCAGAGAAAAAATGCACACCCCCGAGCATAGACAAAATGAAGGAGAAGCCTTGTTTTTCAGGGCTTCTCCCGTTTGGTGGTCGCAACAGGACTCGAACCTGTGACCCCATCGATGTGAACGATGTGCTCTACCAACTGAGCCATGCGACCATATTCAGTTTGAGAATCCTACCAGTACGTACTACCAACTGAGCCATGCGACCATATTCAGTTTGAGAATCCTACCAGTACGTACTACCAACTGAGCCATGCGACCACGGTGATATGGTACCGTGATGAATTGTCGATCCCTTGCCTTGGGGGAGTAAATCGTCATGTACTCTGGGCAGTATGTCCTACCAACTGAGCCATGCGACCAAATGTGAAGTTATTGTCTTGACGACAAGGGTTATTATAGCACCTTTGGGGGGCGTTGTCAAGATGTTGGGTGGATTTTTTTCGGAGCAGTTTTTCCGGAAGCGGAGCCTTCCGCGCAAGGAGCCGGACGGCCACCGCCCCTGCGGGGCACTTCCCACGCTCCATTGGTCAGCCGGGCGCCCCCACCGCCCCTGCGGGACAACTTCCCACGCTCCATTAGTCAGCCGCGCGTCAGTCTCCACTCCCTCAGGCCGGCCCCGGCCAGCCAGGACGCCCCTACGGATGCTCCTCGATGGGCAGCCTGACGGTGAACGTGGAGCCCTGCCCGGGGGCGCTGTCCACGGCGACGTCGCCGCCGCACAGGTCCACGATGCGGCGCACCAGGGAAAGGCCCAGGCCGTTGCCCTCGGTGGCATGGGCGGTGTCGCCCTGGTAGAACTTTTCAAACACCCGGCGGCGGGTGTCCTCGTCCATGCCGGGGCCCTCGTCCCGCACGCTGGCCACGGCCATGCCGCCCTCCCGGCGCAGGCGCACGGAAAGCGTGCCGCCCCGGGGCGAGAATTTCACTGCGTTGCCCAGCAGGTTCACCCAGACGTGGTTCAGCATCTCCTCGTTGCCGAAGAATTCGACCTCCTCCAGGTCCACGTCCAGCTCGATCTCCTTTTCCGACCACTGCTTTTCCAGCAGCAATATCGCCCGGCGCAGCTGCTCGTCCAGGGCGAAAGCGGTCTTGTCAGTGACGATGGTCTGGCTCTCCAGCTTGCTCAGCAGCAGCACGTTGCTGGCCATGTTGGCCAGGCGGTCGGACTCGGACACGATGATGTCCAGGTATTCCCGGCGCTGCTCGTCGGTGAGGTCGTCCCGCTCCAGCTGCTTGGCGAAGCCGCGGATGGACACGATGGGCGTCTTGAACTCGTGGGAAAAGTTGTTGATGAAGTCCTTGCGGAACATCTCCAGCCCGCCCAGCTCGGTGGCCATCTCGTTGAAGCTGCTGGCCAGCGCGCCCATGTCGCCGGGCACGTTCTCGGCGTCCACGCGCACGGAAAAATCGCCCTGGCTGACCGCGTTCATGGCGTGCACCAGGTCGTTGATGGGCCGCAGCTTGCTGCGCCCCCGGCCCGCCGCCAGCATCAGTATGAACACCATCAGCAGCGTGGGCATTGCCAGCGTGCGGGTAAACGGGTTCACCAGCAGCCCGAAGAACACCAGGAAGCCGTAGGCCGCCGCGGCCATCAGGCCCGCCGTGAGGATCACGCCGCAGAGGAACGTCCACAGCGTCATATAAAAGCTGTCCCGGCGGGGCAGGTTCCGCCACCAGTGGCGCGCCGGGTCGTGGGGCGCGGGCAGGCCGCCCGCCTCGCGCTTGAACGGGTTCTTCAATCCTTCTTCACCGCCTTGTAGCCCAGCCCGCGCACGGTGACGATCTCAAAATCATCGCTGCTGCGGAAATGATCGCGCAGGCGGTTGATGTGTACGTCCACGGTGCGCTCGTCGGTATCGGAATCCATGTCCCAGATCTCGTCCATCAGCTGCCGACGGGTGAATATCTTGCCCGGATAGCTGAGCAGCTTGAACAGCAGCATGAACTCCTTTTTCGGCAGGGTGCGCTCGCCCCCGGCGGTCTTCACCGACAGCGCGTCGTAGTCCAGCACGGTGCCGCCCACGGTGAGCCGGTGCTCGTTGACGATGCGGCTCCGGCGCAGAAGCGCCGCGATGCGCAGGATCATCTCCTCCTCGTCCACGGGCTTGACCATGTAGTCGTCCGTGCCGATCATGAAGCCCTTGTGCTTGTCGGAGGGCTTCTCCTTGGCGGTGACCATCAGGATCGGCAGGTCGCAGCCGGATTCGCGCAGCGTGCGGGTGAACTCATAGCCGTCCATCCGGGGCATCATGATGTCCAGCACGATCAGGTCCACGTGCTTCCTGTCCAGCACCTCCAGCGCCTCGACGCCGTCGCGGGCAAGGATCGGCTGGTAGCCGTGCTGGGTCAGCACCGCCTCCATCAGCTTGCGGGTATTGGCGTTGTCCTCCACCACCAGGATATGAAACATGCGATTCACCTCGAATCAGAGAATAAGGAACAGGAATAACATCCACGGTCATTCTCCCACGTTCAGATGAACTCATTATAAACCCTTGTCAACGCCGTCGCAAGATGGTAAAATTGAGGCAATATTTATGGAGGTCATTGCCATGGATCAGCAGAACAACCCCAGGCCCGCGCTGACGCCGGAGGACATCGCCCGGCTGGAGGCCGAGGCCGTCGCCGCCCTCCAGCGGGGCGAGGAACCGAAGCGCCCGGAGCCGCCGGCGGAGGCGCCCTCCACCAGTGAGGCGTCTGGCCAAGCGGCCGTCGAAGCCGGCCCGCAGAGCGATTTCGTGCCCTATGTGGACGACGCGGTTTCCGAGCCGAAGGCCGACGGGGACAAGGCTGCGGAGGACGACGAGGAGTACATCCCAAGCAAGTGGGAGGAGCGGGTCAACGCCCTGACGGACAGGCAGTGGTTCTGGACGCAGGTCGTCGGCGGCGCGCTGCTGGGGCTCGTTGCGCTGGCCATACTCTACTTCGGCAGCGATGAGCTGGCCACCTATCGCATGGTGGTGGCGGCGCTGCTGGCGCTGCTGCTGCCCCGGTACATCGAGCGGGTCATCCGCCGGGACCTGGCCATCGCCCGGCGCGCCATGCTCGTGGCGCTGGTGGTGGGGCTGGCGGTCACCTTCCTGATCATCGGCGCACAGAACGGCTTCAATTTCACCAAGGCCCAATAATGGAGGTGCCCCATGATTCCAAGGGATCTGCACGATTTTGAGGACGTGGCCGAGAACTACGACCTCTATCTGGACGCGATGTATTCGAGCCAAGACAACCACGCCGGATTCCTGGACTTCTACCTGGACTTTGCCCGCCGGTACGGCCAGGGCGGCGTGATCGACATCGCCTGTGGCACCGGCGCGGTGCTGCTGCACCTGGCGCAGAACGGCATCCTGGCCGACGGCACCGACCTGTCCGATGCCATGTGCCGCGTGGCGGCCGACAAGGCCCGGGCCATGGGCTTCGGCCTCAACATCTTCCCGGCGAACATGACCGATTTCAAAAGCGATCGGCGCTACTCCTGCGCCATCATCGCCCGCAGCGGCTTCATGCACCTGGTGACGCCTGAAGACCAGCGCGCGGCACTCCTGAACATCCGCGAGAACCTGGCGGAGAGCGGCATGCTCACCTTCAACACCTTCGACCCCCACCCCGCCTTCCAGGCCCAACAAATGGCCACATCGGACGAGGATTACACCCTCCGGCTGGAGTACGTGAACCGCCAGGGACAGCGAGAGCGCATCTACAACGCCATCGGCTACGACCCCTACACCCAGGTGATGAGCGGCAACTGGAAGTTCGAGACACTGGACGGGGCCGGAAACGTCATCGGCGAGCGGGTGCGCCCGCTGAAGATGCGCCAGACCTACCGCCAGGAGATGAAGTACCTGCTGGAGCTGTGCGGCTACGAGATCGTGAACGTCTACGGCGGCTACCGCGGCGAGAGCGCGGAGGGTTCGGCCCGGAACGTGATCTGGTGCGTGCGCAAGGCGTGAGCCGGGAACCGGCCCGCCCCGCGCTCCGTCCAAGGCATATACGGAACGCGAAGGAGGTTATACCCATGAAGAAAACACTGGTCCTGCTGCTCCTGCTGGCCCTGGCGGCCATGCCCGCACTGGCGGAGGAGCCGCTGGCCCCGGCGGCGGGCGAGGCGGTGGCCGTGGACCTGGACGGCGACGGCGCCGGGGAGAGCGTTTCCTGGGCCTATGCCCCCGGGGACTACGACGAAGTGGTGACGCTGACCGTCACCGCCGCGGACGGCACGAGCTGCGACTACGCCACCGGGATCGTGTGGAACGAGGTGGTAGACATCGTCGATCTGGACGGCGACGGGCAGTGGGAGATCCTGGTGTCCGGCGACGTGATGAGCGACGACTACTGCGCCTGGTGCCTGCGCTGGGACGGCGATGCGCTCTACGAGGTGCTGTTCCCCGACTCCGGCCGGGTGAGCGCCACCGACGGCTACTACCTGACCGGCTACGGCCAGATCACCGCCATCTCCGGCAACGCCGTCACGCTGTCCGGCAGCCAGGACGTGCTGGGCACCTGGTTCGGCGCGCGCACGTTCGAGCTGGGGCCCCACGACCGGTTCGAGTTCTGCGACGACGGCCTGTGGGTACGCGACATCGAGGAGATCGACGACGGCCTGTGGGAGTACGGCGCGCTGACGGTGGCCGCGCCCCTGGAGTATGCCGACCTGGACGGCAACCCCGTCGGCACGCTGCAGCCAGGGGACAAGATCTTGATCGTCGCCAGCGACAAGCAGGACATGGCGCAGTTCATCACCCCCGACGGCACCGAGGGCGTCCTGGCCATCTCCCCCAACTATGAAAAGGGCTGGGGCCTGCTGGTGGACGGCGTCAGCGAGGACGAGTGCTTCGAATACGTGCCCTACGCGGACTGACGCGCCAATAAAAGGGCCCCTTCCGATTGAGCATGGTCGGAAGGGGCCCTTTTTGCCGCCGCTACAGCAGCGACCGAATGCAGTTGTACACCTCCAGGCCCTTCTTCTGTCCGAATTTGGAAATGATGTCCCGATAGACGCCTTGTTTGCAGTGATCCTTGCCATAGTGTTTGGCGACCCGGGAAGCCACGTAGCCGATCTGGTTGTTGTCGATCCCGGCCCGGCCCAGCGCCAGCTGCACCGCCTGATTCAGCGCCACCTTATCCCTGGCCGCAGGCTTCCCCGCACCCTGCGCCGGCCTGTCACCGGCCTCCGGCTTCTTTGCCGACAGGGTCGGCTTTTGGGGACCGGCGTTTTTCATATTGGCGCGCCGCTGCACGCTGACACCCTTCTGCGCCTTCCAGAAGCGGATGATGCCGTCATAATCGGTGTCGTTGCTGACAATCACATACCGCGCGTCCTCCCCCTCCGCAAGCAGGTACCCCAGCCAGGACACCAGATGCATGTCCACGGACTGCTTGCGACTGGGCACCTCGTACACCTTGAAGCCCGGAACATTCAGCCTGGACAGGGTGGCGGTGTCGATCTTCGCCGCCTTCTCTGTGGAAAACAGGTGGATCCTGTCCTGGGCCGACAGCTTCTCGGCGCCCTCAAGTCCCTTCAGGCCCACGTTCTCAAAGTCCACCAGATAGTGCGTCTTCTGCGCCGCCATTGGTCAATCCTCCCGGTTCATGTCGGACAAATCAAAGCTCAGCCCTCCACCTGCTCCAGCACCTTCACGACCTTCCGCGCCCGCTGCTCCAGGCCGTTCAGCTCCTCCTCGGTCTGGTTCAGGCGCTGGCGCATGCGCTGGATGGACTCGTCAAAGCGGGCGAAGTCCTGCCGCATGGCAGTGAGGGTCGAGAGCACCTCGCCGCTGCGCTTCTCCAGTGTCACGGTGCGCAATCCCAGCTGCAGGCTGGTCAGCAGCGCGCAGAGGGTGGCGGGGCCGGAGATCAGCACCCGATAGCGCTCCTGCACCCGCTCGATCAGCCCGTCCCGCCGCGCCACCTCGGCATAGAGGCTCTCGGTGGGCAAAAACAGCACGGCGAAGTCGGTGGTCTGGGGCGGGCGGATGTACTTGTCGTGGATGCGCTTGGCCTGCTCCAGCACCGCCCGCTCCAGCTGCAGGGCACAGCGCCTGGCGGTCTCGATATCCCCGGCCTGCTGGGCGTCCATCAGCCGCAGGTAGTCCTCCTGGGGAAACTTGGAGTCGATGGGCAGAAGCGGCGCTTCCTCCCCCGCCGTGGGCATGATCAGCGCGAACTCCACCCGGTTCTGGGACAGGGCCGGGATGGCCACGTTTTCAAGGTACTGCCCCGGCGCGAACAGCTGCTCCAGCAGTCCGCGCAGCTGCACCTCGCCCCAGACGCCCCGGGTCTTCACCCCGCCCAGCATCTTCTTGAGGTCGGTGACACCCAGGGACAGCTCCCGCAGCTCGCCCAGCCCCCGATGCACGTTCTCCAGTTTGCCGGTCACCAGCTCCTGCATCTGCTCCAGCCGGCGCTCGTTGGACTGGTTCATCAGCTCCATGCGCTCGTCCAGCGTGCGGCGCATGCGGTCCTGACGAGTCTCCATGGCGCCGGACATGGCCTCCATCTGGCGCAGCGCGGCGTTCAGGCCCTCGCCCAGCCGGGCCACGGCCTCGGCCTGCTGTTCGGAATCGTGGCGCAGCCGGCCCAGCACCCGGGTCTGGCGCCTTTCCGCGCGCCGGGACATCAGCGCCGCGCAGAGTATGGCCGCGCCCACGCCCACCGCCAGCAATATCAGCGCCAGCAGCGCGAAATTCCCGTTTGCGAACTCACTCATTTCCGGCCCAGCTCCAGCGTCTTTTCATAGGCGGCCACCACGGCCTCGAAGGCCGCGCCGCGGAAGCCCGCCGCCTCCAGCGCCCGCACGCCCTGGATGGTGGAGCCGCCGGGAGAACACACCGCGTCCTTCATCGCGCCGGGGTGCTGGCCGGACTCAAGCGCCAGCGCCGCCGTGCCCTTCAGCATCTGCGCCGCGTACAGCTGCGCCTTCGCCCTCGGCAGCCCGCAGGCCACGCCGCCGTCCGCCAGCGCCTCGATGAGCATGGCCGCGAAGGCCGGGCCGCAGCCCGCCACGGCGCTGCCCGCGTCGATCAGCTTCTCGTCGATGAAGTCCAGCTGGCCCGCGCCGGCCATGATGCGGGTGAACTCGGCAAGCTGCGCCTCCGTCGCGCCGTCCGAGCAGCACAGCACCATGCCCTCGCCGATGGCCGCCGGGGTGTTGGGCATCACGCGGATCACCGGGAAGTCCACCCCGGCCATGCCGCGGATGGCCTCCATGGACAGCCCCGCCGCCATGGTCACCAGCACGCAGGGCGCCTTGCGCGCCGCCAGTGCTTCGCGGATGCCCGAGAGCATCCCAGCCATCATCTGGGGCTTCACGCCCAGGAACAGATAGTCGCTCTCCTTCGCCGCGGCGGCGTTGTCCACCGCCCGCGCGCCCAGCTTTTCCGCCAGCGCGGCCGCCTTGCCCGGCGTGCGGTTGGCCAGCAGGATGTTTTCTCCTGGCAGGGCCTTGCGCGCTGCCGTGGCCAGCGCCCCGCCCATGTTGCCGCAGCCGATGAAGCCAAAGATGGGATTTTTCATGCGTATACCTCCCCTATTCAGAACGCCCCCAAGCGAACCGCTTGAGGGCGTCCTGTCATCGCGTTCTATCTCGCGCCGTTCACATAGCGCACTTCCCCGGGCATAATCATGCCCAGCTCGTCCCGGGCCGTGCGGATCACGTAGTCGTCCGTTCGGGCGAAGTTCAGCTGGTCGGTCAGCGCGTTCACCTGGAGCACCAGCGCGTCCCGATCCGCCCGCGTCTGCTTCAACAGCGCCTCGCCCTGAGCGTAGCGGGCTCGCATCACCAGGAAGCTGGCCCCGAACACCAGCAGCGTCACGGCTATCAGAAACAGCCAGAACCGGGGCTTTGCCCTGCGCCGCATCGCCGCCTCACCTCGCAATCCAAAAGTTTACCTTATTCGATTTATTTTTCGACATTCTTAACCCGATTCCTGTCACTTAAATATGACTTTAATCCAACGATATGCCCGAATCTTGACGAAAATGTGACGCACCGCCCCGGCAAGGCCCCTCGCCGCTGCCCTGGCCGGCGGAAAGGCCCCGGCGGCGAACAGGAAAAAGCCCGCCAGCGCGGCCAGCACGTCATACAAGCGCACCCGGCCATAGTCCGCCGCCACCAGCGCCGCGCAGAAGATCGCCGCCGCTCCGGCGCCGAAGGCGATATCCGCCGCCAGCGACAGCCAGAACCCCGCGCAGAGCAGCCGCCTCAGCGCCGCCAGCAGCGCGTACCAGGCCCCGATCAGCGCCCCGGCGCCAAGCATCCACAGGAACACCCAGCCCTGGCCCGCCGTGGCAAACAGCATCAGCGCAGCAGGCGGCCCAGCCAGCCGCCCTTCTTCTTCCCGCCGCTGTACTCCAGGGCGTCCACCTCGCCCTCCAGCTCCACCTTGCCCGCCTCCAGGCTCAGCTGCGAGATGTTCAGCCCCGCCCCGGCCACGGTCAGCGTGCCCTGGGACGTGCGCAGCACCACGATCTGCTCGTTAAAGCAGTCCACGTCCTCCACCCCGGTCAGGTTCAACCGCTTGCGGTCCACGAGCGTCACCGCATGCTCGCGGTCTGTTTCTGCGTTCTGCATGGCCATCCCCCCTTCCCGGTAATCTATGGCGCGGGCGGGCCGGATATGCGAGTATTCCCCGTGGAGTTGAAATGCCGGAAAACCGGATTGCCAAGTCAGCCGTTGCGAGCCCGTAGGCCGTGTCTTTCACCATCTATAACTCCACGCTCCACTCTCCTGTTGCGCCGTGTGTTATAATGGAAGTAAAAGACTGCACGGAGGTGCGAACCCATGATCTACCTCGACCATGCCGCGACCACGCCCACGGACGAGCGGGTCGTCGAAGAGATGACCCGGTGCATGCGGGACAGCTGGCGCAACCCCTCGGCGGCCTATTCCGGGGCCGGTGCGGCCCGCAGGGCGCTGCGGAGGGCCCGGCAGTCGGTGGCGGCGCTCATCGGCGCGACGCCCCAGGAGATCACCTTCACCTCCGGCGGCAGCGAGGCCAACAGCCAGGCCATGCTCGTTGCCCGGGGCGGCCACGCGGTGGTGTCCGCCATCGAGCACGCCTCGGTGCTGAACGCGGCGAAATCCATCTGCAAGGAGGTCGCGCTGGTGGCCCCGGAGGCGGACGGGCGCGTGTCGCCGGAGGCGGTGGCCCGGGCGCTGCGGCCGGACACGCGGCTGATCTCGGTGATGCTGGCCAGCAACGAGACCGGCGTGATCCAGCCCGTCGCGCAGATCGCCGCCATCGCCCGGGAGCGGCGCATCCCCCTGCACTGCGACGCGGTGCAGGCCGCGGGCCACATCCCCGTGGACGTGAAGGCGCTGGGCGCGGATATGCTCACCCTGTCCGGCCACAAGTTTTATGGCCCCCGGGGCGTCGGGGCGCTGTACGTCCGGCAGGGCGTGAACGTGCCGCCGCTGATCCTCGGCGGCGGGCAGGAGCTGGGCCGTCGCGCCGGGACGGAGAACCTGCCCGCCATCGCGGGGCTTGGCGCGGCAGCAGAGATCGCCATGGCGGACATGGACGGCGAGGTCGCGCGGGAGGCTGCGCTGATGGATGCCTTTATAGAGGAGATCCGGCGGCGCGTCCCCGGCGCGCGGCTGCTGGGCGAAGGCGCGCCGCGGCTGCCGGGCGTGGCCGCGCTGCTGATGCCCCGGCTCACCTCCGAGCAGGCCATCGCCGCGCTGGACGCGAGGGGTGTGGAGGTGTCCGGCGGGGCCGCCTGCGCCAGCCGGGAGGCCGCCGTCAGCCACGTCTACCGGGCCATGGAGCTGCCCGAGGCCGACGCCGGCCGGGTCATCCGCGTCAGCATCGGCCGCGACACCACGGAAAAAGACCTCCGCACCGCGGCGGAGATCATGGAGGAAGTGTACAGTTTATAAAAGAAAAGATCCTGACGCTGCACTCAGGATCTTTTTCATTATTCCAGCTCCCTGCCGCCTTACCCCTGTCGGGCGGGCGGCGACCTCTTCCGTCAGTACCTGCGGTACTGCCACCTTCCCCTAAAGAGGAAGGCTATGCCGCCCCTATAGGATCAGCATCAGCCACTATTCCTACTCCCTACTCCCTACTCCCTAATCCCTACTCCGCGCAGCTCCCCGCCACGCGCAGGGTCTGGGCGGCCAGCTTCGTGCCGGCCTGCACGGCCTGAGACAGCGGCGCGCCATCCATCAGCGCAGCCACGGCGGCGGAGAAGAAGGCGTCGCCGGCGCCGGTGGTGTCCACCACGTCCACCTCCATGGGCGGGCAGTAGCCGAACTCGCCGGTCTGGTTGTCCACGTACACCGCGCCCTGGGCGCCCATGGTGATGACCATGGCCGGGATGCCCGCCACGGCGCTGCCCCGCTTCAGGGTCTCCAGCATGGCCTCGGGGGCCAGCTGGGTCAGATCCTCCCGGAACAGCCGCCCGGCCTCCATCTCGTTGCAGATGAAGCAGGCCACGTCGTGCAGGTACTCCGGGTGCTGCAATATGACCCCCATGTTGCCCACGATGGAGTACACCGGTTTGCCGTGCTGCTTCGCCAGCGACAGCACCCGCCGGGAGATGGCCGCGTTGGTGTCCACCTCCAGCACCACACCCTCGGCGGAGGCCATGATTTCATCGCCGTGCTGGTCCAGGTAGGCCTCCATGGCGGAAAAGTCCGGCTGGCGGGAGATGGACCCGGCCAGGTCGCCCTTTTCGTCCAATATGGCCAGCCACATGCCCATGCCCTTCGGAGCCTCGATCACGTGCTCCACTTCCACGCCCAGCGCCGCCAGCTTTTCCCGCACGTTCCGGCCCAGGGCGTTGTCGTCCACCATGCTGACAAATTGCGCCTTCACGCCCAGCTTCACGAAGTTCTCCGCCACGTTGCGGCACACGCCGCCCGATGTGACCTGCACCTCGCCCACGTTGCGCTCCAGCGGCAGGTAATGGTTCTGGGCAAAGCCCTTCACGTCCACGAACACCGCGCCGACCACCAGCATGCCATCCGCCTCCCGTATGCTCTTGTAACCACCTGTATTATAGCATTATTTGACAGCTGCAATCAAGCCAAAATCCCCATTTCTCCCAGGTTCAATGATACTAAACTTTTGGGCCTATAATTTAATCACATACATTTAACGCTCTGAGCGCCGCCTGCATATTGACATGGAAGCGGAAAGGTGGTTTAATATATTTCGCCCAAAAGTTCAGTAATCTTAAACTCGGGCGAATAAAAAGCATGGAGGCGTGACTGTGAAAATCGGCGATAAACTGCGCAGGCTGCGCCTGCAGCGCGCCCTGACCCAGGAGGAGCTGGCGGACCGCTGCGAGCTGTCGAAGAGCTTCATCTCCCTGCTGGAGCGGGATCTGACCTCCCCCTCGCTGGACACGCTGTCGGACCTGCTGGAGACGCTGGGCACCGACCTGCCCACCTTCTTCCGCAAGGAGGACGAGAAGCTGGTGTTCACCAGCGAGGACATCTTCGTCAAGGAAGACCCGGACGGCCTGAAGGGCATGATCCGCTGGCTGATCCCCTCGGCCCAGAAGAACGAGATGGAGCCGATATTGCTGGAGATGGGCCCCGGCGGCGAAACGGCCGAAGACGACCCCCACGAGGGCGAGGAATTCGGCTACGTGCTCAGCGGCACGGTGAAGATCGTGCTGGGCGACCACGTGGAGCGCGCCCGCAAGGGCGAGAGCTTCTACCTGCGCCCCACCGCCCCCCGCAAGTTGGTGAATGCCGGCAAGGGCATGTGCCGGGTGCTGTGGGTGTCTACACCGCCGAGCTTTTAATGAGGAATTAGGAATGAGGAATGAGGAATTGCTGTGGAAATCCTGACGGATTTCTTTGATTCCCACATCACGAGCAATGATGTTTCCTCTGCCCAGTGGATAATCAAACAAATCCGCAAGGATTTGGCCCGCCATTCCTAATTCCTAATTCCTCATTCCTAATCCTTTAAAAACCATACCCTCCCGATAGGAGTGATTTGAAATGGTCCAGGATACCCGCCTCATCGAGCTGAAGGGCGTTTGCAAGAATTTCGGCGACACCCAGGTGCTGCGCGACGTGGATCTGTACATCCGCAAGTGCGAATTCATCACGCTGCTGGGCCCCTCCGGCTGCGGCAAGACCACGCTGCTGCGCATCATCGGCGGGTTCGAGATGCCCTCCAGCGGCGAGGTGCTGTTCGAGGGCAGCGACCTGACGGCCATCCCGCCCTACAAGCGCCGCATCAACACGGTGTTCCAGAAGTACGCGCTGTTCAACCACCTGAACGTGTACGACAACATCGCCTTCGGCCTGAACCTGAAGACCCCGGAGCAGCTGGGCGTGAAGACCAAAGCCGAGAAGAAGAAGGAGATCGAGCGCCGGGTAAAACGCGCTGTCCGGCGGCCAGCAGCAGCGCATCGCCATCGCCCGCGCGCTGGTGAACGAGCCGGAGGTGCTGCTGCTGGACGAGCCCCTGGGCGCGCTGGATCTGAAGCTGAGAAAGGAGATGCAGCTGGAGCTGAAGGCCATGCAGCAGCAGCTGGGCATCACATTCATCTACGTGACCCACGATCAGGAGGAAGCGCTGACCATGTCGGACACCATCGCCGTGATGAACGGCGGGCGCATCCAGCAGATCGGCGACCCCAAGCGCATCTATGACGAGCCGAAGAACGCCTTTGTGGCGGACTTCATCGGCGAGAGCAACATCCTCAGCGGCACCATGCTGCAGGACGAGCTGGTGGAGTTCTCCGGCACCGAGTTCCAGTGCGTGGACGAGGGCTTCGGCACCAACACGCCCGTGGATGTGGTCATCCGGCCCGAGGACATCATGATCGTGGGCGAGGACGTGGGCATGCTCACCGGCACGGTGCAGAGCGTGATCTTCAAGGGCGTCCATTATGAGATGATGGTCAAGGGCGACAGTGACAGCACGCTCTGGAAGGTGCATTCCACCACCATGCAGCCCGTGGGCACCCGCGTGGGCATGACCATCGTGCCCTACAACATCCACATCATGCACAAGGCGACCACGGCCGACGCCGTGCCCGTCTCCGACAAGGGCGAAGAGGAGGCCTGACCATGAAGCGTTCCTGGTATGCCACGCCCTACGCGCTGTGGATGCTGCTGTTCGCGGTGGTGCCGCTGCTGTTCGTGTGCTGGTACGCCTTCACCACCCCGGACGGCGCCTTTACCCTGGCCAACTTCCAGGAGTTCGCCAAGCCCCGCTACATGGGCGTCATCCTGCGCAGCCTGAAGCTGGCGCTGTACTGCACGGTGCTGTGCCTGCTGATCGGCTATCCCACGGCCTATTTCCTGGCCGGTCGGGGCTTCAACCACGCCCAGAGCCTGGTGGTGCTGATCCTGCTGCCCATGTGGATGAACCTGCTGCTGCGCACCTACGCGATGATGACGCTGCTGGACGACAACGGCGTGCTGAACGCGGCGCTGACGGCCATCGGCCTGGGCAAGGTGAACGTGATCGGCACGGAGGGCGCGGTGCTGATGGGCCTGGTTTACAACTACCTGCCCTTCATGGTGCTGCCCATCTACACGGTGCTGAAGAAGATGGACTACTCCGTCATCGAGGCCGCGGAGGACCTGGGCTGCAACCCGCTGCGGGTCATCACCCGGGTGGTGATCCCCATGTCGGTGCCGGGCATCGTCTCCGGCGTCACCATGGTGTTCATGCCGGCGGTCACGTCCTTCGCCATCTCCACGCTGCTGTCCAACGGCAAGATCCGCCTGGCGGGCGACTTGATCGACTATATCTTCAACCAGTCCTCCAACCCCAACCGCTGGAACATCGGCAGCTCGTTCTCGCTGATCATGCTGGTGCTGATCCTGCTGTCCATCGGCTTCCTGCGCAAGGTGGACCCGGACAATGAAGGGGGTGGCATGTGGTGAGAAACACGCGCGCCGTCAAGACCGTGCGCACCATCTGGATAACGCTGCTGATGCTGTTTCTGTACGCGCCCATCCTGATCATGATCGCGCTCTCCTTCAACGCCTCCGTTTCCCGCAGCCAGTGGACCGGCTTTACCCTGGAGTGGTACGTGAAGCTGTTCAATGACCCGGCCATACTGGGCGCGTTGAAGACCACCATCGAGGTGGCCGTGGTCGCCACGATCATCTCCACCATCATCGGCACGCTGGGCGCCATCGGCATGCACGCCATGAACACCGGCATGGCCAATATGCTGACCAACGTCTCCTACCTGCCCATGACCACCCCGGACATCGTCACCGGCGTTTCGTTGATGCTGATGTACCTGTTCTGCCATGTGCCGCTGGGCAAGTGGACGATGATCTTTGCCCACATCGCCTTCGACATCCCCTACGTGCTGTTTTCGGTGATGCCGAAGCTCAGGCAGATGAACCCGAACCTGTACGAGGCGGCGCTGGATCTGGGCTGCAAGCCCATCAAGGCGCTGTGGAAGGTGATCATCCCGGAGATCACCCCCGGCATATTCACCGGCTGGCTGCTGGCCTTCACCATGTCCCTGGACGACTTCGTCATCTCCTATTTCACGTCCTCGGACATGTACCCGAACCTGTCCCGCATCGTGTACTCCTCCACCAAGCTGGGGGTCAAGCCCACGATGTACGCCCTGTCCACGCTGATGTTCGCCACGATCCTGATCCTGCTGGTGCTGGTGAACAAGCGGACGAAGCTGGAAAACCTGGGATAACAGAGTTCAGAGTTTGTATAGAGTACCGGCTGGCGCAAAACGCTGACGGCTGCCGGTAAAGAGTAAAAAGAAATCCGCAGGATTTCAACCACAACTCCACTCTCAACTCTCTCCACCGCGCATTCCCCTTCGGGATTTGCATATACACTACTTGGAAATATGGAGGATGCTGCACATGAAAAAGCTTGCCATCGTTCTGCTGGTCGCGCTGGTGCTGACCGCGCTGCCCGCCTGTCTGGCCGAGGCCGACAAGCCCTTTGCCGGCGCGGAGATCAAGGTCTACAACTGGGAAGACTACATCGACCGCGAAGTGCTGAACATCTTTGAGGAGGAGACAGGCTGCCACGTGAACTACGTCACCTTCTCCCAGAACGAGGACATGTACACCAAGCTGTCCACCGGCGCGGAGAGCTATGACGTGGTCATCCCCTCCGAGTACATGATTGAGCGCCTGATCAAGGAGGACCTGGTGGAGGAGCTGAACCTGGACAACATTCCCAACCTGGCCAACGTGATCGACAGCATGCGCGATCCCATCTACGATCCCGGCAACGCCCACTCCGTTCCCTACATGTGGGGCACCCTGGGCATCGTCTACAACACCGACATGGTCACCGAACCCGTCACCAGCTGGAACGCCCTGCTGGAGAAGCACGACGGCAAGACCTTCATGATGGACTCCATGCGCGACTCCCTGGCCATCGGCCTGATCATGAACGGCTACGACCTGAACAGCGACAGCGAGGAAGAGCTGGAGGCCGCCCGCGAGTGGCTGCTGAACCAGAAGGACGCCAACGTGCTGGACGGCTATATCCTGGACCAGGCCAAGGACATGATGGCCGGCAACGAGGCCGCCATGGCCGTGATGTACTCCGGCGACGCGCTGTACGCCATGGAGAAGAACGACAGTCTGGCCTACGTCATCCCGGACGAGGGCAGCAACGTGTGGGTGGACGGCATGTGCGTGCCCAAGTCCTGCCAGAACAAGGAAGCGGCCGAGTGCTTCATCAACTTCATGTGCCGCCCCGACATCGCCCAGATGAACATGGACTACATTTACTACTCCTCTCCCATCAAGCAGGTCGTGGAGAACCTGTCCGAGGAAGAGCTGGCCAGCACCGCCATGAACCCCACCGACGAAATGCTGGAGCGCTGCGAGTTCTACATCGACATCTCCAGCTTCGAGAACGGCTGGCTGTACGACGACATCTGGATGGACGTGCTGATGTAAGCCGGCAGGGCCGGCTGCCCTCTGCTGCCACCGGGGCATCGCCCCGGACCCCTTTCGCTGCCGCGCATACACGGAGTATCACTTTCCTTCCGCTGCCGCGACCGCGAAGCACGATTTCCCGCGCCACTGATTCAAGCGCGGGAAATCTTGGTTTTTGGGGATATTTGGGGTTTGCCGCACGCACCTACCGGATAATGTCGCGCCGCCCTGAAAATCTTTCCCTCCCGCCGGACATGTGGTATAATTCCACAGAGGCAAAGGAGGCAAAACCCATGGACATCAACGATCTGACCCGGCACATCTTCGACACCTACGGCGCGGAGGCGGAGTACCTGTTCCGTCACTACCCGGAGCTGTGCGTGTTCCGGCGGCCGGACAACCGCAAGTGGTTCGCCGC
Organism: uncultured Eubacteriales bacterium; assembly: GCA_902800625.1. Taxonomy (GTDB): domain Bacteria; phylum Bacillota; class Clostridia; order Christensenellales; family Aristaeellaceae; genus UBA2862. The sequence goes on along the minus strand of CADCFG010000045.1, from coordinate 2,216 downwards.
GGCCAGGCCCATCCCATGGCGCAGCCTTGGCCTGGAGCGGGATGGCGAGGTGGAGATCCTCAACGTGAAGTGCGACCCGATCCTGCTGGGTTCCCTTCGGGGCAAAACCGGCTTCCTCCCGGCCTGGCACATGAACAAGGACAACTGGGTCACGGTGCTGCTGGACGGCACGGTAGAGGATCGGGAGATCGAGGGCCTCATCGCCATCAGCTACGACCTCACCGCGCCCAAGCCGCGCAGGATAAAGTGATCTCCCGGAAACAAACACCCGGTTTTTGAGCTGGAATCAACAGCTCAAAAACCGGGCTTATTATACAAGGCATTCTGTTGCGTTTTATACCCGCCGCTTAAGCGCGGCAGCAGTTGACCGCGGGCGCTGCCCGCTATTTGTGCGCCCAGCGATAGGCGCGCTCGATGGACTGCTGGTGATACTTGTTCTCCTTGCTGGAGGCGTGGGTCCAGCTGCCGCACATGTGCAGGCAGAACTGGCCGTTGTAGTTGTTGTTGCGGATGGTCTGGTCGCCGTGGGGCTTGGTGTTGATGCCGCAGGCCACGTACTTGCCGCCAGCCTTCAGGATCACGGCATGGCTGTCCCAGGAGAATTTTCCCCTGGCTACACGCAGCAGCTTGGCGGTATCGGCGGTGGTGGCAGGCTCCACGTCGGCGTGGTAATGGCCGCCCATGCGCTTGATCTTCAGCTCGACGCCGGTGTCGATGTCGTAGATGTAGCCGTACTGGCCCTTCCGGAGGACGTTCTTGCCGTTCTCAAACCAGTTCATCTTCACGACCTTGCTCTTCCAAGACTTGCTGCTCTTCTTGGCAGTGGTCTTTTTGGCAGCGACCTTGCTCTTGCTGACGCAGCTGGCCTTGATATAGCCGGTGGCCGAGCCGCTGGCATTCTGCACCTTATAGTAACTGCCGCTCTTGCCCACCACATACACCTTGGTATTCCTGGAGATGGACCGCCGGGCGGAACCGGAGGACGCGCTCTTGTACACATAGGTGTTCTTGCTGGCGTAGCCAGTGGTGCGCTTGGCGGCCTTCTTGGCGGTGGACTTGGCCTTGGAGGAGGTCTTCGTCAGGTACTTGGTGGGCATATAGCCGGTCTTGCCGCTCACCTTCACCTTGGCCCAGCTGCCCTTGACGGCCGTGACCGTCACCTGGGTGCCCTTCTTCATGCTCACGTGCTTGGCGGAGCTGGAAGCCGACTTGTAGATCTTCGCCGAGGAGGAATTGACCTTCGCCTTCACCGATGCAGCCATCGCCGGGGACAGCACCGATATCGCCAGCGTCAGGATCAGAGCCAGGCAAATTATCTTTTGTATGCGCCGCAACATAATGTTTCACCTTTTTCTCTTAAATTTTAAGATCTGATCTCATTATATTACAAAAGTATTTCAAATTGTACAAAGTCCTTAAAATGTCCCTTCATATCCCCATTGACGTCGCAATATTTCCAGGTGTTGTCCATTTTTTCACGAAAAGGCAATATAGACATGTTACAAAATTATATTGCCAGGCGGGCATGGCTGGCGCAGGCTCCCAGGCGCAACGCTCCCGGCCAACGCTCCCGTTTCCTCTTCCCTGCTGCCTCCTCCCCGGGCGGGCGGCGCAACGCCGCCTCTACAGGATTTGCGCCAGCCACTATCCCTACTCCCTACTCCCTAATCCCTACTCCCCGTCCCCTAAATTAGACTTTTTCTCGAAATCCGCCCGCAGGATTTGACGATTCGCGCCCGGATATGTATAATAGAGGTGTATATGAACCTGCGTGTACCGGTCGTTTCGACGGCCGTCCCTATGAGAGGAGCTTTATCATGGCGAAAACAAGCAAAAAGCAGCCTTCGGTGCTGAACTGGATGGGATCGCTGATCCTGTACGCCATTCCCGGCGTCAACCTGATCTTCCTGATTCTCTCCGCGATCTTCGCGAAGTCCACCAGCAAGCGCAGCTTTGCCGTGGCCGGCATCCTGCTGATCATCCTGTGCGCGCTGCTGACGTTCGCAGCGTTCGCCATCTTCCCGGATTTCTTCACGAAGCTGGCCGAAACCATGCGTCAGGCGGCCCACCCCGCCCCCGTGGGCGAGATCATCCCCGTGGCGTAAAAAAGGCAGCATAATAATCATCCCCCGGCACAGCCGGGGGTTTTTCACATGCGGGCAAAGCCCTGGAATACTAGCCGCGCCCTCGCAGGCGCATAGACGGTCTGGCATTTG
>CADCFG010000044.1 GCA_902800625.1 uncultured Eubacteriales bacterium | reverse complement strand
CACCGACGTGCCGATCGACGCCAGGTTCACCATTGGAGAGGCCGTCGACCTGCTGGCGAACAGCCCCGATATGCAGGCCAGGCGCGACCAGGAGATCACTGTCAAAACCACGGTGGGCAAGCTGCTGGACATCGTGGGCGAGGACAAGGTGAAGACCTTCCTGGAGGACAAGGCCGCGGAGGCCAGCTATACGAAGGACTACGAGTACACGGCGGATAATATACTGGACTACTGGGGACGGTTGTTCCTGTTCGTGCTGGCGTTCGCGGCGCTGGCGACGATCACACTGGAATTCATCGACAAGGGCAAGCGCTGATCGCTGCTTTTGCCGACAGGTGAATCGGTTTTCAGGAGGGGCATTAAGCCCCTCCTTTTATTGCGAAAATTGCGTGACGGGCGCAGGGCTCAATGCAACCGGAACGACAGAAAAACGGCCCTCTGCGAAAAGCGGGGGCGGGAAGACGATGTGATTGTGAAAAGAGGAGACTGATTGGAGCCTTCGCGTTGGGGCGCGCGTCAGCTTCAAATTGCGTGCAGTGGTTGAATTGAGTTCGCCAACGCTTCCGGGCGTGTGGCCATGTCAGAAAAACGGCTGTTTTACCGATCGCAATGTCGTGCGGCTGCCGTTGGCTTTTCCTTCGCCGCGTCATATCTCAACCGATAATCGCAGCACGCAGCGCCTTCGGAGACGGCGGTTGTTCTTTCGTATCGAATGTGGTGAAAGCCCTTCATGTAGGCCTTGTCCATGTGGCAGATGCATAGGACTGCCCTTTCTGCTCCAAGCGACCTTGCGAGCTCATGATACGGACAGGAGAGTATGTCCACGCCGAACATCTCGGGCGGCTGGGATACAATGCGGCGCTGATAGCCCAGGGCTTCGCCGCTCATCCTGTCCATGATGCCTTCGATGTGCTTCCAGATCAGCCGGGAAACGCCGGGGAGGCGCGTGAGGCCATGAACGATTCTGGCGAATCGCTGGCCCATGCGGTCGCCGTAGGCGTTCAGAAGGCCGGGGCCATCCACGCCGGCGGCTTCCAGGACGCGGTACAGGGCGACGGCGGGAAGCACCATGGCGCCTTTGTGCGCCTTGATTCCTGGATTGGCCGACAGGATGCGGGCATACTCGCCGCCTGCCGCCGCCCACAGCCCTGCCGCCGCGTCGGGGGAAAGGGCAGCGCGCAACGTCTTTCGGAAGCCTCTGTAAAACAATTGTCTGTTCAGTGGATTCATTTGATGACCTCTCCTGGTTGGATCATATGCTTTCATTCATCGCCCGGATCAGCCTGCAAAAGCTCCGGTCTCAATGCCGCCAGTGCGCCGCAATCGGCGCCCTCAAACGCCTGAGGACGTGGGGAAGGCATTTCCAGCAGCTTCGGCCCGCTGGCCCTGCCCGTATTCGTGGACGGTCATCTGACGGCCAGTCCTTGCCCCGATTGGACGGCCGCCTTGCGCGACATCGCCAGCAGCCCGACGAACATCCACAGGTTCCCGATGCTGATCCAGGCGGCGGTGAGGGCGTTGCGGAAACAGCTCTCCGGAAGCAGCTTTGCCAGCATCGTCGCGGCCATGCCCACCGCCGGGCAGAAGACCCAGCACCACTTCGGATAGGGCGTCAGTCCCTTGCTGAAAGCGCTGATTTGGGCGATATGGAGCGCGATCCAGAAGGTGAAAAAGACGATCATCCCCGGCAGCAGGAAGTACAGGCCGAAGCGGACGCACACATCCAGCGCCGACGAGGGGTCTGCGGCCATCATATACTTGTAGACAAACACGGAGGCCAGGCAGGGCACGTGAACGTCGCAGCCGGCAAAGGCCAGTGTGCCGAGAATACCGGCGCGATAGAGGTGGGCGTGCCTTTCCGAATGCGGCTTGATGATCCGGTAGATGGCAGAATAGCACAGCGCCTCCAGGGGGATGCCGATAAAACCCAGGAACGACGACCAGAATATCCTGCCGTCCGGCAGATTGAGGTAAGCGGACAGGAAGCCCTCCATGCCCGACTTGGTGATGTCGTGAACGCCCCAGCCCAACAGCATATCGCCAACCAGGACCATTAGCGCGCCGCATATGCCCAGCTTCATCAGGTGCCGGATGCGGGGCCAATTCATATCTGTATCCGTCATCTGCAGTTTTCTCCCTTCGGGTCAAATTGGTTAGTTATATTTTACTACCTGATTGAGAAGAATTCAATCCCCAATCGCCTCATGGGTCGATATGTTAACAATCGCTGCTGCCATCTTGCCAACGGGCCGGCCATGCGCTATAATAGTAAGTGCAAACTAACATTTGCTTCGCCCATCATGCGCGGGAGCCAGCGATGGACATCCGCGGGATGGGCTGTATGGTGGATGTAGGTTAGTAAAACCTAACGCAAGAGGGCTTGCTCGTCCATGCGTGCGACGGCAAGGCGATCCGACGCTCAGCCTTCTTGCGCAGGTGATGGCTTCCGACTTCACGTCAATACAGTCCGATGAAGCCGCATCCGTAACTGATAGGGGGGACTGTCATGCTCTTGACGGGTTTTCTGGCGATCGTATTCTGCGCGGCGATAACCATACTGCTGATCTCCGCGGTGGCTTTTGTCCAGGATAAGCGTTTTTTCTCGTCGGCGCCCAAAGAGGCGCAGGCGCTTTTAAAGCCGCGAAGCCGAGAGCTGTTCCACGGCGCCCGGGCCATGGGTTGGGTGATGATGATCCTGAGCGCGCTGACGATACTGGGCGTGGGCGTCGTCTCCATCTGGGATGGCTTTAGAAATGGCTTCACATTCTGGCAGTTCTTTATGCGGTTTGTATTGATCTTTACGATCTACAAGGCCTATGACATGATCTTCTTCGACTGGTTCCTGTTGTGCAAATTCGGCTTCTTCCAGCATTACTATCCGGAGGTGTCGGGCGTGTACAACGGCAGGAAGTACGGATATAACCTGAAAAGCCAGCTGCTGAAGCTGTTGGTCATCTTCCCCGCGGCGTCTGCGCTCGCCGTGTGGATCTGCACCTTGTTCTGAGAGAGGAGAAAGACTATGAGCGACAGACGCGCGGAGATCAGAAGCGCTTACAGGCAGACCGGCAGCCATGCCAGCTTTTACGATGGCATGATAACCTATTCCACCTTCCTTGGAAAGGCGATATGCCGGATTGTGTGGAACATGGACGGCGAAAAGAACTACAATTATCTGGAGCGCGCCCTGTCCGGCGTGCCGGAGGGCTTCGCGGGGAAGCTGCTGGAGGTGCCGGTGGGCACGGGCGTGCTGACCATGCCGGTGTATCGGAACCTTCCCGGGGCGGACATCACCTGCCTGGACTATTCGCCGGACATGATGTCGGCAGCCAAGGCGCGGGCGGAGAGCATGGGGATCAGGAACGTGCGCTTTGTGCAGGGGGACGTTGGCGCGCTGCCCTTCGACGACGCCAGCTTCGACGCGGTGCTGTCCCTGAACGGCTTTCACGCCTTCCCGGACAAGGAGGCGGCCTGGCGGGAAACCTTCCGGGTGCTCAGGCCCGGCGGCACCTTCTGCGGCTGCTTCTACATCCAAGGCGGCTGCGCCCGCACGGACTGGTTCATCAAGCACCTCTACCAGCCCAAGGGCTACTTCACTTCACCCTATGAGACCGAGGCGAGCCTGAAGGCGCGGCTTGAGAAGATGTATGACGAAGCGGACGTGACCCGCTATGAGGGCATCGCCTGCTTCCGATGCAGGAAGGCGGCGCTATGATCGTCATACAACTGATATTGTATTGCGCCCTGTTCACGCTGATGGTGAAGCTGGGCGTGGGAAACAGCGCGCTGAACGGCCTGTTCTTCTATCCAAAGCCCGTGCAGGAGAAGGTGTACGCGCTGGGATTGACGGATCGGGAGACGGTCAGCCGCAGGCGCAAGCGCTTCATGACCGCCTTCTTTGCGGTGATGACGGCGGCAATCGTGGCGATCATCCGCGTCTGGAACGGCATCCATGCCTTCCTGCCCGCCTACTGGCAGGCACTGCTGTTCCTCGAAGTGATGAACTGGTACGACGGCATCGTGATCGACCGGCTGTGGGTGGGCCACAGCGCCTTCTGGGTCATCCCGGGCACGGAGGACATCCCCTTCGTGCAGACCTGGCCGCAGGTGCTGAAAAAGCGGGGGATCCTCACGGCCATCTGGGTCGTCGGCGCCGCCATCATCGCGGGAATCGTGGCGCTCATCTGAAAAGGGAAGCTGGAGCTGAAATGAGAGAACAGGATCTGCCCTTCGATCGCTCAAAGCACGCGATCTACACGAAGAAGGCGAAGAAGTGCGTTCAGACGCTGCTTCATCGGTATTACGATGAGCCCACGGCTCAGAAGCTGTGGGAGAAGATACAGCTGCAATACTGCGCGTTTCTGGAGGACGAGCCCGCCCTGGGCGGCGTGAAGATGACGGCCAGCATCTATGACCCCATACTGATCTTCGCCTGGTACGCCGTGATCCCGGACAAGCCGCCGCTTGAGGATGTGCAGCAGGACGTATTCAACTGCTTCATGGGCGGGTTTGACGCGCTGGGAAAGCTGTTCAACCTGAACCGCGGGCTGGATAACCGCATCGCGAACGTGGCATTCAAAAAGGCCGCCGACCAGCGCGTGAAGGAGATCGGGCCGTTCCCGGCGTCCTTTCGGATGCAGGGGTACACCTATGACAGGCAAAATGGCGCCGTCCGCTACTGCTTCACCCAATGCCCGAACGCGGAATTTGCCAAGCGCCACCACATGGAGGACGTGCTGCCCGTGATGTGCAACTGCGACCACCTGGCCATGCAAAAGCTGCACGCGACGCTGATCCGGGAGGGTACCTGCTGCACCTCGGAGCGTTGCGACTACTGCGTCGTGGGGGACCGGAACCCCATTGCCGAACAATACGAGCTCGCCACGCTGGACAACGGTCTGTGGGTCAGCGTGAAGAAGTGATGCGCCCGTAGCGCCGGCGCACCTCGTCCCAGCCGGGCGTCTGCGCCTTCAATTCATGCCAGTGGGGCATGGGTGTGCCGGGCGCCCGGGCGGCGACTTCCATGAAGGCCGCGTCCAGCATCTCCATCTCCTCATAGGCGTTGCGGCAGTGCTCGCAGGCCACCAGGTCGCCGATGGTCCTGTTCTTCGCCATGACGAAATAGAGGAACTGCATCAGCCTTCCGCGCAGGCCGGGGGCGTAGTAGCGGTCGTCGCCCGCGGGCAGTATGGGGATGCCCTGGGCCTTCAGCATGGCGTAGGCCTCGCGGGAGGCCAGCCGCATCAGTTTGCGCTGCGCGCCGGTGGAGGAACGCATATCCCCGCCCGAGGCATAGGCCAGGTACCCGATGGGCAGGATCGCCGCCAGGTGGCAGACCAGATAGGCCTCCATGTCCGGCTGCCAGTTGAGCTTATAGCCGGTGCCGGTGAAGGCTTCTTCCAGCTTCGAGCGGGTCGCCTCGTCCGGCAGGCGATGCAGGCCGCCGAGGTCCATGTTGCCCGCACCCAGGCGCTCGCAGACCAGCAGCCCCTGCTCCATGTCCCGCTTGCCCGCGGTCACCTGGAAGCCGAACAGAACCTGCTTTTCGCAGACGGTCCCGCCGAGGATGGCCTTCTCCATCGCGGCGGGATTCATGTTGTTGCCCACCAGCACCACCAGCGGGGCGCGCACCGCGGCCAGCGGCTCCAGGATAGCGCCGATCTTGTTGTAGGGCATCACGGCGAACACCGCGTCGTAGCTGCCGCCCTCGGAGATGTCCCCGATGACCTTCGGACGGTCCAGCGTCTCCCTGCGCTGCAAGTGATGGCGGATACGCAGACCGTGGGCCTCAAGCTGTTCCTTCCACCGGCCCCGGGCCAGCACGGTCACGTCGTTTCCGGCGCTCGTGAGCACGTGGGCGAGATAGCTTCCGATGACGCCCGAGCCGTAAACCAATACTTTCATATCATTCACCCTGCCATTCTTTCATCTTGCGCACCATCATGTCCCAGCCCTCTTTGGCCTCCCTGCAGACCGGGAACACCGGGTAGCAGTGGAACATGCCCTCGCCGACGATCATTTCATAATCCACGCCGTACAGCTGCATCGCCGCCTCGAAGGACGGCGCGCAGGCGTACAGCGTCTCGTGGCTGCCGTAGATGAAGGTCACGCGGGGGCAGTTTGTGAAATCGGCCTTTTGCAGCCAGATCATGTACTCCGGCACGCTGTCGTCGCCGTGGCGCATGATTTCCGCGGCGGTCTTCATGTACTGCGCGGGGATGGCCACGTCCAGCTTGTCCAGCGCCAGCATCCGCTGCCACTCCTCCTCCGTGGCCACGCAGGTGCCGGGGGAGATGGCCATGATGTGGCCGGGCATCGGTGTATCGCTGTGGCCGTCGTTGATGTAGGGTACCATGCCCAGCGCCAGGTTGCCGCCGGAGGACGTGCCGAGTACGGAAATGTTCTCCGGGGTATAGTTCTTCAGTATTTCCTTATAGGTGGTATGGATCATCTCATAAGCCCGGGTTAGCGGATAGTCCGTGCAGAGCGGATAGTAGGGGACGAACACGTCCAGCCCTGTCTCCCGGGCAAAGCGAAGCGCTTTTTTGACGGCGCCTGGCCTTGGCGCGCTGATCATGCCACCACCGATGATGAACAGGTTGGCGCGTCTGGCGGGCCGCCGGTGGATCAGCCGCAGCACCGGGCAGCCCATGACCTCGATCCGGCTGATCTCAAAGGCATCGTCCCGCAAAACCGGGATTTTGTTCCGGGCGTTCCGCTTTCGCCGGTTCTCCAGCAGTTCTTCGGTGCTCCGGCCCACCCACATATTCTTGAGGCCGATTGCCTTCACCAGCCCCTTCAAAGCTTCATATTTCAGGCTCATCTTTCATCGTTCCTTCCTTGGTTAGTTTTATTTTACTGCCTTGGCGTGCAAACTTCAACAGGATTGTGTTAGTTTTAACAAACAAACGTTGCATTCTTCATGTGGATGAATATAATTAAGTAAGGTTGGACTAACTGATTGGGCACATGCCTTGGATGGGGATGGCTGAAAGGAGAGGGAGCCTTGAAACCGTATACGCCGGAAAAACTGGCCGCGGTCAGCCGCTACAGAAAATACATTCCCACGCTGTCGGAGGAGATCCGGCGGGACATATATGCGCGAATCGGCGAACTGATCCGGGAAGAGAAAAAGTATTGCGACAAGGGCAATACCAAGCACATGGCGCAGATCTTCACCTCCATCGCCCTCTATCAGACCCTGCAGAAGCACGGCATGAGCGAAGAGGAGGCCTACAGGATCACGTCGGAGGAGATGTGGAAGGCGCTGACGCCCGGGACCTATCAGAAGCTGGCGCGCCTGCCCATCTTCCTGCCGGTGATGAAGAAGCTGCTGCCCTTTGGCTTCAGGCATGGCAGCGGCGTGGGCTGGCGGTATGAATGGCACATGGACGATCCGAAGGATCGCTTCCACTTCGAGTGCCGCGAGTGCGTCTACCGCCACGTCTTCGAGGAACAGGGCCTGATGAAGCTGGGGGCGATGTTCTGCCATTCGGATATCATCAACTTCGGCAGCCTGCCCTATACCGATTTCCGGCGCACAAAGACCCTGTGTCAGGGCGGCGATTGCTGCGATTTTGACTTCATTCGCCACGATACAAATGCCGGCGACGGCTGGGAACGGAGCGAGAGCATATAAAGGGGGCAATACCATGGCCAGAAAGGATTCGGACAACCAAAAGCGATCCATGAGCGCGATGTTCCGCGGCAGGGCGATCTTCAAGCCGCTGAACACCGGCCGCATCGACGAGCGCGTGGCCTGCGTGCGGGAGTGGGTGGCCAACATATTCTTCTACACGAAGAACGGCACGACCATCATGATCGACGCGGGCTACAACTACGCGCGGCTGCAGGAGAAGATGGGCTGGCTGGACATCGACCCGGCATCCATCCGGCACATACTCATCACCCACCAGGACACCGACCATGTGGGCGCTCTGGAGATGGACAGCGAGCGGCTTTTCAGGGACGCCACGGTCTACATCGGCGAGATCGAGAACCGCTACCTGACGGGCGAGAAGCGTCGCAGGGTGATCCACGGGCTGTACAAGCTGCCCATGGTGAAGATGGACAACCGGAAGGTGCTGCTGAAGGACGGCGACGTGTTCACCATCGATGGCATCAAGGTGGAATGCCTGCTGGTGCCGGGGCACACCTGGGGCCACATGGTCTACCTGATCGACGACGAGTACCTGTTCACCGGCGACACCATCTGGTTCGGCGCGGACGGCGGCTACAGCTTCATCAGCACGCTGGCGGAGGACAACCAGCTGTCCGTCCGATCCCTTGAAAAGCTGGAGGCGAACCTGCGCGCCCGGAAGGGGCACATCGCGGTGATCACTGGCCACACCGGCTGGACGGACGACCTCAACTTCGCCTTTGCCCACCGGACGGAGATCTGCAAGCCCTTCACGAAGAAGTATACCGACCCGGAAGCGCCTTACGACGGCTACGTGGAGGACGACGACACGGAGCAGGCGGCGCGATCGGGATTGCTGAAAAAGAAGGGGGCTACTAAATGAAACCTGATTACAAAAACTGGATGCCCAAGGGCATGGTTTATTCCTTCCTGGGCGGCGCGCTGGGCAGCGCGGCCGTGGCGATCGTCCTGTCCCTGCTGCTGAAGGGTACGCTGAGGACGGTGCTGGTCGTCGCCTTCGCGGCGCTGGCGGTGGTATTCTGCGGACTGACCATCTGGGCCGCGCTGATGCGGCGCGCCTTCAGCTATGACGGCAAGCGGCAGATGTCCCGGCAGATCATCGAGGGCACGGCGGCCCGTGTGAAGCTGCCCGACGGCGGCCGGTGCCTGGACGTGGGCTGCGGCAGCGGCGCGCTGGCCATCGCCGTGGCCAAGTGCAATCCCCGGGGCGAGGTCGTGGGCATCGACCGCTGGGGCAAGGAGTACGCCTCCTTCAACAAGAACTTCTGCGAGAGCAATGCCCGGGCCGAGGGCGTGAAGAACACCTCCTTCCGGCAGGGCGACGCTACGCATCTCGAATTTGCCGACGAGACCTTCGACGCCGTGGTCAGCAACTACGTGTACCACAACATCCCCGGCGAGCGGCAACAGTACCTGCTGGAGACCCTGCGGACGCTGAAGAAGGGCGGCACCTTCGCCCTGCACGACATCTTTTCCAGGTCGAAGTACGGCGACATGCAGGCGTTTGTGCAAAAGCTGAAGGACATGGGCTATGAGAAGGTGGAGCTGATCGACACCACCGACGGCAAGTACATGACGAAATTCGAAGCCGGCTGGATGGCACTGAGCGGCTCGGCGCTGCTGACGGGGATCAAATAAGCCGTACAGGGGGGAGCATCATGTTCTGGGACAGCGTGGCCGGGGTCTATGACCTGTTCGTGAACGTCGTCAACCGCAGGACCCACGTGGCGCTGAGAAAGATCGTAGCGGGCCTGATCCAGCCGGGCGACCGCGTGCTGGAGTGCGCCTGCGGCACGGGGCTGCTCACCGAGGTCATCGCGCAAAGATGCTCCCAAGTGACGGCCACGGATTTTGCGCCGAAGATGCTGTCGAAGGCGCGGAAGAACTGCGCCGCGTTCGGCAACATCGCCTTCGAGCAGGCGGACATCACCGCGCTGGATTACCCGGACGCCGGCTTCGACGCGGTGGTGGCCGGGAACGTGATCCACCTGCTGGACGAGCCCATGAAGGCGCTTAAAGAGCTGGACCGCGTGTGCAGGCCGGGCGGCAGGTTGATCATCCCGACCTACATGAACCGGAACAAAAAGGGCAATACCAGCGGCTTTGCCAGCGCAGTGGGAAAGGCCGGAGCGGACTTCAAGCGGCAGTTCACGGTGGACAGCTACCGGCAATTCTTCCTGGACGCGGGCTATCGGAACGTGTCCATACAGCTGGCCGACGGGCGCATCCCCTGCGCCGTGGCGGTGATGGAGAAGGAGATGTGACGCGTGTCAAAGGCTGAAAAGACAAAGAAACTGATGCTCCTCGGCATCGCCGGCAGCCTGCTGTACGTGATCGGGGACTTCCTGTTCGCCGCCACGGGCCGGGGACAGACGACGGAGACCATCGGCCTGTTTACCCGGGTGGCCTATCTGGACATGGCCCAGTGGCGCATGTGGGCGAGCATCCTCTGCGGCTTCGTGGGATCGCTTCTGTATTACATGGGCTTCCATCAGATGTATGGGCTGCTGGACGCGCGCGTGACGGAGAACAGGGACAGAAAGTGGGTAAGGCTGTTCAAGGTGGCCTACATCACGGGCACGGTCGCCTGGACCTGGACGCACGCCATGTTCATGACCAACGCCCTCGTGTTCAAGTATGTCTACGGCGCCTATGGCGACATGCAGGCAGCGGCGGACCTCGCCAACCGGGTGTTCCTCGCCAACGCGCCGGGCATGGCGGCGGCCTATGTGCTCTGCGACGTGGGGCTGACGATCACCATGATCGCGCTGGTCTGGAGGGGGATCATCCCCCTGAAGAGCACCGGGGCGCGCGTGCTGGCCACGTTCTGCAACCCGATCCTGCTGCCGGGCGTGGTGGGGAACCTGCTGGGCCTGCTGCCCTGGCCGCTGAACCAGCTGGACCACGGCACGGAGTCCTTCGGCCACGCGCTGGTGCTCATGCTCGGATTGATACTGCTCAAGGATATGGGCAGAAGGGCGGTGAAGTAATGACGCTGATGCTCTCCGCGACAGGCTGCGTCCTGCTGTTTATGGGCATATGGGGCGTGACAGTCACGATGCCCACGGCGCTGCTGGCAAAGAACTTCCCGGAGGACGTGCAGGAAAAGCTGAAGCCGCGGCTCGAAAGCCTGCCCATGTCACCGAAACGGGTGCTGGGCTGGGTGATACTTGCGCTGTTTGCCACCGGGTATCTCATGCTGTTCGTCATCGGCGGGATCGACGGCTTGAAGCACGGCTTCACATTTGGACAGTTCTTCCTGCGCTTTTTCACCATCGGCGCGGTCATCAAGGCCTTTGACATCATTGCCCTGGACTGGTTTTTGCTGACGAAGACCCATTTCTTCCAGCATTATTTCCCGGAGACCGAGGGATGCGCGGGCTGGCAGGACTTTGGGTACAACCGCAGACAACAGGCGCGGCAGTGCGTGATGATCGTGATCGGCAGCGCTGCCACCGCCTGGATATTCACATTGCTCTGAGGAGGGCTGACCATGAATTGGCCGAGGATCATACTGGACGGCATATCCATGTCGCTGCTGTTCAACGCCGTGGTGGGCGTGGGCTTTTTGCTCTGGCCCCAGGCCTACAGCACCATGTTCCCCAGGGAGATCAGGCAGGCCGCCGCGCCTTATGTGGACAAGGGCGAGGTACGGAAGATGAAACTGCTGCTTTATCCGCTGTACCTGGTGCTGCTTGCGTACTGGGCCGTCAGCGCCCGTTGCGCCGGGATGGCGGGCTTCTGGAACCTGTTTTGGACGGGCTATGTGGAGATGACGATGGTCAGCGTCAGCGACTTCATCATTCTGGACTGCTGGCTGCCGGGAAAGGTGAAGCACATGATCAAGGGCGCGGAGCATTGCAAGGCCTGATGGTCATATCGTCGTTCATCGTCTACGCGAGCCTCGAGACCGCAGGCAACTACTCGGCGCTCTTGCGCGTGGTGGACATGAGCGTGGACCGGGCCCAGGAGATTCTGGACGCGCCGCAGATGGACATCTCCGGGGATGAAATAATCCCTGCCAGCCGCGACATTGAAGCGAAGAATGTACAATTCTCCTACGATAAAAAGAAGGTCATCGATGGCGTATCGCTGAACATCCCTGAAAGAACAACCACCGCCATCGTCGGACCCTCCGGCGGCGGCAAGACCACGCTGGTGAACCTGCTGGCGCGTTTCTGGGATGTGGACAAAGGAACGGTGACCCTGGGCGGGCGAAATGTGCGGGAATACGACATGGACAGCCTGATGCAGAACTTCTCCTTCGTGTTCCAGAACGTCTACCTGTTCCGCGACACCATCGCCAATAACATCCGCTTTGGCAGGCCCGACGCGCCCATGGAGGACGTGATCGCCGCAGCGAAGAAGGCCTGCTGCCACGACTTCATCGCGGCGCTGCCCGACGGCTACGACACCGTGATCGGCGAGGGCGGCGCGAACCTGTCCGGCGGCGAGCGCCAGCGAATCTCCATCGCCCGGGCCATGATGAAGGACGCGCCGGTGATCTTCCTGGACGAGGCCACCGCCAATGTGGACCCGGAGAACGAGAACGAGCTGACGAAGGCCATCGAGGCGCTGACCCGGGAGAAAACCGTCATCATGATCGCCCACAGGCTGAAAACCGTGGAGCACGCCGACCAGATCCTCGTCGTCGACCACGGCAAAATCGTCCAGCGGGGCACCCACGACCAGCTGATGGCCGAGGACGGGATATATAAAACCTTCGTGGGCGAGCGCCGCGAGGCCGCCAGCTGGAAGGTAAAGGTGTGATATGATCGTCCAGAGAACCTCCGTATTCCCGGCGGGCCGGGACGCGGTGTATCAGAAACTCCGGCAGCTGAGCACGCTGCAGGCCGTCGCCGCGCCGTATGCCACGTTTGAGCCGGTTAATGGCGCAGCCACGGCCTGGGAGGTCGGCGGCACGTCCGCCTATCGCTTTCGGCTGTTCGGCGTCATACCGTTCGGCACGCACACGATCCACATCGTCCGATTTGGCCCCGACGGCATCAGCAGCCGGGAGTGCAACGAACACGTGCCCGTGTGGAACCACGATATCACGCTGCGGCCATTGTACGACGGCCGCATGGAATACACCGACCGCGTGGAGATCCGCGCCGGGTGGAAGACCTTTTTCGCCTGGCTGTGGGCCGAGGCGTTTTACGCCCATCGGCAGAGGAAATGGATTCGCCTGTTGAGGGAAGAACACAGGTGACATCAAGGCTCCCGGCACGGCCTGTATTCGCTGCCGGAATAACATCCAAGGAGGAAACATGAGATGAAAGCCCTGTTTCTGGTTGCCGTTGTCGGGCACCTGCTGTGCGGTGTCTGCGACTGCCTGTTGACCTACCTGCCCAGCGGGCGCTTCCGCTTCGAGGACATGGGGGACAACCGGAAGCTGTCCGCCGCCTTCAAGGGACTTCCGCTGAGGAATCCGCTGCTGTCCATGCTGCTGGGCTGCCTGGCTATGTGCCTGTTTACCTTCGGCTATCTGGCACTGTGCGACTGGATGAGCGCCTATTCGGGGACCTGCGCCGCGCTGATGCGGGTGAGCTGCGTGATCGTCGCCACCTTCGGCATGGCCCACCACGTGTTCTGCGGCGTGCCGGAGTGGCTGTACGTGCGCCTGGGGCGGACCCAGGAGGCGCTGGACATCATCAACGAGTTCTTCAAGAAGACGTCGATCACGATGATCGCCTGCTACCTGGGCTTTCTGATCTTCGGCGTGACCTTCTTCGTCGCGGTGGTTTCCGGCATGACGCCGCTGCCCCGCTGGGCCTGTGTGTTCAACATACTGCCGCTGATGCTGGCGCTGTTCCCGCTGCGCGTGGGCGGCGCGGGCAACTGGGCGGGGGCGATCATGTTTTTGGGACTGTTCTTTCTGCTGTAGGCGATTGAGGAGGATGGACGACCGGACGCCTTTGGCCGCGGGACATGAGATCCCGCGGCTGCGTTTTTTTGGAACAGGGGATGACGGGCAGCGGTGGATTGCACCTGCGCCGCCACATGCATAACAGGGAAAAGGATGGCTCCAGCCGTCCCGGAAGAAATCGTCGCCCGATCGAGGGAACGGCGGCAGGAGAAAAGGAAGAGGTGCCCCGACGCAACCGAATTTCTGTGACATCACAGATCGGTCATGCGGCGGGGACACCTCGTTTGCCAATTCCTGTGGCGGCTGGCTCCCTGTCAACGCAGGCTTGGCCTGGACGGGGAATACCTGCCTCTCGATTGATCGGCCGTCAATCCCGGAACAGCATCGGCAGGAAATCGTTGATGCAGCGGCGCCAGACCGTCCAGTCGTGGGTGCCGGGGAAGGTGCGCCGGGTCATCTCAACGGGCTTTGCCTTCAGCAGCTCGTCCTCCTCCAGGAAGCGGTCGAAGAACTGGTCCTCGGTGCCCATGGCGCGGTAGAACACCCTGAAGCTCTCCTTGAACTTCTCGCCGTCGTCCAGCAGCTTCAGATGCTCCTGGGACACGCCCGGCCAGGGCGAGCGCAAGAAGCCGCTGAACAGGCCCACCCAGCCGAACAGCTCGGGATGGGTGAGGGTGACCAGACTGGTCTGGAAGCTGCCCATGCTCAGCCCCGCCATGGCGCGGTGCCACTTGTCGGTCAGCACCGGATAGCGGCTCTCGATGTAGGGGATCAAATCCTCCAGCAGGATGCGGGGGAACAGCTCCGCCGCGTGCACCTTCGCGTCGCCCTCGTTGTCTGAACGCTGGGCCATGCCGTTGCCCATCACGATCAGCATCTCCGCCATTTTGCCGTCTGCGATCAGCCGGTCCGCGATTCGGGCCAGGTGGCCCTGGTAGACCCAGCCGATCTCGTTCTCGCCATAGCCGTGCTGCAGGTACAGCACGGGATACTTCTTGTTCGGGTCGTAGTTCGCCGGGGTATAGACCAGGCAGACCTCGTGCTTTCCGGTGACGCTGGAGGGGTACAGATGGCGGGTCACGGCGCCGTGGGCCACGCCCTCCAAATCGTCCCATTCCGTCTCGCCGGGCACGGGAATGTCGATGAAATTCATCGGGCGGCAGCAGCCGTAGCCGATGGGCAGGTACGGGCAAAGCACGTCCGCGCCGTCGATCATCACGAAGATGTACTTGAAGCCGCGGCCCAGGTCCACGATGCCCTCCCACATGGTGTCCGACACCCGGGAAAGGGGCGCATGGAAGCCGAAGAACATGTCGATGGCCACTTCCTTGGCGTTGGGGGCCTTGATGCGGAACTTCACCCGGCCGTCATCCAGCACCTCGAAGCCCTGGTCGCCGTCGCGATCCGGCTCGCCGAAGTAGGGGTCAAAGGAGATGGCGCAATCCAGCGGCTGCTTGCTCATGGGTATACCCTCCTTGCATTTGCTGTCGTCATTCTAACAGAAAAAACACCGGCAAACAACGCTAAACGCAAAATTCGCAAGGAGTGAGAAGTCTATAAATCGGAAATGGGAATAAAAAAGCCTTCCTGAAACAGGAAGGCAATTTTTGGTTCTTCACGGAAAGTTGTGGGATTGACAGAAACGAGGTAGACAAAAGGAGCAAGGAAGACTTCTAATTGTAGCTGCTACACACACAAGAAG
>CADCFG010000043.1 GCA_902800625.1 uncultured Eubacteriales bacterium | reverse complement strand
GCAAAGTATGGCGACACCAGCGCACGCTACGCGGCGCTCATGGCGCACATCAACGAGGAAAGGCGAGCCATCAAGCAGATGCTGGAAGCTCACGGAGAGCCCGCCAAGGCTGCCACAGAGGACGTCAATTATGTCTTGCCCCGTGCAACGACAACGGAGTTTGCCATTGGATTCACGCCGGAAGCCCTGATCAATTTCATGTATAAGCGGCTGTGCCAGCGTGCCGCGCCGTTTACACGCAACCTCGCCATCCTGATGAAGTTGGAAGTCAAGAAGTACAACCCAACCTTTGCTGCGGAGCTCATGCCTCATTGCGAGCATCTTTTGTGGTGCCCTGAAGGAAAACGCTCCTGCGGCAGAATGCCAGATCGGGAGTATTACAAGACGCTGCACGAAACCGGCCTCATGGAAGCCCTCAGAAAAGAGCTCTGCAGGGCACTCGAAGCGCAGGAAGCGCAGGAAAGGCAGAACGATGGGAAGTAATTTAAGCATCCAGCAGATTATGGACGATTGCCGCGAGCGCGTCAAATCGGGCAATCGCGTTTTGACGCTCGAAGAAGTCCTCAACAACGCCAAGAATGACGGCTGGCCTTTGTTTGTGGAGATCAACATACCTGGACATGTTGGCCGCTGGACATATCCTCGGGAGATGCGTGGGATGTCAAAGCACGACAAAGAGACCTACAACATCACATGGCGTGCCTGGAAATTCGTGCCTTCCGACGAGGAACGGAAGAAGTTCGCGTGGATCCGTGCGGAGATTATACCGCTGCAGCAGAAGGGTGGCTCGGACACATGAGCAATACAGTCATTCATACTTTCACGGCAGACGGTTTCTGTTCAGACGAAACAGCGGAAATCAGAAACTCGTGGCGCGGCGCTATGGCGGTCTGGCGAGCTCTGGAAAAGAAATACCTCCCGCCATATCGCCCACGCTGGGTTCCACAGTATGTTACCGACGATGCGCTGGAAAGCTATTGCGGATATGAACCGACGAGGCTTTCAACCATGGATCAGGAAGCCTCGAAGGATATCTGGAATCTGTTTGACCGCGAGGACGTGGACATGATCGACAGGATCGTGATCGGCACCACCTTCGATCACGTCATGGTGAAGCGCGAGGACGTTCCGCGGGTCATCGAAGCTTTTGAAGCCTTTGAGGGTGACACAAACCTGAAAGAGCAAGCTGAAGCCCTGCGTGAGCTTCTGAAGGACGTAGAACACGTCGCCTTTGCCTGGAATCAAACCAGCGTCAACGCCGGCGAGTGGATGCACAGCGGTATATTTGACGGCGAGGACGAGCTACCCTACAACTTCAAAACGCAGGATAGGCATTTCTGGCTCTTTGACGAACTGGACAAGACTGCGGAGGCACAGCATGAAAAATAATGGCGGGGGGGGCGCTGGCCGCTATCAGGCCAGGAATATTACGCGGCCAGGGCTCTCATGGGAATTGTATCAACCTTTGAGACAGAGCTGAAAGTTCTGGAAAAGCGCTTGAAGGCCATCCCCTATGGCTGGCGGGATGCCAAGATGATCGCAGCTGTGGCCGACACGCTGCTCATACGACTGCTCAAGACGGTTCCTCCAAACAAGCTGGCGCAGATACAGCATGAGATCAGCCACACGCGCGTTGAGATCAACGTCACCAGAGATTATACCGGCAAGGCCAGAGAACAGTTCACCTATGTGCCAAACGGCGCACTGGAATGGCTGGAGGACAAGGTAATTGATATGGAGTGCAGTATGTGCGACCTTGACGAGAAACAGGCCAAGAAGTGCCCTGTCCGCAAGAACATCGAGGCGCTCTATATGTACGACTTCCCGGAGCGGGAAAGCTGCTGCCCGCTGGCCCAAATGCACATCGGCGGGGATCCCAGAGGCGGCCATTGACGAAATTGCCTCAGGCATGGTATAATCAGGAATTGGGATATGTTGTGGCTTTCGACGCCGGGTTGCCATGCTCGCTGTGGTTTCCACCCTGGCAACTTTGGGGCAACCTGACCAAAACTGGCATGGATAATCATGCGGGTATTTTGGGGCATAATGGTCTGATTATTCAGGATATTCGGTGATATCGCGTATAAAATGCACTACCAAATTTCTGAATGGGGTTCAAGAGGCCGGAGGTTCGAATCCTCTCACCCAGACCACCCGAAAGTCCGAAATCCCTGTGGTTTCGGGCTTTTCTTATGTCCTTATGAAATATATTTGCACATACACCCCTTCTGTGCTATTATATTAATGAAATAATCACCAATAATCGGAGGGACGCACCATGAAGAAGCTTTGGGTTATACTGTTTGCGATGGCGCTGCTCTGCGCCGCGGCGCACGCCGAGGGGACAGGCGCCGTGCTGGACTACGTGGAGGGCGAGCTGAACCTGACGCCCGAGACCGTGGAGCAGGCGTTTTCCAGCGACGCGCTGAACATGATCCTCTCGCAGGACGGCCAAGCCGTGGTCACCTGGACGGACGCGGCGCAGTCGATGGCCTACGCCCTCACCGGCCCCCATGCGGACATGGCCGAGATCTATTCCCGGCTGATCCCCCTGGCGGACTGGGACGCATGCGCGCTGTATGACGGCGGCGAGCGGCTGATGGGCTGCGACGGAACGGATGCCGCCGCGCTCAAGGATTACACCGCCTCCTTCGCGGCATACTTTTCCGGCGACGCGCAAGCCGCATCGGACGCGCCGGCGCAGTCGGATGAATTCGACGCGGCCGCCGATTACGTGCTGAACACCAACACCCGGCGCTTCCACTTCCCCACCTGCCCCTCCGTCACCCAGATGAAGCCGAAAAACCGCCAGAGCTACACCGGCTCCCGGGAGGACCTGATCGCCGACGGCTACAAGCCCTGCGGCAACTGCAAGCCGTAGACAGCCCGCCCCGTCCTCGCCGGAAACGGTAGCGAAACGCGCATTATCCCCGCCCGGGCAATGCCTTTCAGATAAGGTAAGTTTTTTCGCCCTCGCTTGGGATGGCACACATCACATGGCTGTCATTCTGAGCGAAGGCTCAGCCGAAGTCGAAGAATCTCAATTGGACGATGCCGCCCGCACGGGCGGTTTTTTTGTCGCTCAGCTTTGCCATTCGACACGATATGCCAAAAATAAAATCGAATATTTGTTCGATTTTGGGGTTGCATTTTGGCGGGGCATATGGTATAATCGTTCCATAATCGAACAGCTGTTCTATATTTCGACGCTTACAGGGGTGAAGTGAATGTACGAAGAGGTTTATGAGCAGAACAAGGGGCTGCTGGTGATGATGGCAAAGCGCTACGCCCGGGTGTGCGCGCTGGACCGGGCGGTGTCCATGGAGGACCTGATCCAGGCCGGCAGCATCGGGCTGATGAAGGCAGCTGACAGCTTCGACCCCAACGCGGGCAAGAGCTGGTCGGGCTGGGCCTGTTGGCACATACAGATGGAGTTCAACAGCGCGCTTGGGCTGCGGCAGGGCCACTTCACCCGGCCCCACACCGGCGCGGTGGCGCTGGACGGGCCGCTGCGCACGGGCGACGGCGAGAGCGTCACCGCGGGCGACCTGCTGGCGGACGAGACGCTGCCGGACGCGGACGAGGCCATCCTGCGGGACGAGCTGCGCCGGGACGTGCGCGAGGCCGTGGCGCGGCTGAAGAGCGAGGGCCAGCGGCGGGTGGTGGAGCTATGCAAGCTGCAGGGCTTCAGCTATCGCCAGGCGGCGGAGCGGCTGGGCGTCAGCGTGGGCCAGGCCTACCAGCTGTTCTTCCGCGCCACCAACAACCTGGCACGCGACCCGAGCCTGCGGGCGCTGGCCGGGCTGGGCGAGCGCGGCAAGACCAGCGCCCGGCGCGGCTCCAAGGCGTTTCGGCGGGGCTGGGGCAATTGACAAGGGCCGGTTTCAAAAGTCCAGAAAGGACAATTATGCGGCATCGGCGCTGCCTGCGGCGCCATATGGCTGGCCGGAGGTCATCGCTTCCCCTGATCCCTGAAGAGAATGCAAGGGTTCAATTCTTCTCCCAACAGCAACGGGGAGGCTTCGACCCAAGGTCGATATGCCTCCCCGTGTTCCTCTTTTCAACACGCTACTCTGATCGCTCCTTCACGCTACTCTGAACGCTCCTTCTTCGCCTCCCCCAGCACCTGCCTCAGGGCGCGGGCCTTGTCCTGGCCGGAGAAGTGGAGCTGCTTGGCGCGGTCCAGCCAGCGGGCGAAGTCCGGCCCGGGCTTGAGCCCCGCGGCCACCAGATCCTTGCCAGTCACCATGGGCCGGGCCATCACCTGGCGATAGTCCTCCAGGCGCTCCCGCAGGAAGGCCTCGTTGGCCGGGTCGTAGGGCCGGTCCAGCTTGCCGGAGGCATCCGCCCGGGACAGCAGGATCAGGTCCTCCGGGCACAGGCTCAGGTCGAACATGGCCCGGGTCTTTTTCTTTTTGGAGCGGCACTGGGCCAGCACGTTGGGCCGCATGTGCAGCCACATCATGTTCTTCGCGTACTCGATCAGCTTCGCGTGATTGGTCAGCCGGCGCAGCTGCCTTTCGCACACCGGCAGGCCCGCCACCTCGTGCCCGTAGGAGGTGATCTTGCCGTCCGGCTGCACCGCCGTCACCAGCGGCTTGCCCAGGTCGTGGGTCAGCGCGGCGACCATGAAGCCCAGCGGCCACTGGGCCACATCCCGCAGCTCCGCCGCGCAGTCCAGCACCAGCATCGTGTGCTCGAACACATCCCCCTCGGGATGGTATACTGGATTCTGCTTCACACCCACGCAGGCTGCAAGCTCCGGGAAGTACTCCTTCAGGTGATCCATCCGCCGCAGCGCCCGGAAGAACACGGAAGGCCGCTCCGCCTTCAACAGCGCCTTGCAAAGCTCGTCGAACACCCGCTCCACGGACAATTGCGTCACGTCCATGGACGCGCACAGCGCCTCGGTGGCCGGGTCGATCTCCCCCGCCAGCCGCGCGGCGAACTGTGCCGCGCGGAACACCCGCAGGGCGTCCTCGGCGAAGGTTAAGTCGTTCACGTGGCGGATGCGCCGCGCCGCCAGGTCCGCCTGGCCGCCCCACAGGTCGATCAGCTCGCCGGTCAGGGCGTCCCGCAGCATGGCGTTGATGGTGAAATCCCGACGCATGGACGCCGCCTCAAAGGACAGGTTCGGGTCCACGGACACGTCGAAATCGGTGTGCCGGTCGCCGGTGCGGCGCTCCCTGCGGGGCATGGCCACGTCGATGTTCGAGTGGGCCAGGCCATAGACGCCGAAGCTCGCGCCCTTCTCCACCACCTCGCCCAGCCCGGACAGCAGCGCCTTCAGGGCCTGCGGCGCAAGGCCGTAGACCTCGATGTCGATGTCCTTGCAGTTGACACCCAGCAGGCCGTCCCGCACGACGCCGCCCACGAACATCGCCCGGCCCCCGGCCTGCGCCGTCCGCCGCGCGATCTCCTTCGCCAGCGCCATGTCCTGTTCAAACGCATTCATTCGCATCACCGGTGGGTATTATACCACTCCTTACACAAAATTTCCACTGCGTCGATGAAAAAGCTGCATAATGTGCTATAATGTAAGAAGTATTCCGTTTATCGACCCAGCCAAGGAGGAATTTCCCATCATGGACGACCCGTTTGGTCCGAGTATCATCGCGCTGATCGCGCTTATCCTGGCGGCCATCGTGCGCATTGCCGAGGCGGCCATTCCCTTTCTGGACGAGGGCGAGACCAACCGCAAGGCCGAGGAGGGCGACGTGAAGGCCCGCCGGGCGCTGCGGCTGATCGCACGTTCGGAGCGCGCCGAGTTCGGCGAGTTCCGCATGGCCCACACGTTCCTGCTGCTGGCCGGAGCGGTAGCGGCCTGGGCGGCGCTGCGCGGCAGGCTGGGCATCTCAAGCCGGCTGCTGGCCGGGGCCTGCGTGCTGATCCCCTATGCGCTCATCGCCTTCATGCTGGCGGGCGTCATGCCCGGGCACCTGGCCGCCCACTGGCGGGAGGGCCTGTTCAACAGGGTCAGCGCCATCGGCGAATGGACGCTGATCGTCCTCTCCCCCGTCACCCGGCTGTCGCTCATGCTGGGCGCGCTGCTTCTCAAGCCCTTCAACATCAAGCCCGCGGACACCGGCGACGCCGTGACCGAGGAGGACATACTGCAGATGGTGGACATCGGCGAGGAGAAGGGCGCCATCGAGGCGGACGAGAAGGAGATGATCGAAAACATCTTCGAGTTCAACAACATGGACGCCGGGGACTGCATGATCCACCGCAAGGACATCACCGCCATCGACATCGAATCCACCGACGAGGAGATACTCACCACCATCCGCGAGAGCGGCCTGTCCCGCTTCCCGGTGTATGAGGACAGCATCGACAACGTGCTGGGCATCCTCACCACCCGCGACTGGCTGATCAGCCGGGTGGAGGGCGGCCAGGCGCCGCTGAAGGAGCTGATCCGCCCGGCCCACTTCGTGCCCGAATCCGTGCGCACGGACGTGCTGTTCCAGGAGATGCAGAGCCGCAAGCAGCACATGGCCATCGTGGTGGACGAGTACGGCGGCACCAGCGGGCTGATCACTCTGGAGGACCTGCTGGAGGAGATCGTGGGCAACATCTACGACGAGTTTGACGCCCAGGAGGAGCCGGAGATCACTCCCATCGGCGAGGGCCGCTGGCGCGTGTCCGGCTCGGCGGAGCTGGAGACCGTGGCGGAGGCGCTTGAGATCGAGCTGCCGGAGGACGAGGAGTATGACACGCTGGGCGGGCTGATCTTCAGCCGGCTCACCGAGATTCCCGCCGACGGCCAGCACCCCGTGGTGGAGTGCTTCGGCCTGCGCATCAGCGTGGAGGAGATCGCCGACCGCCGCGTGGAGTGGGCCATCGTGGAAGTGCTGAAGGACGCGGAAGAAGAGCAATCCGAGGAAAGCAAGGAAACAAAGTGAGGAATCAGGAGGGACATCCATGGAACTGCTGAAACAGAGAATCCTTGAAGAGGGGCGCGCGCTGAGCGAGCACGTGCTGCTGGTGGATTCGTTTTTGAACCACCAGGTGGACGTGAAGCTGATGAAGGCCATCGGCGAGGAGTTCGCCCGCCGCTTCGGGGACACCGGCGCCACCCGCATCGTCACCATCGAATCCTCGGGCATCGCCCCCGCGACCATGACCGCGCTGGCCATGGACCTGCCCATGGTGATCATGAAGAAGTCCGTCTCCAGCATCCTGAAGGACGGCATCATCCAGCGGGAGGTGTTCTCCTTCACCAAGAACGCCCCCTACCTGCTGACGCTGAAGACGGATTTCGTGCTTCCCGGCGACAAGGTGATCCTGATCGACGACTTCATGGCCAACGGCGAGGCGGCCTTCGGCGGCATCGCGCTGATCGAGCAGGCCGGCGCCCAGGTGGTGGGCGTGGGCACCGTGATCGCCAAGGCCTTCCAGCCCGGCATGAAGAAGCTGCGCGCGGCGGGTTATCGCGTGGAAGCGCTGGCCCCCGTGAGCCGCATGGGCGAGGGCTTTATCGAGTTTGAATGATTGTCACTACAAGTCACAACTATGCCAAGGAGGAAACACAAATGAGCGGTGAATACACCGAGTTTCGCTATGACACCCAGCTGCTGATCGAGGGCGAGGGCCTGGACGAGGACGCCATCCGCGAACACTTCGAGACGGCCTTTGTGGGCGACTGCCTGCTGGCCGTGGGCGATGACGAGCTGATCAAGATCCACTATCACACCAACGAGCCCTGGAAGGTGCTGGAGTACTGTGCCACGCTGGGCGAGATCTACGACATCGTGGTGGAGGACATGGACAGGCAGTCGAGGGGACTGCAGGGATAATGGAGGTTTCTATGCGCCCGATCATTCAACTCTGGCCCAACGCCGTCGCCCCGTATTCGGAGCAGTCCCCCGACCAGGCCCAGCCGAGCCTGGCGGCCTATGAAGTGTCGGGGGCGAAGATCGCCGTGGTGGTCTGCCCCGGCGGCGGCTACGTCTGCAAGGCCGACCACGAGGGCGGCCCTGTGGCAGAGCGGCTAAACCTGGAGGGCATCGCCGGCTACGTGCTGGATTACCGCGTGAAGCCCTGCCATCACATGGCGCCCCTCGCTGACGCCCAGCGGGCCATCCGCGTGGTGCGCGCCATGGGCTACGAGTACGTGGGCATCCTCGGCTTCTCCGCCGGGGCGAACCTGGCCTGCACCGCCGCCACCCACTTCGACGCCGGCGACCCCGACGCCGAGGACGCCGTCGAGCGGCTGTCCTGCCGGCCGGACTTCTTCGTGCCCTGCTATCCGGTGGTCAGCTTCCACCAGTTCCCCAACATCGGCAGCGTGAACGCGCTGCTGGGGAATTTCGACGACATGGCCCAGCGCCGCTTCTTCTCGGCAGAGCAAAACGTGACCGCCGACACCCCGCCGGCCTACATCTGGCACACCGCCAACGACGACCTGGTGCCGGTGGAGAACAGCCTGGTGCTGGCCGGGGCGCTGTCCCGCTGCGGCGTGCCCTTCGAGCTGCACATCTTCCCGAAGGGGCCCCACGGCATCGGCCTCGCGCCGGATTTCCCCGACGCCCGGCACTGGCCCGAGGAGTGCGCCAGGTTCATCAAGGACATCTGCAAATAACAAGTCGCCGCAGGCCGTTGAAAAAGCCTGCAAGACAAGGAAAAACAGCTTGCCAATGAGGGCGCTTACACAAGTGTAAGCAACCGTATTGGCAGGCTGTTTTGACGCAGGAAGCAGTCATTTTCTCCGCGTATGCATCTCTTCAGGGAATTTCTGCGTTTGCGGATTTTATCAGCGGTCTGCGCCGCAGTTTGATCGACTGCGGCGATATTATTATGCCGGATTACTTCCCTTCCGCCTCCAGCTTCACAGTCCCGATGGCGTCCGCCAGCACGGCGGTCAGCTGCTCGTCGGTGGGACAGGCGTCGGCGAAGTCCCCGCCACCCTGCAGGCGCAGCATGACGCTGCTGTCGTGGTCGACGTCGAAATAGGCGCAGATGGCCCGGCTGTACGCAGGCGATGCCTCGGCGGCTTCCCCGGCTTCGGCGGCTTCCTCCACCGGCTCGGCGACTTCCTCCGTTGCGGCTTCCTCGGACGGCTCGGCGACTTCCTCCGTTGCAACTTCTTCCGCAGGCTCGGCGGCGGCTTCATCCTCGGTTGCATCCGCCTCCGCGGGCGCAACGGCGTAGCCAAAGACGTGGACGGTCTTACCGCCGATCTCCTCCTGGCGCACGTCGGTCACTTCGGCGCCCTGCAGCGCCCGCATGGTGTCGGCGGCGTAGGCGCTCAGGGCCTGGGCGGTGGCGTGGCTGGCCGAGATGGTGACGGTGTCGATGGCAGCCGCCTCGTCCTGGGCGGTGAACACGTGCTCCGTCACGTTGGCATCGGTCAGGCTGGGCTGGGCCTCGCGGGTGTAGCCATCCAGCTCGCCCACCTCGCCCAGCTTGTAGTAGCGCCTGCCGCCGCGTGTGTTGCTGCCGTTCACGATCAGCCAGTTGTCGCCCTCGGTGACCACCTTGCCGTCCTGCACCTTCAGCGCGCCGTCGTCATAGCGGAACAGGAAGATCGCGGCAACGGCCACCGCCGCCACCAGCACGCACAGCAGTGCGATGTCCCGCTTGCTCAGATAGGGCTTCTTGCCGCTCTGCTTGCGAAAGCCCTTGGATTTTGCACTCTTCTTTGCCATGGTCGGTCAATCCTTTCATGCCGGGTTTTCTCTATTATAACACAACGCCAACGATTTGTGTAGGTGCAAAAAACAGGGGCGGCGATGCCGTCCCTGTCATGCTTTGTCATTCCAGCTGTCATTCTCCCGCCAGCAGGGTGCCTGGCACCAGGTAGTCCGCCGCGCCGCAGTCCGGGCAGGCGGTCAGGCCCTGGGCCAGGGCGTCGTCCCGGGCGATCAGGCTGTACTGGCCGTTAAAGGCGGCGCACTCGTCGCTGGTGTGGCACACCTTGCTCTCGTCCAGCCACAGCATCGGCAAACCGATCAGCGAGGCGTCCGGGGGATTGCAGTTGCCGCAGGCGTGCTTCCCAGCGGCCACGGCCTCGGCCAGGGTGCCGGCCGGAGCGCCGGACATGTTCACGCAGTCGGGCTTCACGTGGTAGCCCACGCCGCTGTCGTAGAAGTAGACGGTGATGTCGCCCACGGACTTCAGCGCCGTGGCGGGATCAACGGTCTCCGGCTCGGGCGTGGCGGTGGGAGCGGGATAGATGCCCTCCACGTAATCCGTCGCGCCGCAGTCCGGGCAGGCGGTGTCGCCCGCCTCCACGGCCTCTGCCAGCGACATCAGCCGCCATTCGCCGTCGAAGGACGCGCACTCGTCGGTGGTATGGATGACGTTGCTCTCGTCCACCCAGGCGATGTGCTCCTCGGTGAGGATGCTCTCGTCGGGCATGTTGCAGGACTGGCAGGTGTGCTTGCCGTCGGCGAAGGCCTCCGCCAGCGTATGCGCCGGGGCGTTGCCCATGCCGTGGCGGGTGGGCGTGCGATGGAAGCCCTTGCTGCCATCTGTGTAGTAGTAGACGATGGCGTCGCCCGCGCTCTTCACCGCGCCGGACGTTGCCGCCTCGGCGGGTTCGGCCTCGGCACTCGCCTCCGGCTCGGGCGTGTACAGTTCAAAGGGAGAGGCGACGGTCTCCTCGGCAGGCGCCTCGGTGGCTTCCTCTGCGGGCTCCGCCGTGGCTTCCTCGGCGGGCGCTTCGGTGGCTTCCTCGACGGGCGCCTCGGTGGCCTTCTCTGCGGGTTCCTCCGTGGGCTCCTCGGCGGGTTCCTCCGTGGGCTCCTCGACGGGCGCCTCGGTGGGTTCTTCCGTGGCCTCCTCGATGGGCTCGGCCCCGGCCACGAAGCTGCCGTCCGACTGCAGCGCACCTTCCTCCAGCGGCTGCGCGTCGGCCTCGTCGGGGGTCGCCTCGGGCAGGCGGATGTCCAGATCCTCGCCTGTCGCCTCGGTCTCCTCGGGCGCGGCCTCGGTCTCGATGGGCTCGTCCACCACCGTGGGCTGCTCGGTGTCCTCAGGCGCGTCGGTGGCCTCGGTGTCCTCGGGCGCGTCGGTGGTCTCAATCGGGGCCTCGGTGGGCTCGGGCTGACCCTTGTGGAACAGGCCCTCCACGGCGGTTCGGACCGTGCCCGCCAGTTCCACGCCCTTGTCCATGGCGTCCGCACCGGTCACCAGTGCGTAATCGCTGCCGGCCTGAGTGAAGTCGGACATGATCTGCACGGTCTCGCTGCCCTTCTTATAGGCGGCGTCCCCGGCGGCGGCCACGTCCACGGCGGCCTTGTCCAGCCAGTCATTGGCGCGATCCTGGAAGGCGGTGTACTCGGGATTGTCCACCGGCACCATCAGCGCGAACACGATCAGGAACACGCTCAGGCACAGCGTCAGCAGCGAGATCAGCAGCTTCGTGCCGGCCTGCAGCCGCACCTTGCGCCGCCAGAGCATCACCATGCCCACGGGCCATAGGATCAGGCTGATGAGCAGCGTAAAGAAAATGTAGATGAAGCCGGCTTTCTTGCGCCGGGGCGGCTTGCGGCCGGGGCCGCCGGAATAGGAGCCGCCGCCGCGCTTTTCCGAGCGCATCATATAGCCGCTGCCGCGCCGCGTGGCGAAGGCTTGCAGCATGCCGGGGCGCATGGCCTGTTCAAACGTCATTTCCATCGTATTTCACCTTTCAGTGGAGTCGCCGCGCCGGGAGCGCGGTGCATCCCTCGGGCCTTATTATATACATACACATATAATTATAGCAGATTGCAACCCAATACTCAATCGACAACATTGTGACAGCGATGTGCCGGAAATGTGCGGGACGCGCACGCGCGGGGATGGCAAAAAGCCTTCCCCCGGTGGGGAAGGTGGCACGGCGAAGCCGTGACAGATGAGGTCTTCGTGGCAGTTGTGACGAAATGAGGCCCGGGGAACGCTCTTTTTTTGGCGGCCTGCACTCGCTGCTCAGTGAAGCTTCGCGTTCGGCACCCTGCGCCGAGCCGCTCGCTTCAATTCACGACTCGGCAGGCCGCCCCGTGATTGGGATGCAGCGAGAGATGTGGCAGTCCTGGATGGAGTGCCCCACCGGCGCTTCGCGCCACCTCCCCATTGAGATGGGGAGGCTTTAGGCTTGCACATATTCTTTTTTAGGGACGGCGCAACGCCGCCCCTACAAGCACTTATACGTAGTCTTGATCCTCGCTGATCCCCCATCGCTGGGCGGCGAATGGGGCTCCGGGGCAATGCCCCGGCTCTTCCCCTATAACAGCAGCTGCAGCGCCACCACCAGCGCCGCACCGGGCAGGCCCAGAAACCCCACAGCCATGGCGGTGAAGGGGTTGATCTCCACGCCGAAGCCCATCAGGCCGCCCACCAGGTTCACCAGTCCCAGCGCCAGCGCGCCCAGCACGCCGCCGGCCATCAGCCGCCACATGAAGCGCATGGGCACCAGCAGCAGATAGCCGATCAGGCACAGCAGCGCCAGCCCAATGGCAAAGGACAGCACCAGCTCCCAGGGAATCTGCACGAAAAACACCTCCGCCTTGTCGCTTGCGCTTCCATAGTATGCACGTGCGCCGGCGGGTAGACGAATCTTCCTTTTAAAGCCGTTTTCCTGTCACCAAAGCCGCCCGGTATGATGCTATAATTGCTATTACCACAACTTTGGAGGCATCTTTTCTATGTTCACTCGCCGCGCGCTGAAAACCCTGGCCCTGCTGCTGGCCCTGCTGCTGTGCGCCTTCGCCCTCGCGGAGGAGACGCCTGCGCCCACCGAAGAACCCGCCTGGCTGGATGGCGATTACGATTCGCTGCGCCCGGCCCAGCAGCGGCTGATCGACCTGGGCCTTTTGAACGGCAAGGCGGACGGTGCCTACGGCCCCAAGACCGAGGCGGCGCTGCTGGCTTACCAGCAGCAGAACGGCCTGGAGGCCAGCGGCCATCTGGACCAGGCGACGCTGGACGCGCTGACCCACGTGGATCCCGCCAGTGCCACCGCCAAAGACGTGCAGCAGCGGCTGATCGACCTGGGTTACCTGGACGGCTATGCCGACGGCATCATCGGCCCCAAGTCAACCGACGCCATGAAGCTGTTCCAGCGGCTGAACAGCCTGCCCGTCAACGGCAAGGCCGACAGCGATACGCTGCAGCTCCTGTTTTCCAGCGACGCCAAGGCCGTGCCCGCCACGCTGAAGAGCGGCAGCGAGGGCGAGGCCGTGGAGAAGCTGCAGCGTCGGCTGGCGCTCTACGGCTTCTACGCGGGCGAGGTGGACGCCAAGTACGCCCAGAACACCGTCACCGCCGTGCGCGACTTCCAGAAGCACCTGATCGCCCAGGGCTACACCGACGGCATCAGCGACGACGGCGTGGCCACGCCGCTGACCCAGTACTGCCTGTACAGCGACGAGTACTCCACCTTCCTGCGCCAGGTGACACCCGGCGAGAGCGACAGCGAGGCGCTGCGACTGGAGCGGCGGCTGCAAAGCCTGGGCTACATGGACATGGAGCCGGACGACGTGCTGGACGACTACGCCATCGAGGCCATCAAGCTGTTCCAGGAGGCCTGCATCACCCAGAAGGACGGCCTGGCCGACAAGGAGACCTTCGACGCGCTGTTCTCCATCGAGGCGCCGCCGGCGGAGCACTGCGCGCCCCACGTCATCAACAGCGGCGAAACCGGCATGGTGGTGCGCGGCGTGGAGGAAGCCCTGCTGGCCAGCGGCCTGACCACCCGTATCCCCACCGGGAATTACAATTCCGGCCTGGAGACGGTGATCGACCGGGCCCGGGAATACCTACAGAGCCGGAACGCCCCGGAGGCGGCGCTGTTTGCCGACCCCGCCACGCTGAGCGTGGAGGCGGTGCAGGCGCTGGAGGGCGACCTGTTCGGCTTCGTCACCGACGACACCAAGAACGACGTGGAGATCCAGCGCGTGCAGAACCGGTTGTACACCCTGTACTACCTGCCCCGCATCGGCGTGGACGGAAAGTTTGGCCGGGAGAGCCGCAACGCGCTCAAGGAGTTCCAGGCGGCCAACAACCTGGAGGAAACCGGCAAGCCCGACGAACCCACCCAGCGGGCGCTGTTCTCCACCGGAGCCGTGGCCAAGCCCTTCCCCTACCGCATCGAGGTGAGCCTGGCGCGGCAGGTGGTGGAGGTCTACGAGCGCAATATGTTCGGCCAGTACGACCTGGTCCAGGCCTTCAAATGCTCCACCGGCCTGCACGATTCCACGCCCAAGGGCATCTTCCTGGACGGCCATCCCATGAACCGCTGGCACCACTTCCAGAAGTTCAACTGCTGGGCGCAGTATTCCTTCGAGATCGAGGGCGACATACTGTTCCACTCGGTAATCTACTCCACCAACAGCGAAAGCAGCCTGCGCAGCGGCTCGCTCTACGCGCTGGGCAATCCGGCGTCCCACGGCTGCGTGCGGCTGTCGGTGAGCGACGCCAAGTGGCTGTTCGAGCACTGCAAGCGCCACGAGAACGTGATCATCATCAGCTGACCCCGCCAAGCATACGGTTGCCGCCGGAGGTTGAACCGACGAAGGATTCCCGGAGAAGAACGCAGGGGTGTCGACGCAACGCCCGCCAAACCCACGCTGCCACGAAGGCGCAATTTCCTGCGCGGCAATGAATGGGACCCGGCACGGCCGGGGGCGGCGCTGCGCCGGCGCCCCTGCTTGTCGTCTGCCCTGGCTTCCGCGTCGCCGCATGGAACACCCCAGCGCAAAGCCCGGCCCTCCCCTGTCCGGGGCAGCCGCGTCTTTCGCAGGCGATCACAAGGTTTGCGGCACGGTTATGCAGGGTCGCACGATTCCCCCAGCACGGCGGTTCGCAGATTGCATATAAACGAAATATGGCGTCAGGCTTTACAGCCTGACGCCATTGGTCGTTTGGGTTTACGCCTTCCTGCGCTTTCTGCGGGTGATCATCAGGGCCACCAGAGCCATCGCGCCGATCCCTCCGAACACGAACGGATAGACGGGCGTCTCATCGCCGGTGCCCAACATGCCCCACAGAGGCGTGGCGTAGTCGAAGATGTCGAGCAGATCGTCAAACTCTTCCTCGGTCAAGCTCTTGAACTTCGGCCTGCGGGTCTTGGTCTTGCGGCTCTTCAAGGAATCCTCTTCCTTGATGGTCTTGTCCTTGTCGAACAGCTTGTTGGTCAGGTTCAGACCATCGCTGATGCTGAAGTAGCCAGGCACGGCGTCCTCGCGCACCTCATACTGATAGTCGTTGCCGTAGCCGGTGTCCACGGGCTGGTTTTCGAAGCTGTACTGCCAGTCATCCGCCGCGGTCACGGTGCAGGATGCGACCTCCACGCCGTTGCGCAGCAGGTGCACCTTGATGCTGGTGGGCCGCTTGCCGCTGGCGTTGTCGTTGTCGTCCCAGGTCTTCACGCCGGACAGTTCCGTGAACTCCCCGGACTCCTTCGGGATCAGCGTGTTGGTGATCGTCGTGCCGTTGATGGTGGTCTCGTAATTCGCCACCGGCAGTTCCTTCACCGTGTAGTTGATCGTGCCGCCATTCTCATTCACAGAAGGCAGGTCCGCAAAGGTGTAGGTCCAGGTGTTCTTCCGGGTCTTCTTCCAGGTGGGCGTGGCATCCTCCACGAGCTTGCCATTGGCGTACAGCTGCACGGTGATGCTTTCCGGCCTGGTCTTGTAGTAGTTACCCTCGTCCACCCAGATCTTCCTGCCCTTCACGCTGGTCGGGCCGGGGGCCGGAGTCGCGGTGGTCGTGGGTGTGGTTGTTGTCGTGGTTGTGGGCGTTGTCGTGGGTGTGGTCGTAGGCGTTGTCGTGGGTGTGGTCGTAGGCGTTGTCGTGGGCGTGGACGTAGGCGTGGGCGTGACCACAACCACCGGCTTGTTGACGAAGTTCAGCTTCGTCGGGTCGGCACTGCCGCTGACCTGCTTGGCCGTCAGGGTACCGTCGCCGTTGTCGACGATCTGCACCTTGACCTCGTAACGGGTCTCGTCCTTGGTCATCTTGTCGGTGCTGGGCGTATACTCGCGCACCTTGTAGGTGTAGGTCCTGCCGACTTCGTCGAGGTTGTAGGTGAAGGTCGGATAGGCAATCTTGCCGGTCGCGTCGTTCTTCACGGTCCAGACCTTCTGGCTCCAGGAACCGCCGCCCTCCAGCATGATTTCGAACTCGAAGATGTCGCTGGCCGTCAGGCTGCGTCCCTCAATGCGCTTGGTGCCCGCCAGGGTGAAGCTGCCCTGAGCAGTGTACTTCTCGTCCTCCACCAGCAGCACGCCGCTGTCGGAGATCGTGCCGGTAGAAGTCACCTTGCCGTGTTCGTCAATCGTAAACTTGGTATCCGTCGTCAGCTTGTAGCCGTCGGGCGCCACTTCCTCGTGCAGCGTGTATTCCACGCCGGTCTTCAGGCCTTCGATCACATGCGGCTTGCCCGTGGAGACCCACTGGTCAACAACTTTGCGATTCTTGTCAAGAATCTGAATGGTCGCGCCTTCCAGTTCCTTGCCGTCGGCAATGTCCACCTTGCTCACGCTGATCTTGGTCTTGCTGTCCTCAACCAGCAGCACGCCGTTCTCGTCCACCGTCGTCGTGGTCTTGGTCTTGTCGACCTCGCCATTCTCGTCCAGCGTGAACGTCGTGTCCGTCGTGATCTCGTACCCGTCCGGC
>CADCFG010000042.1 GCA_902800625.1 uncultured Eubacteriales bacterium | reverse complement strand
CGCACTCCCAGTATACGCAAAAGGAGTTTCTCTGTCATCCCCATAGCTGTAAGCTTCTCTGAACCCCACGCCTAGCGCGGGGTTTTCGTTGTACAATAAGGAGGAGGCGTGGGGCCTCCTCCCATGGCATTCTGTTTTATTCCGCGGTGTTCTGCGCTGCGGTGATGGCGTCGTACTCGGCCTGGGTGATCACGCCGTCCGCCAGCAGGTCAGAGAGCAGGTCGGGCTGTTCGCCGTCAGCGGGGGCCTCGGGGGCCTCGCCGTCAGTAGGCGCCTCAGTGGCTTCGCCTTCAGCCGGAGCCTCGGGGGTTTCGCCGTCAGCGGGGGCCTCGGGGGCCTCGCCGCCAGTGGGAGCCTTGGGAGCGTTCTCCTTCATGTAGGCGTCGATCTTGTCGCGGGTCTCCTGGGTGATGACGCCGGACTGCACCAGCGCGTCAAAATCCACGAAGCCCTCGCCGCCCATGGGCTGCTGGCCCTCGGCGGGCGCGGCGCTGTCGTTCTGGGCGTTCTGCTGGGCGCCCTGGCCGTTCTGACCGACCATCGGCCGTTGGCCCTGCATCCGGCCCTTGCCACCGTGCATGGGCTGCTGGCCGTTCATGGGCTGACGGTTCTGGCCGTTTTGGCCATCCATCGGACACTGGCCCTGGCTGTTCTGGCCGTTCTGCTCAGGCTGCCGGCCGGGCTGGTTCTGACCGCCCTGCATGGGCTGCCGACCCCTGCCGTTCATGTTGTCCATGCGGTTCTGGCCGTTCTGGTTGTCCATCGGGCGCTGGCCGTTCATGGGCCGCTGGCCCCTGTCGCCCTGCACGGGCTGCTGGCCGTTCTGCGCCGGAGCCTGGGCGGGCGCTTCGTTCTGACTGGGAGCCTCGCCCTGGCTGGGCGCTTCGCCCGCGGGCTTTTCCGGAGCCTTGTCGTCGCCAACGGGGGCCTGCGGGGCCTCCTGGGTCTG
This sequence comes from uncultured Eubacteriales bacterium, assembly GCA_902800625.1. Classification (GTDB taxonomy): domain Bacteria; phylum Bacillota; class Clostridia; order Christensenellales; family Aristaeellaceae; genus UBA2862. The sequence continues at coordinate 18,665 of CADCFG010000042.1, read as the reverse complement.
GGTCTGCTCGGGGGCGGTGTCCGCCTCCTCCGCCAGCACCGGCATGGCCGCCAGCGTCAGCATCGAGATCGTCAGCACGATTGCGAAAAACTTTTTCATGATTCAATCCTCCATTTTCGTAATGATTGGTTTGGAAGCTTCTTCCCTGTCGACGCTTGCATGATAACAGGGTTTCCTTAAACGAAAATTGAAGGATTTGAAGTTTTTATATTGCCGCCAGCACGTGCAGGTTCCTGATCTGCGCGTCTTCGATGGCGTCGTTGACGGAATAGGCATGCTTCTCCAGGTCGCCGCAGTCGGCATGGGCGACGCCCTGCTCGCGCAGCTCGGCGATCACGTCCGCGGCCATGCCCTCGATCACGTCCGCCTTCGCGGCGGCCAGGTCCCCGTCGTTGTCGGTGGTGATCAGGTACTCCACCAGCTCCGCCAGCAGCGAGAGCCTCGGCAGCGCCCGCATGGCCCGGAACGCCCACTTGTAATAGGGCTGGTAGACGTTGTTCAGCAGGAACACCGCGCCCATGGCGTGGCGGGCGAACTCGATGGCCGCCAGCTGGGCCGCGCCGGTTTCGCCGTGCCTTAAACACCGGGGATAGTTGTACTGCCCCGCCTGGCCCATCAGCAGCAGGTGCCCCGCCAGCTTCTTGAGCCTTATGTCCCGGGGATAGCGGGCCAGCCGCTTACGGATTGCCGTCACTTCGCCCGGGCCGTCGTAGAACACCTCGCCATTCACGGCCTCGGCCAGGGCGTATTCCGGCACGGACAGCCACTGGCCCACAGTGAGCACGCCGTCCGCCGAGCCGGTCTTTTCCATGAAAAAATCCGCCGCGCGGATGACCCCGTGGCGGGGGCCGCCCACCGGCTGCAACGCGCCGCGGGAGAGGCCCATGAATTCCTTCGGCAGCTTTGAATACGCCCGCTCCAGCAGGAACGCCGCGCGGCGGTCCACCGCGCCTTCCCCGGGCAGCAGCAGCATGAAGCCGGGTTCAAAGTCGTGGTCCCGGGAGATTTCGTCGTCGAAGCCGAAGCACTCCGAGCCGCTGCCGAACAGCCCGGCGGCCACATGGGGCAAAAGCTCCGGGAACCGGTCGCGGAGCATGGGCGCACCAAACTGCTCCCAGTAGGCCCGGGCCAGCTCAATTCCCCGCATAGATCCGCTCCGCCTCCTCCTTCAGCGCCGCCGCCTCGGCAAAGTAGCCGTAGTAGTCGAAGGTGGGCCCGCACTTTTCGCACACGAAGGCATAGTAGCCGTCGCGGGGCAGCTCCGGTTTGTGCAGGAGCCCGGCCGCCTCGTCCAGCAGGTCGTAGATCGCGCCCTCCCCCGCCTCCATGCCGTCCCGCGCTTCCACCAGGTTCGCCCGGTTCAGGCAGGTGATGGCCTGCTCCAGCGCGCCGTTGGGCGCCTTCGCCATGGCCTCCATGGCCAGGTCGTACAGGCGGTCGGCCTCTTTGTACCGGCCCAGGGACGCGCAGGTCAGCGCCATGTTGTTGTACAGCCCGCCCAGCAGCCCCGGCCGCGCGGCGGCGCTGCGCTCGTAGATGGGCCGCGCCTGCTCGAACAGGGAAAGCGCCCGCTCGTCCTCGCCGAAGGCGTTCAGCATCGTGCCGGCGTTCACATAGGTGGTGGCGGCGCTGATGGTGCCGCCGAAGTCCAGCGCGTCGATCAGCCTCAGCGCCTCTTCCATGCTCTCCATGGCGGCGTCCCGGTTGGCGGTCTTGCGATAGTGGCCCACCAGCTCGTTGCGCACCATCAGCATGCCCCGCAAATCACCCCCGGCGCGGGCCTCCTCCAGCCAGTACTTCAGATGCCGCTCCGCCCCGGCATAGTCCCGCCGGGCCATGTATTCGTCCATCTTCTCGATCACCCGCTGCTGCGGAATCGGCCGGATGCGGGGATGGGATTCAAACATATCGTGCATGGTTCTCCTCACCGTGCTTTCCAATCTTCGCTCAAATCGCGCCACGTGGGGTTTGCGCTCGCCACCAGCGCGTTTTTCTTCTCCCGCGACCAGCCCTTGAGCTGCTTTTCCCGGGCGATGGCGGCGCGGATGTCGCCTGTCTGTTCAAAGTAAACCAGTTTATGTACATTGTACCGTTCAGTGAACCCGTCCGCCATCTGGTGCCTGTGCTCGTACAACCGCCGCTGCAGGTCGTTGGTGACGCCGATGTACATGACCCTGCCGCTCCAGTTGGTCAGGATGTAGACGCAGTAGGTCATAGGCGCACCGCCCCTGTGATGATGGTCGGGATGTTGTAGGTAACCGCTATGTTCAGATTCTTCGACTGCGCCGTGCAAGCGGCACGGCTCCGCTCAGAATGACAGCGCGCGGCTTCGTCCCTCGGCCGGGACGTTGGCGCTTCACGGTGCCTGTCCGTTGAGACAACGCAACCGGCGCGATGGCGTACAGCCTCTGTCTCCAGGCAGGAGCGCAAACGCCCCGAATACGCTGTCATTCTGAGCGGAGTGCCGCCTATGGCGGCACGCAGTCGAAGAATCTGTACGCCACGCCTGCGGCACGGCTCCGCTCAGAATGACAGCGCGCAGCCTTCGTCCCTCGGCCGGGACGTTGGCGCTTCACGGTGCCTGTCCGTTGAGACAACGCAACCGGCGCGATGGCGTACAGCCCCCTGTCTCCAGGCAGGAGCGCAAACGCCCCGAATACGCTGTCATTCTGAGCGGAGTGCCGCCTATGGCGGCACGCAGTCGAAGAATCTGTACGCCGCGCCTGCGGCACGCAGTCGAAGAATCTGTACGCCGCGATGGCGGTCTATATTCCAATTGTCATCAAATGCTCTCCAGCGCCTGCTGAATATCGGCGATCAGGTCCTCGGCGTCCTCCAGGCCGCAGGAAATGCGGATCAGGCCCGCGGGCACGCCGGCGGCCTTCAGCTGCTCGTCGGTCATCTGGCGGTGGGTGCTGGACGCGGGGTTGAGGCAGCAGGTGCGGGCGTCAGCCACGTGGGTCTCGATGGCGGCCAGCTTCAGCGCCTTCATGAATTTGCTTGCGGCCTCCCTGCCGCCCTTCAGCTCAAAGCTGACCACGCCGCAGGAGCCGTTCGGCAGGTACTTCAGCGCCCGCTGGTGATAGGGGCTGTCCGGAAGGTCGCAGTAGGCCACGGAGGCCACCTTGTCGTTGCCCGCCAGGAACTTCGCCACGGCCAGGCCGTTTTCACAGTGCCGCTTCATGCGCACGTGCAGGCTCTCCAGGCCCAGGTTCAGGTAGAAGGCGTGCTGGGGGGACTGGATGGAGCCGAAGTCCCGCATCAGCTGGGCGGTGCACTTGGTGATGAACGCGCCGCCCATGCCGAACTTCTCGGCGTAGGTGATGCCGTGATAGCTGTCGTCCGGGGTGGTCAGGCCGGGGAACTTGTCCGCGTGGGCCATCCAGTCGAAACGGCCACCGTCCACGATGGCGCCGCCCACGCAGGCGCCGTGTCCGTCCATGTACTTGGTGGTGGAGTGGGTGACGATGTCGGCGCCCCACTCGATGGGCCGGCAGTTCACGGGCGTGGCGAAGGTGTTGTCCACGATCAGCGGCACGCCGTGGGTGTGGGCCGCCCGGGCGAACTGCTCGATGTCCAGCACCGTCAGCGCCGGGTTGGCGATGGTCTCGCCGAACACGGCCTTGGTGTTGGGCCTGAACGCGGCGTCCAGCTCCTCGTCGGTGCAGTCGGGGTCCACGAAGGTCACCTCAATGCCCATCTTCGCCATGGTGACGGAGATCAGGTTGAAGGTACCGCCATAGATGGTGGAGGAAGAGACGATGTGGTCGCCGCAGGAGGCGATGTTGAACAGCGCGAAGAAGTTGGCCGCCTGGCCGGAACTGGTCAGCATGGCCGCCGTGCCGCCCTCCAGCTCGCAGATCTTCGCCGCCACCATGTCGTTGGTGGGGTTCTGCAGGCGGGTGTAGAAGTAGCCGCTGGCCTCCAGGTCAAACAGCTTTCCCATGTCCTCGCTGGTGTCATACTTGAAGGTGGTGGACTGGATGATGGGAATCTGCCGCGGCTCACCGTTTTTCGGGGTATAGCCCCCCTGCACGCAGGATGTTCCCAGGCCGTTCTTTCGCATGGTGGTTGCCTCCTTGTAAATCGCATTGCGTTATATCAACTATAATTTATCGGCCGGGGGTTGTCAAGGTGAAATTGGGACGGGACGACAAGGGGCCGCCGTCAGCGCCGCACCCTGGACATCGCCCGCACAACGCAAAGCGGCGCCGCGATGAAACATTCATCGCGGCGCCGCATATCTTTTTGATCAGATCCTCACGCACTTCTTGCCCGTCAGCGCCTCGGTGCGCGCGTCAGGCTGGCCCAGGCCGACGAACAGGGCGACGGTGCCCTCGTCCACGAACCGGCCGTCGCCGTCCACCACCTTCAGCCGTTCGGCGGGCACGTCCAGCGCCACCTTCACGCTCTGCCCGGCGGGCACGTGAATCCGGCTGAACGCCGCCAGCCGCGGGTTGCGGGGGGCGTTTTCAGAGCCCTCGTTCTGGGCGTAGACCTGCAGCACCTCGTCGGTGTCCGCCGCGCCCTCGTTGACGACCTCGGCCTCCACGCCGGCGCCGGTCCGCTTTGCCGAGGCCACCCGGCAGTCGCCGTAGGTGAGGCCGTAGCCGAAGGGATAAAGCGGCGCCTCCTCGATGTAGCGATAGGTGCGCCCGGTCATGGCGTAGTCGGTGAACTCCGGCATCTTCGCCAGCTGCTCGTTGCGATAGAAGGTCACGGGGAGCTTTCCGGAGGGGGACACCCTGCCCAGCAGGATGTCCGCCACGGCCCTGCCGCCGCGGGCGCCGGGGTACCAGGTGAGCAGCACGGCGTCGGCCCTGTCCGCGCCCGCGCCCAGGTCGATGGCGCTGCCCGCCATCAGGCAGATCACCGTGGGCTTGCCCACGGCCAGCACCGCGTCCATCAGCCTGCGCTGGCTCTCGGGCAGCAGCAGGTCCGCCTTGTCGCCGGAGGCCGCCGCGTTGCCGGTGTCGCCCTCCTCGCCCTCCAGCGTCTCGTCCAGGCCCAGCACCAGCACCACCGCGTCGGAGCACTCCGCCACGGCCAGCGCCTCGCTGATCCGGTCGTCCGGCACGGCCAGGTTCTCCTCCCGGTTCCTGAACAGGTGGCTGCCCTGGGCGTAGAGCACCCGGGCCTTGCCCTCCAGCGCGTCCTGCAGGCCCTCCAGCACGGTGACATAGCGGGAGGACGTGCCGTGATAGTTGCCGATCAGCGCGGCGCGGCTGTTGGCGTTGGGGCCGATGACGCCCAGCGTGTTCAGCTTGTCTGCGGAAAGGGGCAGCAGCCCGTCATTCTTCAACAGTACGCAGGCCTTGCGGCTGGCCTCGTCGGCCTTGGCGATATGCGCGTCGCACTCCACCGCCGTGTAGGGGATTTCGTCGTATTCGCTGCCGTCCATCAGGCCCAGCATGTAGCGGCAGGTGAACAGCCTGACGGCGCTCCTGCGGATCTGCTTCTCGGTGACCAGCCCCTGCTCCAGCGCCTTCATCATGTAGATGTAGGTGTTGCCGCAGTTCACGTCGCAGCCCTCCTTCAGAGCCAGCGCGGCGGATTCCTCCGGCGTGTCGGTGACCATGTGGCCGGTGTGGAAATCCCGGATGGCCCAGCAGTCGGACACGAAATGGCCCTCGAAGCCCCACTCCTCGCGCAGGATCTTCTGCAGCTCGTGGCTGCCGCAGCAGGGCTCGCCGTTGGTGCGGTTGTAGGCGCCCATCACAGCCTCCACCCCGGCGTCCACCAGCGCGTGGAAGGCGGGCAGGTAGGTCTCGGCCATGTCCTTCTTCGAGGCCACGGCGTCAAAGTGATGCCGCAGCGCCTCCGGGCCGGAGTGCACCGCGAAGTGCTTGGCGCAGGCGGCGGACTTCATGGTCTCGCCCTCGCCCTGCAGGCCCTGCACATAGGCCACGCCCAGCTGGCTGGTGAGCAGCGGGTCCTCGCCGTAGGTCTCGTGGCCACGGCCCCAGCGGGGGTCGCGGAAGATGTTCACGTTGGGGGACCAGAAGGTCAGGCCCTTGTAGATGTCCCGGTCGCCGTGTCTGGAGGCGGCATTGTACTTGGCGCGGCCCTCAGTGGCGGCCACGTCGCCCAGCGCCTTCACCAGCGCCGGATCGAAGCTCGCAGCGATGCCGATGGCCTGGGGGAAGGAGGTGGCCGTACCGGCGCGGGCGACGCCGTGCAGCGCTTCGTTCCACCAGTTGTAGGCGGGCACGCCCAGCCGGTCGATGGCCGGGGCGTCGTAGCGAAGCTGGCCGGCGGCTTCCTCAATCGTCATCTGGGAGACCAGCGCAGCGGCCTTTTCCCTGGCTTGTTCGCGATTCATCCCGGTTGCCTCCTCTGTCCGAAATTTGTCCACTTATGATACTAACATAACCGACCCCTTTTGTCCTTGTCAAGAGGACCAGGGACTCGCTTTTTGCAAAACGCAAATACTGATTAAAGAGTGGAGAGTGGAGAGTGAAGAGTGAAGATAGCGTGTGTCAAGCTGACGCTCAGCGTGCTTCGCGGGATCGCTTGTCCGGTTCAACGCGGGCCCTCGTGCGCGACATATTCGCGCTCCACTCTCAACTCTAAATAATGGCCTTGCTCCCCACGGCCATCAGCGTCATGATCAGGCAGGCGGTGACGTTGCCCAGCAGGATGGCCGCGGTGGCCTTGCCCCGGGGCATCCTGAACAGCGCGGCGACGGCGCTGCCGGTCCACACGCCCGTGCCCGGCAGGGGCAGGGCCACGAACACATACAGCGCAAACAGCTCCGCCGTCTCGGCGGACAGTCGGCCACGGATGCCCTTCTGGTTCTTCTGGTTCATCGAGGCCCGCTTCTTCTCGGCGTGCCTTTCCAGCCAGGCGGCAAACTTGCGCACGGGCTTGATGGGCAGGGTGTAGAACCAGTCCAGCACCGGCCGCAGCAGCCACAGTATGAACGGCACCGGCAGGCTGGAGCAGATCAGCGCCAACAAATAGGAAAACACCGCCGGCATGCCCATGCGCACCGCCACGGCCACGGCGTAGCGGCCCTCGAAGGTGGGCACCATGCTCAGGAGCGCCGCGGTGATGATCTCGCGGGTGTGCTCCTGCCACACAAACGTCCCCGCCGCCGCCAGCAGGGCGGGATTGATCAGGTTGTAAAGCATATTTCAGCCTCCGAAAACGTGTTGGTTTGATTATACACTATTCCCCGGCGGCACGTCAGATGTTGTTTTGGGAAAAAAGGGTTAAATGGGAGGGATTAGGGAGTAGGGAACAGGGAGTAGGGAACAGGGAGTAGGGAACAGCGGCTTGCGCAGGTTACGCGCGGCAGCGGCACTCTTCAATTCCTCATTCCTCATTCCTCATTCCCAACTCCAAATTCATACCACCTTCAACCAACCCCGCACGAAAAGTCACATTCATCTGCTACAATAATCTGGAACAGTTATCGCCAAGGATGGGTTGAGATATATGGCACTGAAATACGATTACTACCTGTTTGACTTCGACGGCACGGTGGCGGACACCGGCGAGGGCATCCGAAGGAGCGTGGCCCACAGCCTGGAAAAGCTGGGGTACCCGGCGCTCGACGAGGCGACGCTGAGCCGGTTCATCGGCCCGCCGCTGCACGACAGCTATGTGGAGTTCTGCGGCATGGACGACGACACCGCCGAGGCCGCCATCGCCGCCTACCGGGAGCGGTACGTGGACGTCGGGCTGTACGAATCCCGGCTGTATCCCGGCATGGCCATGCTGCTGCGCGCGCTGCACCGGGCGGGCGCCTGGGTGGCCATCGCCTCGGCCAAGCCCACGTTCATGCTGGAACGGCTGGCAAGGCACTTCGGCATCGACAGGTACCTGGACGCCATCTCCGGCACGGGCCTGGAACGGCACTCCGCCGACAAGCGGGACCTGATCCTCTCGGCGCTGCCCGAGGGGGCCGACCTGTCCCTGGCCTGCATGTGCGGCGACCGGCGGTTCGACATCGAGGCCGCCGCGGCGCTGGGCATGGCGGGCATCGGCGCGGACTACGGCTACAGCCTGCCTGGCGAGCTGGCCGGAGCAGGGGCCGCGGAGGTGTTCGACAGCGTCTCCGCCATGTCCGAACACCTGCTGGGCGAAAGGCCCCGGGGGCTGTTCATCAGCCTGGAGGGCAGCGACGGCTGCGGCAAGTCCACCCAGATCGCGCTGCTCAGGGAACACCTGGAGAAGCGCGGCTTTGAGACCGTGCTGACCCGGGAGCCCGGCGGCTGCCCCATCTCCGAGCGCATCCGCGAGGTGATACTGAGCCTGGACAGCAAGGGCATGAGCGACGAGTGCGAGGCGCTGCTCTACGCCGCCAGCCGTGTGGAGCATGTGCGCGAGGTGATCGAGCCGGCCCTGAATCTGGGCAAAATCGTGATCTGCGATCGATTTTTGGATTCCTCCATCGCCTATCAGGCCTATGGGCGTGAACTTGGCGAGGCGTTTATACGTCAAATAAACAAACCCGCGACTGACCGCGCCCTGCCGGACAGGACGCTGCTGCTCACGGTGGATCGCGCTCAGGCCCGAAAGCGCATGGCCCAAGGCGCGCCGCTGGACCGCCTGGAGCTGGAGAAGGAAGACTTCTTCGCCCGGGTGCAGGCCGGCTATGACGCGCTGGCCCAGGCCGAGCCCGACCGCATTGCCCGCATCGACGCCTCCAAGACGATCGAGGCGGTGTTTGAGGACATTCGGGAGATCATCGACGGAATACTGTAAAACAGTCAGGAGAGAGAAAACGAGGCGCTGAGCGGCTGGCATGGACTCTTCTTCACGGAAAAGGGGAACGGGCGCGCGGCTCTCTCAGCTCCACTCTCCGCACTCCAGACTCCACTCTATCCAAAGGGGTGTAAATATGGCATACGAAAATCTGTGCATGTACTGCTTTGAGGATATGCAGGGCCAAACCACCTGCCCCCACTGCGGCCGGGATTCCCGGGCCGCGGTGCCCCAGGTGCAGATGCTGCCCGGCTCCCGGGTGTACCACGAGCGCTTCCTGATCGGCCGCGCCCTGGGCCAGGACGCCACGGGCATCGTCTACGCAGCCTTCGATACCAAGAAGGAAAACAAGCTGCGCATCCGCGAATACCTGCCCCGGGACTGCGCCGAGCGCCTGAACGACGGCGCGGTGGTGCCCATGGCGGGCAAGGAGGACGAGTTCGAGGCGGGCATCAAGAAGCTGCGCGCCAGCGTGGAGAGCGTGGAGGATCCCCGCAAGCGCCACTTCTTCTTCGAGGAGAACGGCACCGCCTATATCGCCCAGCGCAAGGCCGCCGCAGCTTCCGCCGACCGCGAGGAAGCGGACGAAGGCGAGGAGGAGGGCGGAAACCGCCGCAGGATCTTTATGTTCGCCGGCATCGCCGTGGCGGTGCTGGTGGTGGCGGCGGTGCTGCTGATCACCGTGTTCAACGGCGCGGTGAACCCCTCGCGCGACCTCACCCAGTCCCCCACGCTGGACCCCAGCCAGGTCTGGATCCCCGCCACCACGCCCACGGCCACGCCCTACGTGGCCCCCACCTTCGCGGCGCTGGTGGACCCGGAGCTGAGCTGGATGGAGTATACCTACGAGGGCGACGTGGAGCAGGAGTACCAGCAGGCCCAGAAGGCCGCGGCCACGCCCAGCCCCACGCCCGCGCCCACCCCGGCCGGCGGCACCGGCAAGTACAAGCTGGTCACCGGCAACTCCTCCAAGGCGGACATCACCGCCCTGCAGCAGAAGCTGGCCGAGCTGGGCTGGCTGGACAAGAACAAGGTGACGGGCAAGTACGATTCCGACACCTACCAGGCCGTCAAGGACTTCCAGAGCTACATCAATCAGCGCTACAACCCCAAGGAGAAGCTGACCGTGGACGGCGCGGCCGGCCCCAAGACGCTGCAGTGGCTGTATGAGGTGGGCTCCCGCAGGCCCACGCCCACGCCCGCGCCGAAGGTCACCCCGAGGCCGGAGGACAAGACCGTGGACGACAAGTCTTCCGCCGAGCAGGTGCGCGAAGTGCAGCAGATGCTGATCACCCTGGGCCTGCTGCCCGAGAACGCCGCCGACGGCAGGTACGGCGCGTCCACCGTGCAGGCGGTGCGCAAGTTCCAGCAGCGGGTGAACGAACTGCAGGGCTACGACGTGCTGACCGTGTCCGGGCGGGTCGACCCCCAGAGCATGGCCTTCCTGACCTACTACGCCGAGGAATGGGCCAAGCTGCGCCAGGCCACCGCGGTGCCCACCGCCACGCCCGCGCCCACCGTGAAGCCCACTCCCACGCCCACCACCCGGCCCGTGGAGACCCTCAGCGGCGTGATCGACGCCAATTCCCCCGTCGACGCGGTGCGCAAGGTACAGCAGCTGCTGATCGACATCGGCATGCTGCCCACCGGCTCCGCCGACGGCAAGTACGGCAACGCCACCATCGGCGCCGTGGCCGACTTCCAGCAGTGGGTGAACATCCAGCGCGGCGAGCAGACCCTGACCGTGAACGGCGAGGTGGACCAGCTGACCCTGGCCTACCTGCAGTACTGCAAGGACCACGGCCTGGCCCCCTACGGCACCCAGCCGCCGGCCGGCCCCACCGCAGCGCCCACCGCTACTCCCACCGCGGCCCCCGCCGCCGAACCCGAGGGCGACGCCCCGGACGACGAGCCGGAGGAGCCCGAGGAGCCTGAGGAAAGCGGCGAGATCACCGTGGACGCCAGTTCTGATCCCGACTCCATCCGCTATGTCCAGCAGATGCTGGCCGCCGTAGGCGCCATGGACGAGAGCGGCGTGGACGGCGTCTATGGACGTGGCACCACCCGGGCCGTGCAGGCCTTCCAGGAATGGGTGAACAGCACCCAGGGAGGCAGCCTGCCCGTGACCGGCGCGGTGGATAACGCCACCCGCCTGGCCCTGGAGTACGCCTATGACCACGATATCACCATGACCCCGCAGGCCACCGCCGCGCCGACCGAGGCCCCCACTGAGGCCCCCACCGAAGCGCCCACGCAGGCGCCCACCGAAGCCCCCACCCCCGAACCCACCGAGGAACCCGCCCAGCCCGAACAGGACCCGGAGGGCGGCCAGATCACCGTGGGCGAGGATTCCGACCCCGAGTCCATCCGCTATGTCCAGCAGATGCTGCAAAGCGTCGGCGCGCTGGCGGGCGGCGACACCGGCGTGTATGACGAGGCCACCGTGGAGGCCGTGAAGCGCTTCCAGGCCTGGGTGAACAGCATCCAGGGCGACAACACCCTGCCCGTGACCGGCTATGTGGACGACCGCACCCGTCAGGCGCTGGAGTACGCCAGCGACCGGGGCTACACCATGAACGACGGCGACCAGTCCACCCCCGAGCCTCAGGGCGTCGGCGCGGTGGGCGACGTGGCCATCCGCTTCGGCGACGTGCTGGCCGACGGCAGCGTGATCGCCGTGCCCGAAGGCGCGTTCAGCGTGCAGTGGCGCGCGGACGGCGACGTGGACAGCTACTACATCTACGTCACCGACAGCCAGGGCAATTCCATCGTCTCCCAGGAGAACACCGACATCACCAGCTTCAACGTGAACACCCAGCAGATGGTCCCCGGCGAGGTGTACACCATGCGCCTGGGCGTGCTGCCCACCCGCGGCGGCGAGGAGGACATCGTGTGGCAGGAGGTGCAGTTCACGCTGCCCCAGCTCGAGACGCCCGTCCCCGAACCCACCGAGGCCCCCACTGAGGAGCCCACCGAGGCACCCACCCCCGAGCCCACCGTGGCCGCCGTGGCCGCGCCCAGCATTTCCATCGCGGGCGTCAGCGCGGGAAACGATCCCGTGGCCATCGAGAGCGACACCTTCCAGATCAGCTGGTCCGCCGACGGCGCGGTAAGCGCCTACCGGGTGCGCATCGCCGACGAAAACGGCAACGAGATCGCCAGCCAGACCACCGACCAGACCAGCGTGGGCCTGCGGGCCAACGACATGCGCGAGGGCGTTATCTATTCCCTGAGCGTGGGCGCGATCCCCGTGAACGGCACGGAGGCCGACATGGTCTCCTCCACCGCCACCTTCACCCGGCCGGTGCCGGCCACGCCCGAGCCCACCGAGGCGCCCACCCCCGAGCCCCAGCCCACGGCGGCCCCCGTGGGCAAGCCCGTGATCAACCTGGGCGGCACGGCGGTGCAGCACGAGGGCGTGCCCTACATGACGGACAGCTCCGTCATCATCAGCTGGAACGCCGACGGCGACGTGGCCGGCTACTACGTGTACGTGGAGAACGACTCCGGCGAGCAGCACGAGCTGTCCAGCGGCACCGACACCTCCAGCACCGTGAGCACCGCCAGCCTGCCGGCGGGCATCTACACCATCTACGTGGGCGCCATGCCCGTGGGCGGCACCCGGGACGACGCCCAGTGGAGCAGCATCCGCTTCGGCATCCCCTCCCCCACGGCCCAGCCCACCGAGGCGCCCACCCCCGAGCCGGAACCCGAGCCCACCGAAGAGCCCTCCCGCACCATCAGCGGGCCCATCAGCGCCACCAGCGATTCCGAGACCATCCAGCAGCTGCAAATGCGGCTGTACAGCCTGGGCCTGCTGGGCAACGACGTGGAGCCCGGCGTGCTGGACGAGGCCACCCTCGACGCGGTGTACGCCTTCCAGATGCGGATGTATGAGCAGTACCAGGTGGAGCTGGGGCCCATCGACCCCTCCGACCCCGATACCGTCATCGACCCCGACACCGTGCTGGCCATATTCAGCGATTACCAATAGAAGCGGGACCTTCACAAGGGGCGGCGCTGTAACACAGCACCGCCCCTACAAAAGCATTTACGCAATCCCGATCCTCGCTGGTCCCCCATCGCTGGGCGGTATGGTTCTCAGAACTTATACGCCCCGCGCCTGCCTGACAGTCAGGCGCGGATTTCGGGCCCGCATAGCCAATGTGCAGGGCCCTCAGCCTCGCTTCGCTCGGCGCTATGGAACAAGCGAATGCGCGCAACGTGCGCAGAAGCGCGGTTCGTTTGTTCTGAAACCATGCCGCCGAAAAAGTCCGTTCTTCGTTTCTCTATTGGATATAGTATCCAGAAGAGGAACCGAGGAACGTCTCTTTTTGGCAGCCTGCGCTCGCTGTTCAGTGAAGCTTCGCGTTCGGCACCCTGCGCCAAGCCGCTCGCTTCAATTCACGACTCGGCAGGCCGCCTCGTGATAGGGATGCAGCGAGGGGGGTAGCAGTCCTACAGAGAAGTGCCCCGCTGTTCCAAAAGCCTTCCCCTTCAGGGGGCCGCAGTGCCCGGAAAACAGTCCAGTGGACTGTTTTCAACGAGGCCGGGCCGGCAGGCCCCAGTGGCTGGTCACAGGCCAGACTGAAGAGGTCGTTCCCCTTGCCTCCCCGCTGCGGTGGGGAGGCTTTTGGTTTGCGCGCAATCTCTGTAGGGGCGGCGTTGCGCCGCCCGCCAGGCCTCCCTCTTCGAGGGAGGCGGCGCGCAGCGCCGGGGTTTCCGACAGCACCGCTCCCCTGGCCGCGCCTCACCTGCCCCCTTGCCAACTCCTCCAAATTAGTATAAAATAGTATCATATTGTTGGAATGAGGCGAGAGCCATGAGAAAGAAGAGCCTGCGCTGGATCACGGCGCTTTTGGCGCTGTGCCTGCTGGGACTTGCGCCGTTATCGGGCATCGCCGAGGGGGACGCCATCTTCCCCGAGACGGACGCCTCCGCTGCCGATGACGCCATCTTCCCCGAGACGGACGCCTCCGCTGCCGATGACGCCATCTTCCCCGAGACGGACGCCTCTGCCGCCGGCGACGCCATCTTCCCCTCGACGGACGCCTCCGCCGCCGGCGACGCCATCTTTCCAGAGGACGATGACGACCCCTATCCGGAAGAAGTCACCGTGACGCAGGAAGTGCCCCAGACGGGTCTGGAGGTCTATTACTTTTCCCTGGAGCGCGTGGACGGAATACTGATCCGCTGCGACGGGGCCACCTGCTTCATTGACGTGGGCTATCACCGGGACGCCCGGAAGGTGCTGCCCTACCTGAAGGCCCTGGGCGTGGAGAAGCTGGACTGCTACATCGGCACCCATGCCCATGCCGACCACATCGAAGGCGCGCCTGAAATCATCTACGCGCTGCGCCCGGACGTGGTATACGTCTCCCACAAGCAGACCTGGAACGCCATCGTCAGCTACTGTTCCCGCGAGAACCGGAGCGTGGTGAAGGACACGCCCCACAAGGTGCTGAAGCACGGCCAGAGCTTCATGCTGGGCGGCGCGCAGATGCTCTGCCTGGGGCCCATCAGCCTGCGCAGCTGCAACCCGGGCGACAACGAGGAAAACGCCAACTCGCTGATCTGCAAGCTGGTCTACGGCGCCCGATCTTTCCTGTTCGCCGGCGACTGCTACGATTACAACCTGGAGGCAGTGGCAAAGAAATATCCCGGCTACCTGGACAGCGACGTGTTCCAAAACCCCCACCACAACGGCAGCCACAGCGATTACGTGCTGGATCTGGTGTCGCCCAAGGCGGTTGTGTTTTCCACCGACAACACGAGCCTGCCCCGCAACGACTACCTGAGCCGGATCCGGGAACACAAAAGCGTCTATTTCATCACCGGCTCCTACAACGACGGCAACGTACTGATCACCTCCGATGGCGAACACCTGGAGGCCTACTGCGGCTATCCGCTCTCTTCGGTGAAGCTGAACCCGGTGGACGCGATGGTGCCCGGCCAGAAGGTGCGCATGACCGGCTCGCTGGAGCCGTCGCGCAGGGCCAACCCAAAGCTGCTGAACTGGAAAAGCTCCAACCCCGAGGTGGTGAAGGTCTCCAAGGGCACGCTGACCGCCGTGGCCGAGGGCACCGCCACCATCACCGCCACCGCCATCAACGGCGTGTCCGACAGCGTGGAGGTCCAGGTGTCCAATACGGGCGTAATCCTGAACGAGCATGAGATTTCGCTGAACGTGGGCGAGGCCGGACAGCTGAAGTACAAGCTGACCGGCGACGCCGTGGCCAGGGGCATCGAATGGATCTCCGACGATGCCGACATCGCCATGGTCACCGGCGACGGCGAGGTGATCGGCGTGGGCGTGGGCGAGACCCGCGTCTTCGCGCGCATCGAAAGCGGCGCCCAGGCGGCCTGTGTGGTGACTGTCACCGAAAAACCGGTGAGGGAGCTGGAGCTGAACAAGAGCAAGATCCGGTTGAAGGTGGGCGAAACCTACGCCCTGCAGTGCAAGGTCCGCCCCAGCGACGCCACCGACAAGCGGCTGGAATGGGCCAGCAGCGACGAGAGCATCGCCACCGTGGACGCCTTCGGAAACGTCACCGCCGTGGGCAAGGGCAGCGCCAAGATCGGCGTCCGCGCCTCCAACGGAGTGTACGATCTTTGCAAGGTAAAGGTGGAATAGGAGAGATAAATCGGACGGCGCAACGCTTCCCAAAAGCCTTCCCCCGGAGGGGAAGGTGGCCGAGCGCAGCGAGGTCGGATGAGGTCTCCCTCGCTCTGACAATGCGAATCGTCATACCCTGGCGGGCGGCGCAATTGCAGATCGACGAAAAACGGGGCGAATCCTTCGATTCGCCCCATCATCCTCACAGCAGCAGTATTCCCTTTTCAGCGCAGGCGTTCACAGTCTCGTCGTCCCAGATGCTGGACTGCACCTCGCCAATGTGGGCGTTGCCCATCATCAGCATGCACAGGCGGCTCTGGCCGATGCCGCCGCCGATGGTCAGCGGCAGCTCGTCGTTCAGCAGCATCCTGTGGAATGGCAGTGCCCGCCGCTCCTCGCACCCGGCCAGGGTCAGCTGGCGGTCCAGCGACTCGGCGTCCACGCGGATGCCCATGCTGGACAGCTCGAAGGACCGGCCCAGCACGTCGTTCCAGAACAGTATGTCGCCGTTCAGCTGCCAGTCGTCATAGTCCGGCGCACGGCCATCGTGGGGAACGCCGGACTTCAGCTTCCCGCCGATCTGCATGATCAGCGCGGTGCCCTTCTCCTTCAGATAGGCGTCCTCCCGCTGCTTGGGCGTCAGGTTCGGGTACCTGTCCTCCAGCTCCTGGGTGGTGATGCAGCTCATGCCCCGGCTCAGCTTCACGTGGATGCTGGGGAACTCCCGGCGCAGCCGCTCGGACACGTCCACCACGCAGTGTACGATCTCCTGGGCGGTGCGCTTCAGGTAATCCAGGTTGCGGTCCTCGCGGGTGATGATCTTCTCCCAGTCCCACTGGTCCACGTAGATGGAGTGCAGGTTGTCCAGCTCCTCGTCCCGGCGGATGGCGTTCATGTCGGTGTACAGCCCGCGGCCCACGTGAAAATCGTAGCGCTTCAGGGCCAGCCGCTTCCACTTAGCCAGCGAGTGCACCACCTCGCCCTCGGCGCCCACGGCGGGCACGTCAAAGCTCACGGGCCGCTCCACGCCGTTCAGGTTGTCGTTCAGGCCGGACTCCCGCCGCACGAACAGCGGCGCGGACACCCGTCGCAGGTTCAGCGCGTGGGTCAGCTCCACCTGGAAATTGTGCTTGATGAATTCGATGGCCAGCTGGGTATCGAAGGTGTTCAGCGGCGGCCTGTAGCCGTCCGGGATCGTGACGTGGTTCATGTGCGGGCCCCCTTTGCCGATACTATGAAAATAAGTATACTCTACCCTCCCGGCATTGGCAAGTTGAATTTTCGTGAACTGGAATATTCATTTATGCATTTCTCAACCAACCGCTCTTTTCGTCACCGGAGGCATAAACTTTCATTTTTGGCGGGTTTTCCTGCATATATACGCTTCAATTCGGTGGATTATGCCTTTCCATCCTGCAAAGCCGCAGGATTGTCATATTTGAATTTGCAATTTAACATTGATAAATATTGCAAATTTGCCGGTTTACCATTATAATATGTTCATGCGGTCGCACCGACCGAAATCCTATTCTCGTTAAGGGGGACGACAAAATGGCGTTGAAGAATGCATATCTGATCGACCTGATGAGCCGCGTCGAGGCGCGCAACCCGAACGACAAGCAGTTCCTGATCACCGTCCGCAGCGTGCTGGAGAGCATCGAGCCCGTGGTCGAGAAGCATCCGGAATATGTGAAGGCCGGCGTGCTGGAGCTGTTCGTGGAGCAGGAGCGCGTGATCAAGTTCCGCGTGCCGTGGGTGGACGACAAGGGCAATGTGCACGTGAACCGCGGCTATCGCGTGCAGGGCAACAGCGCCATCGGCCCGTACAAGGGCGGCCTGCGGCTGCACCCCTCCGTGACCGAGGCCTGCCCATCGGCGGCGGCAAGGGCGGCAGCGACTTCGACCCCAAGGGCAAGAGCGACATGGAGGTCATGCGCTTCTGCCAGAGCTTCATGACGGAGCTGTACAAGTATGTCGGCGCTGACACCGACGTACCCGCCGGCGACATCGGCGTGGGCGCCCGCGAGATCGGCTATCTCTACGGCCAGTACAAGCGCATCACCGGCCTGTACGAGGGCGTGCTCACCGGCAAGGGCCTCAGCTACGGCGGCTCCCTGGTTCGCAAGCAGGCCACCGGCTATGGCCTGTGCTACTTCACCGAGGCCATGCTGAACGCCGCCGGCAAGTCCTTCAAGGACGCCACGGTGGTGGTCTCCGGCAGCGGCAACGTGGCCATCTACGCCAATGAGAAAGCCACCGAGCTGGGTGCGAAGGTGGTCGCCATGAGCGACTCCAACGGCTACATCTACGACAAGGACGGCATCGACCTGGATTGCGTCAAGCAGATCAAGGAAGTCAAGCGCGGCCGCATCAAGGAGTATGTTGACGCCCATCCCACCGCCGAGTACCACGAGGGCTGCTCCGGCATCTGGACCATCAAGTGCGACATCGCCCTGCCCTGCGCCACCCAGAACGAGATCAGCCTGGACAGCTGCAAGGCGCTGGTCGCCAACGGCTGCTACTGCGTCTCCGAAGGCGCGAACATGCCCACCGTGATCGAGGGCATCGAGTACCTGCAGGCCAACGGCGTGCTCTTCGGGCCGGCCAAGGCTGCCAACGCCGGCGGCGTGGGCACCTCCGCCCTGGAGATGAGCCAGAACTCTGAGCGCCTGAGCTGGACCGCCGAGGAGGTCGACGCCAAGCTGAAGACCATCATGGTGAACATCTACCACAACGTGGAAGCCGCCGCCAAGGAGTACGGCATGGAGGGCAACTTCGAGGCCGGTGCCAACATCGCGGGCTTCCTGAAGGTCGCCGATGCCATGTACGCCCAGGGCGTATGCTGAGCATAATGCATTAGCTGCCGCGACATGATTTTCCGGCCCCTTGCGCCATTGATTCAAGCGCAAGGGGCCTGTGTTTCATTCCTGTACGCACGATAGTTGATAAACACAGCTCTCCCGGCGCACAAATTCCAAGGTGGGAAAGCAAAGATGGTCAGCAAAACGCAACCCCCAAGCCTTCCCCCATGGAGGAGGAGGCATTTGCGTAGCAAATGACAGATGAAGTCCTCGCTCCTCCTCCACTTGAAAAGCGAGGCAAGATAGCGGTTGCGGAAGCTGCCATCAAAATCTCAGCGCGGCATCAGCTATTCCTGTTCCCTGCTCCCTGTTTCATATTCTCTGCTCCCTTTCCCTGCCCGCCAAGACAAAGAAAAGAGGACATTCTTTCGAATGTCCTCGATGAGATCCGGCGACGACCTACCCTACCGGGCCGTTTCCAGCCAAGTACTATCAGCGTGCTGAGGCTTAACTTCTGTGTTCGGGATGGGAACAGG
>CADCFG010000041.1 GCA_902800625.1 uncultured Eubacteriales bacterium | reverse complement strand
GACCGCACTCCCAGTATACGCAAAAGGAGTTTCTCTGTCATCCCCATAGCTGTAAGCTTCTCTGAACCCCACGCCTAGCGCGGGGTTTTCGTTGTACAAGAAGGGCCTTCCCTGAAGGGGGAGGGCCCTTTTGCGTCCGCTTGGCGCGTGCCTGCTATTCATTTTCACGGCTCACTTGATGCTCGCCTGCATCGCCTGGGCCCAGACCCCGGCCTCGGTCTCGTCGCTTCGCACCTGGCGCAGGGCGAGTATGAAGCGGCCCTCCGCGTTGGTGTAGTCGCAGGTCACCAGCAGCAGCAGTCGGTCGCCATAGCGCACGTCCACGGGGATCTTGAACATGCTGCGGCTCTGCAGCTTCAGCACGAACTTGTCGAATTCCACGTCGTCGAATATGAACTGGCGCACGTCGAAATAGCGGCGGTTGCCCGGCTCCATGCTGGCGGTGAAGGCGGCGAAGGCCACATAGGAGCGGTTTTCATAGAGGGTGTCGAAGTGGATGACGGAGTGCTGGCGCAGGTAGGCCAGGTCCTCGAACTGGTCCAGCTTGCCGAACATGGTGCGGTTCTTCATGTTGTGGCCGTAGACGAGCAGGCAGTCGTCCTCCGGCACCAGCCGGTTCAGCCCGTCCATGAACAGCGTGCCCTCCTGGGCCTCGGCGCCCTCGAAGCTGTGGGAGAGGTAGAACCCGTTGTCGTTCTCCCGCTGCACCACCGGCAGCGACAGCATGCCGTCGATCTCCAGGAAGCCTACGGTCTCCGGGTTCACGGCCAGCAGCTTGGAAAAGCCCGGCTGCGCCGGCGGGGCGGTGGGCAGCGCGTAGACGCGGGTGTCCGCGCCGGGAGTGGGGATCAGCTCGTCCTCCACCAGGGGCATGTCCGCTCCGAAGGGCGCGGGCGTGGCGGTGGGTTCGGGGGTCGGCGCCTCGGTGGGCTCGGGCGTGGGCGCATCGGTGACCACGGGGGTCGGCGCTTCGGTGATGACGACCGTCGGCTCCGCGGTCGGGGCGGCGGTGGGTGATGCCGTGATGACGGCGGTCGCTTCCGCAGTGACGACGGCAGTTGGTTCCGGCGTGGGCTCGGCAGTGGGTTCTGCTGTAGTTTCAGGCGCTGGCGCTGCGGTGGGTTCCGGTGTGACCTCCGGGGCGGGCTCTGCCGTGGGGATGGCGGTGACGGTGACGGTCAGCGCGTTGTCCCGGCCCTCGTACAGGTCGGCATAGCGCCGGGCGTCGCCCTGCACGCGGCTGCGGTTGATGTACCACCAGCCTACGTAGGCCGACAGGGCCAATATCGCCAGCGCCAGCGCCACACAAAACGCCGTCAGGGCCGCACGCCGCTGCCGACGCGCCCTGCCGCGCTTGCGATTCGCCTGTTGCCGCCTGGATTTCTTCACGGGGACCTCCGAAACTCTAAGATAGCATCATTATAAACCGAGCGGCGGGGAAATGCAAGGGTCGCGGCAATCCCTCTGGCGCTGCGCGCCGCCTCTGTTTGACAGGGATGCAGAAACGCCCGCCGCCTGCCGCTGAACGCGCACCGCATATCCCCGCGCCGCGGCTCATAAGCTGGAGGTGAAAATGCAAGCAGGAGGCGCGTTTCATGGATCAGAACACATTGTACCGGGATATTGCGGGCCGGTGCGACGGCGACATATACCTGGGCGTCGTCGGTCCGGTGCGCACCGGAAAGTCGACCTTCATCAAGCGGTTCATGGAACTGCTGGTGCTGCCCAATCTACAGGAGACCGGGGCGCGGGAACGAGCCACGGACGCGATGCCCCAGAGCGGCGCGGGCAGGACGATCATGACCACCGAGCCACGGTTCGTGCCGGACGAGGCCGCCGCGAAGGTGAATCTGAAGGACGGAGCCGAGGCGCGGGTGCGGCTGGTGGACTGCGTGGGCTACCTGGTTCCCGGCGCGCTGGGGCTGAGCGAGGGCGAGGAGGCGCGGATGGTGCGCACGCCCTGGTTCGACCACGACATCCCCTTCGAGGAGGCGGCGGAGCTGGGCACCCGAAAGGTGATCGCCGAGCATGCCACCATCGGCGCGGTGGTGACCACCGACGGCAGCGTGGTGGACCTGCCCCGCAGCGCCTACGAGGCCGCCGAGGGCCGGGTGGTGGCGGAGCTGAAGGCCCTGGGCAAGCCCTTTATCGTGGTATTGAATGTGAAGAATCCATCGGAGGCGTCCGCGGTGCGGTTGCAGGACGAGCTGTCCCAACGCTATGGCGTGCCGGTGCGGGCGGTGAACGCCCAGACAATGTCCCTGGAGGATTTGAACGGGCTACTCGCCGACCTGCTGTTCGAGTTCCCGCTGAAGGAGGTGCGCGTGCAGACGCCGGCCTGGCTGACGGCGCTGGCGGAGGACCACTGGCTGGGCCGTTCGGTGATGGACAGCGTGCGCAAGGCCGCGGCGGGCATGGCCCGGGTGCGGGACCACGAGGCGCTGAAGACGGCGCTGGATGAAAACGAGTACGTGGAAGACGCGCTGCCGGTCAGAATCAACCTGAACGACGGCTCACTGGAATATCGGCTGAATCTGAAGGACGGGCTGTTTTACCGGGTGCTGGGCGAGGCCTGCGGCGAGAACATCGACGGCGAGGCCCACCTGTTTGCGCTGATGCGCCAGCTGGTGGCGGCGAAGCGGGAGTACGACAAGGTGGCCGAGGCGCTGGAGTCGGCCCGGCGCACGGGCTACGGCATGGTGCCGCCCCGGATGGACGAGCTGACGCTTGAGCCGCCGGAGCTGGTGAGGCAGGGGCCGAACTACAGCGTGAAGCTGAAGGCCAGCGCGCCGAGCCTGCAGCTGGTGCGGGCGGACATCGGTGCGGAAGTGACGCCATTCGCCGGCTCCGAGAGCCAGTCCCGGGCGCTGGCAGGTACGCTGGCGGAACAGCTGGCCGCGGGGGACGAGGCCCTGTGGGACACCGAAATCTTCGGCCAGACCCTGGGCGATTTGGTGCGCGAGGGCATGAACGGCAAGCTGGACAACCTGCCAGAGGACGCCCGGGGCAAGCTTCGGGAGGCCCTGGAGAAGATCCTCAACGAGGGCGGCGGGGGCATGATCTGCATCATGCTGTGAAGCAAAGCGGGGGAGCACGCTCCTCCGCCCTGTTTTTTTGGCTTGAATCCCGCTAACATTAACAGTATTGCAACGCAAAAGTGCCATAGAAATGTTAGAATAAAGTGTATGCCTATGTGTATGTGAATCCGACACGAAAGCGGTGTGAGGATGCAGGATAGAGACAACCAGGCGCGACCGGCGGCCCGCCCGGGCGGAACCACGGCGGCGAAGAGGAAGGCGGCCGGAAGCGCTTCCATCAAAAGGAAAAAGAAAAAGGCCAAGGCGGGCCTCACGCCCAAGCGCATCGCGGGGCGGGTGGGCCTCTCTGTGGGCACGGTCATCGCCCTGGTGCTGGTGGCCGCCATCGGCGCGGGCTTCGTGGCCTTTCGAGGGCCGTCCCGGAGCCTGGGCGACCTTCTGACCGTCACCATGCTGGAGACGAGCGCGCTGAAATTCGTGCCCCGCATCTACTACAGCAAGGCCGAGGTGGACGCCATACTGGCCCGCAACTCCGTGCAGGAGGACACCAGCGAGACCGACACCTCCCTGATCGTCGTCGCCGGGCCGACGCCGGAGCCGGGGTCGGAGCCGGTGGAGGCTGCGTCCAATGAGCCCAATCCGGAGAACTTGGCGTTTTCCGAGGACGGCATCGATGTTTACGAGGTGCACGGCGCCACCTACAACGGCTGGATGATGATCGTGCACGACCCCTCCCGGGTGTCCGTGGGCGTGTGCCGCGAGGAGTTCAGCTCCAAGCCCGGCATGCGGCTGAAGGAGATCGCCGCGCGCTACGAGGCCGTGGCGGCCGTCAACGGCGGCGGCTTTTCCGACGAGGGCGGAGTGGGCAACGGCGGAAGGCCGCTGGGCCTGGTCGTCTCCCAGGGCAAGCTGCTGAACAAGGCCAGGGTCAAGTCCGACCATGCGGTGGTGGCCGGGTTCAACCAGGACAACGTGCTGGTGGTGGGCAAGTTTACCACCGAGCAGGCCCAGGAGAAGGGCCTGCGGGACGCGCTGGCCTTTGGCCCGGCGCTGGTGGTGAACGGCGAGGCCGCCCAGGTGAGCGGCTCCAGCTCAGGCCTCAACCCCCGCACGGCCATCGGCCAGCGGGCGGACGGCGCGGTGCTGCTGCTGGTGATCGACGGCCGCCAGGCCTCCAGCCTCGGCGCGACCTATTCCGACCTGATCTCCGTGCTGATGGAGTATGGCGCCATCAACGCCGTGAACATGGACGGCGGCTCGTCCTCGCTGATGTGCTACAAGGGCGAGTACCTGAACAAGGGCGTCATACTGACCGGCGACCGCGATATCCCCGACGGGTTCATCGTGCGCTGACGGAGGACTGCCATGAAGAAGAAAAAGATACAGATGACGGGCCTGCTGGCCAGCCGGTTCTATCGGATCTATTTCATCGCGGTGTCCGTGGCGCTGATCGCCATTGCCATTGGCCTGATCTGGCTGCGCAGCGTGGTAAAGGACTATGAAATCGCCCAGCCTGTGCACGCCGCCGAGGTGGTGGCCCAGCTGTTCGAGCAGGGCAACTATGCCGGGCTGTACGCCTTCGACACCTCCGCACGGGACATCTACGAGGGCGACCAGGCCTTCTATGTGGATAGCATGAACCAGCTGACCGCGGGCCGGGCCATCGCCTGGCGGGAGTCGTTTTCCTCCAACCCGGACGAGAAGAAATACACCGTGACCCTGGACGGCGACAAGTTCGCGTCGTTCACCCTGGTGCCCAGCGGCGAAACCACCGCCCACGGCAACAAGCTGTGGCAGCTGGGCAGCGTGACCACCAACGTGGCCCTGCAGGGCACGGAGGAGGCCGGCGTGGCGGCGGACGCGCCCTATCGCGTCACCGCGCCGTCGGACTGCGCCGTGACCGTGAACGGCAGGACGCTCACCGAGGCAGACGTCGTCACCCCCGCCCACTCCATCTATCCCGAGGGCTTCCTGCCCAAGGACGTGACGGGCCCCATGCTGGTGGAATACGGCTTCTTCTCGGACGAGGGCGAGCCCCAGGTGACCGTGACAGACAAGGCCGGCGCTGCGATGGAGGTGAAGCGCGCCGAGGACGGCTTCAGCTTCAGCTGCGATGTGCCCGTGGACGCGGAAGCCGCCGAAAAGTTCAAGGACCCGGTGCTGAAGCTTTCAGAGCGCATCGCCAAGTTCACCGTGGATGACCTGAATCGGGATCGCATCGGCATCGCCCCGGACTCCCCGGCGGAGAAGATCCTCAAGAAGTTCAGCAATTCCTGGGCGCCCAGCCACAAGTCCACCAAGGTGCTGAACCCGCAGGTGTCGGAGTTCCGCATCGTTTCGGACAACTGCATGACCTGCCACGTGTCCTTCGACTTCGTGCTCACCTCCCGCCGGGAGAACGACTATACCTATCCCACGTCCTACACGCTGTGCATCATCAAGCGCAAGGGCAAGGGCGCGCTGTACAATATTATCTTTCACTGATTGTCGGCGTCCCCTACAGGCGCCGCCGACCCGCGCGACCCCGCTTCGCGGCGGTCCGCTAATCAGACGATTGTCGGCGTCCCCTACAGGCGCCGCCGACCCGCGCGACCCCGCTTCGCGGCGGTCCGCTAATCAGACCCATTGATGCTCGCCGGCTTTGTTTCCCCGGCGATACGAAGCATACAGAATTCTATCCGGAGGCCTTTATGCAAAAGACCAAGAAGAAACTGACCAAGGCCCAGCGCCGCCGCAGGCGCAGGAACCGCCGCATCGCCTGGAGGACGACGCTCTGCGTGCTGACGCTGATCGGCCTGGTGCTGGTGGCGGCGCTCAGTGCCGGACAGGCGGCTTTCAACGGTCCCTCCCAGACGGTGGGCGACCTGCTGACCGTGTCTATGCTGGAGACCAGCGCGCTAAAGTTCGTGCCGCGCATCTTCTACAGCCAAGAGAAGCTGGACGAGGTGGTGGCCCGCAACTCCGTGTCTGAGGACAACGACGAGACGGACACCTCGCTGATCGTGGTGGCAAAGCCCACGCCCATCCCGGATCCGGACGAGGTCCGGCAGGCGGAGGCGGCCGAGGGTGAGGAGCAGGCTGCGGAGGCCGCCGCGCCCCAGCCCACGCCCGCGCCGGAGAACCTGCTCTCCAGCGAGGACGGCATTGAGCTGTACCAGGTCAAGAGCGGCACCTATAACGGCTATATGATGGTGGTGCTGGACCCCTCCCGGGTCACCGTGGGCACCTGCCGGGACAAGTTCAACGGCTCCCGTGGATTGCAGCTGAAGGACATCGCCAAGCGCTATGATGCCCTGGCGGCCATCAACGGCGGCGGGTTTGAGGACAAGGGCGGCGTGGGCAACGGCGGTACGCCCGTGGGCCTGGTCGTTGCCCAGGGCAAGCTGATGCACACCGGCAACGCCGGCCAGTACAACATCACCGTGGGCTTCAACCAGGACAACATCATGATCCTGGCCAAGAACATGTCCAAGAGCGAGGCCAAGGAAAAGGGCATCCGCGACGCCATCACCTTCGGTCCGGCTCTGATCGTGAACGGCGAACCCGTGACGGTCAAGGGCGCCAGCTCGGGCCTGAACCCCCGCACGGCCATCGGCCAGCGGTCGGACGGCGCGGTGCTGATGCTGGTGATCGAGGGCCGACAGGCCTCCAGCCTGGGCGCCACCTATGCCGACCTGATCTCCATCATGCTGGAATACGGCGCCATCAACGCCATTAACATGGACGGCGGCTCGTCGTCGTTGATGTACTACAAGGGCGAATACGTGAACAACGGCGTGGTGCTGACCGGCTCGCGTACCATGCCCACGGCGTTTATCGTGCGTTGACGGAGGGCTTATGACCACGAAGAAGAAAAAGAAGAAGAGCATACTCAAGAGCCGCTTCTACCAGGTGTATTTTGTGGTGGTGGCTGTGGCGCTGGTCGCCATCGCCATCGGCACCGTCTGGCTGCGGGGCCTGCTGGCGGACTATGAATCCGCCCAGCCCGTGCATGCCGCCCAGGAGGTGGCCCGGCTGTTTGAGACGGGGGACTACCAGCGCCTCTATGACCTGGACACCTCCGCCGAGCAGATCGCCGGCGGCGACAAGGCCTTCTACCTGGAGAGCATGGAGGAGATCACCTCCGGCAAATCCGTGGAGTGGTCCGACGCCTTCTCCACCGACGAGGACGTCCGCAAGTACAATGTCACCCTGGATGGCGACAAGTTCGCCTCCTTCACCCTGGTGCCCAGCGGCCAGACCACCCGCAGGGGCTACAAACTGTGGAAGCTGGGCGAGGTGACCACTTACGTGACCCGCCAGGAGCCCGAGCCCACGCCTGAGCCTGAACCAGAGCCGACGGAAACAGAGGCGGAGCCCGAGGCCGAGCCCACGCCCACGCCCGAGCCGGTGGAGCTGTACGAGTGCCGGGTGACCGTTCCCAGCGGCTGCAGCGTCACCGTGGACGGCGTGGCCCTGGACGACCAGAACGCCCAGATCGCCGCCGGCCATCTGTTCGAGGACGGCTTCCTGCCCGAGGACGTGGAGAACCCGGCCACCACCGTCTATGTCTATCATTCCGAGAATGAGAATCCCTCCGTGGAGGTGGCGGACGAGACCGGCGCGGTCGTGACGCCCAAGGCCGACGCACAGCGGGAGCGGACCTGGACCTGTCCCATGAAGGAGGACGAGGCGCTGAAGCAGCAGTACGGCGAAGCCGCCTACAAGCTGGGCCAGCGCATCGCCAAATTCATGTCCAAGGACGCCAACAAGAACGCCATTATGAAGGTGTGCCTGAAGAACAGCCCCGCCCGGGCAATCTTCGACAACCTGTCCAACACCTTCGCCACGCCCCACACCTCCAGCTCCTTCAAGAACCAGGAGGTCACGGAGTTCTACAAGCTGTCCGACACCTGCTTTACCTGCCGCGTCAGCTTCGACTACGTGCTCAAGACCAAGGCCGGCGACCGGGTGTTCCCCACGGCCTACACCTTCTGCGTGGTGAACCAGAACGGCAAGGGCGGGCTGTACAACCTGCAAATCTATTGATCGGTCAGACCGCTGGTAAAGCCTGCAAACGCAGAGATTTCCGGGGAAAACGCATACGCGGGAGAAATCTCTGCTTCCTGTGTCAGAACAGCCTGCCAATTCGGTTACTTACGCCTGTGTAAGCGCCCTCATTGGCAGGCTGTCCTTCCTTGCCTTGCAGGCTTTTCAGCGGCCTGCCAGTCTGTGCATTCCGACATAAACAGCGCGGGGACGGCATATTGCCGTCCCTGCGATCGCGTTTTGGGTTCATTCCTTCAGAATGTGAATGGTGCAGCTGGTGTTTCCGATATAGTTCCGCTCGGCGTCGAAGTCATCCAGCGAGGCGCAGACGAACGCCGTGAGCCAGATGTCCGTCACCCGGCTGATCTGCTTGCCGGCGGTCAGCTTGATGGAAGTGATCAGCGTGTCGGACTTCATCTGGCTGCTTTTCAGGTGGGAGTAGAACTGGTGGGGCTTGCGGTGGTAGTCGTCGTAGAGCCAGACCTCGATGAACTCCGTGTGCTCGATGTACTTCGGCGAGAGCATGGTGTACCTGATCTCGGTGCCGTCGTCCAGGGTGTAGCGCAGGGTATAGCCGATCTTGCAGGCGTTCGCGTCGGGAAACTGCTTCCAGGCCGCGCCGAAGATGTCGCCGAAGAAGTCGCCGTCCAGCTGGGCCTCATCCGAGGCGATCACCTCGAAGGAACCGATGTCCTTGCCCTTCTTCCAGGGGGCGGAGAAGGTGTCGCCCATGCGCACCCGGGGGGAGTAGGCCTTGCCCTTGGGCGTGTAGAAGGACACCACGTCGGGCCGGCTGCCGGGCACCACGGTGGGCGTGGGTTCGGGCTCGGGGGTGGGCGTGGGTTCGGGCGTCGGCACAGGCGTCGGGGTGACCTCCGGCGTCGGGGCGGCCTCCGCCGTGGGCTGGGCCGTGGCGGCGTCGAGGCTGGCATAGGCGGGGACGTCCCGCTTGGGCCGGTTCAGCAGCAAAAGCGCCACCGCCGCCAGCGCCAGCGCGCCCAGAGCGATCACGATGATTTCGATCCTGCGCCGCCTTCGCAGCGCCCGCTTGTTGGACTTTGCCATGGGGATTCCTCCAGTGAGCAGGAAATTACGAGGCTATTATATAACAAAACGGTGGGAATGAAAAGGCCCAATTCTCTCAACCGCTCCGCAACACAAATGTCCTTGATATTATGGCGCCGGGCCTGTATAATATAAATGTGAAAATGTGTGCACTCGCATGAATTCAGGAGATTGACATGAATCAGGCGGAAGAGAGCAATCGGCTCGAAAAGACCGATCGTAAAAAGAGAATGAGGATATATCGGCTCATCGGCGCGGGGCTGCTGGTGGCCCTGGCTGTGGGACTGGGGTTCTTCCTGCACACGCTGGAGCTGAGCGCCGGCAAGATCATGGGCTGCGCGGCCTGCGCGCTGCTGCTGGTGGAGGCGCTGCTGCTGGCGGTCAACCTGCGGGTGTCCCGGGCGCTGCAGGCCGTGCTGGGCGTGATCTGCATCCTGCTGCTGGGTTTGGGCTTCATCCGCCAGTACTATGTGGTGGTTGACAGCCGCTTCGTGCCCCGGTACAAGATGCTGGCAAGGCTGGAGGTGGAGGACGAGTATCCCGAGCACTTCACCGAGATGGAGAGCCTGCGCTACCTGGACATGCGCAAATCCACGGTCATGGATTTCGAACCCATCCAGTCGCTGAAGTCCTTGGAGATCCTGGACATCCGCGGCAATTACGCCTTCGACCAGTACGACCACGACACCCTGGCCGCCGCGCTGCCGAACTGCGACATCCGCTGGAGCGTGCCGGTGAAGCACATCCACTTTGACAGCACCGCCGAGGAGGTGGACCTGCGGGAAGTGCTCCTGACCACGGACGAGCTGCGCGCGCTGTTCGCCACCTATCCCGAAAAGCGCTTTGCCTATCGGGTGCCGCTGCTGGGCGAGCGCTTTGCCCCGGACGTGGAGGAATTGGACCTGACCGATCATGACGTGGATGCCGAGACCATCGCGGACGCGCTGATCATGCTGCCCCAGGTGACGCGGGTGGATCTGCGGGGCCAGCTGGCCACCGCCAAGGATGTTTCCTACCTCTGCGACAACTTCCCGGACGTGAGTTTCAGCTTCTCCTGCGACGTGCCCCAGGGCAGCTTGACCACCGACGACACCTGGATCAAGTTGAACGGCTCTGCCGAGGACGTGATGGCCTACGTGGACTTCATCGACTACATGCCGAAGCTGGAGTACATGGACGCGGCAAACGTGGAGCTGAGCGACGAGCAGGCGGACGCCGTGCGCGCCCACGCCAACGGCGACAAGGTGCGCTATGGCCTGCGGGTGTTTGACCAGTTCGTGACCAGCGACATCAAGGAGCTGTACCTGGACAACATCCAGGTGGGCAGCGTGGAGGCGGTGGAGAAGTGCATCGAGCGGCTGCCGAAGCTGCAGAAGATCTCGCTGCTGGACACCGGCCTGGCCCAGAACGATTACGGCTACCTGTTCGACGAATATCCCGAGATCAAGTTCGTGTTCTGGGTCCAGTTCGCAAGGTATAAGGTGCGCACCGACGCTACCGCGTTCAGCACGCTGCTGTGGGACGGCAACCACTACCACTACAACGAAAACACCTTCGCGCCGCTGCGCTACTGCACGGACCTGCTGATGCTGGACCTGGGCCACAACAAGATCACCACCATGGAGCCCTTCCGCGAGTTGACCAAGCTGCGGGTGCTGATCCTGGCGGACAACCTGCTCACCGACATCGAGCCCATCTCCGAGATGAAGGATCTGGAGTATGTGGAGCTGTTCCTGAACGACATCACGGACCTGACCCCGCTGGAGGGGCTGACCAAGCTGGTGGACTTCAACATCTTCCACAACCCCATCTACGGCGCGTACACGCCGCTGAAGTCCATCAAGTCGCTGCGGCGCATCTGGATCGGCGGATGCCGCTTGGACGAGAACATGCTCAAGGACCTGCAGCGCGCTCTGCCCAAGGCGAAGATCAACGTGAAGGGCCGCGGCTCCACCGGCATGGGCTGGCGAGACCATCCCCATTACCTCACCCTGAAGCAGATGTACACCGAAGGCAGGTATATCCCCTTTGACGACATCCCCGAGGACGACACCGCCGCAGACGGTGCGCCGGAGGAAGGGACCGCGCCTGAGGAGACCCCGGAGGACGAGCCGGGCGAGGAGACCGCCCCGGAAGAAACCCTGGGGGATGAGCCCGGCGTGGAGACCGCCCCGGAAGAGGCCCCGGAGGGCTGACGGGCATGATATGACAGCGGCGGCGGCCATCTGGCCGCCGCCGTCCCTCTGCCTCGCAGCCGCCCATAAACTCCTGTCGGCCACGATATTCGCGGAATATGAAAAATGGTTGCATAATCCCCGGGTTTTGTGTATAATATAAATGGATAATAAGAAGTGAAGGGGGCCTTCACATGAAGCTGATCATTTCAATCGTGCAGGACGAGGACGCTTCCAGGCTCATCAACCACCTGATGACCGAGGGCTATCGCGTGACGAAGCTGGCCACCACCGGCGGCTTCCTCCGCGCCGGCAACACCACGCTGCTGGTGGGCGTTGAGGACGACAAGCTGGAGAACGCCATGTCCGTGATCGAGAAGGTGTGCAAGAGTCGCAAGCAGATTGCCACTACACCCTCGCCGATCTCCGGCACTACGGGGGTTTACGTGCCCTATCCGGTGGAGGTCACCGTGGGCGGCGCCACCATATTCGTGCTGGACGTGGAGCAGTTCAGGAAGATTTAGAGGCAGGCATTGAAGATATCCGAATTCGCGGGTTACGGCGACAAGATGGAACAGCTGATGCGTTCGGTTCAAGCCGGGCGCATTGTTCATGCCCTGCTGCTGGTGGGGCCCCACGGCTCCGGCAAGCGCACCGTGGCGCGGCTGTTCGCCCAGGCCACGGTGTGCACCGGGCAGGACAAGCCCTGCGGCGTGTGCCCGGCCTGCAAGCGGTTCCTGAACGGCACCCATCCGGATATCCACGTGATCTCGCCGGAGAAGAAGTCCATCGGCGTGGACGAGGTGCGCGAGCTGATCGACACGCTGGCGCTGCGCCCCTACGAGGGCGTGCGGCACATCGCCATCATCGAGCAGGCCGACAAGCTGACGCCCCAGGCCCAGAACGCCCTGCTCAAGACGCTGGAGAGCCCCTCCGGCGAGGTGATGTTCTTCCTGATCACCGATGCCCCCGGCGCGCTGCTGAGCACCATCGTGTCCCGCTGCCAGACGGTGCGCTTCACGGATCTGAGCGTGGAGGACTGCGCACAGGTGCTTGAGCGGCGGGGGATCGCCCCCCTTCGCGCGGCGGAGCTGGCCGGCATGGCCCAGGGCTCGGTGGGCCTGGCGCTGGAGATCCAGGAGGATGGGGACTACCGGGAGCTGCGGGAGAATGTGCTTTCGTCGCTGACCGCCCTGAAGGATCGCGCCAGCGTGGCCGGAGCCGCCACGCCGCTGGAGGCGGGCAAGGGCCAGGAGGGCGCGATGCTGGACATCATGGAGCTGTGGGCAAGGGACCTGATGGCCCTGCAGAGCGGCGCAGCGCCGTATCAGACGGGCGAGGCCCAGCGGCTTTCGCGCCTCAAGATCGACGGAGGGACGCTGCTCAAGGGCGTGGTGCTGGCGCGCAAGCAGCTGGCCAGCAACGTGTCCTGGCCCAACGTGCTTGAAAATATGTACTTTCATCTGATAGAGACAGGTCTCAACGGGAGGTAACCCAACTATGGCAACGGTCATCGGCGTCCGCTTCAAGAAGGCGGGCAAGGTATACTATTTCGATCCGGACGGCATCTGGCCGCATCCGGGCGACAACGTGATCGTCGAAACCGCGCGGGGCGTCGAGTTCGGCGAGGTGGTCACCGGCGCGCGCACGGTCAGCGACCAGCAGATCGTCACGCCGCTGAAGAAGGTGATCCGCGTGGCCAACGAGGAGGACATTCGCCGCGCCGAGGCGAACGAGAAGCGGGAGAAGGAGGCCTTCGAGGTCTGCCAGGACCGCATCGCCAAGCACAAGCTGGACATGAAGCTGGTCAGCGTGGAGTACACCTTCGACAACAACAAGATCATATTCTACTTCACCGCCAACGGCCGCGTGGACTTCCGCGACCTGGTGAAGGACCTGGCCTCGGTGTTCAAGATCCGCATCGAGCTGCGCCAGATCGGCGTGCGCGACGAGGCCAAGATGCTGGGCGGACTGGGCTCCTGCGGGCGGCCCATCTGCTGCGGCGCGTTCCTGGGGGATTTCCAGCCCGTGTCCATCAAGATGGCCAAGGAGCAGAACCTGTCCCTGAATCCCACCAAGATCTCCGGCCAGTGCGGGCGGCTGATGTGCTGCCTGAAGTACGAGCAGGACAACTACGAGGCCGTGCTCAAGCGGGTGCCCCGGGTGGGCAAGGACGTGGTCACTCCCGACGGCGTGGGCGTGATCGCGGAGATCAACTGCATCAAGGAGACCGTGAAGGTGCGCGTGCGGGTGGACGACGACAGCTTTGACGTGCGGGAGTACGCCATCGACGACGTGCGCCGCCCCGGCCCGGAGGACGCCGCCGCGCTGAAGGACATGCCCCGACCCGAGCGCAAGCCCAGGCGGCCGCGGCCCGTGGCCGAGCCCAAGCCCGAGGAAGAAACCGAGGGCGAGGAGGAGCCGAAGAAGAAGCGCTATCCCCACCAGAAGGCTCCCAAGAACCTGTCCACCGACCAGTTTCTGGAGAAGCTGAAGGAAAACGGCGGGGCCACGCCCGTGTCCGCCAGGGAGCATCGCCGCCGCCGTCGTGGGGGCAAGGGCCCGGAGGCGGCCCAGGGCGAAGCGCCCAATGACCAGCTCCAGTCCGGCGCTCCGGCCGGGGAATGAACGCGACCGTCGCTAAAAAGTTAAAATTTGTGGCGGAAAATGTGCCGAAAAGGCTGTACAAAATTGCTCCAGTGTGTTATAATATTCCCAGCCCCGATTAGAAGGCTTTTGAACCGTATCCCTCCGGTGGAACCCTACCGATGGCAGGAATCGGCAACAGAGACTATACATCGCATGGGCACAGACAATTAGGAGGGTTATATTCCATGTTCGAAGACAAGACTTTGGTATGCCGTGAGTGCGGCAACGAATTCGTGTTCACCGCGTCCGAGCAGCAGTTCTATGCGGACAAGGGCTTCCAGAACGAGCCCGGCCGCTGCAAGGCCTGCCGCGACAAGCGCAAGGCCGCCAACGGTGGCTTCAACCGCGCCGATCGCCCGATGTATGAAGTGGTTTGCGCCGAGTGCGGCAAGACCACCCAGGTGCCCTTCCAGCCCCGCGGGGATCGCCCGGTGTACTGCCGCGAGTGCTTCGACCGTCAGCGCTCCGAGAGCCGCTGGTAAGCGAATAGATGAAGCCCCCTTCCGGAAAGGAAGGGGGCTTTTGAGTATGGTGCGCGGAGCGCCTGAGGCACATGGGGCCGACAACCGCGGAAAACACCGAACGCCTCCCCGTCGGGGAGGCGTTCACAATGTCTGCTCAAATCTTCTTCATAAGTCCCAGCGCGAGTACGCCCGGGCCCACGTGGCAGGCGATGCTGATGGGCAGGGGATCGCCGGTCACCTCAAACTGGGGGAACTTCGCCTGCACCTCGGCGTTCCACACCCGGCCCACGTCGGCGTCGCCGGTGTAAGCGGTGCGCAGGAGCATCTCCTGGCCCGCGAAGCGCTCTTCCAGGTCCTTGCGAATGGCCTCCACCATGGTGTTCTGGGCCGCGTGCAGGCCGCGCACCTTCTTGTAGGTGTCCAGCTTGCCGCCCTGAATTTGAAGCACCGGCTTGATGTTCAGCACGGTGGCGATGGTGGCCACGGAGGGCGTGATCCTGCCGCCCTTTTTGAGGTACTTCAGGTCGTCCACGGTCAGGTAGATGCTGGCCTCCATGGACGTGTCCATCAGGTTCTTGATGATCTCTTCGGCGCCCAGGCCCGCGTCCCGCCATTTCAGCGCGTCGTAGACCGACTGCTTCTGGCTGATGGAGATGCGGTGGTTGTCCACCACGAACACCTTGCCCGGGTAGTCCTCGGCGAACAGCCGCGCGCTCTGGCAGCTGGAGGACAGGGCACTGGACATGGGGATGTAGATCAGCTGGTCGTAGGTCTTGAGCGCCTCGTCCCAGCATTTGGTCACGTCCTCGGGCGAGGGCTGGCTGGTGGCCACGGACGCGCCGTCGGCCAAGCGCTCGAAGAACTCTTCATAGCTCATGTTCACGTTTTCCACGTAGTTCCGGCCGTTCACGGTGAACGGCATGGGCATCAGAATGACGCCGCATTCCGCCGCTTCCCGGGCCGTCATGCCCGAATTAGTGTCGGTGATGATGCCGATTTTGCTCATATTTCCAACCCCTTTGGGAAAATACTTAGCCTCATAAACTATCTTAATCATTGTAGGCGCACGTATGTGGCAAGTCAACGCACTTTATCGGAGTATTGTGTTAAGAAAATGCCTACAGCCTGAACCGGAACAGGTTGATGTCCAGGTCCTCTGACAGCTCGAAGCAGTGGCCGGAGCGCCCGTAGTGCCGCTTCAGCGCCGCGGCCACGCCCTGGGCCATGTCCCTGTCCGGCAGCAGCAGATAGGCCTTGCCCGTCGCGTCCAGCTGCTTCACGGCCAGGGAAACGGCGTCCGCCTGGCTGTCGGCGATGTACTCCGGCCGGTTGAAGTAGTAGTTTTCGTCCAGCGCTTCGGCGATGGGCCCGTCCGGCAGGCAGTCCGCGTCCCAGGTGCGGGTGCCGCCGAAGGAGGCGTAGGTCACATTGAAGAAGGTGTGCTCCAGCGTGGGCTCCTCCTCGATCAGGTCGTCCCAGACGCAGTCCACGATGTACCACTTTCCGTCCAGCTTCACCAGGCTCCAGGCGTGGCCCTTGCTGCCGGATTCGTCCCTGGTGGTGGGGCCGCCGATCATCTCCACCTCCAGCCCGGCCAGCCGTCCCAGCAGCCGGAAAGCATCGCAGTAGCCGGCACAGCGGGCCTCGCCGTATTTGAAGAAGCCGAGGGCGTCGCCGCTGTGGGGCGCGAGGATGTCCAGCGTGTACTGGCAGTGATTCACCACATAGTCGTGCACCGCCAGTTCCCTGTCCCAGTCGCTCATGCCGGGGGTGATGATCCCGTCCACCGCGGCCTTCGCCGCCTCGGCCACCGCCAGCGCGTCTTCGTTAAGACCGCTCGTGTCCCCGCTCTGCAGGGCGATAAAGGCGCTGATGCCGCTCTTGAACTCCACCTTCACGCCGGGCGGGTCGAAGTAGGCGCGGTAGCGCTCGAAATAGTTGCTGAACTTGTCGGTGATGTCGGCGATGTCGCCCTCGTCGATGGTCAGCGCGTCCAGCAGCACCGCTTCGTTCCCGGTTTCGATCATCCACCAGTAGAGGTCGATCAGCTCACTCTTGGTGGCGACGCTGGCCATCGGCGCGCGCACGCCGCCGGAGAGGGGGCTCTCGGTGGGCTCGGGCGTGGGTTCGGGCGTGACGACCGGCGCGGGGGAGGGGGTCGGCTCCGGCGCGGGCCGCGGGCCCTGCCTTGAAAGCAGCGCAATCAGCAGGACCAGCGCCAGCAGCGCCGCCAGGGCGACGGCGGCCCACTTCACGTATCGCAGCCTGCGCATGCGGCGGCGACGGTCGCGGTACAGATACGCACTGCCGCGCTTCGATTTGCCCATGCCGCCGCCCCCTTTGCATGAATGCCTTTCACATAGTATAACACGTACCCGTCGCCCGCGTCAGCCTTCGCCGCCCTTGTCACAAAATAGCCCGATTTCCCGTAAAATAACGGATAAGCGGTTGTAATTTCTTTCCGGCTGTGCTAAAATACCTGTAATTTGGCGCTGATGGAGAGAGTAACCCGCAGGCGCGTCGAAAGAGAGCGGCCCCAAGGCTGGAAGGGCGGCGGAGGCGGCGCGGGTGAAGTTCACTCCGGAGCTTTTCCGCTGAAAGGCGACGATTAGGCGGGAACGGGCCCATCCTCCGTTATCGGGATGAGAGACCGGCGGACTTGCAGAGGCTGAAGGAATCGGAAGATCCTTCGACTGCGCTGACGCTCTGCTCAGGATGACAGACAAAACGGTGTCATTCTGAGCGCAGGCGAAGCCGAAGTCGAAGAATCTGCGTTTTCGATCCTGTGCGGGCCGGTGAATTTGGGTGGTACAGCGGAGCAATGCGGCTTCGCCCCTTGGGGCGGAGCTTTTCTGTTGCCCCGAAAACAGCAAAACACAGGTTTGAGGAGTGAATATCGGATGGAAAAAATGCTTCGTGAGATCCGCGAGCGGGTGCTCAAGAACATCGACGAGGCCAAGGCCAGCGCTGCGCTGGAGCAGATCCGTGTGGCCGTCCTGGGCAAGAAGGGCGAGCTGACCGGCCTGCTGCGCGGCATGGGCAAGCTGCCGCCGGAGGAGCGGCCGAAGATGGGCCAGCTGGTGAACGACGTGCGCGCCGCGCTGGAGGAAAAGCTGGAGGCGCGCGCCAGCGAACTGGCCGAGAAGGAGAAGGCCGCCCGGCTGGCGAGCGAGGCCATCGACGTGACCCTGCCCGGCCCCGAGCGCAGCGCCGGCTCGCTGCACCCGATGAACATCGCCCTTCAGAAGATGGTGGACATCTTCGTGGGCATGGGCTACGAGGTGGTCGAGGGCCCGGAGGTGGAGTACGACCACTACAACTTCGAGCTTCTGAACCTGCCCAAGAACCATCCCGCCCGGGACGCCCAGGACACGTTCTATGTGGATGACAACATCGTGCTGCGCACCCACACCTCCCCGGTGCAGGCCCGCATCATGACCACCCGCAAGCCGCCCATCCGCGTGATCTGCCCCGGCCGGGTGTATCGCGCCGACGAGGCTGACGCCACCCACAGCCCGGTGTTCCACCAGATGGAGGGCCTGGTGATTGACGAAAACATCACCATGGGCGATCTGAAGGGCACGCTGGACGAGTTCGCCCGCCAGATGTACGGCGAGGGCATCCGCACCCGCTTCCGCCCGAGCTTCTTCCCGTTCACCGAGCCCAGCGCCGAGGTGGACCTGACCTGCGCCAACTGCAAGGGCGAGGGCTGCCGCATGTGCAAGGGCACCGGCTGGATCGAGGTGCTGGGCGCGGGCATGGTGAACCCGAAGGTGTTGGAGATGTGCGGCATCGACAGCCACAAGTATTCCGGCTTTGCCTTCGGCATGGGTGTGGAGCGCATCGCGCTGCTGAAATACAACATCCCGAACCTGCGCTACCTCTATGAAAACGATTTGAGGTTCCTGACGCAGTACCGGTAAGGAAATGAGGAATTAGGAATTAGAGTGTGTTTCTAAAGTCCGGGTTTCCGAAGGCTTACTGGTTGCAAGTCGAGGAAAAGCAACACAGAAATGCAGCCTTAGACGCCGAAAATGCATGTTCAGGATTTTAGAAACACACTCTAGGAATGAAAGAAAGCTGCTGATGTGAGGCGCCACTATCCATTCCTCATTCTTCATTCCTAATTCCTAATTGATCCGGGAGCATTCCGAGTTGAAACGGAGGATTTGTGATATGAAAGTCCCAATGAAGTGGCTGAAGGAATATGTTGACATCAACATGCCCGCGGAGGAATACGCCTCCAAAATGGTCATGACCGGCACCGCCGTGGAGGGCGTGGAGAAGACCGGCGGGCAGTTTGACAAGGTGGTCGTGGGCTACGTGGTGAGCTGCGTGGACCACCCCAATTCCGACCACCTGCACATCTGCATGGTGGACGTGGGCGAGGAAGAGCCCATCCAGATCGTATGCGGCGCGCCCAATGTGCACGCGGGCATGCGGGTGGCGGCGGCGCTGGACGGCGCGCACCTGCCCGGAAGCGTAAAGATCAAGAAGGGCAAGATGCGCGGCGAGGTGTCCATGGGCATGCTGTGCTCCGGCCCGGAGCTGGACGTGCCGGCCGGCCTGTATCCCCACATCGGCGACGAGGGCATCATCGAGATCTTCGAGGACGTGAAGCCCGGCACCGACGTGAAGGAGGTCTTCGGCCTCGGCGACGACATCGTCGATTTCGAGATCCTGGCCAACCGCCCGGACTGCCTGAGCGTCTGGGGACTGGCGCGGGAGAGCAGCGCCGTGCTGAACGAGCACTTCGTGATGCCGGAGATCGCCGTTGAGGAGAGCGGCGAGGGCACCTTCGACGACTACGCGAAGGTGGAAGTGAAGGACGAGGAGGCCTGCCAGCGCTACTGCGCCAGGGTCATCACCGACGTGAAGATCGGCCCCAGCCCCAAGTGGATGCGCGAGTACCTGTACGGCGCGGGCGTGCGGCCCATCAACAACATCGTGGACATCACCAACTTCGTCATGCTGGAGACCGGCCACCCGATGCATGCCTTCGATCTGAGCAAGGTGAAGGACCAGACCATCGTGGTGCGCCGCGCCCATCCCGGCGAGAAGCTGACCACGCTGGACGGCAAGGAGCACGTGCTGGACGAGAGCATGCTGGTGATCGCCGACAGGGAAAACGCCACCGGCCTGGCCGGCATCATGGGCGGCGAGGAGAGCGAGATCGTGGACGACACCGCTTCCGTGCTGTTCGAGTGCGCGGCCTTCGAGCGCGCCAACAACCGCGTCACCGCCCGCAAGCTGGGCATCCGCACCGAGTCTTCCGGCCGGTTTGAGAAGGGCGTCTGCCCCGAGACCACCCTGGAGGCGCTGGAACGGGCCTGCATGCTGGTGAACATGCTGGAGTGCGGCAAGGTCGTGCCCGGCACCTTCGACCACTATCCCAACCCCGCCGAGCCCGTGGAGATCGACGCCGAGGTGGACCGCATCTGCCGCCGCATCGGCGTGGACGTGCCCGCCGAGACCATGGAGGACATCCTGAACCGGCTGTATATCGACACCACGCTGGTGGACGGGAAGCTGCTGCACTGCGAGGTGCCCGCCTTCCGCCAGGACATGGAGACCGAGGCCGACGTGTCCGAGGAAGTGCTTCGGATGTACGGCTACGACCACATCCCCTCCACGCTGATGAACGGCGTGACCATGGCGGGCCGCCGCAACGCGCACACCGTGTTCGCCGACCGGGTGAAGGACGCGCTGGTGGGCATGGGCATGTATGAAGTGCTGAACTACTCCTTCATTAGCCCCAGGTGGATCGACAACCTGGGCCTGGCGGAGGATGACGCGCGCAGGAGCGCCGTCACGCTGCGCAACCCCCTGGGCGAGGACACCAGCGTGATGCGCACGTCCCTGGTGCCCAGCATGCTGTTCACCGTGGCGAACAACCTGAACCGGGGCAACGCCGAGGGCAGGCTGTTCGAGCTGTCCAAGGTGTTCGTTCCCGCCGAAAAGGCCGGCGAGCTGCCCACCGAGAAGCGGGCGCTGTGCCTGAGCGCTTTCGGCGAGGGCGTGGACTTCTTCACGATGAAGAACATCGTGGTGTGGCTGCTGGCGAAGTTCGGCGTCACGGCGCAGATCGAGGCCGCGGGCGACGGCTATTACCATCCCGGCCGCAAGGCGGTCATGACCGTGAACGGAGAAAAGATCGCCGCCCTGGGCGAGATCCACCCGGACGTGGCGGAGAAGTTCGACATCAAGGGCCGCGTGTACGTGGCCGAGATCGACCTGGACGCCCTGCAGCCGCTGGAGAAGGACTTTTACGGCATAAAGCCCCTGCCGAAGTTCCCCGCCGTCAGCCGTGACATCGCCGTGGTGGTGGACGAGAAGATCGGTGCGGGCACGATGCTGGAGGCCATCCGCAAGGCTGCCGGCAAGACGCTGGAGGACGCGAAGCTGTTCGACATCTATCGCGGCGAGAAGCTGGGCGCGGATCGGAAGTCCGTGGCCTACGCCATCACGCTGCGCGCGCCCGACCGCACCCTGACCGACGAGGAGATCAACGGCACCATGGAGAAGGTGCTGAAGGCCCTCAAGGAGTTCGGCGCGGAGCTGAGGGCGTAACAGATACAATCCAAAAGCCTCCCCGCCACGGCGGGGAGGCTTTTCATTCGCAGAATCCTTCTTTGAGAGGTGCCCATGCATTATCCAAACATACAGCCCGCCGTCTTCCTGCGCCGCCCGAACCGTTTCGTGGCGGAGGTGGAAATCGACGGGCGGATCGAGCGCGTCCACGTGAAGAACACCGGCCGCTGCGCGGAGCTGCTGGAAGCGGGAAATCGCGTCTGGCTGGTGAAGTCGGACAGCCCGCAGCGCAGGACGGCCTATGACCTGGTGGCCGTGGAGAAGCGCATCCCAGGCGGCACGCGGCTTGTGGACATGGATTCCATGGCCCCGAACCGGGCAGCGGCGGAATGGCTGGCCGCGGGCGGGCTGGGGCCGCTTGAGGATTTGCGGGCTGAGGTGACGGTGGGGGACTCGAGGTTTGACTTCGTGGCCAAAGAGATGAATCGGACGGGCGATACCGCGCGGCAGCAAATGGAAGCCGGCTGCCCCGTGGCCATCGAGGTGAAGGGCTGCACGCTGGAGGACGGCGGCGTGGCCCGCTTCCCGGACGCGCCGACGCTGCGGGGTCTCAAGCACGTGCGGGGCCTGACGGCGCTTTCAAGGCGGGGCTGGCGCTGCGCGCTGCTGATCGTGATCCAGATGAAGGGCGTCACAGAGTTCCGCCCCAACTGGGCCACCCAGCCGGCCTTCGGCGAGGCACTGATCGAGGCGCGGGAAGCCGGGGTGGAGATCCACGCCCTGGACTGCCGCGTCGTGCCGGGGACGGTGGAGATCGACGCGCCGGTGAAAGTGAATCTGGCCGACGAGAGACAGGGAAACTGAATTGCCACGTCAGGTGGGTCGGATTCATCCGATGATGAACCGTCCGCTTTCCTCGCAATGACGAAATTCGCAACCGAGAGGTGTCAACGATTATCAATCGTCTGACGTTCCGGCTTCGTACTACGTCACTGAGAGGAGCCCAAAGGGCGACGTGGCAATCCGGTTTCTTTCAAAAAACAAAAGATCCTTCGCTGAGCTCAGGATGGCAACCGCGTGAGGCGACTCGCGTCATACTGAGCGAAGAGAAGGATCTTTCGCTATGCAGAAGCGGTGTCACCGCTTCTTTTTCTCCTTGATCAGTTCCCCGTACTTGCTGAACAGGAAGCTCTGGAACTCCACGCCGGCGGCGCCGTCGGCGCTGGTGTAGCCCATCTTCAGCTGGGCGCTGGTGACGGCCATGCGGGTGGCGTCGTTGTACTGGCCGATGCTGTCCTGCACGTCCTTCTTGTCCAGAAAGCCCAGCTCCCACAGCCGCTTCTGCAGGTTGGTCACCTCGTCGCCGCTGTCGCCGGAGCGCAGGGGCGTGTAGCTTTCACCTGTGGCCTCGAACGCCACGGAGGCGTCCGGCGCGGCCTTGCTGTAAACATAGCGCTGCATCGAGGCCGAGGCCTCCCCGGTGGGCTGCACGCCGATGGAGCCCTGGAAGGCGATGATGGCGTCCCGGGTGGCCTCGTCGAACACGCCGCTGGCGCTGTCCAGGTAGCCCAGGTCCATCAGCCGGTTCTGGAGCGCCGTCACGGCGGTGCCGGTGGAGCCCATGACCAGGTTGAAGTACAGTGTGTCAGCGTCGGACGGCGATTCCACAGCCGCCTGCACCGCGTCCTGCGCGTCCTCGGACTGCTGGATGGTGTCGTCTTCGGCGTCCTCGGCGGTCTCGTCGAAGGTGCCAGCACTCTGCTGGGTCTGCTCATAGGTGAGGGCGTCGTCCGAGAACAGCACGGTCTGCAGCCATACGCTGGCCAGGCCGTCCGGTTCCATGCCGTTGCACTGCTGGTAGAAGGCCACGGCGGCAATGGTGGCCTGGCCGTATTCGCCGTTGGGCGTGCCGTTGGCGTAGCCCAGCTCCACCAGCCGGCGCTGCAGGTTCATCACGGCCTCGCCGCTGTCGCCCACGTTCAGGTTCTGATAGGCGGAGATGGCGGCTTCGCCGCCGAAGGCGGGTGCGTTTTGGGACAGTAGGAATTCCTGCATGTCGGTGGTCAGCATGCCGTTGGGCTGGCGGCCGATGGCGCTTAGAAAGCGGTTCACGCCCTCCTGGGTGGCCTGGTCGAACACGCCGGTGTCCCCGCCGCCGTCCATGTAGCCCAGGGCGATCAGCCGTTGCTGGATCTGGGAGATGCGGGTGCCGGAGCTGCCCAGGGCCACGGCGGCGGTGTCGTCGCCCTCGCTGCCGTCGGGCATCACGATGGCGGCCTGCTGGGCCTCCTCGTCCGGGGAAAGCGTGGCGAACACCTGCACTGTCGGGTCATAGGCCTTGGCGGTGTCGGCGTACAGCTCCCGCTGCATGGCCACGTTGGCCACGTCGCTGGAGGCCAGGCCGTAGGCGGCGTAGAACAGTCGGACGCACTCGCTGGTCTGCTCGTCAAACACGCCGGTCAGCTCCGTCAGCGGGTAGCCCAGGTTCTTAAGCCTCTGCTGCAGCGCGTAAACCGAGCTGCCCACCGCGCCGGGGCGCAGCACCGCGTACTGGCTGATGACGGCGCTGTTGTACTCTTCGGTGCCGTAGATGGGGGCGGTGGAGGCAAACAGCTTCAGCTGCAGCTTCGCGGTGGCGACGCCGGTCTGCATGGTGCCGTAGGTCTGCTCAAAGCGCTTCACGGCGGCTTCGGTCTCGGCGTCGTACAGGCCGGACACGTCGCCGGTGAAGTAGCCCAGGTCCTTCAGCCGCAGCTGGAGCGCCTGCACGGCGATGCCGGTGTTGCCCAGGCTGAGGCTGCGGTACTCGGTCTGCTCCTCCAGGGCGCGGGCGGACTGGAAGTCGCCCTCGATGACGGAGGAGTCGTTCAGCGTGACGTTGCCGTCCGGGTCGATCACGATGGCCTCCGGGGCGTTCATGCGCTCCGGCAGGGGGGTGGCGGTGGCGTAGGGCACGTTGATCTCCACCGAGGTGTTGGCCTCGGTGTTCAGGTAATCCTCGTCAATCGTGCCGCAGCCCGCCAGCAGCAGGCACAGGCCCGCCGCCGTGATGGCCAGCGCTCCGATCTTCCGGTTTCCCATGGGATGCCCTCCGGTCTGGTGACGTAATTTCATGCTTCTCTTCTTTATATAGACGCGCACATCGCGCGGATGGTTGTCGTCAGGCAAAAATATAACACAGTATTACAAAATTATTTTAAATCAATTTCCCGCAAAATACAATAGCAAACCCGCTAAGATTCCGTGGAGTTCCCATGAACCCCATCCAGGGCGTATACGCACACGTCCCCTCCAGCGTAGACCAGCTGGCCGTTTTCCCGGAACCAGTCCTCGTCCACCGTGAAGTCGTTGCGCTCGTAGCTGGAGATGAAGGCGTAGCCCACGCCGTACTTCTCAAACAGCTCCGCGCTGTCGGCAGGGAACTCCAGCATCTGCGCCAGGGCCTGGTACTGGTCGGTGTAGTCGATGCCGTGGAAGTACAGATAGCTGGGCGTGCCGCAGACGATGCTCCTTCCCGCCAGCGCGGCCACGGGGTTCTTGTGCTGGGTGCCGGTGAGCACCACGGCCCCCTCGGGCGTGTTTTCTTCGATATATTCCGCGGCCTCGATCTCGTTGACATTGAACAGCTGGTAATTGGACACCAGCTCCCGACCGATGGTCAGCGCGCCGGACAGCGTGGCCGACAGCATGAACGCCGCCGCCAGCAGCGCCCGCCAGCGCAGGCCCCGCAGCCGGTTCCACAGCCCCACCAGGTACCAGCCCACGGCGGGCAGCATGGCCATGTAGGCCACGTAGAACAGCTTGTTGTTGTCGTACTCGTTGGGCTGGAACTGGATCAGCTCCGCCACGACATACACGCACAGCGCGCCCAGCCCCAGCATGCGGAAGGCGCCCTGCCGGGCGTCCTCGCCGCGCCTGCCGCACAGCGCCGCCGGGATCATCGCCAGCCAGATCAGGCCCACGTTCTTGATCCAGAACCAGCAGTAGCCGTCGATCAGATGGCCGCTACCGTCGTTGTTGACCCAGTTGAACCGGAATTTCAGCGAGCCGCCCTTCACCGTCTGGGGGATCGACCAGGTGAGCAACTGGGGCAGCGCCAGCGCCACGGCGATGAAGCCGTAGACCAGGAAGCACTTGAGCGCGCCCACACGATCCTCCCGGGAGGCGATCAGCGTATACGCCATCGCCCCGGCGCTGATCAGCCCCAGCGCCAGGAAGGAGTGGGTGTGGATCATGGGCATGGCCCCGGCCCAGACGCCCAGCACGACAAACAGCTTCACCTGGCGTTCCTTCACGGCCTGGCACAGCAGCCACAGCGCCGGCACCAGCACTGTCCAGCCCGCCAGCAGCGTGCGCTGGGGGATCATCATGTCGCAGATCACGTTCACCCAGCGCAGGTTCAGCGCCGGCTGGTTGG
Source organism: uncultured Eubacteriales bacterium (assembly GCA_902800625.1). GTDB lineage: Bacteria > Bacillota > Clostridia > Christensenellales > Aristaeellaceae > UBA2862. The sequence goes on along the minus strand of CADCFG010000041.1, from coordinate 9,381 downwards.
TGGGCGTCCTGTAGAAGCCGGTGAAGATCTCCCGGAAGGCGGTGGCGTCCCGGCCGATGCCGTCCAGGGCGTAGATGAAGCCCAGCCCGCCGTTGATGAACATCAGTACAAACGCGATCACCGTGGCGGCGCGGCTCTTCGTCAGATCCCAGCAGAGAATCACAAAGCCCAGCCCCACCAGCGCCATCATCAGCGTGCCGGTGAGGACGAAGGAGAACGCCAGCGGGCTGCCGCCCAGCAGCATGGACGTGACCAGGCTGTCGCCCAGAAAGGGATAGCCCAGCAGCGCCCCGGGCAGCAGCGAGTAGGTGGGCGGGAAGGAGGCGCCCCGCAGGCTGGTGGCGATGCCCAGGTGCAGGCACAGGTCGCCGTAGGTGGACTGGCCCACATACAGCGCGCCGTCCGTGCCGGGTCTTAAGATGTGGGTGTACTGCAGGCAGCCGCACAGGATTGCAAACGGCACCACCAGCGCCAGCGGCAGCCAGACGGGCATGTCCGTCCAGCGGCGCTCCCGGAACGCGCTGCGCGAAAGGAACTGCGCCAGCGCCGCGAGGACCGCCGCCGTGCCCAGGCCCAGCAGCTGAGCCGCCAGGGTGAACCGCAGGGCGAAGGCGAACAGCGCAGGCAGCCACATCATCTCGATCAGCCCCGCGCACAACCCCAGCCACAGCCGTGTCAGCCGATACCGACCCGGCAGCAGCGCGTCCATCAGCGCCACCCCGCAGGCCAGAAATCCGCCCAATATCAACACACCACCCATAGCGCGCCTCCAGAAAGTCAAATCAATGTATATTATAACACCAATGCGGCGACAATGTAAAGACAATTCGACAACGATTTCCGGCGCCGGAAACTTGTTTCAAATCAATTAATACTTGTTGCATACGGCTGTATATTTGTGAAGGAAATAATGAGAATGTATGCATAAACAGCGTATTCTATTGAAAATGGGCGGGCCGGGGAGTAAAATATTATTAAGTACAAATGCCATTGGGAAACTGGAGGAATACGGCATGAGGAAGCGCTGGATGAAGCTGGCAGTGGTGATGGTCGCCATCATGCTGGCCGCCTCTGTCTGCGCCATCGCGGAGGGGACGATCTCCACGACGGTGCTGATGCGCGTCTCGAGGATGACCCAGAACGCCGTGGTCAAGGCCGGCGAGGATCTGTCCATCGAGGTGAGCATCGACGGCGTGGCTCCCGCGTCCTACCAGTGGTACTTCAACGACGCGCCCATCGACGGCGCGAACCAGAAGGTCTACAACATCGTCAATGCCCAGCCCGAGCACACCGGCGTATATCGCATGGACGCCTTCGACGAGAACGGCGCCATGGTGGTCAGCATGGACGTGGCTGCCCGCGTGCTGGAGGACGAAGTTCCCCAGGCCGGCGACGAATCCCTGCCCGTGGGCATGGCCATGGCGGGCATCGCTGCCTGCGGCGCGCTGCTTGCGGTGCTGCTGCGCAAGCGCCGGATGGCGTAAAACCACACATATCAGGACGTTGTCCTTTTGTAGGGGCGCCGTTGCGGCGCCCCTATAATAATGCCAGCATGGAGGTCCCTATGTCCAAGCCCTTTGAATTTGAATTGCTGCACACCTGCAGGCAGACCGGCGCGCGGCGCGGCCGCCTGCACACGCCCCACGGCGTGATCGAGACCCCGGTGTTCATGCCGGTGGGCACCCAGGCGTCCGTGAAGACCATGACGCCGGAGGAGCTGAAGGACTGCGGCGCGCAGATCATCCTCTCCAACACCTACCACCTGCACCTGCGCCCCGGCGAGGATCTGGTGGAAAAGGCCGGCGGCCTGCACAAATTCATGAACTGGGACCGTCCCATCCTCACCGACAGCGGCGGGTTCCAGGTGTTCTCGCTGGCGGACCTGCGCAAGGTGGAGGAGCGGGGCGTCCAGTTCCGCAGCCACCTGGACGGCTCGAAGATGTTCATCGGCCCGGAGGAATCCATCGCCATCCAGCAGGCCCTGGGCTCGGACATCATGATGCAGTTTGACGAGTGCTCGCCCTATCCCTGCGACTATCCCCGGGCCAAGGACGCCATGTACCGCACCATCCGCTGGCTGGAGAGGTGCATGAAGTCCTGGACCCACGGGCACCAGGCGCTGTTCGGCATCGTGCAAGGCGCGTTCTACGGCGACCTGCGCATCGAGTGCGCCAAGGAAATGGCCAAGCTGGACCTGCCCGGCTTTGGCATCGGCGGCCTGTCCGTGGGCGAGCCAAAGGAAGTCATGTATGACATGCTCGATCAGATGATGCCCTACATGCCCCAGAACAAACCCCGGTATTTGATGGGCGTGGGCTCGCCGGACTGCCTGATCGAGGGTGTGCTTCGGGGCGTGGACATGTTCGACTGCGTGCTGGCCACCCGCGTGGCCCGCAACGGCACCGTATTCACCCACGACGGGCGGCTGGTGGTGCGCAACGCGAAGTATGCCGAGGACTTCAGTCCCCTGGATGCCGACTGCGACTGCTATGCCTGCAAAAACTACACCCGGGCCTATATCCGCCACCTGTTCAAGGCGGGGGAGATCCTGGCCCTGCGGCTGAACTCCATCCACAACATCTACTTCCTCACGAAGATGATGGAGGAAATGCGCGCGGCCATCGAAAACGACGCGCTTATGGACTGGGCCAACGAATTCTATGCCCGCCACGGCCGGGGGAACTGGTAGCCTGAACGTAAAGTTTCCGCGAACAAGGGGCGAAATCGGGCATAATAAGTTGTAATTGTTGACAAGCTCGGTTATAATGGATACAGTACCCAAATGTACGCAAAGGAGAAATGAACGATGATGAACCTGATGAACATCCTGGCCGAGGCCGGCGAGGCCGTGGCCGTTACCGCCGCTGAAAGCACCGCTGCAACCGCTACCACCGGCACCGGCGCCCAGGCAGCCGCACCCATGGGCGGAGACCTGATGATGACCATCGTGATGATGGTGGCCATGGTTGCCATCTTCTATTTCCTGCTGATCCGTCCCCAGCGCAAGAAGGACAAGCAGGTGAAGAACATGCTGGCGGCCCTGAAGGTGGGCGACCGCATCTGCACCATCGGCGGCCTGTACGGCACCATCGCCGCGCTGAAGGACGACACCGTGACCCTGACCATGGGTTCGCTGCAGAACACCATCGTCATCGCCCGCTGGGCCATCCGCAGCGTGGAGAACGTGGCGCTGGAGAACGACACCGAGCCGCAGATCTGATTGGAACAGCGATGGGGGAGAGCCTGCCGTGAGCGGGTTCTCCCCTTTGTGGTATGTTTGCACAAGGAGGGATTGATATGACGACGCGATGCAGGCGCCTGCTGGCATGGCTGATGGCGCTGGCGCTCACGTTGGGCATGGCCCTGGCGGAGGAGACCCTCCCTGTGGACGAAGCGGTGCTCCCGAAGGACGAAACCACCCCGGAGGAGGCCGCCGTCGAGGAGCTGGCGGAGTTCGACCTGCCCCTGGACGACGAGCCAGCCGAAGATGAAATCGTCCCGGACGTGGAGCTGGACGCGGATGACGATGCCGCCGTGCTGGCGCCCGCCGAACTGGCGGAGGATGCTGATCCCGACGCCATGGTGCTGGCCCCGTCCCAGCCGGTACTGACCGCCTCGGCGATCACCCTGGGCGTGAAGGAGAAGTCGAAACTGACCATCGCCAGCGGCGCGGCGCCCGAGAGCATCGGCGCGGTGTTCACCACGTCCAACAAGAAGGTCGCCACGGTGAACGCCTCCGGCCTCGTCACGGGCAAAAAGGCGGGCAAGGCCACCATCACCCTGGACGTGGGCGGCGTTCAGAGCAGCTGCGAGGTGACGGTGAAGAAGGCGCCCAAGAAGGTCACGCTCTCCTCCAAGAAGCTGACGCTTGGCGTGGATGAAAGGGCCGCTCTCACCGCGACCCTTCCCAAGAACACGGCCTCTGCCATTACCTTCACCTCGTCCAAGACCTCCGTGGCCACGGTGGATGCCTCTGGCCGGGTGACGGCCATGGGCGTCGGCAAGGCCACCATCACCGCCAAGACCTTCAATGGCAAAAAGGCCAAGTGTACCGTGACGGTGAAGCCCGCGCCCATGTACGTTACCGCGAACATCGGAGAAACGACGCTGTGGGTGGGCCGCAGCGTGAAGATCAAGCCGGTTCTCAACGCCGGCAGCGCCGGCAAGGTGTCCATCGTCAGCTCCAATCCCTCCGTGGTGCAGGTCTCCGGCACCACGGCCAAGGCGCTGGCCAAGGGTTCAGCAACCATCACACTGACTGCCTACAACGGCCTGACCGCCGAGATTCCCGTTACCGTCACCAAGGTGCCGACCTACAGGGCGCTGGTGATTGGGGAAGGCAGCTTCCCCGGCTCCGGCATGTCCAGCCTGCCGGGCAGCAAGGATGCGTCGCTGATGACCAAAATGCTGAACAATGTACGCGGCCCCGCCGGCAGCAAGTGGAGCGTCACCCATGCCACCGACCAGACGGCGGAGCAGATCCACCAGATGATTCGCAATACCTTCGCCGGGGCCGAGGTGGGGGACGTGTCGCTGTTCTATATCTCCACCCACGGCGACCAGGATTATGACATCAACGGGCGCTATGCCAGCTACGCCGGGTGCCTGCTGGTCTATCCCGACTATCGCTACTACAACTGGTACGACCGCTACACCATGACGTTGAGCCACCTGGCCAACTGGCTGTGCGAGGTGCCGGGCCAGGTGATCGTGATGATCGACAGCTGCGGCTCCGGCGCGGCCATCTATGGCGCGGCGGGTGTCTCCGCCCCGGCACTGTCGGGGGATCAGGGCGGCGCGAACGTGATCGACGCGCCGGCGTTCTCCCCCGAGGCCTTCGACCAGGCCGTGGTGGATGCCTTCCGGGATGTGGACAAGGGCGTGCTGGCTCCCGGCCAGGGCGTGTTCGTGCTGGAGAACAAGTTTTTTGTGCTCACCGCCAGCGCCTATCGGGAGACGAGCTGGTCCCTGAAGAACAAATACAGCTACTTCACCAAGTGGCTTACTGACGGCATCAAGACCAAGGGCAAAATGCCTGCCGACAGCAACAAGAACAAGTACACCACGCTGAACGAGCTGTATGGCTATATGAAAAAGAAGGCCAATGGCAAGACGTTCCGGTATCGGGGCTTGAACCATAAGCAGCACGTGCAGGTCTATCCGGCAAACAGCGGTTTTGAACTGTTCTACCGGAAATAATGTAGGTTAAAATTTCCGACAGGGCCGCTGGAAACCCGTTTTTTGCTTGACATTGCGGGCGTTGGATGGTATCATATTCGAGTTCGGGTATGTGAAAACCGAGCGGGAAGGGGCGTGCGCAGATGCTGGAAAAGCTGAAGAACGCCGACAAGGTCGTCGGCACGCGCAGGCTCGTCCGCGCCATCCAGGCCGGCGAGATCGCCGAAGCCTATATCGCCCGGGACGCTGATCTGTTCATCGTGCGCCAGGTGCGCCAGGCCTGCAACGAGGCCGGCGTGCGCATGGTGGAGGTGGACACCATGAAGCAGCTGGGCGAGGCCTGCGGGGTGGAGGTCAAGACCGCCTCCGCGGGAATCCGGAAATAAACCATACCGACAAAGCTGCCAAAGCGCCGATTGCGGTGACAGGCAGCGGCGGGGGAAGGATTCCCCAGTCCACAATATGCTCGTATCCTTCCAGGGTTGCGGAAGTGTATATAGAGGCTCAATAAGATCCATAATAGTTCAGGAGGTGCTTTTCTTCAATGCCGACGATCAATCAGTTGATCCACAAGGGTAGAGAAAAGGTAACCAGCAAGTCGAATTCCCCGATTCTGCAGTCCTGTCCGCAGAAGCGCGGTGTCTGCATGTCCGTCAAGACGCAGACCCCCAAGAAGCCGAATTCCGCTTTGCGTAAAATCGCGCGTGTTCGTCTGACGAACAACATCGAAGGTACCTGCTACATTCCGGGTATCGGCCACAACCTGCAGGAGCACTCGGTTGTGCTGATCCGCGGCGGCAAGGTCCGCGATCTCCCCGGTGTGCGTTACCACATCATCCGCGGCGCTCTCGATGCTGCTGGCGTTGCCAAGCGCATGCAGGGCCGCTCCCTCTACGGCGCGAAGCGTCCGAAGAAGTAAGAAGGTCGCTGGAGCGTCCGGCAAAGCCGGACTGAGGGCGCAAGCGCAGCGGTTAAGCCGCAAGACGCGCCCGAAACCCGCGAGCAAGCGAGCGCAGCGAGTTGCGCAGGCCGCGGGGCGATCTTTGGTGAAAACGGCGAGCGGGCCGCGAGGGCATGGTCCATTTGGAACGTGGGAATATGCCTGAACCGTCGGCGAACCGGGCAAGGGCGAAAGCGCCAACTTTCGCACGAGCTTTTACCTGTTTCTCGTTCACTTTAACGTTTGTAGATTCTTGAGCCCGCTTTTGCGAGCCGACCATCAAGATAAGGGAGGGACTTAAAATGCCCAGACGTGGATTTATCCCGAAGCGCGAAGTGCTTCCGGATCCTGTATACGGAACGACCATTATCACCAAGCTGATCAATCAGGTTATGTATGACGGCAAGCGCGGCATCGCCCAGGGCGTGTGCTACGATGCCTTCGAGAAGGTGGCTGCCAAGACCGGCAAGGACGCCATGGAAGTGTTCAACGCCGCCATCGCCAACATCATGCCCGCGATGGAAGTCAAGGCCCGCCGCGTCGGCGGTTCCACCTACCAGGTGCCTATCGAGATTCGCCCGGAGCGCCGCCAGACTCTGGCTCTGCGCTGGCTGGTGATGTTCGCCCGCAAGCGCGGCGAGCGCACCATGGCGGACCGTCTGGCCGGCGAGATCATGGATGCCGCGAACAACACCGGCAACGCCGTGAAGCGCCGCGAGGACATGCACAAGATGGCCGAGGCCAACAAGGCCTTCGCGCACTATCGCTGGTAATTGAAACGCCGCGTCGCAGCGGCTTTCGCGAATCGCATAACCCATTCATCAGCACGCACTTTGCGTGCTGATGGTTCTATGGGGGTCTGTTAAGATTGGCTCCCATGCATCGTTTAATCTTAATGAAAGTAGGAAATTGACTGTGGCAAGGACACATTCACTGGATCATGTACGCAATATAGGCATCATGGCACACATCGATGCCGGCAAGACCACCACTTCCGAGCGCATCCTGTACTACACGGGCCGCACCCATCGCATCGGCGAGGTGCACGAGGGTATGGCCACGATGGACTGGATGGAGCAGGAGCAGGAGCGCGGCATCACCATCACCTCCGCGGCGACGACCTGTGAATGGCGCGGGCATCAGATCAACCTGATCGACACTCCCGGCCACGTCGATTTCACCGTCGAGGTGGAGCGCTCGCTGCGCGTGCTGGACGGCGCGGTCTCCGTGTTCTGCGCCAAGGGCGGCGTGGAGCCCCAGTCCGAGACCGTGTGGCGCCAGGCCACCAAGTACAACGTGCCGCGCCTGGCCTACGTCAACAAGATGGACATTGTGGGCGCCGACTTCTTCCGCGTGGTGGACATGATGAAGGAGCGGCTGCAGGCGAATGCCGTGCCGATCCAGCTGCCCATCGGCGCCGAGGCCAGCTTTGTCGGTCTGGTGGACCTGGTCAAGATGAAGGCCGAGATCTACGTGGACGAGATGGGCACCACCATGGACGAGACGGATATCCCCGCGGATCTTCGGGACATGGCCGAGGAGTATCACGCCAAGATGGTGGAGGCCGCCGCCGAGTGCGACGACGAGCTGATGATGAAGTATCTGGACGGCGAGGAGCTGACCCAGAAGGAGATCATGTTCGGCCTGCGCAAGGGCACCATCGAGGGCAAGCTGAACCCTGTGCTGTGCGGCACGTCCTATCGCAACAAGGGCGTGCAGCCCCTGCTGGACGCCATCGTGGACTATCTGCCGTCTCCCATCGACATCCCCGCCGTGAAGGGCACCCGCCCCGGCAAGGATACCGAGGAGGAGCGCGAGGCCGACGACGACGCCCCCTTCTCCGCGCTGGTGTTCAAGATCATGGCTGACCCCTTCGTGGGCAAGCTGGCGTTCATGCGCGTCTATTCCGGCACGCTGAAGACCGGCAGCTATGTCTATAACTCCACCAAGGGCAAGCGCGAGCGCGTGGGCCGCATCCTGCGCATGCACGCGAACCACCGCGAGGAGATCGAGGAGATCCGCGCGGGCGACATCGCGGGCATCGTGGGCCTGAAGGAGACCACCACCGGCGACACCGTGTGCGTGGAGGGCAAGCCCATCATCCTGGAGAGCATGGAGTTCCCGGAGCCCGTCATCCGCGTGGCCATCGAGCCCAAGACCAAGGCCGGTCAGGACAAGATGAGCCTGGCGCTGGTGCGGCTGGCCGAGGAGGATCCCACCTTCAAGACCTACACCGACGAGTCCACGGGCCAGACCATCATCGCCGGCATGGGCGAGCTGCACCTGGAGATCATCGTGGACCGCCTGCTGCGCGAGTTCCGCGTGGAGGCCACCGTGGGCAAGCCCCAGGTCGCCTACAAGGAGTGCATTCGCAAGCGCGCGAAGGCCGAGGGCCGCTATGTGCGCCAGACCGGCGGCCATGGCCAGTTCGGTCACTGCGTGATCGAGATCTATCCCCGCGAGCCCGGCAGCGGCTATGAGTTCAACAACAAGATCGTCGGCGGCGTGATTCCCAAGGAATTCATCGCTCCCATCGACCAGGGCATCCGCGAGGCGGCGCTGTCCGGCAGCGTCGGCGGCTATGAGGTCATGGACTTCGGCGTCGACCTGATCGACGGCTCCTACCACGAGGTGGACTCCAGTGAAATGGCGTTCAAGATCGCCGGCTCCATGGCCTTCAAGGAGGCCCTGCGCAAGGCGGATTCCGCGCTGCTGGAGCCGATGATGAAGATCGAGGTCGTCGTACCGGACGAGTACATGGGCGACGTCATGGGCGACATCAGCGCCCGTCGCGGCCGCGTCACCGGCATGGACGCCCACGCCGGCATGCACTCCATCGACGGCATCGTGCCGCTGAGCGAGATGTTCGGCTACGCCACGGACCTGCGCAGCAAGACCCAGGGCCGCGGCACCTACACCATGCAATTTGCCCACTACGAGGAAGTGCCGCACAACATCGCGGAGAAGATCCTGGGGAAACGCTGACGCGTTTCAATGAGGAATGAGGAATTAGAAATGAGGAATGACTGAGTGTGTGCCAGTGCGTTGAAAGCGCGGCAGCCACTTGCCATCCATTCCTCATTCCACATTCCTAATTCCTAACTCTATTCACCTGCTGTCGCTATGACAGAATACAATCGATTTATTACGTTGGAGGTTTTTTGAATGGCAAAGGCAAAATTTGAGCGCAACAAGCCGCATGTAAACATCGGCACGATCGGTCACGTCGACCACGGCAAGACCACCCTGACGGCAGCCATCAC
>CADCFG010000040.1:18975-19629 GCA_902800625.1 uncultured Eubacteriales bacterium | reverse complement strand
ACCTCCGCAGCGTCATGCCGGATAATTTCTACCTTAAATGGATCAAACGCGCGCTCAAACCGCATATCATCGTCTTCCTGAACCAACGCAATCAGGGCTGTGCCGCCATCGCGTATATCCGTGCATACCTGCTCGATCAGCGAAGCGCTCTGCATCGCGTCATCAGCATCCACTGTGCTTCCAACCAATGCGCCCATGCTGCCGCCAAACAGTACGCCCAGCGGGCCACCCAATATGCCAACCAGGCTGCCGATCAATGAGCCATATGCCGCATCATCCGTGGTGTCGATGCCTGTATCAAAGCCATCTTTTAAGACAATATGCCCGTTTTCTTTCTTGATCAGACTGGCCGCAGATACGAAATACCCACTCCCGTCTGGATGACGCTTTATTTCCGACAAAGCCTGGTATGCTTCGCTCTCAACATCGAAATTGACTGTAATTACGCTTTCCTTCACCGTTTTTCGCCTCGTTGTCTACATGTTGTACATTAAAAGGGAAGCCCCTGCCGGAGCCAATCCAGCAGGGGCGGGTTCTGTTTTATCCCTCAATCATGATGACCTTTTTCTCGGGAAGCTTCTTTTCTTCCTTCTTGGGGATATTCAGGCTCAGCACGCCATGCTCCAGCTTTGCGCCGATGTCCGCCTCCGTAAG
>CADCFG010000040.1:0-18921 GCA_902800625.1 uncultured Eubacteriales bacterium | reverse complement strand
GCCGTTCTGCAGCTCCAACGTGATGTCTTCCTTCTTGAAGCCCGGCAGATCAATATCTACTTCGTAGTGATCCTCGTGCTCATGCACGTCGGTCTTCATTTCGCGGGCGGCGTTTTTACCGTACAGCTGACGATCCATTCGCCGCATCTCACGATCCCAGTCACCAAAGAATTCGTCAAACAGGTTTTCACCAAAGATACTCGGCATCAACATAACTCTTACCTCCTTTGACCCTCTTGCGCTGGTCGCGCACCTGCTGTTGGTGTGCTCCTTTTCGGGGTGGCATCCTCGGGCAGGCTGTCGTGTCGGCGTCGGTCTTTGTATGTTGTTACCCTGAACCACCGGGGCTCTTTCTTTCCTTCCCCCTCGGTTCGTATATTATTATACTCATTTTGTTAGCACTGTCAAGAGGTGATCGCTCCAGGAATAATCGTGTGAATGCGGGATTATTTGGAAGCCGATGGCATACGATATTATTGTTGGCGAATAGTATAATCACCCCAAAGGATAACAACGATCCCGGCACGATACCGGGCGTAGTTGTCCTTGCTTTTATATTTCCATTCCAATTTGCTCGGGCGCTGCCGATTCTATCGGGCGGTATTGAACGTCCAGGATCGCATTCCGCAAAAGGTCGCCCGCGCTATATTTCGGATTGATCCAGTCCGGCACCATATCCGAGGGGAGAAGCTATACTTGTATCCAGCCCCAAATGTGCACAAACGCATTCTCTGCGTTCGATGCTATTTTACAATGGACTTTTGCTGGCGGGTATTATATAATATTCGTGTTCGATATGTGAATTATAGCGTTTTTGGGCGTATACGGAGGGTAAGCAGCGTGGCACAATATAGCGTAAACAACTATACCGTTGAAAATCTGCTTGGATTCATCAAGGCAGGTGACATAGCTATCCCGGAAATCCAGCGCCCCTTTGTGTGGGATGGCTCCAAGGTTCGTGACCTGCTGGATTCCCTTTATCAGGGGTACCCGATTGGCTATATTATTGTGTGGCAGAATCCGGATGTGAAATTGAAGGACGGGACTGTTTCCACCGGAAAGAGGGTTCTGATTGACGGCCAGCAGAGGATTATGTCCTTAAGTGCGGCAATCGTTGGGCAGGAAGTTACCGGGGAGGATTATAAAAAGCATAGAATCATAATAGCGTTCAATCCTCAAACGGAGAAATTCGAAGTAAGCAATAACGCCCTGGAAAAAAGCCCGGCTTGGATAACAGATGTCGCGGATGTGTTTTCTCCTTCCTTCCGTAGGCTCAGTTTTTTACGGGAATATGGGTCATTGAACAACCTCGATGATGCCCAGGTGGATGAGATCGATGCCGTTATTACGCGCTTACTCTCGATCCAGAACAATAGCCTGGGCGTAATTGTGCTCGACCAGAATCTGGACATTGATAAGGTCACAGATATTTTCATTCGCATAAATTCCAAAGGCGTCGTGTTGTCACAAGCCGATTTCGTTATGTCAAAAATCTCCGCCAACGAAGAATACGGCGGGAATATTACCCGTAAATGCATTGATTACTTCTGCCATCTTTTCCAAAGACCGGAAGACCTTGGCATCATTCGGGATAACGATACCCAATTCTCTGCCACGCCGGAGTATAAAGCCCTGGCCTGGGTTGCAAAGGAAACCGAGGATATATACCAAACCAGCTATACGGACGTGCTTCGAGTAGCGTTTACGTCTACATTCGGACGCGGTAGGCTGGCTGACCTTGTCGCATTGCTGTCGGGCCGCAATTTTACCACCCGAGAGTATCAGGGTGAGATTGCGGAAGAATCCTTCAAAAAACTGCATGATGGCGTGATGGATGTAATTAACAAGACCAACTTCCAGCGCTATATCATGATACTCAAGCCGCTGGGCGTTGTGAATGGCTCCCTGATCCGTTCGCAGAATGTCCTGAATTTCGGGTGTATTCTGTATCTCGTTCTTCGGAGACGGGGAATTGAGGATTCAATTATCGGGAAATTAGTACGACGGTGGGTTATTATCACGATCCTCACGGGTCGCTATTCCGGCTCCCCGGAATCAGAATTTGACTATGATGTAAAGCGTTTCATGTCCGAGGAAAACCCTGCGGATTTCGTTGATCGTACAGAAGCAGGCGAGCTGTCGGATGCCTTCTGGGATAGCGTTCTCCCCATGAGGCTGAACACGTCTGTAGCATCCTCGCCGTATTTCAATATATTCCTTATGGCCCAATGCAAGGCACATGACCGTGGGTTTCTTTCGGATCAGATTCGGGTCGAGGATATGCTGGATCAGCGTGGTGATATTCACCACTTGTTCCCGAAGGCATACCTAATCCGGAACCATATTGATTCCCGGGGACAGTACAACCAGATAGCCAACTATGTCCTACTGCAATCCGAAATCAACACAAAGATAAAGGACGCTGCACCAAAGACGTACATGGCCGGGATATGGGACGCCGTGCGTGAGGGCAAACCCGGAATCAGCGGTATAGTTGACGAGAAGGATCTCCGACGTAATCTGGAGGAAGCCTGTATCCCTGAGGGCTTTTCTGATATGACATTTGAGGACTATGATCGTTTTCTTGATGCCCGCCGAATTCTCATGGTCAAGAAAATACGGGCCTATTATGAATCTCTGAAATAGTATCGCTTGGAATAAGAACGTGACATGGCCCGGGGAAGAGGGAAAATCCCCGGGCCAGCATTATTTGTAGAACTATTTACCTGAACTGCTTGCCAATACGATAAACCAGTGAACAAGAAGAATCCCAGGCCTTTCGACCTGGGATTGTGGAAAGAAACAGTTATTTTGATACAATGTAACTTCGTTGAAACCTCCCTTTGTGCCGTACATGAGGTTACATCTGCTGGAAGTTACAGATTGTCATCATCCTCACAATCCTTATCCATATACGTTATACTGCAAACACCGAGATGTATTAAGGAGGCTGCCGCGGAACACAGTAAGATCATTATTCAGGTGTACAATCGTTTTTTTAGTTGCAAAAGTATTATCACTGTGCTATAGTAATAAAGATTAAAGAGTTCGTTCCCCTGCCGTAGGGACAGTCCAAAGAACAGGTGCTTTTCCAAATCCATGTCCATTTTGGCATTAAGAAGGATAATTTGAAGCTGGAGGTGTCTGAATGATTCGTCTATCTGCCTGGAATAAGTACGAGGGGGCCTCTCTGGATGCGATTCATGCGTTCGCAGCAGAGTACAGCACGTTTATTGACCAATGCAAGACCGAACGGGAGTGCGTCAGCAGGGCTGTGGAGCTGGCAAAGGCCGCCGGGTACGCCGACCTTGAAACCGCCGTCGCCGAAGGGCGCAAGCTTACGCCCGGATGCCGGATGTATCGCAACTGGATGAACAAATCCATCGTGCTGTTCGTGGTGGGAGAGTGCCCGCTCTGGGAGGGCATGCAGATCCTCGGGGCGCACATCGACTCTCCCCGCATCGACCTGAAGCAGAACCCCCTCTACGAGGAGGACGGCCTGGCTTACCTGGACACCCAGTACTACGGCGGCATCAAGAAATACCAGTGGGTCGCGCTTCCGCTGGCGCTGCACGGCGTGGTGGTGCGCATCGATGGCACGGTGCTGACCGTCAGCATCGGCGAAGCGGAGGGGGACCCCGTATTCTGCATCTCTGATCTGCTGCCTCACCTGGCGGACGAGCAGATGAAGCTGGACGGGGAAAAGCTCATCGAGGGCGAGGTCCTGAACCTCATCATCGGCGGACAGCCGTTGAAGGGCGCGGAAAAGGACCCGGTCAAGGCCAATGTGCTCAAGCTTCTGAGGGAGAAGTATGACATCGGGGAGGAGGACTTCATCTCGGCGGAGTTGGAGCTGGTGCCGGCGGGGAAGTCGCGGGATATGGGCTTTGACCGCAGCATGATCCTCGGCTACGGCCATGACGACCGCGTCTGCGCCTATCCCTCCCTGCGCGCCGTGCTGGACTACGAGGGCACGCCGCGGCGCACGCTGTGCGCCATACTCACCGACAAGGAGGAGATCGGCTCCGTCGGGGCGACGGGCATGCGCTCGCACTTCTTCGAGAACATCGTCTCCGAGCTGTTGGCCTGCACTTCGGAATACAGCGAATTCGACCTGAAACGCGCGCTGTCCAACAGTCGCATGCTGTCCAGCGACGTCTCCGCAGGCTATGACCCTAACTTTGCCTCGGCCTTTGAAAAGAAAAATGCCGCCTATCTCAGCTGCGGCGTATGCTTCAACAAGTATACCGGCGGGAATGGCAAACACGCCTCCAGCGACGCCAACGCTGAATTCATCGGCGCACTCCGCCGCTGTATGCGCGACGGCGACGTGAGCTATCAGTTCTCTGAAATGGGTAAGGTCGACCTGGGCGGCGGCGGGACCATCGCCTACATGTGTGCCAAGTACTGCATGAACGTGATCGACTGCGGCGTGCCGGTGCTTTCCATGCACGCGCCCTGGGAGATCATCAGCAAGGTGGACCTGTACGAGGCCTACAAGTGTTACCGCGCCTTTCTGAAGGAGTGAGTTTCATTACTCAAGAACGCGGGGCTGTCTCAGAATATTCCGCATGATATTCTGAGACAGCCCCGCGTTTTATACTATCCATCAAAAAGACAGGATGGTCTCCCGGTTCAGTCGACGGATGATCGCGCAGGCCAGCTTCACGGCGTTGTTGAAATCCTCAAGGGAGGCGATGCCGTAGTGGCTGTGAATATAGCGCACGGGCAGGCCGACCACAATGGCGGGCACACCCTGATTGGAGAGGTGAATGGGGGCACCATTGGTGGAGCCGCCGGTGCGCACAGCCTCCTGCACGGGGATGCCCAGCTCGGCGGCCAGATCCAGGGCGAAGCGCTGGTAGCGGGGATTGGTGATCATCCGGGCGTCGATGTGCCGCAGCATGGGCCCCTTGTGGATGGCGGTCTGCACCTCGCAGGCGGGCACCACGGTATCGTCGGCGGGGCAGCCTTCGAACACAATGGCGATGTCGGGCTTCACGGTGTTGGCCGTCACGGTGGCACCGCGGGTGCCGACTTCCTCCTGGGAAGCCATCGCGCCCACCACGTCCACGTCCAGCGTCTCGCCGTTCAATGCGTCCAGCGTGGCCAGTATGGCGGCGCATCCCAAGCGGTTGTCAAAGGCCTTGCCGAACATCAGATCGTGCTTCTCGTCGTACTCAAAGGTCACGTCCGGCACCACCGGCGCGGCCACGCGGATGCCGAAAACGTCCCGGGCTTCTTCCAGGGAGCTTGCACCGATGTCGATGGACATGTCGGCTACCTCCGGAACCCTGTGCTTCTCGGCGTCGGACATGAAGTGAGGCGGCTTCGCGGCGATCACGCCGGGGATGTAGTTGCCGTCCCGGGTCTGCACACGCACCCGATGGGCGGGGATGTTGCTGTTGACCCAGCCGCCCATGGTGATGAATTTCAGCGTGCCGTTGGGCCGTATGGAGTGCACCATGAAGCCCACCTCGTCGGAGTGGGCGTCCAGCTGCACCACGGGCCGGTTGCCGGAATGGCCCTTGCGATACATATACAGATTGCGCAGGCTGTCCTCCCGTATATCCAGATTGTCCGACGCATAGCTTCGGGCCACCTTCAGTACCTCGTCCTCAAAGCCGGACACGCCGTTGGCGTTGGAGAACGCCGCGATCATACTGAGCCTGTCCATCATCTTTCCCTTCCTCACTTTCTCTCGGGCAGCGGCGCGCGCCGGAAGGCCTCCATGAAATCGGCGATGTATTTCGCACAGGCGTCCAGCATGTCGGTGCCCCACTCCACGGTGGCGTTCTTCGGATGATCCGGGCCGATCCAGCCGTTGTCGGAGATGTCCGTCACCGGGCGCACCAGCGGGATTTCCACGCCCTTGTACCGGACGGTCTTGAAGCCGGCGGCTTCGATCTCGTCGGACACGGGCTTCAGCACCATGTCCTCCACGCTGTCCCAGTCCACCAGTTTGGGGTCTACAGCCAATATGCCCGCGGTCTCTTCCGCGCCGCCGTGACCACCCTTCCAGGCGGGGTTCAAATCCCAGGCCATGAGCCACCAGTTCATCTCGGCCAGCATGCAGCCCTGGCGCTGCAGATCCAGCGCCACGCGATCCAGCACCGGGATATTGCCGCCATGGCCGTTGAGCACCACAAACCGCCGGACGCCATGCGCCCGGTAGCCCTGGGTCAGTTTGGTGAACACATCGTAGAGCGTGTCCAGCCCCAGTGACACCGTGCCAGGATAGTCGGTCTGGCTGTCGCAGGCGCCGAAGGGGATGATCGGAGCGATGGCCACGTCCGTCAGCGGCTCGATCAGGTCCAGCAGCTTTTCGGGAATCAGCGTGTCGGTGCCCAGGGGCAGGTGCTTGCCGTGGCACTCGATGCTGCCCACTGACAGCAGGATGATGTCGTTCTTTTTGAAGTATTCCCCGGCCTGCGGCCAGGTCATGTGCGCAAGACGCATTTGAATTCCCTCCCGTTTGTTTTTGTTGATGTATCAGCAGACAGACATATAGTCACATTTTGATTTTTCTGTACGCCTCAATGAAATCTACAGCCCAGTTGGCGGCGGCGTCCAGCATCTGTTCGCCCCATTCGGAGGTCGCGGTCTCCAGGTGATCGGGTCCCAGCCAGCCGTTGTCGGTGACATCCACGTCCAGCCGCGGCACGGGGATGTCTACGCCCTTATACTGCACGCAGTCCCACCCGGAGGCAGGCAGCTCTTCTCCGACGCCCTGCATCTTCGCGGGCTCGAAGGCGCTTCGATCCACCCAATCGGGGTTGATGGCCAGGATCGCGGCGGTCTCCTGTCCCCCGGCGTGGCCTCCCCGCCAGGCGGAGTTCAGGTCCCACACGTAACGCCACCAATTCAGCTCGGCCAGCATGGCTCCCCGACGACTCAACTCCAGCGCCGTCCGCTCGATGGGGCCGCAGTTGGGACCGTGGCCGTTCAGGGCAATGAACCGCCGCGCGCCGTGGCGCATCAGGCCGGTGAAGATCTTCATGACCACCTCATAGAGCAACTGCGGCCCCAATGAGATGGTGCCGGGGAATTCGGTCTGGCTGTCGCACTGGCCGTAGCTCCAGCCGGGCAGGATCAGCACGTCGGGGTCCCTTTGCTCGATGCGGTCGCACACGGCCTCCGGGGCCAGCATGTCCGTACCCAAGGGCAGGTGCCGGCCGTGCTGCTCGGCGGTGCCCACGGGCAGTATGACCACGGGATCGCTTTGCAGTACCCGCTCGGCCTGGGGCCAGGTCAGTCGCGCCAGCCTCATACCCCCGCCCCCTTTTGAAGCGGATGATGGCAGGCTACAAAGCGGCTCGGAGCGATCTGGCGCAGCTCGGGCATTTCAGCCTTGCACTGATCGGTGCAATAGGGGCAGCGCGGATGGAACCGACAGCCCGGCGGCATATGGATGGGGCTGGGGGTCTCGCCCTCGATGGCGTACTCCCGGGTGCGTTTTAATGGGTTCATCTCCGGCGCAGCCTTGGTGAGCACCTGGGTGTAGGGGTGGCAGGGCCCGTCAAATAGCGTCTCGGTGGGCCCCAGCTCCATCACGTGGCCCAGGTACATCACCGCCACCCGGTGGGTGATGTGGCGCACCACCCGCAGATCGTGGGAGATGAACAGTATGGTCAGCCCCAGCTTTTGCTGGAGGTCGCCCAGTAGGTTGATGATCTGCGCCTGAATGGACACGTCCAGGGCGGACACGGGCTCGTCGGCGATGATGAACTTCGGGTTCAGCGCCAGGGCCCTTGCGATGCCCACGCGCTGCTGCTGGCCGCCGGAAAACTCGCCGGGGTAGCGCCCGGCGTAGTCGGCGGACAGGCCGCACATGCCCATCAGTTCCTCCACCCGCTGGTCCACCTGGTCCTTGGGCACCACGTGGTGGTACAACAGCAGTTCGCTGATGATGGCCCGCACGCTCATGCGCGGGTTCAGCGATGAGTAGGGGTCCTGGAAGATCATCTGCATGTGGGGTCGCAGGGGACGAAGCTCCCGTGCGCTCATGTGGGCGATGTCGGTGCCCTCCAGCAGGATCTCGCCGGAGGTGGGCTCATAGAGCCGGATGATGGTGCGGGCCAGCGTGGACTTGCCGCAGCCGGATTCGCCCACCAGTCCCAGGCACTCGCCCTGGTAGATGTCCAGCGACACGTGGTCCACGGCCTTGACGTACCTGACCTCCCGGCGCAGGAGGCTGTCGGCGATGGTGCGCTTCACCGGGAACCACTTGCACAGGTCTTTGACCTCCACCAGCTTGGACCTGGAGGTGTAATCAAACTGTATGTCCGCCATGCTCACGCCTCCTTCCCCTGCGGCGCTTCGATGATGCCCCGGTACGCTGCGGTCTTGTCCAGACAGTGGCAGCGCACGCTGTGGCCCGGGGCGATCTCGCGCATTTCCGGGCGCTCGCGCTTGCAGATGTCCGCGCATTCGGTGCACCGGGGCCAGAAGGGGCAGCCCTCCGGCAGATGCGCCAGGTTGGGCGGCGAGCCCTGAATGGCGTTCAGCCGCGCACCCTTGTTGGCGGGGTCGGGCAGCGAGGACATCAGCGCGTAGGTGTAGGGATGCCGGGGTGAGGCGAACAGCGTCACCACGTCGCACATCTCCATGATCAGCCCGGAGTACATCACCGCCACCCGGTCGCACATCTGGGCGATGACGCCCAGATCGTGGGTCACCAGTATGATGCTCATGTCCAGCTCCTGCTTTAAGCTGTTGATCAGCTTCATGATCTGGTCCTGGATGGTCACGTCCAGCGCGGTGGTGGGCTCGTCGGCGATCAGCAGCTTCGGCCGCGCGCCCAGAGCCATGGCGATCATGGCGCGCTGGCGCATACCGCCGGAGAACTGGAAGGTGTACTCCTCCATGCGAAGCTCCGGGGAGGGGATGCCCACCATCCTCAAGAGCTCCACGGCCCGCTGCTGCTTTTCTGCCCTGGTCATGGGGGTATCGTCAAACACCTCCATCAGCTGCTTCTTGATCTTCAATACCGGGGAGAGGGAGGTCATGGGCTCCTGGAAGATGACGCTCATCTTCTTGCCCCTGAGCTTGCGCAGCTCCTTTTCCTTCAAATGGGTGATGTCCTGGCCATCCAGTATGATCTGGCCGTCCACCACCCGGCCGGGCTTTTTGAGCAGGCCCAGTATGGACCGGCAGGTCTGGCTCTTGCCACAGCCGGATTCGCCCACCAGCCCGAAGGTCTCGCCCTTGTAGACTTCGAAGGACACGCCGTCCACGGCCTTGACCAGCTCGTCGCGTCCCGGGAAATACGTCTTGAGGTCCTTGACCTCCAGTATCCTTTCCGCCACGCCGATCACCGTCCCTTCCTGCGCAGTATGTCGGTCATCGAGTCGCCCAGCAGGCTAAGGCCCACACCCGTGATTGCCAGTACCAGGCCCGGGAAGAAGGTCATCCACGAGGCGTAGGTGATGTAGGTGCGGCCCTCGTTCAGTATCGCGCCCCACTCCGGCGTCGGGGGCTGCACCCCCAGGCCCAGGAAGCTCATGGACGCGCCGGTGAGCATACACATCACCATGTCGCTGGCAGCGAACACGATGGAGGAGGAGATCACGTTGGGCAGCACGTGCCGAAGCAGAATGCGGGCGTCGGAGAAGCCCGCCACCCTGGCGGCCTCGATGAATTCGGATTTTTTCAGCGTCATGACCTCGGCGCGTACCAGGCGGGCATAGCTCATCCAGCCCACCAGCCAAAGGGCGATGTACAGGTTGATGGTGCCCGTGCCCAGGATCGTGATGATGGCGATGACCAGGATCGTGAAGGGGAAGGCCATCATGATCTCGCTGATGCGCATCAACAGGCTGTCCAGCCAGCCGCCGTACCACGCCGCCAGCAGGCCGATGATGCTGCCGATGATCAGCGGCACCAGCACGCCGAAGAACCCGATGGACAGGTCGATGCGGGTGCCCCACACCACCCGGGAGAAGATGTCCCGGCCGTAGTTGTCCGTGCCAAAGATGTGCGCGGCGCTGGGGGCCTTTGTACGGGCGGTGATGTCCACCACTGTGGGATCGTAGGGTGCGATCTGCGCGGGGAAGATGGCCATGATCAGTGCGATTACCACGATCACCACCCCCAGTATGAAGGTGGGCGTGACGGCCCACGCGGGCAGGAGATGCTTCCTGCGCGTCTTTTCCGATTGCGGATAATAGCGTTTCACTGAGCTTCTCCTCCCCTCTTTAGAATTCCACCCTGGGATCCAGGAACGAATAGATGATGTCCGTCAGCAGGTTCACCACCAGCACCAGCAGGGCGAACAGAAACACCACGGACTGCACCACAGTGTAGTCCCTGGCGGAAATGGCGTCGTAGGTCAGCTTGCCGATGCCTGGCAGTGCGAACACGGTCTCGATGATGACGCTGCCGCCCAGCAGCGCCGCCATACGCATAGACAGCAGCGTGACGGTGGACACCATGGAATTGCGAATGATGTGGCGGCGCCGCACGGCGCCTGCAGAAAGCCCCTTGGATTTGGCGAAGTCTACGTAATCCTGGCGGATGATGTCCACCACCGAATTGCGCATATCGCGGATCAGGATTGCCGCGGTCATCAGGGACTGAGTGAATGCGGGCAGGATCAGACACTTGAATTCGCTGAACAGACTGGTGGCATCCCAGCCGCCAGCGGGCAGCCAGTGCAACGTGACGGAAAACAGGATCATCAGCAAAAGCCCCACCCAGAAGGAGGGCATGGCAATGGCTACCAGCGTGGAGATGCGAATAGCGTGGTCGGTGGGTTGATCCTTCTGCAGGCCTGCAACATACCCCAGCGGCAGAGCGAACAGCAGGCCCAGCGCCGTGGAGAACAACGTCAGCGCGATGGTCACCGGCAGACGCTCGCCTATCATTTCTGCCACGGGACGTGAGAATTTCATCGATGTCCCCAGATCCAGCGTGACCAGGTTCTTCAGATAGATCCAGTATTGCTCCCACAGCGGCTTGTCCAGCCCCAGCTTGACCCGCATGGCCTCCACCGCGTCCGGACGTGCCTTTTCACCCGCCATGATGCGGGCGGGATCCCCGGGAATCAGGTGGATCATCAGGAAGGTCATGATGGTGACCACCAGCAGCACCGGCAGCATTTGCAGAAGCCGCTTTAAGATGTAGTTGAGCCGACGCAAATCGCTTCACCGCCTTTGGAAGGTCGATTATTCCAAATCGCACAGGGGAGCCGGCAGATCACCGCCGGCCCCCGCTGGTCTGGTAAGAGTCTGTGATTACTCAGCCTTGTAGATGTTCTCGCAGTAGTAGTTGGAGAAGGTGTCCACAGCCAGACCCTGTACGCTGTTGGTGTAGGCATAGGCGAAGGAGTTGTGGAACAGCGGGATGACGTTGTAGTTGTCATACACGCGCTGCTGGAGCTCCTTGTACATCTCCACACGCTTGGCATCGTCCTGCTCGATCAGGGCGGCGGCCTGCAGCTCGTCCAGCTCCACATCGTTCAGGCCGGTGAACCAGGCCTGGCTTTGATCGTAATCGCAGATCCAGCCCAGTACCTCGGAGGGATCATAGTAGTCGTCGGACCACTGGAACATACAGGCCTGGTTCTTCAGGTTCTGCGCATTCTCATAGATGGTGCCGCCGTCCTCGGTGACGATGTTCACGGTGAAGCCCGCCGGCGCCAGCTGGCTCTGCAGCATGATGGCGATCTGCTGGTACACCTCGTTGGGAGAGGAGTACAGGGTGAACTCGATGCCGTCGGGGTAGCCTGCCTCGGCAAGATCGGCTTTTGCACCCTCAGGATCGTAGGGCGGGCACTCCAGCGCATCGTTGAAGTACTTGGCGTGGGCCGCGGACAGCACGGAGGCGGTAGCGCCGCCGAACTCGCCGTAGACGACCTCGGCGATCTCCGCGCGGTTAATAGCCTTCACCAGGGCCTTGCGGACGTTGATGTCGCTGAAGGGCTCCATGGTGGTGTTCAACAGCAGGTAGCGGATCTGCGTGGATTCAAAGGTCTGCAAGGTCAGGTCAGGATTGGTGCGGACCACATCCATCAGGGAGGCAGGGATGTCGCCCATGATGTCGATCTGGCCAGACTGCAGCTGCATCAGGCGGGTGTTGTCATCCTCGACGGTGGCAAACTTGATGTACTGGGTCTTGACGGCATCCGCATTTCGGTAGTTGGGGTTCTTCTCCAGCAGCACATAATTGCCGTGGTTCCACTCCTTGAGCATGTACGCACCAGTGCCGATCGGATTCATGATGTACTCTTCCTCGGTCATGGATTCGGCATAGGCCTTGCAGCCCAGCACCATGTTGAAGCTGCACAGCTCGGCGAGGAAAGCGCCGTTGGGAGCTTTCAGAGTGATGATCACCTGATCATCGGTGGCTTCCACAGTATCGATGGGCTCAGCGATGAAGCGATACTCGCTGGTCTCGGTGTCACGGGCGCGATATAGACTCCACACCCAGTCCTCACCTTTTACCGGGGTGCCGTCGGAGAACACCACGCCTGGAACCAAGTTAAAGGTATAGGTAAGGCCATCCTCACTGATGGTCCAGTCGGTGGCCAGCAGGGGCTCAACAGTAACGCCATCACTGCTCATACGCACCAGGCCTTCCTGGATCTGCTCGACGGCATGGATCTCAGGGCCGCCAATGGCAGGCGCGTTGGGCTCGAGATAGGTGGGTTCAGTGCCGCCGAACACGATGGTATCCTCTTCCGCAAGTGCAAAAGCGGACAACAGCAGACACAGTGCACACAACATCGCGAGTAGTTTCTTCATAATGATCGCTCCTTTCCTCGTTGGACAGCTTCCCCGTCCGGGGACCACATCGAGTTACAACGCTATTATACTAAATCAATATTGATTCGTCAACATCTCAAAGGAGATTTCTCACGGCCACAACGTCGAATTACAAAAGTATTAAGTCAACAGCTGAGGCGAGATAGTCAAGGTCAAAGGCACAGATTTTGTGAAGCCTGGTTTCTGTGAACTTTACTTTGATTAATGTTCGTGTGATATTATGGCTGGCACATATTACAGGGTTCATAACCCTGTTCTATGGCCTGGTCTCTCGTTTCCAGTCGGACTTTGTTCTTCTCCTTCATTGATTTAGCACCAGAACAATTCGGATTGTGAAACTTCATGCTAACATGTCCTCAATGCTGTGCCTTTCCAGCAGGAGCTTGCGGAATAAGTACAGTATTATCGACTAATCTCGGGAGACCTTTACGGTTTCCCGTTTTATTCTTTTCTGGCTCTCAACCCCAACTTTGATACAATGGGCGGGATCGAGAGCTTTGTTATGCGCAGATTAAGCGGGAACAAGACACAAGATTTTCGGAGAATCCTGAACTCGTGTCATCTTGTTACAGAATTTCTTGTAATACGATCAGATTACGGAGTGGCACTTTTCAGACCCCGATGCTCTGTTTCAAGTCTGGTTGTTTGGTTGAAGCTTCTATTTCCCAAGGCGCTCCAGCGCGGCCACAGCATCTTCGCTGTCTTTTTCTTCCGCTTCCTCATACAGGTCAATCGCCCTGTCCAAATCCTGTTCCACACCCAGGCCCTGTTCATATAGCCGGGCAAGTTCATATCCGGCGTCGACGACGCCTGTGGCGGATTTGTTTTCCGACGCTGCGACGGATGCAAACAGCTTCGCCGCCTGCGCGTAATCCTGTTCCACGCCCAGACCCTGCGCATGCCTTCGCCAAGCTGGGCCACGGAGGTGTTGGATTTCTGGCTGGCCTTCGCCATCTGATCCGCAAAGGCAGGCATATAGGACATCTCCAGTCCCAGTGCAGACATGCTGTCGGTGACCATATCGGAAGCTGATGCCAGGTCGATGCCGCTGGCCTGGGCCAGGTTCAGTACCGTGGGCAGCGCCTCAATGGCCTTCTCCGAATCATAGCCGGCCAGAGCCAGGTAGTTCAGGGCAGACGCCGCCTCGCTTGCAGAGTAGCGGGTGCTCGCGCCCATCTCCTGCGCAGCGTCGGACAGAGCCTTCATCTCCGCCGTGCTCTCGGATTCGGACAGGCCCATGGTCGCGTAGACCTGCCGGATGGCGTCATCATAGGAGGCAAAGGTCTTGACGGCGACAGTGCCCGCGCCGATAGCTACAGCGCTGAGTTTGGACAGGCTTTTGCCCACACCTTCTACGCTCTTGCCGGCAGCCTTGGCCTTCTCACCGAACTGCGCCATCCTGTCGGCGGCGTTCAGCCAGCTGTTCTGCAGCCGCTGCAGGCGGGAGGTAACCTGAGCGATATGGGACTGGATCTGCTGAAGTCCCGCGCGGGCGTTGTTCAGGTTGGTGTTGGCTTTGGTGACAGCGTCCGCGTTGCGCCGCATGGCATTTTCGGAGCGGGAGAGCTGGCCTTCCAGCTTCTGCACTTCCTGCCCCGATGCCGCGTACTCGCTCTTCAGGCGTTCCAGCTCTGCCTCCATTTCGGCATAGGCATCGGTACCCTTCAGCCCAGCCTCCTCGGCTTCCCGGAGGTCGGCAGTCAGCTTGTCCACCTGCTGGCCGAGATCCGCGTGTCTCTGTCTGGCGGTGTCCAGCTTCGCGGCGAGCTTCTCATGTGTCTGCACGCTGGTCTCCAGCTTGCCTTTCGCCGCTTCGAGCGCACGCTCATACTGCTGGACGGCCTGCTGCTGCAGCTGGAACTTCTGCTGAAGGCTCGCGAGTTGCGCCTGTGCCCCGGCAGCAGTGTTTTCGAAGTTGGTGACGCCGGACGCCGCCAGCTTGAACTGGGAGTCGGCTTCCTTAAGCTGCTGGTTGATGGAGCGCAGGTTTGCACTGAAGTTGTCGCTGTTCAATGACAGCGAGACGACCATGTCGCGAAGAGTTTCTGCCATTGATCGGCGACCTCTTTTTCATGAATAATGCGCCGTTCATATGAACGACGCAGGGTTGTCAAAAGGTATTTGCGACGCTACCTTTGATCATTTTTCAAAGGCACTCCAGTTTAGCCGGCCATAGCGCCGGGTGTTTTCGAATATCCGAACTGCTAACTCATCCTGGCGGCAGTCTCCCTTCCAACGCCAGTGCCAGTTGTCCTCCAGCCGTGAAGGTTCATTGATCCTGGCCTCGTGCCCCAGTCCCAGCCAATCCTGAAGCGCAATGATGCATGTTGACGCCCGGCTGATCAGCGCGGCGCGGATGAAGACCTCGTGCATCCTGCTGTCCGGCACATCCTCACAGCCAAAATACTGCCTGATGCGGTCCTTTTCGGCCGTAGTCAGGCCAGCGAACCAGCCGTTGACAGGGTCGTTGTCATGGGTGCCGGGATATACGACACAGTGCTCAGGGATGTTGTGAAGCAGATAATCGTTTGCTGCGCCAACGTCGTCGGCATCAAAGCCGAACTGCAGCACTTTCATATTGGGGTAATCCGTATCCCGAACCATCTGTCGGACAGAATCGGTCATATAGCCCAAATCCTCAACAATGACGGGTTTGTGGCCCATGTTCTCCCACATCTGTCTGAACAGCGCCATGCCGGGCCCCTTTTCCCAATGGCCTGACTTCGCCGGTTCCCCGGCGGGGATAGAGAAGTATTCGTCCAATCCTCGAAAGTGATCGATACGCAGCAGGTCGCACTGCTGGAAGTTCATCCACAACCGTGCCATCCACCAGCCGAAGCGATCGTCCCGGTGCTTTTCCCAGCGATAGAGCGGACTTCCCCATATCTGTCCCTCTGCGGAAAAGGCATCCGGGGGACAACCGGCAACAGCGCTTTGACGGTTCTGATCGTTCAGCTGGAACAGTTCAGAATGCGCCCACACATCCGTGCTGTCAAAAGAGACGTATATTGGAATGTCCCCGATGATGCGTATGTGTTTCCCGTTTGCGTAGGCCTTCAGCGCATACCACTGCTCATAGAACTTGAATTGTGTGTACTTGTGGAATTCGACGTCATAATAGAGCTCACGATGGTAGTATTCCACGGCATTGTTCCAGTGCCTGCTGATGTCCTCCGGCCAATCTGGCCACTCTTTCTGATCGAAAAAGCTCTTCAGAGACATGAAAAGCGCATAGTCATCCAGCCACCAGCCATTCTCGCAGATGAAGCGCTGGTAGTCGGGATTATTGGCGATCCCGCTGCGTTCATAGGCCTTGCGCAGCAGCGGAAAGCGGTTGGCGTACATCTTGTCGTAATCCACATGCTCGGGGTCATGACCAAAGTCCACAGCTTCGATTTCTTCCCGGAGCAGCACGCCTTCCTCCATCAGTCGGTTCAGGTCGATGTAATAGGGATTGCCCGCAAAAGCGGAAAAGGACTGATAGGGGCTGTCTTTGGACTTGTTGTGGTTGGGAGGATTGAGCGGCAGGATTTGCCAATAGGTCTGCCCTGCCTGCGCCAGAAAATCCACAAATGCATAGGCGGTCTCTCCCAGGTCACCAATGCCGTAAGGCCCTGGCAGACTGGACACAGGCATCAATATTCCCGCTTCACGACTCATGTCAATTCCTCCCAAGCTTTATAATCACAGGTTCGCCCGACAGCGGCAACAATCCTTCATCCACGCGAACTATCCCGTCTGCGAGCAGGTTTACATAATCACCATCCGGAAGATCACAGGGAACTACTGAGCCTTTGCCATCAGTACAGAAAAAGCCGATCATCCTCTGCTGACCGTGTTGATGTGACGCGATCACCGTCTTGCCAATGGTGTTTGCCGAGAAACTGCTGTCGGTGAACAGGGCGTCGCCGCGAATGGCACACATCCGTTGGATCAATGCTGTCAGGTCCTGCCCCTCACCCCAGGGAATTGTATCCCGGTCAAAGAGGTTCGGACGGCATACACAGCCATTTTCCTGTCCGTTATAGACCATGGGAATTCCCTTGGCAAAGAAGGCAAATGCCGTCCAATTGCGAAGCGCCCTGCCGTTTGGAATAAGCGCAGCGGCACGAAGTCGATCGTGGTTCTCCAGCGTTCGCATTTTCACGTAGTTTTCAGGATAGATTCCCTCCTGGCCGTCAAGCGCTTCCACAAATGCTTCAAGTGTGCCTTTTCCAATGCAGGCATTCAGGTATTTCCCGTATATGTCGTAGTCATAGGCCATGTCGAAGACCTGGAATATCTCGCTGTCTGATGCCGCGGTAAGTCCCATGGAGCGGATGAAGCGAACGAAACCCGGCTCGATGGATTCCGCCAACCAAAGACATCCGGGACGGATTGCCTCAACCTGTTCGCGCGCTTCCCTCCAGAAATCCAGAGGCACCAGAGGCGCTACGTCGCAACGGAACCCGTCTACTGTTTTTGCCCACATCTTCAGCGTCTCGATCTGATATTCCCAGAGCCCGCGCTGGTTATAATCCAAATCTATGATGTCGGTCCATTCACCCACATGATTGCCGAAACTGCCATCCGGCTTGTGGTAGAACCACTCCGGATGGTTTTCCCTTAGCCACGAGTCTGGTGAAGTGTGGTTGTACACCACGTCGATGATTACCTTCATGCCCAAGGCATGTATGCTGTCCACCAGTGCCTGAAAATCCTCCAGTGTGCCATATTCGGGATTGATAGCCCTGTAATCCCGTATAGCATATGGGCTTCCCATGCTGCCCTTGCGATTTGATTTGCCGATGGGATGAATCGGCATCAGCCAGATGATATCCGCACCCAGGCTCCGAATGCGGGGCAAATCCTCGCGTACCTTCTCAAAGGTCCCCTCAGAGCTGTAATTGCGAACAAAAACGGAATAGATCATCTGATTCCGCAAATGGAGATCTGTATTACGCGCCACGTGCTGCACCTCCATCTTCTCTGAATGACAGGTGACTGGTACTGGCACGACTGGCATTCAGATATGCTTCCTGGTTTTGCTCAATGTCCATGCGAAAACAGTATAGCATACCTGGAGAAAGATGGCAATGAGAAATCAATACATATACACTTTTATAACGCAGGAAGCCGCGATGTACAGATAAGAATGATGGAAAGCGGCATCATAGACTTTACCCTGCTCAGCGTTGTCCCCCTGACAAGGCAGTACGCGCATATCAAGCTGCCAGTTCAGGACACGTGGGGTTTGTTAATGCGGAAAGATGATCCCTTGTCGGAAAAAGGCTTTGTCGAGCCCACGGATATGAAGGACATCCCGCTGGTATCAGGCAGAAGTGAGAATTTTCGCAGCATGATGTCAGGCTGGCTTGGGTTTGACTTCAACCAGCTCATTTTTATCGGTACGTCTTTCCTGATGACAAGTACGGAAAAATTGGTGGCAGAATCAGTCGCGTATGCCATAATCAGGGAAGGAATCATCAACGATGGTATCACATCTCCTGTATGCTTCCGCCCTTTCCATCCGGAGCTCAAATCAAATATGTTCCTGGCCTGGTCCAATGGAGCAAACATGACTGCCCCTCAAGAACTATTCTTGAATACGATGAAAGAATGGGCTGGAAATGAGAAAGCATAAAACAGAGTTTTCGGATCATTTAGAAGCCGCATTACTTCAGGCACCATTAAGTCAAGCTAATGACAAAAACTTTTTTATCCACCTGCCCTTTCTGATACGCTGTTTCCACCCTTCAGGAAGTCCTGAACAGCATATTCAATCTCAATCCGATGGTCGTGAAAGACCGTCACTTTTTTTATGACTTTTTCGGCTATTGCCTGTGTCAGGGATTCAGCGGACATGACCTCATGTCGTATTGCCGCGATCTCCATGTTCTCCTGAACTTCCTGGTGTCTTGCGGCAATCATACACATGGTATTATGGATCTGCTGCAATTCATTATCACAGCTTTGCTTTTCAGTCATGTAGGCATCCTGATCCAACTCTCCCGACACGAACCTCTCATACAGTTCCCGCTTGAGATGCCGCATAGATTGAAGTCGCTTCTCCAACTCTATCGTTTACAGCCAGAGCAAACATAATCAAATCGTTCTGATGGTTTGCTCTAACCAGGCGGTAAAGTTTACAGAAAACGTATGAAGGGTGTTCAGACAC
>CADCFG010000039.1:694-56309 GCA_902800625.1 uncultured Eubacteriales bacterium | reverse complement strand
ACATTCGATAGAATGTCCTCTTTTCTTTTTTGAAAGCGGCTGACGGAGGCATCTTCCGTCATTTGCTTCGCAAATGCCACCTTCCCCACAGGGGAAGGCTTTGAACGGCTAAGGATGCAAATATTGCGAAGGTGTGCGAAATATGCGTGCATGGTAATATTGTCACAGGTTTTCACAGCGATGGCACGCCCTTGTCCAGAAGCTATTACGAAACTAAGTTCTGTCACCACCTGCCCGATTATTGGCAAGTTTTGTTTGCGGGAATGTCTTTGCAATCGAAAGTCGCAGCCGCTAAACTGGTAGAGTACCGGTTTACGGAGGTGATTTTCATGCGAAAGACGCGGAGATTATGGGCGATCGCGCTTGTGCTGGCGCTGGTTGCGGCGCTGCCTGTGAATGCCTGCGCGGAGGGGCTGTACTTTGGTTCCCATCCGGATGAAGGCGTGTTCATCACCCAGAATGTGCCCCACACCTGCACGCTGGTTTCAGCCACGATGATGCTGCGCAACTATTCCTGCCAGCGGGGCACGCCCTATGAAATGGTGACGGACACCGGCGTGGGCCACTACGCCTGGACGAAGCAATGGGGTCTGAGCCAGAACTTCACCATCGGCCAGGTGCAGGTGACCTGCAACGCCGACATCCGCAACGCCATCGACAAGAAGGCGTACCTGATCAACGTGCTGCAGTTCCATCCGGAGGGCGTGGTGATCTACGACACCGGCATGCCCCACGCGATCTATCTGTTTGGCTACGACGAGGACAGCGACACCTTCTACTGCGCCGATACCATCACCCGCACCGGCGGCCGCGCCATCCCCCTGGTGGAGAGCATCATCCGGGGCGAGACCCAGCAGGACAAGGTGAATACCATCGACAAGATCTGGTATGTGATGGACTGATCCGCTTGGAAACAGGGCTGCGCTTATGCGCGGCCTTTTTCATTCGTTAAATTCCAATAAAACAAGTCGGAATTATTGACGCAGGCGCAAATCGGTGCTACAATACATGGGCAAACATGAGTGAATAACTCGGAATTCATTTCGGGAGGTCGGAACGATGAAGCTGTCGACCCGGGGGCGCTACGGCATCCACGCCATGTACGACCTGGCGAAGTACGCCGATGGCGGGCCCCAGTCCATCAAGGCCATCTCCGAGCGGGAGGGTATCCCCGAGGCCTATCTGGAGCAGCTGATTGCGCCGCTGAAGCGGGCGGGGCTTGTGACCAGCACCCGGGGCGCCCAGGGCGGCTACACGCTGGCCAGAGCGCCGGAGGAGATCACCGTGGGCGACGTACTGCGCGCGCTGGAGGGCGGCCTCAGCCTGGTGGACTGCCTGGACGAGGAGGACGCCTGCGGCAAGAGCTGTGCCTGCGCCTCGCGCATCGTGTGGATGAAGCTGCGGGACGGGCTGAACGCCATCGTGGACGGCATCACGCTCAAGGACATGATTATGGATTACGAGCGCGCTTGCGCGCAGGAGGATAGGACCACATGAGAGTATACATGGACAACGGCGCGACGACCCGCGTGACCGAGCCGGTCATGGCGGCGATGCAGCCCTATTTCTGCGAAATCTACGGCAACCCGTCGTCGGTGCACGGCTTTGGCCGCGAGGCCCGCAAGGCCGTGGAGGCGGCCCGGGCGCAGGTGGCGAAGGCCATCGGCGCCGAGCCGCGGGAAATCTATTTCACCGGCTGTGGCACCGAGGCCGACAACTGGGCCCTGCGCGGCGCGGCCTACGCCAACATCCGCAAGGGCAAGCACATCATCACCACCAACTTCGAGCACCACGCGATCCTGCACACCTGCCAGCAGCTGGAGAAGGAGGGCTTTGAAGTCACCTACCTGCCCGTGGACGAGGACGGTCTGATCACCCCCGAGCAGCTGGAGGCGGCCATCCGCCCGGATACCGTGCTGGTGAGCATCATGTACGCCAACAACGAGATCGGCACCATCGAGCCCATCCCCGAGCTGGCGGCGGTGGCGAAGAAGCACGGCGTGCTGTTCCACACCGACGCGGTGCAGGCCATCGGGCATGTGGAGATCGACGTGAAGGTGCAGGGCATCGACATGCTGTCCATGTCCGGCCACAAGTTCCACGCGCCCAAGGGCATCGGCGCGCTGTACGTGAAGCACGGCGTGCGCATCCAGCGGCTGATGCAGGGCGGCGCCCAGGAGCGCGGCCAGCGTCCCGGCACCGAGAACCTGGCGGGCATCGTGGGCCTGGGCAAGGCCATTGAGCTGGCCACGGCGGACATCCCCGCCCGCTCCGCGAAGATGGCTGCCATCCGCGACCACATGATCGAGCGCATCATGAATGAGATCCCCCACGTGCAGCTGAACGGCCACCCCACCCGGCGCATGTGCGGCAACATCAACGTCTCCTTCTATTTCATCGAGAGCGAGAGCGTGCTTTTGCACCTGGACATGATGGGCATCGCGGCGAGCTCCGGCTCCGCCTGCACCTCCGGCTCCCTGGACCCCAGCCACGTGCTGCTGGCCATCGGCGTCAGCCACGAGCACGCCAACGGCTCCGTGCGGCTGAGCCTGAGCGACGAGAACACCCTGGAGGAGGCGGACTACGTGGTGGACTGCCTGAAGAAGACCGTGGAGCGGCTGCGCGCCATGAGCCCGCTGTACAGCGATTTCCTCAAGGGCGTGGAGACCGTGGGCACCGACGACTGACGATAAAAACGCGCAAACAGGAGGCACGATTATGGAATATACCGAGCAGGTCATGGACCACTTCATGAACCCCCGCAATATGGGCGAGATGGAGGATGCCAGCGGTGTGGGCACCGTGGGCAACGCCAAGTGCGGCGACATCATGCGCATCTACATCAAGGTCGAGAACGACGTGATCACCGACGTGAAGTTCAAGACCTTTGGCTGCGGCGCGGCCATCGCCACGTCCAGCAAGGCTACCGAGATCGTGAAGGGCATGACCTTGGCGGAGGCCGAGACCGTGACCAACAAGATGGTCATGGAGGCCCTGGGCGGGCTGCCGCCGGTAAAGGTGCACTGCTCCGTGCTGGCCGAGGAGGCCCTGCACGCCGCCATCCAGGACTATCGAGAGCGCCTCGCCAAGGGCGAAAAGCCCCGCACCGAGGAGGACGACGAGGACATCAAGTACGTGTGACAGACGCATATCAAGGCCGGCTCCGATCATCGGGGCCGGCCTTGAGTGATCCTGCTTGACTTTTTCATAGGATAATGGTATAGTTAATTTGCAATTAAACATTCCGTGGAGGAGCATTATGGAAAACAAAAATATCGAAAGAGAAACCAACGTGCACGAACTCAACGGCGAGGAGCTCCAGCAGGTCGCGGGCGGCTTGTCATTTTTCCCGGACTTTCCGTTCGTTTCGCCTCTGGGCCAAGCCTCCACATCCGATAAGTATTGCGAAAAATGCGGGCACATCACCTCGCACCAGCTCAGGCCCAGTGGGGGCTGGATCTGCAACATCTGCGGCACGATCCGCGAATGATTTAACTGAAGCTCTCTCCGTCCCAGGACAGCTTCACCAGCTGCGTCGTGCGGCTGCGCTTGAAGATGTCCCGCACGGTAAAGCTGCAATAGTATTCGCCCACGGGCAGGGGCGCGTAATCAACTTCCAGTCCGCGATACATCGTCATGGTATCGCTGAACTGGAAGCTTTCTGTTTTTGCACCGTCATCGTCGCAGCAGGGATAGAGCAGCCTGTATTCCCGGCCCTGCATCTGGTTGAAGGAGATGATGGAGCGGTCAGGCATGCGGGTGTCCTGATCGTAGCCTTGCCAGAGCCCGATCGCGTTGCATTCATAGACCATCTGGCCCATATCCTCGTCGTAGCGGGGATTGGCGCGCAGGCGGAGGATGATGCTGTCGGTTCCGATCTGTATGGGAACGTTGTACAGGAATACGCCGCCCGCTTGATCGATCAGCTCTATGCAGCAGGCGTGCCCTTCGATGGCGGGCCAATGGCCGGAATTGTCCATGAGATAGACGGCGTCGCCCAACTCGTCGTCCCAATCCGCGAATGCATTGACGCTGCCCAGGGAGCAGATTTCGCCGGATCCCCCGTCCATGAAATACAGATTGAAGTCGCATCCGAGCAGGCTGCCGCTCCGGTTGATGACGTGCAGCCGCGGCAGGCCGTTGCCCTGGAGCAGCTCAAGGCTCATCTGATAGGCCTCCAGCTCGTCGATGGGCGTCAGGCGGCGCGCCTTCTTATACACCCATTCCGGCGCTTCCCACTCGGGGTTGACGGCGTCCAGCAGCGCCACGTAGGCCGCGCTCTGGCAGTTACGGGCATAGATGTCCAGCTCGCTGGGGGTCATGTTTGGCGCGTAGCAGAAGGAAAGGCCCTTCGAGGCGCTCCGCCCGCTGCCCTTGATGTTGTAATACACCGCCTGCTCCAGCGCCGCGACCAGGCCGTTGCGGATATCGGCGTCCAGCAGGGCCATGGTGTCGTTGTTGTAGAGAAAGCTGCCCAGGTCGATCATGTCGGCGCCGCCCTGCCCATAGGATTCCGCGCTGACCAGATAATTGGAGAACATGTTGAACCGGGAGGGATAGCTCTCGTAGAGCTGGCCCGCGAAGTCAAACAGGCGGTCGAAGCCCTCGGCCACCTCGCCGATGGCGTCCAGATGGATCGTCGAATAGGTCAGCTGCTCCTCCTGCAAAGCGTCGCTCTGCTCGGCGTACTTCAGCTGGGTCGCGTCACAGAACTCGCATCCCAGCTCTCCGCCGCTGCAGCCCGGATTGCGGTACAATTCATGCATCCATTCCGCAAAAGCGCTGCCGTTGCCCGCCGCTACCTCCTCCGAGGCGACCATGAAATCCGCGTAGGGCGCCACCGTTCGGGCGGTCTCCAGGCTGCACATCAGGCAGGCGTCGATGGCGATGAGTTCAAAGTGGGCCTGTGCGCCTGAGAGCGCGTCGCCCAGCTCGTAAAGGTACATGATGTCGTTGTCGAACAACTCGTCCACGAATAGGCCCGTGCGGCTGCCGCCGCCGTGGTCCCACAGCAAAAGGCCGTACTTTTTCGCCGGATAATGCGCCACGGTCCAGCGTATGAATTCTGAAAGCGTCTCGGGCCTGGCCATGCTGGCCAGCGGCTGCTCGTCCACCAGGCTGAGCGCCGGCATATAGCCGTGGCGATCCTCGTTGTATTCCAGATTGAAGGCAAAGCGCTGCAGGCGGTCCGTGGCGAATTCCACGCCGAGGCTCTTGCCATCGTCGTCCACATCCATGCCGTGCCATTGCTTCGCGCCACCGGTCTGCATCACCAGATTGACGTCGCTGGCCTGCCAGTCCACCAGCTCCACGCCGCCGTCCGTGCTGGCCACGACCTGCGCGGGGAACCACATGGAGGTGATCTCGCGCATGTTGTAGCTGGCCAGGGCGTGCTTCGATTCCAGGTCGGAGCCGCACATGTACATCATGAACGTCCACTCCGAGGGCGCGTCCCCTTCGGCCAGGGCCGCTCCACTGGAGCTCATCAGCCAAAGCAGCAGCAGCGCCGGTAAGAGCCACGGGAGCCTTCTCTTCTTCATGGCGCGCGCCTCCTTCAGATAAGAATGTGTTGCCTTGAGTATAAACCAATTCGATCCAAAATTCAAGCGCCGCGAATGGTGCGCGCCGGGGGCATCAGTCGTTGACATTCCCGGGTTTTCATAGTATATTGTTTACACGCCATCCTGCACATGGGATGGCGCGTTTGGAAATGACGGGAGGTGCGGCCCATGCGGGAGCGCGTGCATGAGACGCCCCGGGGCGCGATCCACTACTGGGTGGACGCCCTGGGCATGGACGCTCCGGCGCTGGTGTTCCTGCCGGGGCTGACGGCGGATCACCGACTGTTCGACCGGCAGATCGAATACTTCCGGGGCAAAACCAGCCTGCTGGTCTGGGACGCCCCGGGCCACGCCGCGTCCTGGCCCTTTCGGCTGGACTTCACGCTGATGGACAAGGCTGGGTGGCTGGATGAGATATTGACGCGGGAGAGCTTCACAAGGCCCGTGATCGTGGGCCAGTCCATGGGCGGCTATGTGGGCCAGGCCTATGCCCAGCGCTTCCCGGGGAAGCTGGCGGGCTTCGTGTCCATCGACTCCGCGCCGCTGGGGCGAAGGTACGTGACGGGCATCGAGATCGCGCTTTTGAAGAAGATGGAGCCGGTGTATCGCTGGTATCCCTGGAAGTGGCTGTTGAAGAGCGGCACGAACGGCGTGTCCACCACCGAATACGGCCGGGCGCTGATGCGGGACATGATGATGACCTACGACGGCGACAAGGCCCGCTACGCAGCGCTGTCAGGCCACGGCATGAAGATGCTGGCCGAGGCCATGGAGGCCGATCTGCCCTATGAAATCGACTGCCCGGCGCTGCTGATCTGCGGCGCGGAGGACAAGGCCGGCTCCTGCAGGCGCTATAGCAAGGCATGGCACAGGAACACCGGCATCCCGCTGCACTGGATCGAGGGCGCGGGCCACAATTCCAACACCGACGCGCCGGAGGAGGTCAATCGGCTGATCGAAGGGCTGTTGGCGGGAATCGAATCGCAAGGCGGAGGCGAGCCATGAATCGACAAATACCCCGGATCGGCGCGGCCATCGTGACCGCCACGGTGTTCCTGTTCGCGCTGTTCCTGATCCTGGACTTCAGCTTTGGCTCGTATTTCGTCTGCATGCTGCTGCCCGTCGGCTACATCATGATGGCGGCGGGCCTGCGCCACGAGGCGGGGGAGGAAGGCCAGGTCCCAGCGACCATCGGCATGACCTTCGCGGCGATCTATGCCACGCTGATCCTGCTGGTCTACTTTGCCCAGACCACCAGCGTGCGCCTGGACGGCCTGGGCGACGAGACGCTGCGCGTGCTGGATTTCAGGCGTGGCGGGTTGATCTTCAACTACGACCTGTTGGGTTACGGCATGATGGCGCTCTCCACGTTCTTCCTCGGCCTGTCCATGAAAGCGGGCAGCAGGCGGGACAGGTGGCTCAGGCGGCTGATGCTGATCCATGGCGCTTTCTTCATCAGCTGCTTCATCCTGCCGATGACGGGCATGTTCCGCGGCATGGCGGGCGCGGAAACCAGCCGCGGCGGCGTGATGGCCCTGGTGTGCTGGTGCGCCTACTTCCTGCCGATCGGAATACTGGCCTACTTGCATTTTGGAAACGATAAAACCTCACAGGAGGACATCCCATGATTCACGGCAACCTGACGGGCATACGCGAGAGCACGCTGAACGAGCTGGAAAAGCTGTACGATGCCGAGTTTGGGCGCGAGGCCTTCCTGCCGGACCGCCTGCTCAATATATTGGTTAGGTACACGGACCTTTTGAACCGGGAGATGCTGGTATACCTCAGCCGGGACGGCGAGGTGCTGGAGATCGCCATCGGCTCCATCGGCTCCATCGCCCTGCCGGAGCT
This sequence comes from uncultured Eubacteriales bacterium, assembly GCA_902800625.1. Classification (GTDB taxonomy): domain Bacteria; phylum Bacillota; class Clostridia; order Christensenellales; family Aristaeellaceae; genus UBA2862. Next base: position 48,897 of record CADCFG010000039.1, on the reverse strand, counting down.
GCACCTGCGCAGGAACCTGGACCGGCTGGCCGGCTTCCGCTGCATCCACACCCATCCCGGCGGGGACGCGCGGCTTTCCGACGTGGACCTGCAGGCGCTTCGGCTGTTGCGGTTTGACAGCATGTGCGCCGTGGGCGTGGGTGAGGGCCGCTGTACGGGCATCAGCGCGGCCTTCCTGGGCGAGGTGGAATATGACAACCTGTCCATCGTCCTGAAGGGCCCGGTGAAGCCCGGCCGCATCCCGCAGATGCTGTGGATGAAGGAGATCGAGCTGGCCGAGGAGCGGGTGAAGAAGGCCATCGAAAAGGGCGGGCTGGTGGAGGAGGCCGAGAAGGTGATGCTGATCTCCACCGACAGCGAGGAATCCCTGGACGAGCTGGCCTCCCTGGCGGAGACCGCCGGGGCCATGGTCATCACCCGGGTGATCCAGAACCGCCAGAAGCCGGACTCCGCCACCTATATCGGCAGCGGCAAGGCCGAGGAGCTGTCCCTGACCTGCCAGGCTCTGGAGATCGACCTGGCGATCCTGGACGACGAGCTGACCGGCGCCCAGCAGAAGAACCTGGAGAACATACTGGGCGTGCGGGTGATCGACCGCACGGCGCTGATCCTGGACATCTTCGCCCAGCGGGCCCAGTCCGCCGAGGGCAAGCTGCAGGTGGAGCTGGCCCAGATGAAGTATCGCCTGCCCCGGCTCACCGGCCTGGGCACGTCGCTGTCCCGCCTGGGCGGCGGCATCGGCACCCGCGGCCCCGGCGAGACCCGCCTGGAGGTGGACCGCCGCCGCATCCGCAAGCGCATCGACGACCTGGAGGGCCAGCTGAAGGAGATCAAGAAGCAGCGGGACCTGCGCCGTGCCCGCCGGGAAAAGACCGGCCAGACCACCGTGGCGCTGGTGGGCTACACCAACGCCGGCAAGTCCACGTTGCTGAACGCGCTCTCCGGCGCGGACGTACTCGTGGAGGACAAGCTGTTCGCCACGCTGGACCCGGTGATGCGCAACGTCGACCTGCCGGAGAACCGCAGCTGCCTGGTGGTGGACACCGTCGGCTTCATTCGCAAGCTGCCCCACCAGCTGGTGCAGGCCTTCCGCTCCACGCTGGAGGAGGCGCTGTACGCCGACCTGCTGGTAGTGGTCTCCGACCTGTCCAGCCCCCACTACGCCCAGCAGCGCGCCACGGTGTTCGAGGTGCTGAACGACCTGGGCGCCTCCGACAAGCCCATCCTGGAAGCGCTGAACAAGGCCGACCAGGCCCACATCGGCGGCATGATCGAACCCGCAGACGCCATACTGATCTCCGCCAAACAGGGCGCGGGCCTGGACAAGTTGAAGGCGGAGATATCCCGGCGGATCGCCGCCATGCGCCACAGGGCCGAGCTGGTGATCCCCTACGACAAGGGCGGCGTGCTGTCGCTGATCCACGGCAAGGGCCAGGTCGTCGAGGAGGAGTACACCGCCGAGGGCACCCGGGTGGTGGCGCTGATGGACGCGGCGCTGTATCAGCGGGTAATGGGGATGCTGGGGGACAGGCAATAGGGAACAGGGATAGTGGTTGCCGCGCTTGCCCTGCCTCCCATTTCAAGGGGAGACAGGGCAAGTGCCGGAGAGGATATATTCTGGAGGGACCATATGCAAATCGGACAGAAATATCAGCAGACCAAGGCCGTCACAGACGCCGTGACGGCGGCCTCCTTCAGCGAGGGCCTGATGCCTGTGCTGGCCACGCCCTATCTGGTGGCATTCCTGGAGGACACCGCCGCGAAGTGCGTGGAGGACGAGCTGCCGGATGAGCAGATCACCCTGGGCACGGCAGTGAACATCCGCCACCTGGCCGCCGCGCCGGTGGGCATGGACGTGACCTGCGAGGCCGTGCTGACGGAGATCGACCGCCGACGGCTGGTCTTTGACGTGCGCGCCTGGGACGCCGCCGGGACGATCAGCGAGGGCACCCATGAGCGCTTCATCGTGGACAAGGCCCGGTTCATTGAAAAGACCTATGCGAAGTTGGGGAAGAGGGATTAGGGAGTAGGGAGAAGGGAGTAGGGAGTAGGGAGTAGGGAGTAGGGATGGTGGCTGCCGCGCACCTGCGGCATGACCTGACCAATCAACTCATGTTTGAAAACCGGATTGCCGCGTCGTTCAAGGCTGCGCCATGAGCTCCTCGCAATGATACCGTGCGCAGCGATTGACTTTGTGCATCGCATGATCCGCAACGTCATTGCCTCGTCGGGACATGAAATGTCCCGACGAGGCAATCCGGTTCTTCATCAAGCGCATTATACATTAATCCTATAACTTACCATAGCGCTAAATTATTGGACAAAGCTATAGGTTTTGACTATAATAACGATATATAAAAGCGGCGAGGAGGCCCGGCCATGACCCTGCAACAGCTGAACTACATCATCACCATTTCGGAAATCGGCTCCATCAACCGGGCGGCGGAGAAGCTGTACGTGTCCCAGCCCTCGCTGACCAGCGCCATCAAGGAGCTGGAGAAGGAGCTGGGCATCGTGCTGTTCAACCGTACGGGCCGGGGCGTGACGCTGACGGCCGAGGGCGTGGATTTCCTGCCCTATGCCCGGCAGGTCTACGGCCAATACATGAATCTGCTTGAGAAGTACGGCAAGGGCGGCGAGCGCAAGCAGAAGTTCGGCGTGTCCTGCCAGCACTATTCCTTCGCGGTGAAGGCCTTTGTGGAGATGGTGAAGGGCTACGACGTGGCCAAGTACGAATTCGCCATCCGCGAGACCAAGACCCTGTCGGTCATCAGCGACGTGGCCAGCATGCGCAGCGAGATCGGCATCCTGTACCTGAGCGACTTCAACCGCAAGGCGCTTTTGAAGCTGCTGCATTCCAGCGGCCTGGCTTTCCACCACCTGATCAACTGCAACGCCTATGTCTATCTGTGGCGCGGCCACCCGCTGGCGAACAGGGCCTCCATTTCATTTGACGACCTGGCACCCTATCCCTGCCTGTCCTTCGAGCAGGGCGACGACAGCTCCTTCTACTTTGCCGAGGAGATCCTGTCCACCAACGACTATCCCCGCAGCATCAAGACCACCGACCGGGCCACCAACCTGAACCTGATGACCGGCCTGAACGGCTACACCCTTTGCTCCGGCATCATCTGCGAGGAGCTGAACGGCGATGACTTCATCGCCGTGCCCTACGAGGCCGACAGCAACAACCCGAACTCCGTCATGGAGGTGGGCTATGTGGTGAAGAACAACGCCATCCTCTCCGCCATGGGCGAGCGCTACATCGCCGAAATCAAGCGGTATTTGGGGATTGGGGAGTAGGGAGTAGGGATTAGGGAGTAGGGAGTAGGAATAGTGGCTGCCGCATTTTTGCAGGTGTGGCGTTGCGGTGGATAGTCCACCCCTGCGCCCGCCATAATGGGAAACCGGATTGCCACGTCACCCCTTCGGGGTCCCTCGCCATGACGTACCGCGCAGGTCTATCGTCCGACACAGCGTGCCGGTACAGCGTCATTGCGCGGAGGCCGTCAGGCCGACGTGGCAATCCGGTTCTTCCTTTTGAAAACTGTTCAGCTCTGTATATGAATATTAACGCAATCAATTATCCCGCGCGATTGACACGCTCCTTCCGGGAATACTACAATATAGGTTGTGGTTTTTAGACCACACCTATTTCCCGCGAAGGAGCATTTACCATGTGCAGGCCGAATTAAGCCGGACATCGGACACGAAATGAAACGAGCAACGATCAGGAGGAAGCGATCATGAATCATCCCGAACTCGCGGCGGAAGTGGCGCGCAGGCGCACCTTCGCCATCATTTCCCATCCCGACGCCGGCAAGACCACGCTGACGGAAAAGCTGCTGCTGTACGGCGGGGCCATCCGCCAGGCGGGTTCCGTCAAAGCCCGCAAGGCCGCGCGCCACGCCACCTCCGACTGGATGGAGATCGAAAAGCAGCGCGGCATCTCGGTCACGTCGTCGGCCATGCAATTCGACTATAACGGCTACAGGATCAACATACTGGACACCCCCGGCCACCAGGACTTCTCCGAGGACACCTACCGTACCCTGGTCGCCGCCGACAGCGCCGTCATGCTGATCGACAATGCCAAGGGCGTGGAGGAGCAGACCATCAAGCTGTTCAAGGTCTGCCGCCTGCGCAGTATCCCCATCTTCACCTTCATCAACAAGATGGACCGCACCGGCCGGGATCCCTTCGAGCTGATGGAGGACATCGAATCGGTGCTGGGCATCCGCTCCTGCCCCGTGAACTGGCCCATCGGCATTCATGGCGATTTCAAGGGTGTCTATCACCGGGACACCCGGCTGATCGAGCTGTATTCCGGCGGCGATCACGGCCAGGGCCAGGTGAACGTGGAGACCGTCTCCATCGACGACCCCGGCTGCCCGGCCAAGATCGGCCAGACCTACTACGACAAACTGATGGAGGACATCGAGCTGCTGGACGTGGCGGGCGACGAGTTCGACATGGAGAAGATCCTCTCCGGACAGCTGACGCCCATGTTCTTCGGCTCGGCCACCAACAACTTCGGCGTGGAGCCGTTCCTGAACCGGTTTTTGAGCTACACCAAGTCGCCCACGCCCCGCGTGGCCGAGGAGGTGGGCCCCATCGACCCCGCCGACGAGAAGTTTACCGGCTTCATCTTCAAGATCCAGGCAAACATGAACCCGGCCCACCGGGACCGCCTGGCCTTCATGCGGGTGTGCAGCGGCGTGTTTGAAAAGGGCATGACCGTGTGGCACTCCTCCTCAAACAGCCGCGTGAAGCTGGCCCAGCCCCAGACCTTCATGGCCCAGGAGCACGAGACGGTGGACACCGCCTATCCCGGCGACATCATCGGCCTGTTCGACCCCGGCATCTTCCGCCTGGGCGACACCATCTGCACCGGTTCTCCCGTGCGCTATTCGGGCATCCCGCTGTTCGCACCGGAGTTCTTCTGCCGCGTCAGCCCCGAGGATTCCATGAAGCGCAAGCAGTTCCTGAAGGGCGTGAACCAGCTCAGCCAGGAAGGCGCCATCCAGACCTTCAAGCGGCCCAACATCGGCCGGGAGGAGATGATCGCCGGCGTGGTGGGCGTTCTGCAGATGGACGTGCTGGAGTACCGCCTGAAGAGCGAGTATGGCGTGAACATCACCCGTGAAAACCTGCCCTTCCGCTTCGTGCGCTGGGTGGTTGAGACGCCGAAACCCCTGGACAGGCTGCGCCTGACCAGCACCACCGCCATCGCCGAGGACCGCGTCGGGCGGCCCGTGCTGATGTTTGAAAACGAATGGTCCATCCGGCTGGCCTGCGAAAACAACGAGGGCCTGGTGCTGGCCGAAACCGCGGATCGCATGACCGCGGACGAGATGGAATAAGGGCATCGCCAACGCCGCCGGAGGGCCTGCGCAGGCCCTCCGGCCGGCGAAATCCCGGAGAGGGGGGAATGTGGATGGAAGGCAGGCGCTTTGAAGGCCGCCTGGATTGCATCCAATGCATCCGCGTGCTGGGGTTTACGATGATCGCCCTGTACCACATCGGCTTTGGCAGGCATTATTGCAAGTCCGTCGCGTTCAACGCCTCCGTCCAGCTCTTCTACGTCATTACCGGATTTTTGACCATGTACACCACGCGGCATGACGACCGGAGGACCTTCGTGCGGCGGCGGCTCATTCGGATCCTGCCGCTCTACTGGATCCTCACGGTACTGATATTCGCGGCGGACCGGCTCCTGGGGATCAACCTGGACGGCGAACCGGCCTCCTGGATGGAGTTTGTGAAATCCATGTGCCTCATCCCCTATGCCCGGACCAGCACGAGCGGCACGGTGGTCATCAGGCCGCTGCTGGGGATGGCGTGGACGCTGTACCTCGAGGTGGCCTTCGTGCTGCTGTTCGCGTTGGCGAGGGCGATCAGCCAGCGGTATCGGGGCCTGATCGCCAGCGCGCTTTGCGCCGCGGTGTGGGCCGCCGCGAAGCTGTCCCGATCCACGGTGTCGGCGGTGGTCGTGCTGAAGAGCAGCAGCTGGTTCTGCTTTGTGGCGGGCATCCTGTGCTATGCCGTCGCCCTGAAGCTGTGGGATCGCCCGATCCCGACCCGGGCGGGCAGGGCCGCGCTGCTGGCGGCAGGCGTCGCCGCAGCCGTCGCCGGGTATTGCTCGGGGTCGAACGCGGCCCGGGCGGCATGCTTCGGGGTGTTCCTGTGCGCCGTGGTGTTGAGCCTGCACGATGGGAAGATGCCGGGGCTGCTCGTGCAGATGGGGAACCTAAGCTATTCCTTCTACCTGACCCACTACTTTGTGGTGGCGGCGGCCGGGCGCGTGGTCAACTTCCATAAGCTGGGCGCGCGACAGCTGCTCATGATCGTCCCCGTCTTGCTCGTCGCCCTGGTTGTGGCGAAGATCTGCTATGAAATCATCGAAAAGCGGCTGGGGGAGCGGCTCAAGCGCCTGATTGTCCGAAGCGCCTGACCCCACATGATACCGTTGACCGCGTGACCACGGATGAGATGAACATCTCGAACCCTATACACCGAAAAGAGGTAACCACATTGAATATTACTCGCAACGATCTTCGCAACATCGCCATCATCGCCCACGTCGACCACGGCAAGACCACGCTGGTGGACGAAATGCTGAAGCAGGGAGGCGTGTTCCGCCAGAACCAGCAGGTCCAGGACCGCGTGATGGACTCCAACGACCTGGAGCGCGAGCGCGGCATCACGATCCTGTCCAAGAACACCGCCGTGCACTACAACGGCGTGAAGATCAACATCGTGGACACTCCCGGCCACGCGGACTTCTCCGGCGAGGTGGAGCGCGTGCTGAAGATGGTCTCCGGCGTGCTTCTGCTGGTGGACAGCTTCGAGGGCCCCATGCCCCAAACCCGCTTCGTGCTGAAGAAGGCGCTGGAGCTGAATCTGAAGGTCATCATCGTGGTGAACAAGACCGACCGGCCCGACGCGCGGTGTGACGAGGTGGTGGACGAGACGCTGGAGCTGCTGATCGACCTGGACGCCAGCGACGAGCAGCTGGACAGCCCCATCATCTACGCCTCCGGCCGCACCGGCACAGCCAGCACCGACTGGCGCGAGCCCGGCACCGACCTGCGGCCCCTGTTCGACGCAATCCTTACGCACATCCCGGCGCCCGAGGGCGACCCGGAAGGCCCGCTGCAGCTGCTGATCTCCACCATCGACTACAACGACTACGTGGGCCGCATCGGCGTGGGCCGCATCGAGCGCGGCAGCATCGACGCCGGCCAGATGGCTATCCGCTGCGTCTACGACTCCGCCTTCGTCTCCGCCCCGGCGCGGCTGGCGGGCCTGTTCGAGTTCGACGGATTGAAGCGGGTGAACGCCGAGCGCGCCGAGGTGGGCGACATCGTGGCCGTGTCCGGCTTCCCGGACCTGCTGATCGGCGACACCATCTGCCCGCCGGCCATGGCCGAGCCGCTGCCCTTCGTGAAGATCGACGAGCCCACCATCTCCATGACCTTCTGCGTCAACGACAGCCCCTTCGCCGGCACCGAGGGCACCTATGTCACCTCCCGCCACCTGCGCGCGCGTCTGGAGAAGGAGGCACTGACCGACGTCAGCTTGCGCGTGGAGGAGACGGAGAGCACCGACGCCTTCCGGGTGTACGGGCGCGGCGAGCTGCACCTGTCCATCCTCATCGAGACCATGCGCCGCCAGGGCTATGAGTTCGCCGTGACCAAGCCGGTGGTGCTGTACAAGGACATCAATGGCCAGAAGTGCGAGCCCATGGAGCGGCTGGTGTGCGACGTGCCCACCGAGTTCTCCGGCGCGGTGATCGACAAGATCGGCCGTCGCCGCGGCACGCTCATCTCCATGAATGGCGAGAGCCGCATGCGGCTGGAGTTCATCGTGCCGTCCCGCGGCCTGTTCGGCTATCGCAGCGAGTTCCTCACCGACACCCGCGGCGAGGGCGTCATGAGCGCCGTGTTCGAGGACTACGAGCCCGTCAAGGGCGACATCCCCACCCGCAACTCCGGCGCGCTGGTGGCCTGGGAGGACGGCGTGTCCACCTCCTACGCCCTGTTCAACATCCAGGACCGCGGCGAGCTGTTCATCGAGCCGGGCGTGAAGGTGTACAACGGCATGATCATCGGCAGGAACTCCCGCCCCGGCGACATCGACGTGAACGTGTGCAAGAAGAAGCACATGACCAACAGCCGCAACTCCGCCGCCGCCGAGGAGGCCCTCAAGATCACCGGCGTGCACATCCCCACGCTGGAGGAGGCCATGGAGTTCATCGACGACGACGAGCTGGTGGAGATCACCCCCAAGTCCATCCGCATGCGCAAGCGCATCCTGGGCACAGAGGCAAGGAAAAAGCTGGAGGCCAGGAAGAAGCAGGGCTGAGCCCGCGCTGAAGCATCAAGTACAAACAACGACTCACGCTGTTCTGCGTGAGTCGTTGTTTGTATTATTCGAGGCGATAGCTATTTGGACTTGCTGGACTTGCCCGTAGACACGATCCGTGTTCCGTCTGAAGCAAAACAGTTTACAAATATGGTCTTTTCATTTACATTCAGGATCGGTTCATTGAAGAAAGTGACGTCATGGAAGAATGCCCCCCAATCGTTGCCTGAAACAGTGATGACGGGATCCTGGTTACCGAATAAACAATCGGAAAAAGCTATGGCTCTGCTGTTGTCGATAAGTACGTTCCCGTACCAAAATTGGCAACCGGTAAAGACAAATCCGTTGTTGCTGTTCAAGATGATTACAGCATACCCGCGACCAAGTATATCCGGGCGATTCATATTGTTGATATGATTAAACGTACACCCGATACACGAACCATGCAAGTTGTTTCGCTTGTCATCGGCGGAATTATCACACATCCAACCGACAACGCCATGGAAGGTGCAGTTTGTAAATACATTGTTTCCACCGTTATTGATACAAGCATAGTAGCAGTTTGTGATTATACAATTGTTGACCTTACTGTATTCCATGAAAAAGTCAATGTTGATACCAATTCGGCAGTGATCGAAGAAGCAGTCTGTCAGATTGACTGTATTCTGCATTCCGCCGCCAGTGTTATACCCGTAGAAACCAGAACCATCAAAATTCTCGAACCAACAATCTGTGACGATATTTGTCAGCGCGACAGGACGGGTCTCGTCCTTTCCGTCAGCGTTTCCTGTGAAAACAATCCCGTTCTGTGAACCAAAATTGGTCGCATCAGACAACACCCCTTTTGGCGCGGATTTGCCGCCGCTGAAGCGAATTCCTCGAACTGTATTGTTTTGGAGTATTCTGATTACATAGCCGCTCGCGCTAGAGGGCAATAGTCTGATGATTGTATTATTCCCACACCCTTCCAGACTGGAGCCGGACGGGAGATCGATATTGCCACTGACATAATATGTCCCTGCTCCGAGCTTGCAATGACCGGTGCTCTCCAGCATAAGCATGATGGCACCCGTCATGTCGGTTGCCTTGTCTTCTGGCGTCGATTCGTCATCGACAGCTTGAAGACAGCCGTTGCTGTCGATTGAAAAAGCCGACATTGAGGGAAAAATATATGTGTTGTAAATACTGTCTCGGTTGATGTTTTGAACAGTATCATATATCGTATCGCTGCTTCCGCACATCACCCAACCCGGTCCTCTCACAGTGTTGCCGACAAGTGTTCGTTTCCAAATCTGCGAGTCGGTGAGATGATAGAAGGTTTGCAGAGTCCAGTCCCCGACATTCTGGACTTGCAAGAAACCGCTGTCTATGAGGAGGTAGAATTTGTTCTGATAAACCAGATTGTTCAGGTCGCATCCACTGAGAGGCACGGCACTGACTTCAATCGGGTTTCCCTCATCGGTCGTTGAATCCTGCCATTCATACGTATCACTGCTTCCGCACATCACCCAACCCGGTTCTCTCACGGTGTTGTTGACAAGTGTTCGTTTCCAAATCCGCGAGTCGGTGAGATGATAGAAGGTTTGTACGCTGTCTATGAGGAGGTAGAATTTGTTCTGATAAACCAGATTGTTCAGGTCGCATCCACTGAGAGGCACGGCACTGACTTCAATCGGGTTTCCCTCATAGGTCGCCAAATCCTGCCATTCATAGTATTCGCCAAAGTGAGACATTCTGTACTTTGCGGTTTGGTCTTCCCAGTTATAGGCAAATTGGAGGTTGTTGCCGTTCTTTTCATAGGTGATGAGCCAACCAGGCGCATTGAATGGAAAATCCTGCAAGGCCATCTCGTCGCCATTTTTGCTGTTGAATACGAAACAACTGTGATCGATTTCATCACATGAAGCGTAAGGAGTATCCTCATAGACGGACACACTGTGGGATTCGATCAAGTCCATGATCTTTGCCTCATGAGATTCCATGTATTCCTCGACCTTCGCTGCATTATAACGATTGATCGCACATACCGTAAACCAGGCGACCGCAAGAAAAGCAAGGCAGAAGATCAGGAATACCGGAAGCAAATGCTTAGGCATGACTGCTGTTCGTTCTGCTTTGGAGCTGTTGATTTTGCTCATAATAATACCTCGGCTATAAAGTATGAGAATATGCAACTATTATATCAAAATAAACAAGAAACTACAACCTATTTTTGATGATTTAGAGTCAAAAACCTTATACTTTTATAGGTGAGTGTGATGATCGGTAAGAGATTGAAATCTGTAAGGACCTATCATGGCGACCGGCAGGCTGATTTGGCGGATAAGCTGAATGTCTCGCTGAGCACGGTCAAATCCTGGGAGCGAGACAATAGTTCGCCCAGCTATGAGTTGCTGGCTAAGCTCTGCAGGCTGTACCAAACTTCGGCGGATTATCTGATTGGCATATCCGACAAAGACCCGTTTATGCAGAGCCAGGAGCAAGAGAAGCTCACGGCAAGGGACAGGAAGACGCTCCAGCTGTTTGAGGATTTCCTGCTGTACAAGCACGAGAGAGAAAAGAAATAGTCGAGCTGTACGAATCGGCTCGATGGACATAGTGTTATTCCCGCAGAATTGCAGAAGGGCGTTGTGCTGGAAGTCTGCCCCGCGTTCGCCCAAAACTCAAGCGCCGGAGGCATTGCCTCCGGCGCTTTTGTTATGCCTTTTTACTTCTTCCACGCGCTGCGGGAGAAGAGCATCAGGATGGGGAAGACCTCCAGCCTGCCGATGAGCATGCACATGCTGAGCACGATCTTGCTCAGGTCGCTGAAGGCGGCGAAGTTGCCGGTGGGGCCCACCATGCCAAGACCCGGGCCGATGTTGGAAAGCGTGGCGACCACGGCGGTGAAGTTGGTCTCGAAGGAGAAGCCATCCAGGGACACGATGATCGTGGCCGCCAGCAGGATCAGCATGTAGGCAAAGAAGAAGCCCTGCACGCCGGAGAGGATGCTCTCGTCCACGGTGTGGCCGTCCAGCTTGACGGTGTTGACCGACTTGGGATGCACCGTGCGCCGGATGTCGCGCACCATGCTCTTCACCAGCAGCTGCAGGCGGATCACCTTCATGCCGCCGCCGGTGGAGCCGGCGCTGGCGCCGATGAACATGATGACGACCAGCAGCACCCGGGAAAACTGGGGCCACAGGTTGAAGTCCGCCGTGGCATAGCCGGTGGTGGTCATCACCGAGGATACCTGGAAGAAGCTGTAGCGCAGGGCGGTAAAGAAGCTGCCGTCCTTCGGCGCGTCCTCCGCCATGCTGTAGAAGCCCTCTTTGGCCAGGGGCATGATGTTGATGGCGATCAGCACCGTGGCGCCTAGCAGGATGGCCCAGTACACCCTCAATTCACTGTTGCCCAGGCCGGCCTTCCAGTTGCGGTGGATCAGGAAATAGTAGATGGAGAAGTTGACGCCGAACAGCGCCATGAACACGCCGGTGACGATGTCCACCGCAGCGCTGTTGAAGTGGGCGATGCTGTTGCCGTAGGTGCCGAAGCCGCCGGTGCCGGCCGCGCCGAACATGTGCACCAGCGCGTCGTACAGGTCCATCCGGCAGAACAGCAGCGCCGCCACCATGAACAGCGACAGGGCCACGTAGATCTCGTACAGGATCTTGGCGTTGTTGGCTACCCGGGGCACCAGCTTGTCCGTGCTGGGGCCGGGGCTCTCTGCCCGCATCAGGTGGATGGAGCGCGCGCCCATCTTGGGGATCAACGCCAGGCTCAGCACCAGCACGCCCATGCCGCCGGCCCAATGGGTGAAGCTGCGCCAGAACAGCAGTCCCTTGGGCAGGGCCTCCACGTCGGTGAGGATGGTGGCGCCGGTGGTGGTGAAGCCGGAGACGGTCTCAAAAAAGCAGTCCACCAGCGAGGGGATGTAGCCGCTGAAATAGAAGGGCAGGCCGCCCAGGAAGGACACGATGATCCAGCTGAAGGCCACGATGGCGAAGCCCTCCCGGGCGCGCAGCGTGTCGCGGCGGGGCTGGACCAGGGCCAGGGCCGTGCCCACCGCCACGGCGATGAGCATGGAAAGCACCAGCGGCATGGTGTCGCCGCTGCGCAGGATCAGCGAAACCAGCACGGGCAGCGCCATCAGCGCGCCGCACACGCGCACCACGTTGCCCACCAGGTGGCATAGCAGTCGTTTGTTCATCTTCTGATCTCCGTAATGTCGAAGGCGTCCTCCAGGTTCACCACGGTGCCTGCCTTGGCGGTGAGGATGACGGTGTCGCCGGCCTCGATGTGGTCGCTGCCGAAGGGGATGATGCACCTGCGCTCGCGCACCAGCACGGACACCAGGATGCCCTTGCGGATGTTCAGCTGGTTCAGCGGGATGTTCAGGTAGGGCGCGCCCTCCAGGGCGGTGAACTCATAGGCCTCCACCTGGCCGCCCAGCATGCCGTATACCTTCTCCACCACGGAGCCGGCGCTGTTGTTCAGCGCGCGCACCGAGCGCAGGATGGCGTTGGCGGTGGTCAGCTTGGGGCTGACGGCGCTGTCGATGCCCAGGTCCTCCATCACGTCCATGGCGTTCAGCCGGTTCACCTTCACGATGACCTTCTTCACGCCGTGTCGCGCGCCGTACATGCCGGTGATCAGGTTCTCCTCGTCCCGGTTGGTCAGGCAAATCAGCGCGCCGCAGTCGCCCACGTTCTCCGATTCCAGCACCTCCTGGTCGGTGCCGTCGGCGTTGATGACCATCACGTCGTCCAGCTGGTCCGCCAGCCGCAGGCACTTCTTCTCGTCGATCTCGATCAGCCGCAGGTAAACGCCCATGCCGGCGATGATCTTGGCCAGGTAGTAGCTGATGTGGCCGCCGCCGATGAGCAGCGCGGACTTCATCCGCTGGGTGTCCTTGCCCAGCTGCTTGAAGAACTTGGTCACGCTGTCCCGGTCGCCGGTGGCGTACACCCGGTCGCCGGGCAGCAGGATGCTGTTGCCGTCGGGGATGAAGGCGTCGCCGCTGCGCTGCACGGCGGTGAACTGGATGCGGGGATAGCGGCTGTGCAGCCGGGATAGGGGCGTGTTGAGTATGGCGTCCCGCTCCTCGGTGCGGAACTCGACCATCTCCACCCGGCCGTGGGCGAAGGATTCGATGTTGATGGCGAAGGGGAAGCGCAGCAGCCGGGAGATCTCCTGGGCGGTGGTGCGCTCGGGGTTGATCACCTGGTCAATGTCCAGCTTCTTCTGCAGCAGCGTCAGACTCTCGGTGTACTCCGGGTCGCGGATGCGGGCGATGGAATACTTTGCGCCCAGCTGCTTGGCGGCCAGGCAGCACACCATGTTCAGCTCGTCGTTGCCGGTGACGGCCACGATCACGTCCGCGGACTCCACGCCCGCCTCGATCAGCGTCTTCACGTTGGCGCCGTTGCCCCGCACGCACATCACGTCCAACGTCTCGCTGGCCCGGTTCAGCGCCTGCTGGTTCCGGTCCAGCACGGTGATGTCGTGCCCGTCCTTGCTCAGATACTGGGCCAGCGTATAGCCCACCTTGCCGTTGCCGACGATGATGATGTTCAAACGAAAGCCTCCTTGCACCGTAAAAACCGATGTTTGCGATATAATGTGAAATGAGGAATCAGGAATGAGGAATGGCGGTGGAAATCCTGACGGATTTCTACGATTTCGCGGGAATGAGATGCTTTGGAATGAAAACAAATCCGCAAGGATTTGCTCAACAATTCCTCATTCCTAATTCCTAAGTATACGATGTTCGAAGGTTTACTGGAGGTAAATCGAGAATTCTGCAAGAGACAGATGCCGGAAAAGGCGCCGCAGAATCGATGCGGGAATTAATCAGCGGCTACCTAATTCCTAATTGACGGATATATTGAAGCGCTATCCCCGCGTCCTTGACAAACGTCTCCGTGATGCTTCCGCACAACGTGATGCCGCCGCCGTAGTCGATGTCGGAGAGGGTCTCCAGCATCCGGCCGTAGTCCTCGCCGTCGCCGGGGCGGGGGAGGGCGCGGGTCAGGGCGTTTTCGATATACGCGTGCTTCAGCAGCGGCGCGGCCCTTCTCAGGGCGCTCAGCGGCTCGCTGGCCATGGCCATGTGGCCGAAGTGGGCCGCCACGGCGATGTTCTCCAGCTGCAAAAGCCCAGCGATCAGCGTGGCCTCGGACACCAGGTTCAGCAGGTTGCAGTCCGCCTTGCGCAGCGGCTCCAGCGCCACGGTGATGCCGGCGTCCCGGGCGTGGCCCTGCAGGAGCCTGAGGAAGTTGCCCAGCTGCCGCCAGGCGAAGGGGAAGTCGCCGTCCAGGGGCACCGAGCGGCTCTTCGCGCCGTCCAGCGCCGCCACCTTCACACCCAGCCGCTGGGCGCGACCCAGCGCGTGCTTCAGGTAGCCGTGCAGCGCCGTGGCGTTCACGTCCGGCCCGGTGATGGGCAGATCGTCCGGCAGCATATCGCCGCAGGCCAGCACGGGGATGGCATTCCCCTCCACATAGTCCACGAAGTCGCAGAAGTCGCCCTCCGGCAGCGCTGCCAGCGCGTTCAGGGGGATCTCCACGTAGTCATAGCCCAGCGCCGCCACCTCCGGCAGGTTCACGAAATCGGTGCGTATGCCCAGCTTCAACGGTCCATCCCTCCTGTCGCGACAATTATCCATTCTATAGAATGTATACAGTATACCCCTCTTTGCCCCTTTCGTCAAACCCAAAGGCATTAAGAAAGGCCGCGGGAGCGTTATTTTCCTGTGATGCCATGGCTTGACGCCCCCTGCGGGCTATGCTATACTCACATTATCATCTTGATTAAAGGAGGACTTGGGAATGAAGAAATTGATTTCCGCGCTGCTGGCGCTCTGCCTGTTGCTGGCGATGGGCGCAGTGGCCGAGGGCAGGCCGACCGCCACTGCCGTCCTGGATGGGGAGGCCCAGGCCGTCATCGCCACGGTGGACCTGTCTGGCGGCTGGTCGGTGGAGTTCGCGCCCGGCGCGCTTTACCTGTACGACGGCGAAGTCAACGACGACGAACCCGCCAGCGCCATCGGCCTGACGCTGGACAAGGAGGTCTATGAGGAGTACCTCGCCGAGGCCCAGAGGAGCGAAAGCTGCCGGGAGATCGAAAACGGCGTCTGCTACGTGGCGGACGACGGCACCTACTACGTGCTCTCCGTGGGCACTTCCGCCTACTTCCTGCTGGACGTGATCGACGATGCGGACGGCGGCGATGCCATCCTGGAGCGGATCGAACTGGTGAACCAGGACGACTACTACACCGCACTGGCGGAGGATTCCGAGGCCGAAGCGGACGAGGAGGAGGCGCAGGATGGCGACAGCCCCGTCGCCGCCTTTGAAGGCATGTGGGTCGCCGGCCGCGCGGTGCTGGTCGTCAGCGATGAGGGCGACGAGGTTCACTGCACGATCGAGTGGGGCAGCAGCGCCACTGAATCCACGGTGTGGGAATATGAGTGCACCTATGACGAGGTTTCCGGCGCGCTGACCAGCCTGGAGACCGGCGAGAAGTACAACATCACCTACGGCGAGGACGGCGATATCGTTGACGAGGAGCTCGTCTTTGACGATGGCGCGGCGTCCTTCGTGCTGAACGAGGACGGCACCCTCACCTGGACGGACTTCAAGGAGACCCCCGGCCAGGACGAGATGGTGTTTGAGAAGGGACAGTAAGGACAGGCGCGAAATCGCGCTTTCGATGACAGGCCCGGCCTATGGCCGGGCTTGCCATGCTTTGTGGCCATTCATTTCGCCTGCGACAAAAATACTGCTTGATTTTATCCCCGGTAGCTGGTATAATTAATCCAGCCTAATATAAAGGAGTGTTTGATATGGCTCTTGTTACTTCCACCGAGATGTTCAAGAAAGCTTACAATGGCGGCTACGCCATCGGCGCTTTCAACGTGAACAACATGGAGATCATCCAGGGCATCACCGAGGCCGCCATCGAAAAGCGCGCCCCGCTGATCCTGCAGGTCTCCAAGGGCGCTCGCGCCTATGCCAAGCACGTGTACCTGATGCACCTGATCCGGGCCGCCATCGAGGACGCCGAGCAGACTGCGGGCTTCGACCTGCCCATCGTCGTCCACCTGGACCACGGCGATTCCTTCGAGCTGTGCAAGAGCTGCATCGACGGCGGCTTCACCTCCGTCATGATCGATAAGAGCGGCCTGCCCATCGAGGAGAACATCAAGATCACCAAGCAGGTCGTCGAGTACGCCCACGACCACGGCGTGGTCGTCGAGGCCGAGCTGGGCACTCTGGCCGGCGTCGAGGACGAGGTCAACGTCTCCGCTGAGGATTCCAGCTACACCCGTCCCGAGGACGTGCAGCACTTCGTCGAGGAGACCGGCTGCGACTCCCTGGCCATCGCCATCGGCACCTCTCACGGTGCCTACAAGTTCAAGGCCGAGCAGTGCACCCGAAACGAAAAGGGCATCCTGGTGCCCCCGCCGCTGCGCTTCGACATCCTGGACGAGGTCGCCAAGCGCCTGCCCGGCTTCCCGATCGTGCTGCACGGCTCTTCCTCCGTGCCGCAGGAGTTCGTGAAGATCATCAACGAGAACGGCGGCAAGATGCCCGACGCCGTCGGCATCCCCGAGGAGCAGCTGCGTCAGGCTGCCCGCGGCGCGGTCTGCAAGATCAACATCGACTCTGACCTGCGCCTGGCCATGACCGCCTGCATCCGCAAGCATTTCGCGGAGCATCCGGATCATTTCGATCCCCGCCAGTACCTGAAGCCCGCCCGCATCGCCATCAAGGAAATGGTCGAGCACAAGCTGGTCGACGTCCTGGGCTGCGACGGCAAGGCCTAAACCACCGGTCGACCCCTGGAGGGCGCGTCTGATAAGGCGCGCCCTTCTTTTTTTGCAAAACATGCCCGCTGTCTATTGCACTTTATTGTTAAGTATGTTAATATGAAAGAGGATAAGCGGCCATTATCACGATGCCGCAGGGAATAATATTAAATAATGGAGGGAACTGCCATGATTGACGTGAAGCTGTTGACGCTGTTAAAGGTGAACGAGACCGGCAACTACACGCGGGCGGCGGAGCAGCTCTCTCTGACGCAGCCCGCCGTGAGCCAGCACATCAAGCAGATTGAGAAGGAAATGGGCATCAGCCTGTTCGTGCGCAGCGGCGGCAAGATCCGCCCAACGCCGGACGGCAAGCTGGTGATCGAGTACGCCGAGCGCGTGGTGTCGCTGTACCAGAACCTGCAGCAGGCTCTGCGGGACCAGCAGCGGTCCATCGACCGGCTCCGCGTGGGCGTCACCCATACCTCCGAGAGCAACGTGGTCACGGAGGTGCTGGCGAAGTATGCCGAGCAGAACGAGAACGTGAGCATCACGATCCAGACCGACACGATTAATAATCTTTATGCGATGCTGAAGAACTATAAGATCGATATCGCTATCGTGGAGGGCGCGGTGCAGGATGAGAGCATCAACTCCATCATGCTGGACACCGACTTCCTGGTCTGCGCCGTGTCCAACGAGAGCCCGCTGTCCCGCAAGAGCATCGTCACGCTGGACGAGCTGAAGCGCGAGCGGCTGATCCTGCGCCTGCCCAGCTCCGGCACGCGCAACCTGTTCGCCGCCCACCTGGAGAGCCGCAACATCTCCATCGACGAGTTCAACGTCACCCTGGAGGTGGACAACATCGCCACCATCAAGGACCTGGTGCGCCGCAACTACGGCGTGTCCATCCTGCCCCGCAGCGCCTGCATGGACGAGCTGAAGAAGGGCAAGATGACCGTGCTGCCCATCGAGAACCTGAGCATGATCCGGGAGATGAACATACTCTACCACAAGAGCTTCCGCCATGCCGACATCCTGCAGGACATCGTGAAGATCTACAACGAATCCGTGCGGGTGTTCAAGAACGCGGGGGATTAGGGATCAGGGAGTAGGGAGTAGGGACCAGGGAGTAGGGAATAGGGAGCAGGGAAAGCCGCTGCCGCGTTCCTGTAGGGGCGCCGTTGCGGCGCCCCCATCCACGATAAAACGAGAGGGCTTATGAACATACTTCTCACCAACGACGACGGCATCCGCGCGCCGGGTCTCAAGGCCCTGGCGGACGCGTTCAGCGCGGCGGGCCACGGGGCGTACATCTGCGCGCCGAACCGGGAGCGCTCCGCCGTCAGCCATGGCGGCACCTTCGACCGGGCGCTGCGGGCTGAGCCGGTGGATTATCCCGGCGCAAAGGCGGCCTGGGCCTGCGACGGCACGCCCTCGGACTGCGCCTCGCTGGGGGTGTTCCTGGTCAGGCGGCAGGCAAAGCTCGATCTGGCGGTCTCAGGCATCAACCGGGGCATGAACGCGGGCGGCGCCTGCGTCTATTCGGGCACGGTGGGCGCGGCGATGGAGGCCGCCATGGCGGGCGTACAGGCGCTGGCGGTGTCGCTGTATTTCGACCCCCACGGGACGGCGAGGGAGGACTACGCCCCCGCGGCCCGGGCGGCGCTGCGGGTGGCCGAGTGGGTGCCCGCGCACCCGCTGCCCAGGGGCGTGCTGTACAACCTGAACGTGCCCGCGCTGCCCTATGAGCAGCTGAAGGGCATCGCGCCGGCGACGCTGGCCCCGGTGTTTTTGAACGACCCCGTCTTCACCCAAGCCGACGACGGCGGCTGGCTGTACGGCAATGTCGACTTCCCGCCCATGGACGGCCCGAAGTGGGATGTGGGGCTGTGCGAGAGGGGCTGGTGCAGCCTGACGAAGCTGACCTGGGACTTCAGGCTGAACGCGCCGGACGACGAACTGAATGGCATCAAACTGTGATTCCCATCACGGGGAGGAATGGATATGAACGGCAAGCACTATGAGATCGAGCGGAAGTACCTGATCCGCTACCCGGACATCCCCACGCTGCTGAAGCAAAAGGGCGTGGAGCAGTGGGAGATCGTGCAGATCTACCTGACCGTCTCCGGCCCGGGGGAGACCCGGCGCATCCGCCAGGTGGTCACGGGCGGCCAGATCCGGTACTACAAGACCTTCAAGCGGCACCTGTCCAGCGTGAAGAACGAGGAGGATGAGGGCGAGATCGACCAGATGGAGTACATCCGCCTGTCCCACGAAATGCAGCCCGGCTGCAAGCCCCTGGGCAAGACCCGCTATCGCATCCCCTACCAGGGCCATGTGCTGGAGTTCGACATCTATCCCTTCTGGAAGGACCGGGCCATCATGGAGATCGAGCTGGAGCGCGAGGACGAGGGCGCGGCCATACCGGAGTACGTGCACATCATCCGCGATGTGAGCGACAATCCGGCCTACAAGAACCGCAGCCTGGCGGAGAATGTGATCTACGAGGAGATTTAGGCGCACAAAAAAAGAACCCTTCCGGGTTCTTTTTTTGTGCGCCTATGCCGCGGCCTTCTTCCGCCTCGGCAGCTGCAGCACCAGCCCCAGGGCGATCAGGCCCAGGCCGATGAAGTCGGTGAGCGTGCCGGGGATGATCAGCGCCAGGCCGCCGCCGATCAGCAGCAGGCGCTCCAGGATGTTCATATTCACCAGCAGGTAGCCAGACAGGCCCGCGGCCACGCCAAACATGCCGATGGTAGCGGTGATGGCGATCAGTATGACCTCATACCACACCGTGTCGATGAACAGCAGCGCCGGGCTGGCGGCGAACACGAAGGGGATGATGAACGCGCCGACGGCCAGCCGCGTGGCCGTCACGCCGGTGGCCATCGGCTTGCCCTTGGCGATGGCCGCGCCGGCGTAAGCCGCCAGGGCCACGGGCGGCGTGATGTCCGCCACGATGCCGTAATAGAACACGAAGAAGTGGGCCGCCAGCACCGGCACGCCCATCTTGGTCAGGATGGGGGCGCAGGTGGCCGCCATGATGCAGTAGGTGGCCGTGGTGGGCACGCCCATGCCCAGCACGATGCAGCACAGCATGGTCAGGAGCAGGCCCAGCAGCAGCGCCAGCCCGGGCACGCCCTGGAGGGCGGGGGACTGGGTGAGCGACACGATGCCGTTGATCATCTGACTGGCCAGGCCGGTGATGGTCAGGCAGCCGGTGATGATGCCGGCCATGCCGCAGGCCACGGCCACGGTGATGCAGCTGCGGCCGCCGGACTCCAGCGCGTCGAAGATGCTCTTGGCGGTGAAGCCGCCCTTCGCGCCCACCGCCGCGGACAGCGCGCCGCCCGCGCTGGCGGAGGCGCCGGACTTCTTGCTGGTGGCGAAGTAGTCCACGATGTTGTTGATGACGCCCACCACGATGGTGGCGATGATGGCGATGGCCGCGGAGAACTGCATGGTGCGGCTGTTGGTGGACACCAGGTAGATCAGTATGATCAGCGGCATCAGCATGTAGGTCTGCTTGATGAGGCTGCGCATCCGGGGCAGCAGGTTCCGGTCGATGCCCTTCAGGCCCAGCTTCTTGGCCTCCAGGTGCACGGCGATAAAGATGCCCAGGAAGTACAGCACCGCGGGCAGGATGGCGCGCACGATGATGTCGGAGTAGGGCACGCCCACGATCTCTGCCATCAGGAAGGCAGCCGCGCCCATGATGGGCGGCATGATCTGGCCGCCGGTGGAGGCCGCCGCCTCCTTCATCATCGGGATGGTGACCGAGCCGGTGGTGACGGTGTTGCCCACGGAGCTGCCGGACACCATGCCGCACAGCGCCGAGGAGATGACGGCCACCTTCGCCGGGCCGCCCGCGAAGCGACCGGTGATGCTGTTGGCCAGGTTGATGAAGAAGTCGGACACGCCGGTGCGTTCCAGGAACGCGCCGAAGATGGTGAACACCACGATGAATTTCGAGCAGGCGTTGATGGGGGTGCCCAGCACGCCGGTGGTGGTGAAGAACAGCTGGCGGGCCGCCATGGGAAGCGTCTGCTTGCTGATGATGAAGGTGTAGGCCAGGAAGAACAGCGCCACGCACAGCACCGGCAGGCCCACGCTGCGGCGGCACAGCTCGCTGAGCACCACGATGCCCACCACGGCGATCACCGTATATTTGGGCGCCAGCAGCATCTTCGGCCGCATGGCCACGATCTCCTGGGCGTTGAAGGTGAAGTAGAAGAAGGCCGCAGCGCCGGCCACCATCAGCACGATGTCATACCAGGGCATGTGGTTTTCCTTCACATAGCCCTTTTTCACGGGGAACGTGAGGAAGCCCATGATGATCACCAGCCCCAGGAAGCTGGACAGGCGCACCTGCTCCAGGAAGTTGGCGAACAGCGTGACATACAGGCAGAACAGCGAGAACAGCACCAGCACGCAGCTGACGACGATCTTCGGGACGCCCGTCCAGATGCGCACGTTCGACTCGCGGTCGAATTTCTTCATGACGGCTTCGACATCCGCGGCGACATCGGCCTGCGCCGTGTTCAGGTTGGGGTCCTGGGGTTTGTTTTCAGACATGCAGTCGGCCTCCTTCTATGTTGTTGATTCAGCACGTGACGCACAGATTCTTCGACTGCGCATCGCCGGCTGCGATGCTCCGCTCAGAATGACACATACACGGCGCCTGTCATCCTGAGCGAAGCCTTGCGTGAAGCAAGGCGCAGTCGAAGGATCTGTACGATGCGTAAACGGGATGATTCGATGATGATACGGGGCTGCGGCTTACTCAACCGCAGCCCCGAACGAATCAGAGTGCCTTTGGGGCGAGGGGCTTATTCAGCGGTCTCGACCTCGATGCCCTGCTCGGCGAAGTACCTGGCAGCGCCGGCGTTGTAGGGGATGCCGCAGGTGGAGGCGAACTCCAGATCCAGCTCGGCGCCCTTGGCGTGGCCCTCGGTGATCTCGTCCTTGCCCTCGAAGATGGTTTTGACGATGGTGTAGGCCTCGTCCTCGGTCACGGAGTCGTTGGCGACGATGGTGGCCTTCATGCCCACGGTGGTGACATCCTCGTCGATGCCGTCATAGGTGCCGGCGGGGATGGTGGTCTCGGCGTAGGCGGCGGAGATGTCCTGCAGCGCGGCGATGTGGTCCGCGTCCAGGCTCAGCAGCCGGGCGCCCTGGGTGGTGCACAGCTCGGTGATGGCGGGGGTGGGAGCACCGGCCACGATGAAGCCCGCGTCGATCTTGCCGTCCTTCAGCGCGTCGCAGGTCTCCTGGAAGTTCAGGTACTGGGCGCTGATGTCATCCTCGGTCAGGCCGTAGACCTGCAGGAAGTCGATGGCGTTGAAGTACACGCCGGAGCCGGCGGCGCCGATGGACACGTTCTTGCCCTTCAGGTCCTCGATGGACTTGATGTCGGGGTTGTTGGTGACGACCTGCACGGCCTCGATGTACAGCGCGGCCAGGGCGGAGAAGTTCTCCACGGGCGCACCGTCGAACAGGCGGACGCCGTTCACGGCGTAGTAGGCCACGTCGTTCTGCACGAAGCCCAGCTGGCGGGTGTCGGCCTCCAGGTCGTCGATATTGGCGGTGGAGCCGCCGCTGGAGACGACGGTGATCTTCACGTCGGTGTTGTCGGAGATGTACTGGGCCAGCACGGTGCCGTAGCCGTAGTAGGTGCCGGACTCGCCGCCGGTGCCGAACTGCAGGTCGGCCAGAGCCGCGGTGCAGCCCAGGGCCAGGACCATCGCGATGACCAGGGACAGAATCTTCTTCATGTTGGTTCCTCCATTCATGGCCGCAAATACGGCCTTTTAATGATTGTATTATACAATAAACAGCCCCCAAAAGGCAATAGAGAACTGCCAACCCAAATGTTAAGAATTGCAATTTTCTGCCACAAAACGTTGATGATTGATAATTTTGCATTTTTCTTGATTTCGTGATGTAAATAATTTTCCGTGGTAAATGAATAGATATGCAAAGAATATTGATAAATATGCATAATCAAGCCTTCCCAAGAGGAGAAGGCCGCTTTAAGTTCCACGCCATTCCGGGAATCTGCCGTTCTATCTAGCGCTTGATTAATTAACACTGATATTCTATGATATATAATGTATGAATTTCACGGGACGGAGGACTGCGTTTTGAGCTACGACCAGAGCCGAATCCGCAATTTTTGCATCATTGCCCACATCGACCACGGCAAGTCCACCCTGGCGGACCGCATACTGGAGCGCACGGGCGTGATGAAGCAGCGGGACATGACCGACCAGGTGCTGGACAGCATGGAGCTGGAGCGGGAACGGGGCATCACCATAAAGTCGAAGGCCGTGCGCATGCCCTATGTGGCGAAGGATGGCAAGGAGTACATCCTGAACCTGATCGACACCCCCGGCCACGTGGACTTCACCTACGAGGTGTCCAGGGCGCTGGCGGCCTGCGAGGGCGCGATCCTGGTGGTGGACGCCAGCCAGGGCATCGAGGCCCAGACGCTGGCCAACGTCTATATGGCGCTGGAGCACGATTTGGAGATCCTGCCGGTCATCAACAAGATCGACCTGCCCTCGGCCCAGCCGGAGGTGGTGAAGCAGGAGATCGAGGACGAGATCGGCCTGGACTGCGAGGGTTGCCCGCTGGTGTCCGCCAAGCAGGGCATCGGCATCGACGACGTGCTGGAGGACATCGTGAAGAACGTGCCCGCCCCCGCCGACGATGCGGACGCCCCCTTGCAGGCGCTGATCTTCGATTCCTACTACGACAACTATCGCGGGGCCATCTCCTCGGTGCGGCTCAAGGCCGGCAGCGTGAAGGTGGGCGACCGCATCCGCATGATGGCGGGCAACCGGGAGTTTGAGGTCACAGAGGTGGGCGCCTACCTGCCCCTGGGCTACAGCCCCAAGGACAGCCTGAACGCCGGCGAGGTGGGCTATATCGCCGCCTCCATCAAGGACATCGCCGACATCCGCGTGGGCGACACCATCACCCTGGCGGACAACCCCGCCGCCGAGCCCCTGCCGGGCTACAAGCCGGTGCTGCCCATGGTGTACTGCGGCATCTATCCCGCCGACGGCGCGGATTACGAGAGCCTGCGGGACGCACTGGAGAAGCTGCGCCTGAACGACGCGGCCCTGTCCTACGAGCCGGAGACCTCCGTGGCCCTGGGCTACGGCTTCCGCTGCGGCTTCCTGGGCCTTCTGCACATGGAGATCATCCAGGAGCGACTGGAGCGGGAGTTCGACCTGGACCTGGTCACCACCGCGCCCAGCGTGGTTTACAAGGTGGTCAAGACCGACGGCGAGACTGTGTTCATCGACAACCCCACGAACCTGCCCCCGGTGCAGGAGATCGACTGGATGGAGGAGCCCATGGTGGACGCCCAGGTGATCACGCCCCAGGACTACGTGGGCGCGATCATGGAGCTGTGCCAGGACAAGCGCGGCACCTTCAAGGACATGAAATACATCGAGGGCGGCCGCGTGCTGCTGAAATACGACATGCCGCTGAACGAGGTGATCTACGACTTCTTCGACCAGCTGAAGAGCCGCACCCGGGGCTACGCCTCCTTCGACTATGAGCTCAAGGGCTACGCGCGCAGCGACCTGGTCAAGCTTGACATGCTCTTAAACGGCGAGCAGTGTGACGCGCTGTCTATCATTGTGCACAAGGACCGGGCCTATCCCCGGGGCCGCAGCATCGCCGAGAAATTGAAGGATGCCATCCCGCGGCAGCTGTTCGAGATCCCCATCCAGGCGGC
The DNA here is from genome assembly GCA_902800625.1 of uncultured Eubacteriales bacterium. Classification (GTDB taxonomy): domain Bacteria; phylum Bacillota; class Clostridia; order Christensenellales; family Aristaeellaceae; genus UBA2862. Next base: position 23,983 of record CADCFG010000039.1, on the reverse strand, counting down.
CATCGGCGGCAAGGTCATCGCCCGCGAGACCGTGAAGGCCCTGCGCAAGGACGTGCTGGCCAAGTGCTATGGCGGCGACATCTCCCGAAAGAAGAAGCTGCTGGAAAAGCAGAAGGAGGGCAAGAAGCGCATGCGCCAGGTGGGCAGCGTGGCTGTGCCTTCCGAGGCGTTCATGGCGGTTCTGAAGATGGACTGACGTTCTTTGGACGGGGGAGCGAGCTCCCCCGCCAATACCACCCCCACCAGATTTTGCTTGAGGACTGAAGTCCTCCGGCCGCAAAATCTGCAAGGTTGGCATTTTTCATCCGGGAAATGAGATTTCCACTTCTGAAAAATGACCTGCGTTCGCGCCGTACACGCCGCCGCGAACGATCAAGCGTTGGGGCGCTGTCGCCCCCAACACCCCAGACAGATGGGTGGAGCAATGTATGAAGCCGCTTTCCCTCTACATCCACGTTCCGTTTTGCCGGTCGAAGTGCGCCTACTGCGACTTCGCCTCCTTCCCGGGCAGGGAGGGGGAGTGGGGTCGGTATTTCGAGGCGCTCTGGGGCGAAATGGAGGGCTGGAGGGACGAGCTTTCGGACCGGGAGGTCGCCACGGTGTTCTTCGGCGGCGGCACGCCCACGCTGGTGGACGCCGGGTATATTGAGGAAACCCTCGCCCGGGCTCGGCGGATATGGCCCTTCGCGCCGGATGCGGAGATCACCCTGGAGGGCAACCCCGGCACGCTGACGCCTCAAAAGCTGGCCGTTTACGGGCGGGCGGGCGTCAACCGTCTGAGCATGGGCGCCCAGAGCTTTGACGACGGCTTATTGCAGTCCCTGGGCCGCATCCACACGGCGGCACAGATCGGCGAGGCCGTGCGCATGGCCCGGGGCGCGGGCTTTTCCAACATCAACCTCGATCTGATGTACGCCCTGCCGGGGCAGACCATGGCCCAGTGGCGGGATACGCTGGAGGCGGCCCTTGGGCTGGGTGTTCCCCACATCTCCGCCTACAGCCTGATCGTGGAGGAGGGCACGCCCATGGCGGCGCGGGTGGCACGCGGCGAGGCCGTCGTGCCGGACGACGACGCCGTGAACGCCCTGCAGCGGGAGGCGGTCTCCCGGCTCGCGGCGGCGGGCCTTGCGCGCTACGAGATATCCAACTACGCCCGGCCCGGCTTTGAATGCCGCCACAACCTGGTCTACTGGAACCGGGGCGACTACCTGGGGCTGGGCTGCGCGGCCCATTCGCTGGTGGACGGCACCCGGTTCTCCAACCCGGCGACCCTGGATGGGTACCTGTCCGGCGCACGTCGGCTGGATCAGCAGCGCCTGACGGCGGCGGACGCCATGGAGGAGACGCTGATGCTCTCCACCCGCACCACGCGGGGACTGGATCTGGCCGCGTGGTCGGCGGCGTTTGGCGCGCCATTCGAGCGCGGCCGGGAAGCGGCGCTCGCGAAGCTCGCTGCTGGCGGCTTTATTGAAATTTCCGACGGCTTTCTGCGCCTGACCCCGCGGGGGATGCAGGTGCAGGACGCCGTGGTTCTTGAATTGATGGAGGCAGACGAATGAAGAGATGGATGGGACGGCTGGCGGCGCTTGCACTGTGCCTGTGCCTGCTGGCCGGGATGCCGGTCATCGCCCGCGCGGAGGGCGGCGAGGCGGCGGACATCACCAAGAAGTGCGCCGTGAAGGTATCGGAGAAGTCCGGCGACAAGGACCGGATGTTCGACTCCACCGTCAGCACCGCCTGGTGGGCCGAGCACTCCGACGGCTACGTGGGCATCAAGCTGCCAGACGGCGGCGCGGGCTGGCTCAGGATCGAGTGGTTCTTCGAGCCCACCGACTTCCAGCTGGTCGAGTACGACGCGGACATGAACATCCTGCGCCAGCGGGACCAGACATCCACCTTCCCCTGCATCTACATGCTCTTTGACCTGCTGGACGGCACAAAGTACATCAAGCTGCAGATGGGCGAGAAGGACCAGAAGATCGTCAACCTGCGCGTCTACGGCCCCGGCACGCCGGCCAAGTCCCTGCAGCAGTGGCAAAAACCGGTGGACAAGGCGGACATCATGGTGGTCTCCGCCCACCAGGACGACGAGCTGATCTTCCTGGGCGGCACGATCCCCTATTACGCCACGGCGCTGAAGAAGCCCACCGTGGTGATGTACATGGCCAACTGCAGCCGCAACCGTCGCCGGGAGGCGCTGAACGCGCTGTGGGTGATGGGCGTGAAGAACTATCCGGAGTTTATCAACCTGCCCGACGAGAAGTGCGACACCGTGAACCAGGCGTACAGGCTCTGGGGCGGCGAGGACACCGTGCGCGGGCTGGTGGTGCAGCGCATCCGGCGCTACAAGCCGGAGGTGATCGTCACCCAGGATCTGGACGGCGAATACGGCCACGCCCAGCACAAGGCCGCGGCGCGGATCATGATGTCCGCCATCGAGGCCGCCGCCGACCCGGCGCAATATCCCGAGTCCGCTGAAATCTACGGCGTGTGGCAGGTGAAGAAGCTGTACCACCACCTGTACAAGGAAAACGTGATCATGATGGACTGGGAGACCAAGCTGGACAGCCTGAACGGCTATTCGCCGCTGCAGGTGGCCCAGATCGGCTTCAAGGAGCACGCCTCCCAGGACAAGTACTATGCCGTGAAGAGCCACAGCAAGTACGACAACGCCAAGTTCGGCCTGTATTTCAGCACCGTGGGCGAGGACGTGGAGAAGAAGGACTTCCTGGAGAACATCGACCCCGACGCCAGCGCCAACTACTTGGCCGAGCACGCCGAGGAGATCGCGGCCTACCCCGTCTGGAACCTGTCCACCCCGGAGCCCACGGCCGAGCCCACGTCCGAGCCGGTACCGGTGGAGGAAAGCGCGGAGGCCGCGCCCGCGGCGACCCAGGCCCCGGTGGTCACGGCCGAGCCCGCGCCCCAGCCCCAGCCCGCCAACGAAAAGGGCGGCGGCAGCGGATTGGCCGTGGTGTTGATCCTGGCGGGCGTGGCGGCCCTGGGCGGCGGAGGCTGGTACGCCTGGAAGACGCTGGCCGGCGGCAGGCGCCGCCGCGCCCGCAGGCGCAAAAAGTAGTTTACCGTTGGAAGTGATCGGGATGAAGAAGCAACTTGGCAGGCTGGCGGCGCTTTTGTGCCTGTGCCTGCTGGCGGCGGCGCTCACCGCTGCGCAATGCGCCCTGGCGGAAGAATCCAAGGCAAAGAGCATCACCGGCAAGTGCCAGTTTGTGGTTTCAGAGGGCTCCAAGCGCAAGCTGACCGACAAGAACGTGCGCAGCTGCTGGGAGTATTCGAAAAGGGACGCCTATGTGGGCGTGCACATCCCCGACGACAGGGAAGCCGGATGGCTGCGAATCGAGTGGATGTTCGATCCCACGGGCTTTGAATTGATCGAATACAGCGCGGGCAAGGAAGTGCTGCGCATCCGCAACCAGGACGACACCTTTCCCAACATCTATACCGTGTTCGACCTGCTGCCCGAGACCAAGTATATCCAGCTGCGCATGACCGCCATGGGCCAGCAGATCTGCACCGTGGCGGTGTACTCCAGCGGCACCCCGCCGGAGGGACTTCAAATCTGGCAGCCGCCGGTGGAAAAGGCGGACCTGATGGTGGTCTCCGCCCACCAGGATGACGAGCTGATCTTCCTGGGCGGCACCATCCCCTATTACGCAGTGGCCTTCCAGCGCCCCACCGTGGTGATGTACATGGCCAACTGCACCCGCTATCGCCGCGCCGAGGCGCTGAACGCGCTGTGGAAGATGGGCGTGCGCAACTATCCCCAGTTCCTGAACCTGCCCGACGGCCACTCCAAGACCATGGAGGCCGGACTGAATAAATGGGGCGGCAAGGACCACGTGCTTGAGCTGGTCGCGGAACAGATCCGCCGCTATCAGCCGGAGGTGATCGTCACCCAGGACCTGAACGGCGAGTACGGCCACGATCAGCACAAGCTGACCGCTCACGCCATGATGCCCGCCATCGAAGCCGCCGCCGATCCGAATCAATACCCTGAGTCGGCGCTGCGCTACGGGGCCTGGCAGGTGAAGAAGCTGTACCACCACCTGTACAACAAACACCGGATCAAGATGGACTGGAACACGAAGCTGGCGGGCCTGGGCGGCAAGACCGCGCTGAAGATGGCCTGGATCGGCATGCAGGAGCAGGCCTCCCAGCTGAAGTACTACAACGTCAAAAAGGGCGGAAAGTACGACAACGCCAAGTTCGGCCTGTTCTTTTCCACCGTGGGCGAGGACGTGGCCAAAAACGACTTCCTGGAGCACACCGACGGAGCCATCACGGCCGAGGAGATCGCCGCTGGCGTCGGGGAAGCTGAGCACGACGACCTGGAGGACGCCGACCTGGAGGGCGACGACTGGGAGGATGCGCTGACTCCGGAGATGACCGATTCGAAGGAGACCGATCCCGGTCAGGATGTCACGGAGGAATCCGGCGCGGAGGCAATCGAGCCGGAGGCAGCCGACAGTGCGCTGGCCGAGCCCTTGACGGAGGCGACGGAGGCGCCCGCCCCCACGGCCGAGCCCCAGGCCGCCAACGAGCGCTCCGGCGCTCCGGGCATCGGCGTGGCGCTGGGCATCGTCGCGGGCGTCGGCGCGCTTGGCGCGGCGGCCTGGTGGGTCCTTCGCCGCAGGCAGCGCCATCGCCGCAGATACTGGCACTGACCGACAATTATTTCACCGGATTAGGAAACTTTTTATCGGAATGCCCGATTGTTGACATCATATCACAATATAAACAGAGTATGATATACAAGATATAGTGTCTTGATTTATACAGGGAGGCAGTGCGTGGCTAAGCAATCCTCAAAAAAGAACAGTAAACCGGCCTGGCAGCCCCGCAGAAGCCTGGGGACGCTGCCCGGCCTGATCGCGTTGATCGGCGCGGCGGCCCTGGCGGTGACCTGGCTGGCCCAGTCCAGCCCGCTGTTCACCGGCGGAAAGGCAGCGTCGGGCTCCGGCCTGCGCGTCAGCGAAGTGATGACCGCCAACGCCTCCACCCTGGTGGGGGATGCCGGCATCGTGGACTGGGTCGAGCTGGAGAACACTTCTGACAGCCCCATCAACCTGGACGGCTATGCCCTGATGCGCCAGATGAAGCCATCCCAGGCCTTCACCTTCACCGGCGGCACCCTGCAGCCCGGCGAGTTTGTGCTGGTCTATACCGACGGCAGCGGCAAGCCCCACCAGGCCGACGGCTGGCACGCCCCCTTCCGGCTGCCCGCCTCCGGCGACGAACTGGCCCTGATCGACAAGGCCGGCAACGGGGTGGACCTGGTGCAGCTTCCCGCCCTGGCCCGCGACCAGGTGTACTGCCGCGACGCGGCGGGGGAGTGGACCGTCAGTGATTTCGCCACTCCCGGCCAGGTCAACCGTGCCGAGCGGCTGGACAGCGCGGCGGAGAAGGAGATCAGGGTGCAGGAAGGCGCGCTGGAGATCACCGAGGTGATGACCAACAACGCCACCTTCTTTGCCGACGAAGACGGCCAGTATCCCGACTATATCGAGATCCACAATCGCACCAATGTCCCCGTGAACCTGGAGGGCTGGTGCCTGTCCGATAAATCCGAAAAGCTGATGCGCTGGGCCTTCCCGGACATCACCCTCCCTGCGGACGGCTATCTGGCCGTTCACTGCTCCGGCGAGGACCGGGGCGCCGACGCCTCGCACCTGCACGCCAGCTTCAAGCTCTCCAAGAAGGGCGACGACGTGTTCCTGACCAATCCCTCCGGGGTGACGGTCAGCCATGTGCGTGCGCCGCTGATGGAGGCCGACCAGTGCTACAGCCTGCTTGAGACCGGGTGGAGCAAGCAGTTCTCCCCGTCGCCGGGCTATGCCAATACGCCCGCCGGCGCGGACGCCGCGGCGGAGCAGATCGCCATCAACAACACCCGGGGCGTGCGCATCACCGAGGTGCTGGCCTCCTCCTCCAAGTCTGACGATTGGATCGAGCTGTACAACTCTACCGGCGCGGCGGTCGACCTGTCCGGCTGCGGCCTGTCCGACAACGCGGGCCGTCCCCGCAAGTGGCAATTCCCCTCCGGCACGGTGATCCAGCCCGGGCAGTACCTGGGCGTCTTCGCCAACGGCCTGGATTCCGCCTCCGGCGACCGCATCCAGACCAGCTATCGACTGTCCTCCGACGGCGGCTATTCCGTGGTGCTCTCCGAGCCGGACGGCACCATCTTCGACCGCGTCTTCGTGCCCATGCAGTACCAGGACATCTCCTTCGGGCGCATGGAGGGCCAGGGCGGCCTCAGGTATTTCACCACCGTCACGCCCGGCGCGGCCAACAGCGGCCAGGCCTACTACGGCCGGGCGGCGCGGCCCGTCTATTCCGTGGAGGGCGGCCTGTTCAACACCGGCGACGTGCTGAACGTAGAGCTGTCCGTGCCTTCCAACTGCCAGATCCACTATACCCTGGACTACACAGATCCCACCCTGGACAGCCCGGTCTACACCGGCCCCATCCAGATCACCGGCACCACCATCCTGCGCACCCGCGTGTACGGCGAGGGCTACCTGGAGTCCTTCATGGACAGCCAGAGCTATCTCTATGACGTGAACAACGCAGACGGCACCGTGTTCGTGGTGTCCCTGGTTTCCGACCCCTACAACCTCACCAGCGACGAGGCCGGCATCATGGTCAAGGGCCCCAACGCCACTGCGTCCTATCCCTACGGCTCCATGAACAAGGGCGCGAACTTCTGGATGGACTGGGAGCGGGAGGCCCATGTGGAGGTGTTCAACCCCGACGGCAGCACCATGATCTCCCAGGAGTGCGGCATCAAGCTGCACGGCCAGTTCAGCCGCGCCGAGGACCAGAAGGCCTTCAAGGTGATCGCCCGCAACCAGTACGGCGCGAACCGCTTCCAGGCGGCCATCTTCTCCCACCGGCCCTATACCGAGTACCAGTCCTTCCTGCTCCGCTCCTCCAGCGAGGACGGCGACAAGACCCGCTTCCGCGACGCGCTGCTGCAGCGGCTGGTGGAGGGCGGCTGCGTGGACTACCAGGAGACGGAGATCGGCGTGCTGTACATCGACGGCCAGTACTGGGGCCACTACAACCTGCGCGAGCGCATCTGCAAGAGCCAGATCTGCCAGTTCGAGGGCTGGGAGGGCGACGAGGACGACATCGACCTGATCAAGGCCAACACCAACGTGATGCAGGGCTCCAACGAGACCATGGCCCAGCTGCTGGAGTACGTCAAGTCCCACAACATGAACACCGACGAGGCCTGGCAGGTGCTGGACAGCGCCATCGACATCCCCAACTACATCGAATACATGGCTGCGGAGATGTATACCGGCAACACCGACACGCTGAACGTGAAGCGCTACCGAAACCCCAAGACCGACGGCAAGTGGCGCTGGGTGCTGTTCGATCTGGACTGGGCGTTCTACACCGACACCAACTCCCCCAAGCGCTGGCAGACCCCCGGCGGCATGGGCAACAAGAACCGCACCGACAACACGCTGTTCATTGCCTGCATGAAGAACAGCCGGTTCCGGGACCAGTTCCTCACCTTCCTGGGCGAGAAGATGGCCACCACCTACAGCGCCGAGAGCATCAAGAAGATGGCTGAGGAGTTCTACAACACCATCGCGCCGCTGATGCCGGAGCACTATGAGCGCTGGAACTTCACCGAATCCAAGCACAAGAGCGAGATCCGCGCCTTCCTGCGTTACGCCGAGCAGCGGCCCATGCGCATGCTGCAGTTCATCAAGTACAACGACTATACCCCGCTGAACCAGAGCCAGTACGAGAAATACTTCGGCCAGGTCATGGCCCAGCTGGGCGTGGGCTACGGGGATATCAAGAAGCCCTGATCAGGGAATAGGCAATAGGCAATAGGGATAGTGGCTGCCGCGCATGCCTGCCCCTTGCCTCCCCTTCCAAGGGGAGGTGGCGAGCGCAGCGAGCCGGAGGGGTTGTTCCCAAGAATCAGCCGTTGCGCGACAGCAGGGAGAGCATAGCCTTCCCCCTTAGGGGAAGGTGGCAGCCCGAAGGGCTGACGGAAGAGGTCGCCTGTCTGCGACATAGCGGCAGAAAACCAAGAAGAAGGTATACTATGCAGCAAAAGAGAAACGGACTGCCCGCCCGGCACGAGTTGAAGTACTTCATCAACCCGGCGGAGCTGGAGGCGCTGCGCAAGCGGCTGCGGGGAGTACTAGCCATGGACGAGCACTGCGTGGACGGCAGGCCCTACGTCATCCGCTCGCTGTACTTCGACGACATCGACGACTCCGCCTTCTACGACAAGCAGGCGGGCGTGATGCACCGCGACAAGTACCGCATCCGCATCTACAACGGCTCGGACAAGGCCATTTTCCTGGAGCGCAAGCGCAAGATGGGCGACCTGATCCAAAAGAGCAGCGTGCAGATCACCCGCCGACTGTGCGACCAGCTGGCGGACGGCAACCCCGCCGGCCTGTTCAAGGCCCAGAACCCGCTGCTGCAGGACATGTACGTGCAGATGCGCACGCGGCTCCTGCGCCCCCGGGTGATCGTGGATTACGAGCGGGAGGCCTACGTCCACCCGGCGGAGGACGTGCGCATCACCTTCGATATGAAGCTGCGCACGGGGCTGGCCAGCCGCGATCTGTTCAACGCGAGCCTGCCCACGGTGTGCCCCCACGACAGGAACGTGGAGATCCTGGAGGTCAAGTTTGACGAATACCTGCCGGACTACATCAACGCCCTGCTCCACGGCGTGGAGGCCGAGCGCAGCGCGGTGAGCAAGTATATCCTCTGCCGCAGATATGAACCCTTAGGATAGGCAATATCCCTGATATACAATCAGAACCAATAGGAGGAAGCAGCCCATGAACAGCATCTTTGCCAATCTATTCAGCTCTCAGACCATCACCCCCGCGTCCTTCCCGACGATCCTGCTCTCGCTGGTGCTTGCGCTGGCGGCGGGCCTGTTCATCGCCTGGATCTATCGGCGCAACTATCGCGGCGTGATGTTCTCCAACAACTTTACCCTCACGCTGGTGATGATGACGCTGATCACCTGCCCGGTGGTCATGTGCATCCGAGAGAGCATCCAGCTCTCCATGGGCATGGTGGGCGCGCTGTCCATCGTGCGCTTCCGCACCGCCGTGAAGGACTCGCTGGATACCGCCTATATGTTCTGGGCGCTGACCATGGGCATCCTGCTTGGCGCGGGCCAGTTCTTCCTCACCGCCTGTGCGGTGGTGGGCATCGGCCTGCTGCTGACCCTGTTGACCCACATGCAGTCCAAGGGCATGAACAGCTACCTGCTGGTGGTGCGCATGGGCGACGACGCCGAGCGCCAGGCCAACCAGCTGGTGAACGGCCTGAAGATGCAGCAGCTGAAGAGCAAGACCGTCTCCGCCAATGGCATCGAGGCGACCTACGAAGTGCGCGTGGACAAGCCCGACGCCTTCCTGAACAAGCTGCGCGGCGTGCCCGGCGTGTACGACGCCACGCTGGTGTCCTACTCCGGCGAGTCCGTCTGATGACGTATTCCATTGAACCACTGGGAGGGATTCTCCTTGACTGATAACAACAGGCCGTCGACAGGGCACAGCCGTTTTGGCGAGCTGGACGACAGCCAGAGCGTGCTGCGCAGGCCCGCACAGGGCGGCGGCACGGCGCGCCCGGTCAGGCCGGCGCCGCGTCCGGCCCAGGCCCGGCCCGCCGCGACTGCGAAGCTCGCTTCCAGCGGCGCGCGTCCCGCGGACGGCGTCGGCGGCGGAAGGCTGCCAAAGGGCTTTGGGCTGCTGTTGGGCGTCTGCGCGTTGATCCTGGTGGCAGGGCTGCTGCTGCAAGGCCTGATGCCGGGCGGCTTCCAGCTGACCACCGTCCGGGAAACCCAGGAGCGGCCCGTGGCCGCCCGGGTCTCCGAGATCCACGGCAACGGCCCCATTCGCCTGAACGAGATCATGTCCGCCAACGGCGGCGTGCTGATGGATTCAAGCGGCAACACCCCCGACTGGGTGGAGGTGGCCAACGTCTCCTCCCGCCCGGCGAACCTGCGGGGCTATGTGCTGGGCAAGAGCGCCAAGGCGGGCAACGTGTTCCAGTTCCCGGAGCTGATCCTCCAGGCGGGGGAATGTGCCGTGGTGTACTGCGACAGCACCTTTAAGGACGAACCGGGCGGAGAGCTGCACGCGCCCTTCCGGTTGTCCTCCTCCGGTGACGTGGTGATGCTGTTCAACGACGCGGATGTGGCCGTGGACACGGTGAACGTGCCCGCCCTGGCCAAGAACCAGGCCTATGTGCGCCGCGGCCGGGACGACTGGGAGGCCTCCGGCCAGACCACCCCCGGCATGGCGAACACCGAGGAAAACTTCCGCGCCATGACCAGCGTGGCCACCGCGGGGCCGGTAAAGATCGTGGAGGTCGTCGCAAGCGCCTTGCAATACGGCGCGGACGAAAATGGCGCCATCCACGACTACCTGCTGCTGCGCAACGATTCCGGCGCGGACGCCGACCTGAGCGGCTGGTACCTGTCCGACGACCCGGTGCTGCTGCGCAAGTGGAAGTTTCCGGATGGCGCGGCCATCCCCGCCGGCGGCACGCTGATCGTGCACTGCTCCGGCATGAACCGCCTGGACAACCTCCAGCACCTGCACACCAGTTTTAAGCTCTCCAGCGAGGGCGAGACCGTGACGCTCAGCAACGCCGCGGGCCAGCCGGTGGACAGCGTGACCTACGACCTGCTCAGGCGGGACACCGCCTATCTGCGCGGGGACGGCGGCTGGACCATGGGCACGCCCACCGTGGGCGCGCCCGCGACGAGGTCCGCCCAGCCGGCCCAAAGCGTGGATAGCGACGCGAATTTGGACGAGGCCGCCGAGGACGAGATGGCGGACGAATGACGCGGCACAATAAAGAAATCATGGGGCGGCTCTGTGCCGCCCCAATGTCATGGAAGGAATGATTCAGGTGCTTACCATGCGAGAATACGCGATCGTGCCGGCAGCCGCACCCCTTCCCGGGCTGACCGGCACGATATTCGACCCCGTCACGGAGCCCTTCTGCGCGGGAGAGTATGCCCCCATCGATACCTACGCCTGGGGCGGGGATTATCGGCCCGAGGCCAGGGCTTATGTGGTCTGGGACGACGCGGGCCTGAGGGTACTGCTGTGCGCCCGGGAGGCGACCGTCTCCGCCAAAGTCAACGTCTTCAACGGCGACGTGTGGACGGACAGCTGCCTGGAGTTCTTCCTGCGGCCCTTTGCCGACGACGCGCGGTATTTGAACATCGAGGTGAACGCCGCGGGGGCGGCGCTGATCGGCATCGGCGCGGGCCGCAACGACCGAATGCGCCTCGAGAGCTGTCCCGAAGGGATGGATTTCCGCGCCTCCGAACACGACGGCGCCTGGTGGGCCGTGGCTTACACCGTGCCGTATGCGCTGATCGAGGCGCTGTACGGGCGCAAATTCGCGCCGGGTACGCCGTTTGAGGGCAACTTCTATTGCTGCGACGAGACGCTGCACCCCCACTTTGGCAGCTGGAACCCCATCGCCGCGCCGGAGCCCGACTTCCATCGCCCGGAGTGCTTCGGGCGGCTGGTGATGGGGGAGTGAGTTCCGATGATGAAAGGTCCTTCGCTCCGCTCAGCCCCTTTTCGTCAGTATTTGCCAAAACGAAGATTTCCCGCGCTTGAATCAGTGGCGCGGCAAGCGAATAGCAGATAAGTACATTCCGCAAACGCAAGCATCCTGCCCTTGAATCAATGGGGCAGGATGCTTGTGAAGAAAGGACGGCAGCAGATGGCCGTCAGCACGGCCGACTTAGCTGGGGTCGTAGTCGTCGCCGTGTTCCTGGAAGGTGAGGGTGCCGGTGACGGGATCGTAGATCGGGGGCTTGCAGCGTCCGCAGGGCTTGAAGCCCAGGTAGTAGGCCTCGTAGGTGGTCAGCCGCTGGGAGCTGGCAAAGGCGAACTTGCACTTGTACTCGTGGTAGCACTCTGCGCCATCGGCGGCGTAGACGTAGTGCACGTCGTTCTCCACGCCAGGCACGATGACGGATTCCGTCTGGTCGTTGGTGTAGCCGGGCACGATGAAGTTCGGCAGATCCGGGCCGTAAACCTCCACCTCGGGCTTGTTGGTCACCAGCTCGATGCCGCCGTTGGCGGTGGTCTTGGGCGTGGGCACGATGAACACTGCTGCCAGTGCCACCACCATCATGGCGGAGATGCCTGCCTTCACCGCCATCGGCCAGCGGCAGCTGCGCCGCCACATCAGTGTCAGCCCCACCGGGGGCACCAGCAGCCACAGCGCCGTCTTCAGGCTCCGGAAGTCGCGGAGCCGCTTGTTTGCTGTCCGCCCCTTCGACGGCCTTTTCTGGATTCTCGGTATTTTCACGTCAATCACGACCTTTTATCGACAGATTTAGACACAATTCGCTCTCTGTAGTACTATTATAGTCATCTTTTGCAAAATAGTAAAGGGTAAAAGGCTGGAAATTTCGATTCAGAAATAAATTTAACAATTTTGAAATAATATTTTGGCTTCGTCACGCATAGTCAACCGAACCACCACAACCTGTTAATGGTCAAAATCTTGACAATGCACAGACGGGGATGTTATAATGCACATATTATAGAAGTGATTTCGTAAAATGCAGAAGAAGGCGAGGTGAAGCGGCTTGAACGGCTATGAGGTGTTGAATATCCCGGCGAACGCCACGCGGGACGAGATTCGCGCGGCCTATCGCGAGCTGGCGCGCCGCTGGCATCCGGACCGATTCCTGCCCGGCCCCGAGCGGGACTGGGCCAACGAGAAGATGGCCGACATTAACGCCGCTTACCGGCTGTGCCTGAACGGCCTTAGGGACGCGAAGGTCTCTGCCGCCAGCGAGGACGAGGCGCTCAAGCAGGCGCAGGCGCTGATTGACGACGGCCAGTACCAGTCCGCGCGCAAGCTGCTGATGGGCCTGGGTACCCGCTGCGCCGAGTGGAACTATCTGTTCGGCTGGGTGCTGCTGCACCAGAGCGATACCCAGAAGGCGCTGATCTATCTGTCTGTGGCCGCCCACCAGAACCCGAACAGCGTGAAATACGCCCGGGCGCTGAAGGAAGCCCAGTCGAGGGGCAGCGTCAGCCGCCTGCAGGCGCTGTTCGGCAGGAGAAGATAACGCTCTCGTGTAGGGGCGGCGCAACGCCGCCCCTATAGTTATATAAAACGGAGGATAAACATGAAGATAAGGATCGTCGCCATCATGACAGCCCTGACGCTGCTGCTCTGCGCGGCGGCCCGGGCGGAGGTGTATCACATCTCCGACGAGAACGAGATGAACTTCGGCCGGCTGCTCATCAACCTGATCCACGCCCATGAGAACCCCCAGCCCGGCGACGCCGAAGCCGTGCAGGGCGTGGTGGACGCCATTGGAGCCTTGAGCGAGAGCGATCGCGCCGTGGCCGAGATGATCGCGGATCACTGGATGGCGGTCTACGCCGATGCAAACTACCCCATGTACATCCACGACGGCGGCCAGCGCGCCACGGCCCTGGAGGGCACGGCCATCCCCGACAGCCCCACCCACGCCTTCGTGGTGCTGGGCTACAAGCTGCAAAACGGCGGGATGGCGGATGAGCTGGTGAAGCGCTGCGACGCCGCGGCGGCTGCCGCCCGCAGCTTCCCCAACACCATCCTGGTCTGCACCGGCGGGCCCACCGGCTCCAACAACCCCAAGATGCACACCGAGGGCGGCGTGATGAAGGCGTATCTCACCGAGAAGTGCGGCATAGACGCCTCCCGCATCTTCATCGACGAGGAGGCCATGTCCACGGCCCAGAACGCCGAAAAGACCTTCGCCATCATGCGCCAGCAGGGCGTGTCCACCTACACCATCGTCACCTCCGCCTATCACCAGCGCTGGGGCCAGGTGGACTACAACTGCATGGCCGCCTTCTATCGCCAGGCCTACGGCTATGAGGCCCGGGTGCTGGAGAATTACAGCTGCGACATCACCTACAACGAGCAGTACAAGAACGACGCCCGCTGGGCGCTCTACCACCTGTCCGTGTTGCTGGATCTGCCCCAGTCAGTGAAGGACGCCATCGAGCGGGCGATCTGAAACCCGTTCAAATGAAAGCGCCCCGCATCCATTTGGACGCGGGGCGTTGTCGTGTCGTTCGGTTTAGCCGAGGACCTTTTTGGCGGTCGCGGCCACGTTCTCGCCGGTGAAGCCGTACTCCTTGAACAGGAACTTGTAGGGAGCGGAGGCGCCGAAGTGGTCCAGGCCGACCACCGCGCCGTCCAGGCCCACATACTTGTGCCAGCCGAAGGTGGCGGCGGCCTCCACGGCCACGCGGGCGCGCACGGCCTTGGGCATTACGCTCTCCTTGTACTCGTCGCTCTGCTGGTCGAACAGCTCAAAGGACGGCATGGAGATGACGCGGGCGTCGATGCCCTCCGCCTTCAGAAGCGCCTGCGCCTCAACGCAGGGCTCCACTTCGGAGCCGGACGCCATCAGCAGCACGTCGGGGGTGGCCTTCTCGCTGTCGGAGAGGATGTAGCCGCCCTTCAACGCGTCCAGACCGCTCTTGTCGTACAGGGGCAGATCCTGGCGGGTCAGCACCAGGCATACGGGGTGCTTCTCGGTCATGGCCGCGATCCAGCCCGCCGCCACTTCCTTGCTGTCCGCAGGACGGTACACGATCATGCCGGGCACGGCGCGCAGGCCGGCCAGCTGCTCGATGGGCTGGTGGGTGGGGCCGTCCTCGCCGACGCCGATGGAGTCGTGGGTGAGGATGTAGGCATGCGCATGGCGTTCTTCATGTAATCGCTGAACACGAAGAAGGTGGCGCAGTAGGGCCGCAGGCCGCCGTGGAGCTTGATGCCGTTGCAGATGGCGGCCATGGCATGCTCGCGCACGCCGAAGTGGATGTTCTGGCCGTCCGGGGTCTCGGCGGAGAAGTCGCCCTTGCCCTTCATGTTGCTCTTGTTGCTGGGCGCCAGGTCGGCGGAGCCGCCGAACAGGTTGGGGATGCGCTCGGCCAGGCGGTTCAGGGTCACGCCGCTGGAATTGCGGGTGGCGGCCTTGCCCTCGAAGGCGAACAGCTCCTCGTCCTTGGTCAGGTCGACGGGCAGCTCATCGCTGAACCACACGTCCCACTCGGCCCGCAGCTCGGGGAACTTCTCGGAATACTCCGCAAACAGTTTCTCCCACTCGGCCTGGGCCTTCTTGCCCTTCTCGATGGTCTTGGCCGTGCACTCGTAGACCTCCTCCGGCACGCCGAAGGGTTCCTCGCAGGGCCAATTCAGGTTCTTCTTGGTGATGGCGATGTTCTCCTCGCCGAGGGGCTCGCCGTGGGCGGAGCTCATGCCCTGCTTGGGGGAGCCATAGCCGATGGCGGTGTGGGTGACCACCAGGGTGGGCTTGTCGGACTTCTTCGCCAGCTTCAGCGCGGCGTCCACCTGCTTGTAGCAGTTGCCCTCCTTCACGTCGATCACGTTCCAGCCATAGGCGCGGAACCGGGCGGGCACGTCCTCGCGGAAGGCGATGTCGGTGTTGCCCTCGATGGAGATCTCGTTGTCGTCGTACACGGCGATCAGTTTGTTCAGGCCCAGGGTGCCCGCCAGGGAGCACGCCTCGTGGCTGATGCCCTCCATCATGCAGCCGTCGCCCAGGATGCAGTAGGTATAGTGGTCCACCACGTTGTAGCCCTCGCGGTTGAACTTCGCCGCCAGGTGCTTCTCCGCCATGGCCATGCCGACGGCGTTGGCGATGCCCTGGCCCAGGGGGCCGGTGGTGGTCTCCACGCCGCGGGTGTGGCCGTACTCGGGATGGCCAGGCGTCAGGCTGCCGAACTGACGGAACTGCTTCAGGTCCTCAATGGTCAGGCCGTAGCCGAACAGGTGCAGCAGGCTGTACATCAGCATGGAGCCGTGGCCGGAGGACAGCACGAAGCGGTCGCGGTTGGGCCACTTGGGGTCGGCGGGGTTGTGCTTCATCTCCTTGCCCCAGATGGCGTAGGCAGCGGGGGCCGCGCCCATGGGCATGCCGGGATGGCCGGACTTCGCCTTCTGAACGCCCTCTGCGGCCAGGATGCGGATCGCGTTGACGACCAGGTTTTCTTTGCTCATTGGAATGCACTCCTGTCTATAATAATATTCGATACAGTATCGCGTCGGAAGCGCGTCTGCTTCCAATTTCTATTATAGCATAAACTTAACGCCCGGGACAAGGGGCAAAAGGCGGATTTGTGCATAAAAACGGCTTCCCTTTGTGGGGAAACCGTTTTCCTCCTCACAGCGCCTCTTTCAACAGCCTGAGATCCACGTATTCCGTGTCACGGATCAGATCGTACAGCGCGTTCAGGATGCGCTTGACACCGCCGGGGATGGCGCTCTCGGCGTTCAGCACCATCACCGGATCGTGCACGGACATGCGCAGTTGGAACCAGGCGTTGTTCACGCCGCCGTCCAGGTTGAAGGTGATGCGCACGCCTTCCCGGTTGTCCGGGGCCATCTGCCATTCGGGGTGGGTGAGGGTGTGGGAGAGGATGCCCTCCACGATGGCCTGCACCTCTTCCTCCGGGTCCCAGTCCTCGTAGGGCAGCACCGGCAGGCGCAGCTCCGCGCTCTCCACCGGCTCCTGCAGGCCGTCGATCAGTTCGGACAGGTCGTGTCCCTCCCGCTTGCGGTTCAGCGCCTCGCAGATCAGCCGCGTGGCCAGGTACAGCCCGTCGTCCATAAAGCCGTTTTCCCGGAAGGCGGCGTGGCCGCTGGTCTCCATGGCGATGGGGCAGTCGATGCCCTCGGCGTTCAAGCGGACAGCCTCTTCGATCACGCTGCGATAGCCCCGCTTGAAGCGGTAGTGGATGCCGCCCCACTCCGCGATGAATGCCGACAGGGCGGAGGAGGTCACGCTGTCGGTGATGAAGGTCAGCCCTGGCGCGGTGTCCAGCAGAATGGCTGCCACCAGCGCGATCAGCCGGTTCTGGGCGATGGGCCGGCCGTCCCGGTCCACGAAGAAGGCTCGGGTGCCGTCGGCGGTGAAGGCCACGCCCAGGTCGGCGCGCTTTTCCGCAACGGCGTCGGCCAGCGCGGCCAGCGTCTCGGGAGACTCTGGGTCGGCGACGGCGGGGGAGGGGGCAGTCAGGCTGCCCTCGGTCTCCACGCCCAACGCCTCCAGGAACCGGGCGTACTCGGCGCCGACGGCGCCGCGCGCGTCCACGATCACCCGCAGGCCCAGCAGGGGCTTCAGGGCGTCGTCCTCCAGGTATTTCGCGGCCACCCGGCGCAGGTGTTCGTAGTAGCGACGGGAAGCGGCGTCCGGCCCTACGGCCAGCCGTTCGGGCACCTCCGCATCCTGGGCGCGCCTGAGCATGTCCTTCACGTCCGCGCTGTCCGGGCCGCCCTTGCCGGTCATGAGCTTAAAGCCGTTCAACGCCGCGTTGGCAGGGGTGGCAGTGACCATCACCGCGCCGTCCGCGTCGCCCTGGGCAGCCATGAACAGCGCCGGCGCGGCGCACTGGCCACAGTCCTGCACATCGCAGCCCGCGGCGAGCATACCTTTGCTGAGCGCGGCGAGCAGACGTTTGCCCGAGGGGCGCTCGTCCCGGCCCACGGCCAGCACCAGGGCCTTCGGGTCCTTGCCCAGGTTCTCAGCCAGCCACAGCGAAAAGACATAGCCCAGCCTCTGGGCAAAATCGTCTGTCAGCGCCTCCTGCGGCCCTCGAATCTCCGAGCCGCTCCTGAATTTGAGCCACCGGTTACCGTCGGTATCCATAAGTCCATCCTTTCTGAAATAAAATCGAGCTATTTCTTCTTCCTTTTCTTTGGCGCCTTCACCGCCGGGATGGAGCCGGTCCGGCCCAGCTCGGCCTTCGCCCGCTGCTTTTCCGCGGCCAGGCGCTTCAGCTTCTCTCCCCGCGCCCGCAGGGAGGCCACGGCCAGTATGGTGACCATCACGATCAGCGCCGCGCCGGCGATGATCAGCAGGATGTAGAACGTGGAGCTGTTGCCGCCCAGCTTCACCGACTCGCCCTGCAGGTCCATGCCCGCGCGGCCCACCTGCTCGGGGCTCACGCCGTCGGGGACGATGACCACGTCGATGGGTTCGGTGGACACGGTGCGCTGGCGACCGTCGGCATCGGCGTAGTTCAGGCAGAACACGAACTGATCGTCCGCCGTCACCTCGTATCCCACGCTGCACACGGAAGGCGCGCCGGTGGGCACCACGGCCAGCCGGCGGATCTCGCCCCGGTTCACCTCGTAGAGCAGCGCGTCCCTGGCCATCACGTTGCCGTCGTTGGCGATGGCGAAGTCGAAAGTCACCTGTCCGGCCCGGTTGATCCTGGGCGTGCGGGGCACGGCCTCCAGGCGGATGGCCACGCGCGGCTCGTCGCTTTCGCCGGACAGCGTCAGCGTCTCCGTGCGTAAATCCAGTGCCTCGCCCGCGCCGCTTACACCCGTGACGCGCCAGCGGTAGTCGCCCTCGCCCCGCAGGGGATAGGTGTGGCTCACCTCCACCGGCGCGCCGCCGCTGGGCAGCGTCAGGGCGTCGGCGATCACCCCGCCATACACGTCGTCCAGCACCGTCACGCCCGTGTAATCCACGTTGCCGTTGTTGGTCAGGATCAGCACCGCGTCCGCCGTGCCGTCCTCAAAGACGGTGTGCCCCACGGAGAAGGACAGGTCCAGCGCGCTGTCGGCCAGGCTGATGGGCAGCGCCTCCAGGGCCTTCGATACGGTTTCGCCCGAGGGCCCGGCATATTCCAGCACCGGCGCGGATTGGGCCGCTTCGTTCAGCGTCACGCGGCTGATGAAGGTCTTGCTGTCGCCCACGTCCAACCGCTCCAGCCGCCCGGTGAAGTCTCCCAGCTCGTCCCGGATACGCAGCCCCGTCAGGGCCACGTTGCCGGTGTTCACGATCCGGTAGGTCACCGTTACCTGCCCGCCCGCGGTCACGAAGGCGGAGGACAGCTGGCGGGTGAAATCCACCGCCGGCAGCGCCTCGCCCCGGGCGATCCGGGCGCTGAGCGGATAGTTGATCTTCGCCTCCCCGGCGATCATCGGGTCGTGGCTGACGGTATAGGTGATCTCCCCGGCGGAGAGCTCCTCCTCCGTCACGGCGTGGGGCCGCACCAGCGTCTGGCTCTCGCCCGGGCCGATCTGGCCAATGGGCTCGGACAGCTGGCCGTCCGCCGACGACAGCGTCACGTTGCGAACCGGTCGGTCCGTGACGTTCTCGATCACGAAGGTCATGGTCACGTCCTGGGGCGACACCATCACGCCGGGCTGCACCGTGAATTCGATGGCCAGGCTGCTGGCCGTTTCGCCGCTCTCCGCCATGCCGGCAAACAGGCAGCACAAAACCGC
Organism: uncultured Eubacteriales bacterium; assembly: GCA_902800625.1. Lineage (GTDB taxonomy): Bacteria > Bacillota > Clostridia > Christensenellales > Aristaeellaceae > UBA2862. Next base: position 4,654 of record CADCFG010000039.1, on the reverse strand, counting down.
CAGCGCCCCCATCAGGGCCGCCAGTTGCTTGAACCGCCGCGCATTCGCCATCGCTTCCATGCTCCTCGTGTCTCGTGTGGGTTTGCGTGCCGATCCCGTCGGCCCACAAAATCCCTACTCTATTTTATTGCATTTTGGCACGCCCTGTCAAGCCGTATCCGTACATCCCCTTCCTGACGAAAATTTACATTCCGACTATTGCATTTCCCAGCCAAACATGCTATAATATCTTCTGTTCGATGCGATGCATCGACTGCATGGGGCATTAGCACAGTTGGCTAGAACGAACAGTTCTTACTATCATCCAAGACGCTGATAACCCAGATGAAACAGTTTATAGATTCTGCACAAAAATCTAAGCCACAATTTGGGGCATTAGCACAGTTTTAGCACAGTTGGCTAGAACGAACCGTCGTTTCTACATCCCAATGACGCTGATAACACCCACGAAACAGTTTGTCGAAACTGTACAAAATTCGGCAGCAAAATTAGGGGCATTAGCACAGTTGGCTAGCGCGCTACATTCGCATTGTAGAGGTCACCGGTTCGAATCCGGTATGCTCCACCACCCAACAACGCTGATTTTGATACGAAATCAGCGTTGTTACTTTTTGCCCATAAAGCTCTGTAAATACGGTGTTCTCTGAATGATGCCGTTTCTGCATTAGGCACTCGAAGGCCATTTTTGTGGGCTCAAATACTGAAAATGAGGTCAATAAGGAAACGGATTCCTCGTTCCGTTTCCTTATTGGCCTTTTTTCCCGTTTTTAGCCTCTTGCGTTTCTTTATTAGATTTTTCGTTTCTTTATTGATTCTGCCGTTTCTTTATCGTCCGCCCTTCCCCGGAATGCGGGGATTCGGGCAAAGAAAAAAAGCGGCATTACGCCGCTGGGATGTTGTTGCTCATGCTTTTCGCTTTGAGGCATAATAGCAACCTCTGGAACAGTATTTCGAATTCGGGTTATAGGAAATGAACAGTTTCCCGCAGGATGCGCAGGCGCGACCAACCCGCTTGTCATTCCCGTCCTGGTTGGGATGCCTTTTCCACCATGCGTTTTTGCATTTCACAGAACAGAAGCGCTGGCTTTCTCTGGCTTTATCAGGCAGCCGTTTCCCACACATAGCACATTTCCGGACACCAGGCTTGTTCTGCCGATGTACAAACACCTTCAGTGCAGAGACCTCGATGCCCAGCACCGCTGATATTTCCTTGTACTGCTTGCCTGCCGCCCGCATGTCCAGAATCGTTCTTTTTTCTTTCTCCGTCATCGAAAAAACCTCCTCTCGCCTGGTAGCCGCGAGAGGAGGCAAAAAGGGACGTTTTCGCTTATTTTATAATGTATTGTTCAATGCCGTTTCGGCAATGAATCCTTGGTAAGTTGCGGCTACAGCCGTCGGATGATTTCGTCGGTCATTTCACACGTTCCCAGCGGTTTGACGCCGCTGTCCCCGACAATGTCCGCCGTGCGAAGCCCATCGTTCAGCGCGGCGTCCACTGCGGCCTCCATGGCATCCGCTTCCCGGGGCAGGTCGAAGGCATAGCGCAGCATCATGGCGGCGGACAGTATCGTGGCGATGGGGTTGGCGCGATCTTGCCCTGCTATGTCCGGCGCAGAGCCATGGATTGGCTCATACAGACCCCGTCTCGTCGCGCCCAAAGACGCCGAGGGCAAAAGCCCGATGGAACCTGTGATCTGGCTGGCCTCGTCGGAAAGGATATCGCCGAACATATTGCTGGTCACCACCACGTCGAACTGGCTTGGATTGCGCACCAGCTGCATAGCGGCGTTGTCCACCAGCATGTCGGATAAGGCCACATCCGGGTAATCTTCCGCAACGCGGTGCACCGTCTCCCGCCACAGGCGGGAGGTCTCCAGCACATTGGCCTTGTCGATGGATGTGACACGGCCTCTGCGCTTGCGGGCGGCTTCAAAGGCAACGCGGGCAATTCGCTCGATCTCCATCACGGAATAGGCCTCGGTGTCGTAAGCCTCAAGGCCGAACTTGCCTTCCCTGCGGCCCCGTTCGCCAAAGTAGATGCCTCCGGTCAGTTCGCGCACCATCATCAGGTCAAATCCCCGGGCCACGATATCCGGTCGCAATGGACAATCCGCTCTCAGCGCGGGATAGAGCTTCGCGGGAGCACCGGTTTTCCCTGCGGGCGCTCCACCAGCCCGGCCAGCAGCTCGGCAAACCATTTTTCCACCGGCGGCGTGACGGGTATCGCCATTGTTCTCGGCCATTATATTCCGTCTATTACACCCGGCACACTTGTGACGATCATCAATATCGGGCTGCTGATTCTTGGCTTTGCGGTCTTTGGAAGATCCTTCGGAATCAGGACAGTCTACGCATCCCTGCTGATGTCCGGCACACTGCAGCTGCTTGAGGTTATTTGTCCCATGAGCGGCCCGATGACTTCACAGCCGCTGGTGGAACTGTTTTTCGCGGTCGGACTTCCGGCGGTCGGCTCCGCCATCCTGTTTAATCTGGATGCATCCTCCGGCGGAACGGATATCATCGCAATGATCCTGAAAAAGCATACGGCACTGAACATCGGTGTCGCGCTGCTGTGCAGCGATATCATCATTACGGTATCCGCCTGTTTTGCCTTTGGTATGGAGACGGGCCTTTTCTCCGTTCTCGGACTGATCATCCAATCGCTGTTCATGGACCTGGTGATGGACAACCTGAAGACCAAGAAGTGTTTCCAGATCATCACCTCCAATCCTGAACCCATCGAACAGTTTATTACCGCGGAGCTTCACCGCGGAGCGACCCGGCTGCACGGGGAAGGATCCTATACCCATGAAGGGAAGACTGTGCTGCTGGCAGTGGTATCCCGGCATGAAGCGGTGCAGCTGCGGAATTATATCCACAAGCAGGATCCGGCAGCCTTTATGATCATTACCTCCAGTACGGAGATTATCGGGAAAGGATTCAGGGGCGTAAATTAATAAAATCGTCATCCGAAAGGATGACGATACAGACTGTCGACAAAGTCCGAGGCAAAAGCCTCGGATTTTGTCATATAAAAGTGCTGAAAAGCCAATAAAATCAACATTTAGAGGGTGATATGTGGTATAATAAAGGCATAAGGAGTGAGCCATATGCTGCATGAAGAGCCCACCAAGAAAAGAGAACAAATACGCGGGACGCGGAAATGTTCATCGAAAAGTATATGAACGTTAAGAGCGTCAGCGACATCAATGTGACTGAGGTGTTCGAGGAAGTGATGAGTCTGGCCGCAAAGAACCACGTCTCCATGCCGGGCAGGTTCACAATGCTGGCCCGCTCCCTCACCACACTGGAAGGCGTCATCGAGCGGCTTTGTCCCGACCTGAACATATTCGATATACTCTATGACAAATTGAAGGCACGCGCGCGGCAGAATATGAACATTCCGCGTGAGCTCCTTGAGAAGGGTCAGGAGCTGGTTAAGGCCGGAAAAAAGGCAGCCAGAATCCCTCTCCTCGCTTCGGAAGTTCTGGAGGGCATGGTGAAGGGAAAGACGAAGGTGCGCTTCGAGCTATCCGGCTATGAGGAACCCCTAAACCGGATCTTCCACTTCCTGCGGTACACCGTACTGACGCTGGTGGCTTTGGTACTGTTCATCGGATCCTGCATTCTTTGCACCACCGATTTCAAGCCGATTCTACCCAACGGAGTGCCCTTGCTTGCTGTAGCCGGGATCGTCTTTTCCATCGCGTTGGCGATATTCTCGATCAAAAAGCTGAAATAGCTGACATTTGTCGTAGCACGATGGCACTCTAAGGTCGCCACACAGAAAAAACAGAAAAAAATTTTAGAAAACTAGCACTCACCTCTTGACAGTGCTAACAAAAGTGCTATAATATGTGTCGAACAAAGGAACAGCGATCCAATAAACCACCGTCCCAATGCTCAAAATCAACATGGCGTGGCTGCCACAGCGGCCCAACACCCGAGGAGGTAAGAGTT
>CADCFG010000039.1:0-573 GCA_902800625.1 uncultured Eubacteriales bacterium | reverse complement strand
TTACGAAGTGGACATTGACCTGCCCGGCTTCCAGAAGGATCAGATTCAGCTGAGCCTTGAGAATGGTTATCTGACCATCACGGCCACGAAAGAGGTCGAAAAGGACAAGGAGAAGAAGGGCAAGACCATACGTCAGGAGCGTTACGACGGAACGCTGCAGCGGAGCTTCTATGTGGGCGAGGCGCTCACGGAAGAAGACATTACCGCAAAGCTGGAGCATGGTGTGCTGAGCTTGAACATCCCGAAGAAAAACGAGAAAAAGCTTCCTGAAAAGAAGCTGATCGCGATTGAAGGATAATGGGCTCTCATCCCAAGCAAGCTAAACCAACCGCATGGCTCATCATGGAAACATGGTGAGCCCTTTTTCTATAAAAGAAAGCGTATTAATTATATAATGCAAATATTGTTACTGATTGATGCTTCTATTTCCTTATAATATTCTCGATCTTAGTAATGGGTCTGTTCTCCAGCCTTTCCAGATCCGCATCTATTGTTGCTTTCAGAGCTTTTACTTCATCGTTCGCCGTTTTTTCATCGTATAACAATGCAATCAAATTTCCCTGTCGCTCAATC
>CADCFG010000038.1 GCA_902800625.1 uncultured Eubacteriales bacterium | reverse complement strand
ATGCTCCTTCCTATTTGTCGATGAGGAATTGCTGAATTTCGTTGCGGGAATCACGGAGCTTGTCAACGGAATTTCCGCTGATCTCGTGATCGAGCTGCGCAATCTGTGAGCGCATCAGAATGCGCATCGCTTCTTCCAGCTTGTTCAACCTTTCGTGATCCTTTTTCAGCTTCTCGTCGTGGTCCTTGACGGTTTCTTCGAGATTGTTCACGGGCGCGTCCTTCCTTTTCTTTTCATCCCTATACGTCTTTCAACGAACAGCAGAAAAACCAAAGCCGCGCCGAGAATCGTCTGCCAGGTGAGGTCTTGAAGTCCCATAGCTACTCACCTCCAATCCTGCCAGGAATCCATGCGGTCATCTGGGCTGGTGCGGCGTTTGTACGCGATCACGGCCAGCAGCAGGATGATGCACAGGGGCACGATGACTGGCAAATAGCGCAGGACGGTGCAGATGATCAGATCAGCACGGACAACGGCGATCTGAATTGCTCTCGTCGTGTCCATCAGCTCACCAGCTTCCCGTACTTACCAGACACCCACGCATTGACCGGCGTAGTGGACCCCTTCGGCGTGAACTGGACCAACAGCCAACGGGTCTCTTCGTCGATCTGGCCACCGAATACCAGTTTGTCGCCCTCATGGACGATGCCCAGCGCCTTGCCGGTGGTGTTCGGGGCCGTGCGCACATAGCAGTTGCCGCCCTCGATCACGACGTACTTCGGATTGTCGGCGGGCTTGTCCAGCGCGTCCAGCGCCTTGGTGTAGGCCGCCAGGGACAGCGGCCCAAACTCGCCGTCTGCTTCCAGACCGTTGTCGCTCTGGAAGGTCTTGACGGCAATCTCCGTGGCGTCGCCGAAGTCGCCGTCAGCGCCCCATTTGCCAAGGTCGTAGCCCAGGCGGATCAGGCCGGTCTGCATCTCCTTCACGTCCGCGCCTTCGTCGCCGTTGCGCAGGATTCGGCTGCCCAGCGTCGGGGCAACGATGACAGGTTCGGTCTCCGGTGTCTCGGGCACGGCCTCGCTGCTGTAATCGAAATACTTGTCCATCAGGCCCCAGAAGTTCGGCTTCCTGGACAGCAGCTTGCCGGACACGACGCCGTACATGACGCCCTTCGCCTCGATGATATACCAGTCGCCCTCCGGGTGTCCTTCCTTGACCGGCTTCCACAGGTAGGCGACGTGATGAATGTTCCCGGATGTCGGATTGCTCTTCGGCTCGTTGCTCCAGAACACCGCTGCGCCGGGCACGCGATACTTTGCCGGGATCACGCCCTTGCCCTTGACGCCGCACCAGGAGGCGTAGTTGTTCCTGGCGCGTGCATTGATGCAGACACCGGAAAAGATTTCATAGATACCCTCAGCCATGCCGTTGCAATCCCACACGCGGGTACACTTCGCCCGCCATTTGAGCGCCTGCTCGCGCTGCTTGCCGCTGTACTGCGTGTAGTACCAGCCGTTTGGCTTCCACGCGCTCTTGCACTTGCTCTCCGGCACGGACAGGTCGAGATAGCCCGTCCTGGGGTTCTGGCCGTAGGACGCCATGATATAGCCGTCCTTGCGGTTCAGCGCCGCCACCAGCTCCTTCACGAACAGGTTGATCGGCATGCGCTTGATTGCCATGTTCTTCTCACCTCCTGAGATTGTTTCTTCGCCATCCGTCCCTGCGGCGGCGTAGAGGTCATAATACTTCTGCGCGAAACCGGCTCGCTTTTCCTTGACCTTCTCGCTCTGATCGGTCGGTCGCTCAAACTGTGTAAGGACTACATCTGAAGCTTTGCGCACCGACTTCGCCTCACAGATCGACTTCAGGACACCGGCGTAACTTTGCAGCTCTGTCCAGAGGAATTCAAGCTGCATATCGAGGTCTCCAATGGAGCCACCCTGAGACTTGGCGAAGTTCAGCAGCTTCTCCTTGCGGGACCAGTACGTCCACTGTGCGATGCCATAGCCCGCACTGTCGTGCACGAAGTTCTTATAGGTTCCGCGGTCCACCGCCTCGGTGTAGCTGTCATCGGTCATTCCGAGCTTCTTCTCGAAGCTCTGCTGGAGATTGCGCGGATTCAATGCGCTTTCGGCGTAGAGGTTCCCCATCAGACCGGCGACGCCGGCTGGGTTGCCTATCCGCTCGATGAGGAACTTCCAGATTCTTGACTCGTTCATTTCCGTATATCACCTTCCTCCCGTACATCTATGGTTCCGGCTTCCTGGTCTTCGATGAAATAGAAATGCCGCCCGTTTAGGCGGCACATTCGGTCTGTTCATTCCAGCCTCCGGCTCACTGTTGCAGCAGATAGGCGATGATGGTCACTATCGCCAGCAGTATGAGGATCATCCCGATCACGCTTCCCGTACTCATATCATCCCCTCCGTCAAAAAGCCCCCGAATGGGCTCTATCTCATATCACGTAGGTCAGGTTGCAGTAGTAAGCACCTGTCGGCAATGACGCGCCATAGAGGGTCACTTTTGTCGGGGTATGTGCCTCAATCCACACGGATGTGTTAGAAACTATACTACCACTGCTGGAAAAAACCGGGCAAGAGACATTCTGTTGGCGCGGAGCAACAGAGGCATCAATATCAAACAATTTTACGCCGCTACTGCCAACGGTAACGGCACCATCGATCCTGATTGACAGATACACCACATTGCCGACGCGCAGCCTGAAAAAGCTGGGCGTGTTCACACAGCTGTTAATGTTGCTAAACTTCGACAGATCAATCACGCTGGACTGTTTTGCTCTGCCGGTAATTAGCGCCCCGCTGGCATCGAGGGCTGTATAGCCCTCTGCCAGCTTGTCAGGCGTTACGGTCACATTGGATGTGTCGATCAGGGTCGCATTACCGAATATGACTTTGTTGACATACGGATTTGTCGCCATTCGCGCTCACCACCTTATCAGGCGGCAATGGTTACTGTCTTTCCGCCCGCAGCGTTATCCGTCTCCGTGTACGGAATCGCCGCAACAGTAACCTCCGAAAGGTAGTTGTAATCCGGGCTATCAGGCGTAACGACCTGTTGCGTTGTCGCAGGCGTCACAGTTTTGGACTGAGCATGTACGTCCTCTGAGCCGCTCATTGTGCCCTCAACACCAAGGACAGTTACGCCCTCGCGGATGTTACTGGGTATGATCTTAGCCTGTTCCGCTGCCAGGATTCCAACCTTCCCGCTGCCGTCGTGGTAGCCCTGGGGCACGGTGTACTGCCCCGTCTTGGTGGAGATCGTGCCGGCCACCGCGCCGTTGTTCGGCATCGTGCCTGTCAGCTTCGCGCCGTTCTTGTATGCCGTCTTGCCGAGCAGGATCTCAGAGGCGACAGCCGTTGCGTCGCTGGTGTTCGCATCGTAGGTGCAGGATCCGGTTCCCTGTGCGCCAGAAGGCAGATGGAACTTTTTTCCGGACAAAACGTCGCTTGCCTTTACGTCGTCGCCGGTGAGGTCGATCAGGGTATTGCCGCCGTAAACAACCTTGTTGATGTACTGATTAGCCATGTTATTATCCTCCTATTATCGCGGTATAACCACCGCTTAAATTGGTCGTCTCGTAATATGGAATCGCTTTGACTGTTATGTCCCGCTTTACCATGTGATCCTTCGTGGGCAATGTCTGTTGCACTGTCCTCGGCGTCACTTCTGTTTCGCCTACATAAGGAGGCCCGTCGATTACGGTTGCCGTACTCAGCCGCCCGGGCGGATGTACGTTGCCAGATGGGACAAGCCTCGCCGGTTTGACGTTCCCGCAGGTTATCCGCACTATCTTCATTACGGATCACCACCAACAATGTCGATGTCTTTGTCGTATCGCTTGACAACATTCACCGCTGTCTGACACCAGAAGACCGTGTACCCGTTATTGTCCAGTGCCTTTACTTCGAGTATCATTCCACCGGATGGGAACTGACGGGTTTCTTCTTCTGTCAAAGGGCATATGACCATGTTCTTCTCTATGGTGACATCGTCCTGGCTCCACGATTTCAGCGCCGTTTTATTCCGGGCATCCCACAGCGAGATGGACAGCACAGGCATTGTCATCGGCTCGTCGAACTCGATTACCATCGGGTTGTTGCTGCCCTGGGGTATTACGGCAGATTCATTTTGCCTTATGGTTATCGACGCCATATTATCCTCCTCTCCTTCTGTTTTTCCGATGCTGATCGGACGCCATTACGGCAAACATACGATGCTATCCTCCTCCTCTCATTTTCCACGAAAAAAACGCCCCCGTGGGCGGCCTCCGCTACTTGTAAACCAGACAGGCGACGATCCCCACCGCCGCCAGGATAATGAGTATCATCCCGATCACGCTACCCGTGCTCACGGCTCATCCCCCCTCATTGTTCAACATTCGGGTTAATCCGTGAAATACATCAGATTAACCCGTGTGACAACACTAGATGTATCGCCGTAATATGTTACTTTTGACACATCCGCATGCTCGATCCATGCTGTGCTATTAGCAACAGTGCCAGCCTGCTCATAGAGACAAGGGACGCAGTAATCAGCTATAACGGGGCGAATAGCGTTGGAAATGGTAACCAACGTTTTTCCACTCGTCGTCCCGGCTGCAACCCAAAGCTGAATGTATACAACATTGCCAGTCCTATATGCATATCTGACTTCGCACCAGTTACCCGCTACTGTGAGCAGGCTTTTAACGTCTGTAATAACCGTGCTCCGTTTAATAGTTGATTTCGCCATATCTCTATGGCGCTGGGAATCGACAATCGTCCTATATGGTGTATGTCAGCGTCGCAAAATACAATCCATTCGGCAGGGTCGTGCCATAAAACGTCGCCTTGGAGGTGTCGTTCGCCTCGATCCATACAGATGCGTTTGTTATAACGCTGCCATTGCTGCTGAATATCGGCGATACGATAACCGACTGTACCGGCCGAATCGAGGAGTCAATCGTGAACAGCCTCGATCCGTTGGTTATGCCTCCCTCGATAGCGATAGTCAGGTAAACAGTCCTGCCGATTCGTCGCCTGAAAAACCTCGATGTATCAAAATGACTGTCGAGATTTGTAAATAGCGATGCGTCAAGCACAATATTCGATTGTCGATTGACTTTGCTCGTTGCCATGCCGTTCTCGGCGTGCTGAGTGATGGACCGTTGCCGCGTCCTAATTCGCGATATAGGCAATCGACAGGTATACCGTTTTCCCGGCGCTTGTGGCGGCGCGGGGCGTGATCGATATATATCCGTCCATGTCGAGCGAGCAATACACCTGATCGCCGTTGGAATAGGCTGCGTTTGCAATGGTGCAAATCGTTCGGACGATTGCCGGGGGCGTACTCACATCGGAGATTTGACCTATCGTGTTCTCGCCCGTGCTCAACGCGGCCAGCCCGCTGACATAGCCGTTGATCGAGACCACGTTGCCAACCTGATTGATAAACAGGTTATTGGATGCCGATCCGTGCGGGGTTACGTGTTTATACGTCCCGGTTATAACCGTTGATCGTCCACGAATCCGTGATACAGCCATCACTCAACCCTCCATTCGGTCGGAGGGTTACGCCTCAGACCTCCTTCCGAAGGTCTGCAAAGAGGCACAGCCGCAAGCGTTACGCCAGCGCCTTGCCTCCCTTCTCTTTGATATGCCCCGGATTTTTCGGGGGGGGGGGTTACAAAAGTATTAACAAACGCTTTGAACATCGTCTATTCTCCTTCCTGCGCGTCCGCGTCCGTGCGCCTGTCGAAAACCCGGCTCTCCAGCATCGTTCCGTCGCTGTCGATGATGTAGGCGGCGTTGTAGGTGATCGCCTGGTCTGCCAGGTCAGCGGCGATGATGTTGAAATACCGCTGCAAGGCGGCGTTGTAGTCGGTCTTGATCTCCATGCTGTGCGTCTCGTTGTCACCCTTGAAGAACTGTCGAATCACGGTGTAAAACATGGTCTACCACTCCTTCCTGTCGGTCAATTCTGCGGCAAAATAAACACCGGCGTCATGGTCACGCCGCTGTTGACCACATTGCTCACCGTGATCGTGTAGCTGTTCGCAGCTGTGGTCACGGTGATGTCGGCGGGCGGGTCATTCTCGCCGCCGCCGGAAAATCCCCAGAAGCATACCCGGTGATCTGCGGTCAGGCCGTTAAGCGACTTGGTTGTCGTGCCGGCCGCGATGGTGGTGGTATGGCCGATCATGATCGCATGGTCGATCAGCGCCTTCAGCGCCGCGCCCTGCCGCACGTCCAGCGCATACCCGGCCTCGCTCTTGTCCAGTCCGTTGTAAACGTTCGCCTTGTCCAGTTTCAAGGCGAGGTATTCCTGCATCGTTCTGTGCGTCACCCAGGCTGATTCGTCGATGTTCACCGTCAGGTCGCCGGTATTGTCCATCATCACAGTCGCACCGAAGGTGAAGGCAAAGTCCCTCAACTCACTCACGGATGGGACGGAAATGCCTGAATTGCTGTCTGCCTGATAGATAGCGATCAGCGTCCGAGCGCCGTCGTTCAGCCTCGCCCAAATGCCGACCTGCATGGCAACGTAAGCGGTCGCGGCGGCTGTGAACTGCACCAGATACTTGATGCCTTGCTCGATCGTTTTGTACCCAATGATGGAAAGTGCGTGGCTTTCACCAGATACGTTCGTACAGCTCATAAGCTGCGCCGTTGGAACAGTTCCAGTACCGGCGCTTGCGCCATCGATCTCCAAAGAACCTCCCGCCGCCCATTGCGCCAAAAGCGCAATCCCCGCATTCGTGACAACACCATTCCACATTTCGTGTTTCCTCCTTAAATGAAATATTCTTAACCGTAGTTTTCTGCGGTAACGTGCATACTGCCATCCATGCTTGTCATTGCTGTCATCGGATAGCCGGTTGCGGTGGATTCTTCCTTGTTGACGCGGATGGTAACGGGAATATGGGCAGGGATAATTTTCTCAAGAATCGACTGAAGATCTTGGAGGTACATGTCCTCAACCTCGCCATTTTCCATGATGATGATAAGCTCATGATTCCCGTCAAGGTCGCACTTCTCAAAACTGACACTTGCCCCTGAGCCTGTGTACTGCCTGATGATGTTCTTTATCTGCGTCGCAGAGCACTTGCCGAAGCCAGAGAAATGGGTCATTATGTATCGCCTGCGGTATTCGAGCGAATGCTGAACCGCGAGCTTGATGTTCATAAACTCTTCCCAGAATTCAATGGTTTCCTCGTCGCATCTCGTAAGAAAGAAATTGTCGAGGACGCGCTGGATGTCAGCCTGGAGCCTGTCGAGCAAAATGCCCCACGTCCTCCAAAGGGCGTCCATTTCCAGTACGTTTTGATACCATGTAGGAAACCAACTGGCAATCTCGTCGTGCCAGTTGGTCGGTGCGTTGTCGTGTATTCTCATACTGTCACCGCCTTTACGCTTGCGTCAAGGTGATTGTGCCGAGCACGCAAACCTCGTCCGCGGATGGCTGGATATTGGCGGTGTCACCGTTTAGCAGGAGGCTGTCGTAATCAAGGACGCCATCGGCGTCTATAATCAGACCGCCGATGGCGTTGAAGCGGATGATAGGGGATGTGGTAGACGAGCTGCCAGATATGGCTGTTTCTTTGAGGTAGTTGGCAATTGCTTCCCTTACGGATTCAGTTGCGTCATCGATGCTGTAGCCTCCAGCAAGCGTGACCGTAGCCGTCACAGAGATCGGCAAGCTGGCGGGCGCTACGGCAGTGAAGTGGCAACCGATTTCTGCGGCGCCTTCACCCAAGCCGTCGCCCTCTCCGTCGCCGTCATTGTCTGGATCAACATATTCCTGAACTTTGGCAATTACCAACTCGTTGGCTGGCAGTCCATCATCGTCATAGATGATGCCTTTGACGGTGTTTGGGCCATTCCATAGTGGGATAATCTTGGCGTGACCTACGCCGTCAACGGATTCACACCATGTCTTGAAGTGCTGTTTATTGCCGTTTTCTGCGGGCCCAGAGATACGCTCCTGGACGCGATCACGATAGTCTTCGTCGTCCTCGGACTCTGTTCCAATTTCGATCATTGCGCCTACAGAGGCCGCCTCAAGCCCGTCGATGTTGGACACAGGAAGCGCTTGCGTTCCATTGATGACGCTGTTCCCGATGACGCCGACTTCCTCGCACTCGAAGTATGGCGTTCCATCATCGTCATAGAAGAGGTCGAAGAACAGATTGCCAATGATGAACTCCGAACCTTCATCTGGCATGGTTCCCGTAATATTGGCAGCGTAGCGTGCCGGCGTAGCCTCCTGACGATCAACCGCAAATTCCTCACCGCGATCATCAAGGTATTCGTCTACAGCGGAATCCACGCGAGTCAGGTCAATCAAATTGTCAAGTTCGACGTAGAAGCCCGCGAGAGCCAGCAGCGGCCCAGTCAGAGCGTCGCGGTAGATGCTGCCTTGTCGTGTATCGACGCCAGACGGGGCCATTGCCAGTGCTTCGGCAAGGAGGTTTTCGTAGGTTTTATCCTCAAACATGGTTCGTTTCTCCTTCCATATGGATTTGTCCCATGATTGTGTTTAACACGAACTCAAAGTAGGCATCATCGGAATCAAACTGGATTTTCAGATCTTCGATACTTGAAAAGCGCCCATCCTGACACAGCGTGTCTTGAAGGATGAATTCCATTTCGGATTCGATGTACTCCCTGGTGGTTTCCGTGTTCCCCATCAGCGAGTTGATCTCGCTGCCATACTGGTCATCGTAGGCGTAACAAGCGAAGCGCGGCGTGTAGAGTGCCTTTGACGCGGCTTGCTGCAGCGCGTCATCACCGTCCACATAGCCGGCGATTCTGCCGTTGTCCAAATTGAGTTTGTAAGTGCGATTTGGGATTTGGGTCTCAACCTTAATGTCCACTTCAGGGACTTCAGGGAATATCGCCACATCAATCACCTACCTTATCCAGTATGAAGTAGAGCGCGCCGCGCTCGAAGGAGAGCATATAAACCCGATCCCCTTCCTCCAGGCCGTTCCTGACCGTGCATTCCTTTGTGCCGACGCCGGGAATCGAGATGTCAACGGTGTAATCCTGGAGCGACGCAGGCACAAAACAGTTGCTTTCCGTGATTATCAATCGCGGATCATTCTCGGCTCTGATTTCAAGAGGGTTTGTGCTTTCTACTGCGCCAATGACAACAGTGGATGTGCGCACATCCAAAGCTTTTGCCAGCATTTGCTTAAGACTTGTCTCTGTTCCTGCCACATCGCAGCCTCCTATTCTTCATCGTCGTCAGTTTCGTCCGCGCCCTGCACATCATTTACTGCGTTCAGCTTCAGACGCATGGTGTGCATTTCGCCTTTGAACTCATGCTCGTCCTCATCCACGAAATATGTTTTCTTAATGCCGAGATAAGGCAGATTCAAATATAGGGCCGTACCAGAGATAACCGTATCGTCGCCAATGACCTCGATCTCCAACGTTTCCTCGGACTGGCTCTTGATTCTCAAAAGGTTGTTGGCTTTGCTTCCGAGTGACGCCTTTTTATCCTTCGTGTCCACCTGTTCTGTGTATTGCATCACGCCAATCTTAGCCTCGATCTTACTGTCGGCAGCGGATGCAACGACGTCGTTCGCGTCTGAGTACAGCTTCACGCGGGTGTAGACGTTCTCGATACTTGTTTCCCGGGTGAAGTCCAGCGTGTTGGACCCTTCTTCTACAACAAGACGCTGAACGTTGTCAGCACGCGATATGAGATGGAGCTTGCCTTTCTGCGCCAGCACATAGAATCTGCCGCCGGAGCCCCTATAGGTCTTTGCGAGGGCCGACCAGATGGCGTCTGCGGCGGTGGTATTCGGCATCGTGAGATCAGGGATGACGTACTTGGTGTCAACCATTGTGTGGTCGATCTCGAACTCATTACAGATCGCGTCAAATACCTGCGATGCCGTCTTTTTTTTATAGCTGAACGTACTCATGTTCTTCGCAAGGTACATTCCGGCATCATAGGCTTTGTAGGTAGATGTCCTGGACGCAGATTGAGATGCGCTGACGAAGATGCCTCGAAACAGCTCTTTGTCATTCCATCGAAACAAAGGCATGTGACCTTGTGTGATGTCGATTCCCGGGCGCTCATGACCGTGACTGTCGCTATCCAACATGGTGACTTCGAGTGTCCGAGGCATGGCAGATTTTGCGCCGCTCCATGTGATTTTCTGTACGAGGTTCGACATGTCATAGGCCGTATTGTCCTTGTAGACAAGAAGCGTAATTCCCATTTGCTCGCACCGCCTCTACAAAAAAAGCACCGTACCCTCAGGGACGAGACACGGGTGCTTCAACTTCGCAGCGTTCTTCTCGTACAATTCTCGCCATCGTGCGCCGTCGCCATAGAACCTCCTGGCAATCTTGTATAAGGAGTCGCCCTTGCGCACGGTGTAGGTTTCCGGCAGAATTTTGTTGTTGACGCGAACCTTGCCGGTGGAGAGCGTCACGACATAATCGGCTTCAGCCATACGTCCATCCCTCCTTTTACTTGCTGACCTTTACATACTTGGATTGAGCAAAGCCGTCTATGTTCTTCTTAACATAGGTAACGGCATACCAGCTTCCGCTTTTGCTCTTGATTTTCAAATTGCTCTTGTTGGACATCTTCGCCAATACCTTGCTGCTCTTGGACGCCTCTGAGTACAGCTTCAGGCGCTTGCCCTTGGTCTTGACCTTGCCGTCCTGCACAGATGTCGGACCACCACCAGCGCCGCCGGTAGAGCGTGCCATGCCGATGCTGATCGTCGGTGCGGTTTCCAGCTTGCGCACGACAGGGACGCGGTAGCTCTTAAGCTTAATTGTATAGTAGAGCGTGTCAGGATCGCCGCCCTCTTCGTGGTAAGTGAAGCTCTCAATTGAGAAATAGTCGTTGATCTTGGTGCCCGTAATAAGGAATTTGACGGGCTTTTTCGCAGCCCGCCATTTTTCGATCTTGTCTATGTACTTTTGCGGAGCGAGCGGCTTCTCAATGCTGCCCTGGTGCGGTTTTGACGGTAACCAGCAGTCCCAACTCAGCACCAAAGGGGATGGGTCTTGTAGAATTGTAACTTCTCCAAGACCCGATACGTTTACTGTGTCATTGTCGGAATCGTGCGTGTAAGTGATCTTCTCGGGAAGAACGGGGAACTGAAAAGCTTCAGCTCCCGCGTCATTGGACATCCAGAATTGGCAATTAGAACTCATAGGTTCCGTCTCCTCCCTCAAAGATTTCTTTCTCCAGCACGTTCATCAGGGCCGGTTTCACGCGCTCCTCGATCAGCTGCATTGCCTGTTCTTTGGTCAGACCGCCGACGTCGATTCGCCCGCCGCCGTTGATATCGATGACGATGCGCTGTTCTCCAGATGCGCCGGATGATTCGCTGCCGGAGCTGCCGCCGAGAGCTTCATATGGCGAGGTGCTTCCGACGAGCGGCGCCGCGCTGCTATAGCTCTGCGAGACAGATGGTGTGTTAATGGCTGGAGTGGCGAGCGCAACAGGGGCAAACGCCGAAGTAACGCCCAACGCCATAGCCGCGGCTGCCGCCGTGGTTTTTGCGGCCATTCCTTCCAGACCGTTGACAAGGCCCTGGCCCATCATCTTGCCAACCCAATCCGTGAATCGGGAAGGAGAATGAACCTCCAGGCCTTTCTGAATTGTGGACTTCAGTTGATTGGCTATGCTTTGTGCCTTTGACATGAGCGAGCCTCTCATACTTTCCAATCCGTTGATGAGACCACGCATGACGTTCGCGCCGGCACCGTTCAAACTGATCGAGGATGCTGCGGCTTTGATGCCGCTGCCAGCCGTTTTGACGGTGCCGATCGCCGAACTGACCTTGCTGAGCAAACCCACGGCGTAAGTCGCCATGCTTGAAGAGCCTTGGCTATTCAACGTTATCGCGGAAGCAGTTGCCGCAATGGTCGTTCCCATCGTGCTGACTGCTGTATCGGCTTGCACAGTGCCAGTAGTGAGACCGGTTGCGAATGTACCCATGGCACTTTCGCCTTCGGATGACCAATCAATGCCGGACAGCGTTGTGCCGAGGCTATCAAGGTCAGTCTCAAAGGATGACAGGTCGGATTGCGCGCCTGCGATGGCTGAGTTGATTCCTTCGAGCTCGGTTGTGCTTCCGCTTAGATCGGGTAGTTCGAGGCCGGAAAGGTTGTCGATTGTGCTTTTCGCTGATGTCGCCAGCTGCTCGGTCTGCTGGTTTGCGGCTTCAAGACCGCTCGTGTCAGGTTCAGGCAATTCAAATGAAACGTCATCAAGCGAAGATGTGAGGCCGTCCACGAGAGTGTTAACGTCGCTATCCAGTGATGACAAATCCATGCCTGGTGCTGGGATCGTCTTATTCCCAACATCGTTTACTGACTGATCAATCGTAGCATCAAACGAGCTCATGTCTGCTCCGACAGACAGATCAACGCTCGAATCGGTGGTTGTAGGTACGTCACCTTCAGGTGTGTACTTGACGGGTATTTCAATCGGGTCGATATGCTGAATCTCGCCGATACCTTCAAGGCCAGTCCATGTCCAGACCGAAGACAGGCCGCCTGTAAGATCGTTGATGCGATCAATGCACCAGTTGAGAGCACTTATCAGGCCGTTTACCACGCTTGTCCAGATGCCGGAGATGAAAGAGCCGATGCCTGCGAATGCGCCGCTAATTGCGCCGATTACACCAGATACAACATCCCAAATGCCGCTGAAGAAGTTTCCGATGGCTTGCCCGATGCTCTTGATAGCTTCCCAAATACCGCTGAATGCGGACTTGATGCTTTCCCATGCGCCGGAGAAGTCGCCAGTGATGACCTGAACCACGGCTGTAATTATGTCGATTACAGCCCCAAATACACTTGCGAACGCTTGAAGCAATGGGCCAAGTGCGTTGATGATGCCATTTACTACGCCGATGACAACCGTAGCAACGGCACCGAACACACCGAGGATCACTTTGCCTATGGTGAGCAGCGCGTTCCCGATTGCTTGCAACGCGGATGGGCCTCCGTCTGCGCCGCCTTGTGTGAGTTTCTGCCACAGTTCAGATAGCTTCCTGCCGATGTCCTCGAATGTGGTTTTAAGAGGCTCGAGAGCTTGTGTAATCGTCCCGAACGATTGTTCGAATGCCTGGCCGATGCTGGATAGTATACCCTCTGCACTTTCCCCGGCTTCGCCTCCAAGCAGTTCCGTGATGAACTCCGGAATTTTCCCGAGCGCCTCGCTCAATTTGGACTTGAGCATAGCGCCGGCATCAGTGATTCCGTTCCAGATGGTTTCCCAAATCTTGGAGCCTACATCACCCCATGAGGCGTCAGGCGTGTATTCGTCGCCGAGAACCAGCTGCTTCAACCAGTCGCCAGCAGCACTGATGCCGCTCTTGATGGTTTCCCAAATCTTAGAGCCGACGTCTCCCCATGAAGCATCTGGGGTGTACTCGTCACCGAGGACTTTCTGCTTGATCCAATCGCCCGCGGCACTGATACCATTGACGATCGTGTTCCAAATCTTGGAGCCTACATCACCCCATGAGGCGTCAGGCGTGTATTCATCGCCGAGGACTTTTTGCTTAATCCAATCTCCCGTTGCGCTGAATCCGCTCTTGACAAGCTCCCATGCTTTGGTTCCGATCTCACTCCAATTGATTTCACCAAGGCTTTCTCCGATTGAACCGAGTGCAGCCTTGATACCGCCCACGAGGCCGCCTTTCTTATAGCCTTCGTTGAAAGCAGACTTCATCTTGCTGAATGAATCCTTCGCCCAGCCGCCCATCTTGCCGAAAACTTGTCCAACCTTGCCTAATGAGGCAGAGAATTTGTCGAACGCTCCGGCGCCAAAGACGCTGTCAATGCCCTTGCCGATTGCATCTTTTACTTTGTCCCAATTCTTGACGAGAAGGACGATACCGGCGACAACCGCGGCGATTGCTGCCGCAATCAGGAGGAACTTGTTGGCTGAGATCAGCTTCATCACGCTGCCGGCTTTCTTGATTCCCTTTGCAAAACCAACGAAAGTTTTTCCGATGTTGATTGCTTTCAGCGCGATAAATCCAGCAGCAACGCCGGCGATTATAGCCTCAATGCCGCCGATCTTGGCGAACTTGCCAATAAACTGACCAATGCCTCTGGCAACAGACAGTACGGCGCTCTTGACCTTCTCGAACGCCGCGCCGAGCTGGATGATAACGTTCTTGATACGGTTGATCTGTCCCTCATCCAAGCCAAAGGTTTTTCCAAGCGTGTCGATTGAGCCAAAGACATCACCATTGACGAGCTTTCGCAGCGCGTAGGTGACGTGTCCGGCGAACTTACCAAACTTGGTTACGACGGTGTGCTTGTCCAGACCGAGCGCATTGTAGAATCCGTCAGGAATCTTATTGAGCATCTGAGGCAGAGTGCGCATTAAAGAAGCTGCAGCGGAGCCGATGGCTTTCCCAAACGCAACAGCGAGCTTTGGCGCAATCTTGATAATGGAGATTACCAACTGTTCGCCGATCTGTACCGCTGCTTCAGCGACCGTGTCAGCGTTATTGCCGATACTCTCAACAAAAGCCAAGATGATGGAGGTGCCGGCTTCGATGATCTGCGGTGCGAAGCTCATTATCTCGCTGACCGCATCACCCAACACATTGCCGAGTTCGTTCACAAGCCCCTCGAAGCCGCCCGTGTTGAACGCCTCCAACAGACGATTCATATAACTGGTGCCGGTCTGCACCAGATCACGGAGTGTGCCGTTTGCGGACTTAAAAAGAGCCAAATAGAGCGCCTCGGTAGCAGAATTGAAGATTGCCACGTCACCACTGAGATTATCGAGCATCGTCTGATACATCTCTGCAGCCGCACCGCCGCTGTTTTCGATGATGCTGAAAATACGGTTGTACTCATCGCCGGATGCCGCGAGCAAGGCATTGGCGGCGGCGATATCGGTTTTATTGAAAATGGTAGACATGACCTGGTCAATCTGTTGCTGGTCCATGCCTTTCATTGATTGCTTCAAGTCATAGAAGATTTCGCCTGTGTCGCGCATATTGCCCTGCGCATCATAGACGGAAACACCAAGCTTTGTCAGTTGCTTGGCAGCCTTCGCGGTGGGGCTCTGCAGACGCAGCAGAACGTTTCGCAGATGCGTACCGCCCTCGGCGCCCTTAATACCGACATTTGCAAGAATACCGAGCTGTGTGTTCAATTCGGTGGTGCCGTTCTTTAGATTCTTTGCGACAGCACCGACAGTCAAGGTGGCCTCACCCAACTGAGAGACAGATGTGTTGGTTGTACTTGCAGTCTTTGCCATCTGGTCGGCGAAGCGATCAAGGTTAGTCTGGTTGACTTCCAGGCCCAGCGCCGCCATGCTGTCAGTAACCATGTCAGACGCGGTGGCCAGATCCATGCCGCCAGCGCCGGCCAGGTGCAGCACGGTAGGCAATGCTTCCGTTGCCTGTTCCGCATTGTAGCCAGCCAACGCAAGGTAATTCAATGCGTCCGCAGCCTGAGAGGAAGTAAAAGCAGTTTCAGCGCCCATCTTTTCGGCGGCGGCAGAAAGCATCTCATAGGAGTTGACTGCCTCTCCTGCCGAATTGATGAACGTACTGTTTTTGTCAATACCCATCGTCGCCATGACCTGAGACATTGAGGTCTCAAACTGCATGCCGACATTGATAGCTTTCTTGCCGAGGGCCAGAAGCGCGGTTCCGGCAGCCGTTACCGCAGTAACAATGCCTTTCATGGCAACGGAGCCGATCTTACCGAGCTTTTGCATAATGCCAGTGGTCTTTGAACCAGCGTTGCCAGCTTTTGCCATGGCGCTACTGAGATTGTCCTGTGCAGTAAAAATAGCCTTCAAGGTTGCCACGGCACAGCCCTCCTCTTTCATGAATCAGGCCGCCTTGGTTGAGGCGGC
The DNA here is from genome assembly GCA_902800625.1 of uncultured Eubacteriales bacterium. Classification (GTDB taxonomy): domain Bacteria; phylum Bacillota; class Clostridia; order Christensenellales; family Aristaeellaceae; genus UBA2862. Next base: position 3,469 of record CADCFG010000038.1, on the reverse strand, counting down.
CTGAGATTTAATGCTTTTTGAATCTGATCTTGGACAGGGCTTGAACCGCTACGTCGGTTGTGTTCTGTGGGTGATCTGAGGCAAGTATCTCGCTTGCGATATATACAAGCCTGCAAGTCTCACTCATGCGAAAGAAGTCCTCCATACGAAGTCCTCTGCGCTGCCACAAAATGTGAGCCCACATCGAGTAGAAGTCCCCGTCCTCGTCCATCAGTTTTTTGCTTCGTCGATCATCTCGTCAGCATCGTCGGTGATGCCGGAGATTTCCTGAATCTGGTTGACGATATACTGGTAATCATCAACCTTGCGGAACATCTTCGGAACGAGTTCCGCAGCAGAGTTGACTCCGTAATAGTCGCGCAGCGCCTGGTCGTGCAGATCGGGGAACACCAGCGCCGCGGCGATCATCTCATTGCTCATAGCGTTGTTGTCGTATTCCTCAGAATACTGGACGACGCCGCTTTGGAAGATGGGCTTGCCCTTCGCGTCTTTGGCGATCTTGCGCTTGCGGCAGGCTTTGCGGATGATTTCGAGGTCGGAAGTGGTGAGTGCGCGAACCTTCATGGGGATGGGGTTGCCATCTTCGTCAGAAAAGGTCTTGATGCCCGGGATTTCTACGATGATGTCCTCTTTGAGTTCAGGACGCATGAAAGCGTTAATGCTCGTGATGTTCGCCATTTTGCCTGGCTCCTTTCAATGATGATTGTTATGGTATTTTAGGGTATTTTAGGGTAGTGGAGGCGCGAGGGCATTGCGCGTAGCCCTCACGCCTCCGCGTGGTGCGATTACACCATGTCGTTTGCGCCAAACTCGATCTCGTCCTGCATGACGTCGCCTTCGCCGTCCATGTTGATCAGGGAAAGGTCGCCGGTCAGCACCACGCCACGAAGGGTCTTGGTGATGTTGCCGTACTTGGCATAGTAATCGGAACCCTTGTCATCCTGCACGCCGGTGATCGTGAATTCCGGGGTGATGCCGTTCTTCATGTACTTCTTGATTGCCTCGTGAATCCACGGGGTGGTGCGGTATTCGGTGATGGTGCCGGTGATGTCGAAGCCCAGCCAGCGGCGCGACACGCCACGCTCCTTCAGACCGCGGCTCTCGTTCACATCCGGAGTGAACACAGCTTCGAGCTTTACGGCATCCATGATCTCCTTGCCGTCAAGGTACACGCGACCTTCACGCAGAGAAATACGGCGCTTGTTAGCCATATTGAATTACCTCCTTGTTAAAATGTGCAAGCCTTCGGCGGTGTGCCGAAGGCTTGCAGGTTACCGGGTTGTGATGGTGAAGTACAGCTTCTCGGCGCTGTCGGTCACAGCAACGCCCACATTGAAGTAGGTCTGGTCGCCAGAGCTGCGGCTGCGATCCACGAGGAAGTCCGCGTCAGGGTCAACATCGTGGATGGCACCTTCGGCCTGGAAGTCGTTCAGAATGCCGATACCGATGCCCTCCATCACGCCCCACCCAGTTTCGTCGTTGTCGAATTTGTTGGGCGGGAAGTTCGCGCGAACGACCTTGCGAATGGCGGCAAGGGTGCGCTGGACGCGCATCTTGCGGTAATCCTCGGTCTTCTCGCTGGTAAAGGTGACGAGGCTGTTGATGTCGTACTCAATGACGACGTTGTGCGAATCGTCATAGGAGAAGAAAATCTCGCCGTTGTTGATGGCGGCAACAGCCTGATCATGGGTTTTCGGGTTCAGCACAGCCTTTGCGCCCGGATACTGCCGGTAGGTGTTGGACTGCGTGTAGCTCGCGCCAGCGGTAGCGCCGGCAATGAAGCACGCGGCCTGTTCCTGAGTGATCTGCGTGTCATCCTCCAGAATGACGCCGTTCGTCACATTCATGCACTCAATGGCATCGGACGGAGTGTTGGCGAACACGGCGGTAACATCCTTGCCGACATCGTTGACAAAGTACTTGACCTTGCTGCGGATGGCAGTTACGAGCGCGGAATAGGTGGTCGCGCTGTAGGGGAACGCGAACACGTTATACTCCAGGTGTTCAGACTCGTCCAGCATTTGAGTGAAGTCGGCGTTGCTCATGGAACCATCCGTACCGCCAGTCAGGGCGGTGCCGGCATTGGCAGCCAGCGCAGTTGCAGAAGTGGCCTCGCCAGCGGCGGCGAAGTCGATGTAATCGCTCATGCCGGCCAGGTCACCGATCTTCTGCACGGCGCTGATCTTTTCAACTTCAACCCCGTCCAGGGAGACGATCACGTTGAAGTAGCCGGTACCAACCTCTGCGTTCGCGACAATGGCCACGCGCAGCTTGTTACCGAGAGAGCCACCATACTTTGCGGTGGCGGCCAGGGTTTCGCCGAGGGTCGCGGTGGCCTTCGCGCCAGCAGTGGGAATGAAGGCGTAAACCTTACCACAGCCCTTCAGGGTTTCACGGATCAGAAGCATCATGTGGTCATTGTCATAGACAGACAAGCCCAGCTTCTTGATGTTCGCGTCCGGCGAAGAGGCGTCAATTTCGATGAACTCCTTCGCCGGACCGTAGACCGCGTTCAACAGAGGCAGCACCACGGCGCCGTTCAGATTGACAGCGACGGAGCTGGCCTTGCCGGAAACGGTATTGATGTAGGTTCCGGGACGTACCTTTTTCCCGGAAAGAGTGAAGGTGCCGCCAGCCATATCAGTATTCCTCCTTCAGCCAACGTTCGATGTGGTTCCGCATCTCCGTGACGGTGAACATCTTTTCCCCGTCAATGGAGGCGGTTGCGCCGTCGTAGGTGCTCTGGGAAATCCCGAAGAGTGTCCTCGCGGACGGACGCAGTTGTGCGATAGTAAAGGTCGGTTCGGACTTGCTGGCTTTTTCAGGCTGCCGTACCTCCTTCACTTCTGCCGCCTCAACGGGCGGCTGCGCCTTTTTCATACTTGCCTCCTTTTCCTAATCGTCGATCTATTCGCCGTAGAGCGTGCCGCCGATGCCGCTCATGAAGAGCTTGACGGCTTTTTGAATCTCTGCCACGTCGTAGTAGCGCGGGCTGTTCCAGCGGACTTGCATCTGCCATGTACCGGGCTCGACCTGGCGAATTTGAGGGTCAAGCAGCTTGAAGTCTCTGCCTGTCGAGGCACCATCCATCGAGATCAGCGGGATGCAGCGACGAGCGCCTTGAATCGCTGTGAGTACGCGGAGCGCGATCTGGTGCGCGTCCTCGTCCTCATGGCAAAAGAACTTGATAAACCATGTGTAGGCCATCTCATAGCTGTTCAGCGCGTCACCGTTCGTGGTGATCTCCGGGGACGGGTAGTAGACAGCGGGAACGATGAAATTTGCGGGCACATTCCAGTAGTACGGCGTGACATCTTCGCCGGCCGCCGTATTGATGAACTGCATGACACTCGCCACTTCTTGCTCCAATTCGCGCATCGGCATCACCCCCAAAAGAAAAACCCGGCGCGCGAACGTGCCGGGGTGAATGAGATAGTATCAGAACATCGAGAAATAACGGTCAAGCCAG
>CADCFG010000037.1 GCA_902800625.1 uncultured Eubacteriales bacterium | reverse complement strand
TAAGAACATCAGCGACTGGGCGGAAGTGTTTGACGATGCGAGCATCGAAGAAAAGAAAATGATTCTGGCGAAGATCATCGAACGGATCGAGGTCGACCGCCATTACCATCTGACCATACATTTCTTTGTTACACTTTCAGATTTCGAAACTCTGGGCCAGGGCGAGGGTGTAACAGTGGTGGAAGCAGATGACTGCCGCGCAACGAAGGTTGGATAACCCCATTTTTTAGGGAAAATTGGGGTGTAGTTACGACGCTTCGTTAGCGCGCTACATTCGCATTGTAGAGGTCACCGGTTCGAATCCGGTATGCTCCACCAAAGGCTTTCAAATCCGAACCAGTAGATGGTTCGGATTTGTTTTTGTGCCATCAAACCCCGGAAAACGCCTGAAACATCTGCATCGGGCGTTTTTCTTGTGTTGCGGATAATATGATCGTCCTGTCCGGGGAAGCGGGAGAAATCGCATGCGCCGTGTCTGCCCGAACGGGCAGATCCCCCGCGCTGGTAGTGATGGCTCGCGCCCCGGGCCTGCGGCAGTGTTTGGGCGGGGATCAGGAGGAGCCCCAATCTGTGGAGCCGGCCGGATGCAAATCACGCGGCGACGCTATTCGTGCAATTGACAAAGCAATATTATAATGATAAACTTAAAAAAGCCAGACGAGCGAAGGAGGAAGCGCCGGAATGATCGATCAGAACAGATTAAGGCGGCTCAGCGTCGTTCTATTAATTCTTTCCCTGGTTATGCTGGTGATTCACATGGAATCCCTGCTTCGCTTCAACAGGCAGACGTTCCAGATTCACGGGAACGACAACTCCGGGGGCGTCCAGATGGAGATCGACGCCCGTGCAGACAGCACGAGCACCTGGCTGAAGCGCTCCTTTCATATGGATGACGGCAGCGAAGTGGACCTGATCGGCCAGACCATTGGCGGCACTCTGCTCAACCAGAGCGGGGACACCATCGAGGACTGGGAGCTGCGCATCAACATCGCCGGGGACTGCTTCATTAACCAGGCCTGGAACGGCGAGGTGGAGATCCACCAGTTCACCGGTACGGATCGGGAGAAGGTCCAGCGGATGAACCTGCAGAACTATCAGCTGGAGGACGTGACCTTCGAATACCGCTACGACGGCGACCTGCTGATCCCCCTGCAGCAGGGCGACTATGTGATCTACTATCCCAGCACCCGGTTCAGCGAAATGCCCATCAGCGGCGGGGACGACGTGAAGATCGGCGTGATCTTCTACTACCTGGACGAGCTGGACCTGTCCGACTACGACGTACAGATCCACTTCCATCGCACCTTTGCCCAGGGCTTTACCTTCTATGCCTTCGTCGGACTGGCCGCGCTGTGGGCGCTGGTCATGACCCTGAGCGGCGCAGGCATGCTGGCCTACCGCCGGGCCATGAAGGAGATGGAGCTGCGGAAGTCCGGCATATTCAGCATGTCCGACATCTACGACCTCATCTATATCATCCATCTGCCCACCGGGGAGATGACGCCGGTGTCCGTGGACGAGAAGGTGGAGAAGGAGCGGCCGAAGAACAAGACCGCGAAGGAGATGCTCACCGACCTGGTCAAGCGGGACGCGGAGGAGAAATACCGGGAGCCGATGCTGAAATTCGTGGATACGGACACCCTGCCGGAGCGCCTGAAGGAGCGGAACAGCATCGTCGCCGAGTTCAAGAGCGTCCAGTTCGGCTGGTGCTCGCTGCGCTTCCTGGCCATGGATCGTGTGGAGGGCAAGCCGCTTGAGAACGTGGTGTTCGCCGTTCAGAATATTAATGAAGAGAAGCAGGAGCAGGAGGCCATCATCCAGCAAATCGAGGAGGCGAAGTCCATCAGCGAGGCCAAGGCCGTGTTCCTGGACAACATCGCCGACGACCTGCAGAAACCCCTTGAACACATGGCGGAGCTGAACCGCCGCATCCTCCGGGAGTGCGACGACGACGCCATCAAGGGTTATGCCCGCAGCGCCTGGTGCGCCGCGGACCGGCTGCTCATGCTGACGGACGGCATCGAGGACAGCTTGAACATGGATTCCGGCAGGATACTGCCGGCGCAGGCCTATTCCCTGAGGGAGCTCTTGATCGACTGCCTCAGGACCATGCTGCCCCTGGCGGAGCACCACGCTCTCGCCATGGCGCTGGACGTGGCGGAGGACCTGCCCGATCAGCTGGAGGGCCAGCCCCGGCTGATGCGAGAGCTCCTCGTGGTGTGGATGTCCGGCCTGCTGCACAAGGCCCGGGACGGCAGCGTGCAGCTGGCCATCTACGGAAAGGCGCTGGAGGGGAAGATCCACCTGCTCGTCTCCGTGCGGGTCCTTTCCCGGGTCGACCAGGCAGCTGACGGCCCCGCCGAAAGCGGCGGGACGACCGGCCTGTCCGGGCTGAGCGAGGAGATCGTTTCCGCGCTGCTGGGGAGCATGGGCTCGGCCCTGAAGACCGTCCGCGCCCCGGAAGGCCGCGTCGAACAGTACTTTGAGATCGAGCAGCGGGTGCTGGACGCCGCGCCGGTCGGCAAGCTGACCGTGGAAGACGCGGAGGCGTAACAGCGCAAATCGGGTCGCTTCATCAACAGGGAAAGGAAACTGACAATGGTTACAGTCGGCTTTGGCGTCTGTCTGGTGATCTCCATTCTGGCCACGCTCGCAATCGCCGTGCGAAGCGATGATCGGGTGAACGGCTATGACTGGTCCATATCGCTCCTGCTGCCGTTTTTAATCATGGGGTATTGGCTGAAGACCCAGACGGCCTCCCGGGAAGCCTCGCTGGTGCTGTTTGTATTCATCAACCTTTCCACGACGCTGCTGCTGGCGGTCATATTCTTTTCCGTGCTGCGCCAGCTGTCGATCCGGGTCAATCCCTGGATAAAATTCTTCATCTACGCCGCCACCTTCGCCCAGCTGCTCCCCGTCTGGGTGACCTTTCGCCAGGGCGTACCCGGCGACCTGATCGAGATCATGGACACCGGGGATGGCTATTCCACCCGGATGGTGGGCGGCAACTTTGCCTTTTCCCATATCACCTTCCTGCTGGCAGTGCTGATCGTGATCGTCGGCGTCGTGGCCATCGTACAGGCCAGAAAGAGGAACTACTCCCGGCGCACGCTGGCCTTTTACATGGTCTTCGTCGGTGCGGGGATGCTGATGTACGCGCTGGAGAGCGTGCTGGACATGAATTTCTCCGCGCTGCCCTTTTTGTACATGGTGGCAAACGTGCTGCTGGCCGTGAACTACGACCGTTCCCGCGCCCACGACATCTCCGGGCTGATCTCTGAAAGCCAGAGGACCAACACGAGCCGCGGCTATGTGGCCGTCGACCTCAACGGCTGGTTTTTGAGCGCGAACGAGAAGTGCCTCGACTTCCTTCCGGACCTGCGGCACCAGCGAGTGGATACCCGTATCCCGGAAGAAAGCGCTTCCGGGAGGATATTGAGCAGCATCATTGAAAATTACAGCACCAGCGGCATCGCCAAGTCGACCTTTCACCTGGACGAGCGGTGCTATGCCTATGAGATTTCTCCCTTTGCTTTTCATCGCGGCGGCATGCGCAACGGGTATCTGATCGATATCCGGGATGCGACCGAGGAGACGAGGAACATGGAGATCCTTGCGGATTTCAACGACCGTCTGAACGAAGAGGTGGCCGAGAAGACCCGCAGCGTGGAAACCATGCAGGAGAAGCTGGTGCTGAGCCTGGCGGACATGGTTGAAAACCGGGACAGCAACACGGGCGGCCACGTCAAGCGGACCAGCGATATCGTGCGCATCCTGGTGGAGGACATCCAGGCAAAGCAGTATTTCCCCCTCAGCGACACCCTGGCCAAGGACATCATCCGCACCGCGCCCATGCACGACCTGGGCAAGGTCAGCATCGACTCCAGCATCCTCAACAAGCCCGGCCGGCTCACGCCGGAGGAATACACCATCATGAAGACCCATTCCACCATCAGCGGACAGATGGTGAAGATCCTGCTGGAGGGCATGGAGGAGGCGCACCTGGTCCAGACCGCCTACCACGTCGCCCGCTATCACCACGAACGCTGGGACGGCAAGGGCTATCCCGAGGGCCTGGTGGGGGAGATGATCCCGCTGGAGGCCCGGATCATGGCGGTGGCGGATGTCTATGACGCCCTGGTCAGCAAGCGCGTTTACAAGGAGCCCATGAGCTACGAAAAGGCCGCGCAGATCATGCAGGAGGGCATGGGCACCCAGTTCGACCCCAATATGTACCTTGTGTTCCTCAGCTGCCAGAGCAAGCTGGAGTGCTATTATTCCCTGGCACAGTGAAAAAGCTGCGGCCATGCGCCTGACAGGCGGCACTTGGCCGCCCGGGGATTGGCCTCTTGGCGGAAACGAAGACGGCAGGGCCCGATCAGAGAGATCGGGCCCTGCTTGTTGGCGTTGCGCACGGTGGGGGGGACGGCGTGGCCGGGTGTGAGACGCGCGGGGATGGTCTGCCTGCATGATGTGGACTGCTCATTTCCGGAGAGTTGGAATCCCGCTTCCGTTACGCCAGGATGGGATCGAGCCACAGCTTCAGCGCGCCGACGTCGCCGTTGAACACAAACGCGCGCATGCCGATGTGAAGCGCGGCTTCGGCGTTGATGGGCGTATCGTCCACGAAGGCCGTCTCGGCCGGATCGATGCCGAATCGGCGGCAGGCCAAGCGGAAGATGGCCGGGTCGGGCTTCACCAGGCCGACGTCTGCGCTGACCAGGATGCCGTCAAAGGACTGAAGCGCCGGAATCCCGGCCTGAAAGCGGTGAAAGGCCGCGCTGGTGTTGGAAAGCAGGTACAGCCGGCAGCCCCTTTCCTTCAGCTCTCCAAGCAAGGCGTCCATGCCCGCGATGGGAAGTATGGCGCGGTTTTCACGGCAGATAAAGTCCCGGACCACGGGATGCAGGCGGGTCGGCATCCGGGCGCAGATCGCGGCGATAGCATCCTCGTCTGGGATCGCGCCGCGGTCCTGCATGGCCCACTCCAGCGAGCGGAAGAGTTCGCGCCGGATGAGTTCGGCGTCCGCTGGGCCGATGTCGTGCTCGCGATAGTAGCCATCCGTGTCAAAGCGCATCAACACGCCCACGAGGTCGAACATGACGTTTCGAACCTTCGCCCCACCATGGCCGTCGGTTCGGTTTCGCGGCCTCCTGGGCAGCCTCAGCGCCAGGGCGATCAGCCAGCTCCCCGCCAGTATTGCCAGGAACACGACGGCGGCGGACCCGGGGCCGCCCCGGGCGAAACCGTACCAGTCATTGCCCTTCACGCCGTTGATCAGCAGGTTCCCCACGTAAAAGAGGCCGTAGCACAGCGACGGGATCAGGCTCATCAGGCTGTCGCGGAGCGTGTAGCCGCCCTCGCGGTCGAGGCAGAGGAAATCCGCCATGGCGAGGACGGGCACGACGAGGTGGAACCAGAAATTGGCCCCGCTGTACATCGGGGCATATCCATAGAGGCGCCCGAGGAAGAGCAGGACGACAAAGAACGTAAGCCCCACGGACACGGTGGAGGCGTATTTCAGGCGGCGGGGCCTTCCGCCCAGAACATAGGCCAGAGATACGCCCGCCTGCATCAGATTGGACAGCACGGTGAAATAGCGCAGGTTCTGGAACCCGCCCGCGCTGAGGGAACCGTGACGGTCCAGCCGGAAGCTCATGGACGCCCAGGCCCAGAGGGCGAGGGCGGCGATGAGGATATTCAGGACTTTGGATGCGGCCTTTCGCATGGGCTTTCACCTTTCAGAATGATCCGTCCGGCTCATTGGACGACCGATATTTCCCCGCGGAGGCTTCGCTCCATGCGGGAGCGGACTTCGTCGGCGGAAAGGCCGCGGCTGAACAGGTAATACAGCTTTGCCACGGCTGCCTCTGTGGTGATGTCGTAGCCGCTGACAGCTCCGGCCTCGCGGAGCGCGGAAGAGGTCTCATAGGCGCCGAGGGAGACGGTTCCGTGGGGACACTGGGAGCAGACGATGATGATCGTGCCGTTTTCCGAGGCCCGGCGGATGATGGGAAGCAGGGCGCCTGCGTGGCCCGGGATGTTGCCCGCGCCAAAGGTTTCGATCACGATGCCCCGCAGCCGCTCGGTCATGATGGAGTCGAACAGCTCGAACTGGATGCCGGGGAACACCTTGATGACGCCGATGGGGTGGTTCTCCATCGGCTGGAGGGAAAACGCGCCCCTGCAGGCCGGCAGCAGCGCAGCCCGGTTGTATCGGATGGCGATGCCTGCTTCCGCCAGCGCCGGGTAATTGGGCGATTCAAAGGCGATGAGGTCGTCCGCGGAATACTTGATGCTGCGGTTCCCCCGCAGCAGCTTGCCGCCGAAGTACAGACATACTTCATGCACCTGGTCGCCGGCGGCGATCAGCAGGGCAGTGATGATGTTGTCCCTGGCGTCGCTGCGGATCTCACAGAGGGGAATCTGCGACCCCGTCAGGACGACGGGCTTGTTGTTGCGCCGAAGCATGAACGAGAGCGCCGAGGCGGTGTAGGCCATGGTATCCGTGCCATGGAGGATGACGAAGCCGTCGTAATCGTCGTAGTGGCCGGCGATGAGCAGGCCGATGGCATTCCATTCCACGACGGTGATGTTGGACGAGTCCAGCAGAGGGTCCATGTCCACGATGTCCCACCAGGGCATGCCATCGGCGTGCAGCTCGGGCATGCCGTTGAGCAGCGCGTGAAAGGCTTCCCTCTGTGGCGCGTAGCCATGGGACGTTTTTACCATGCCGATCGTTCCGCCGGTGTAGATCATCAGGATTCTCTTCGCGGCGCGCATCGCGCACACCTCCATTCCGGATTCAACACTTCGTGGAGCGTTCCATATCCCTGCGTAAAGGGCCGTCCTTATTCAAAGGGTCGCCGCTTCCATCGACGCGGCGGCCCTGACATGCCCATGCCGGGAAGCGATTTACCCTCCAACGGCTGAAGATCAGCAGAGTATGCGCTGCCAGGCGCTGCTCTGCCGGAACATCTCAAGCAGCTCTCCGTTCACGCTGCCCTCCCGGACCATGCTGTCCAGGATGGCCCAGGCCTTTTCCAGCGGGATGGGCGGCTTGTATGGCCGGTCCCTTGCGATCAGGGCTTCAAATATGTCCAGAATCGTGATGAGCTGGACTTCCCTTGGGATATGCTCCTGGGATTCATGGTTCGGATAGCCCTTCCCGTTGAGCAGCTCATGGTGCGACGACGCCCAGAGGGGGACATCGGCATAGCTCGGCGGGAAGTCGACCTGGTCCAGGATCTTCCGGGTGAGCGTGGCGTGGCTCTGCATGATCTCCCGCTCCCGAGAGGTCAGCGTGCCTCTTCGGATGGACAGGTCTTCTATCTCCTCCGGGGTGAACAGCGGCGCCTCGCGCCCGTCCTCCTCCACATAGGAGAGGGTGCCCAGGCGGCGGATCTCCTCCAGGTCCTCGTCCGTGACGAAGCCCTTGCCGTTGATCCGGCGGATGAAGTCCAGCGTCCGCGCCCTCTCTTCTTTGATGTGGTCGTAGGCTTCTTGGGTCAAGCGGCCCTCGAGCAGGGCGATGCGGTCGAGCAGGGCGATGCGGGAAAAGCGCTCCTCGATGGCGCCGAGCGCGGGCCCGAGCCGGGTGGCCTTGTCCATGATCTCCAGCGGGATCGCCACCTTGCCCACGTCGTGCAGCCAGATGCTCATCAGCAGCACGCGGCGCTGTTCCTCGTTGAAGCGCCAGGGGTTGTCCGTCTCCTTCAGCCAGTCCAGGAAGGCTTCGCCCATGCTGACCATGTTCTTGGTGTGCTTGGCCGTATAGTGAGAGCGTTCGTCGATGGTGACAGAAAGCGTGCGGACCATGGAGTCAATCAGCTTGTTGATCTGCTGGATATAGCGGTATTCCATCTCTGTGAATTCCGTCAGATCGCTGATGACGACGATGACGCCCTTGCGCTCGCCGTTCTCGTGGAGGAAGGTGGCCATGACGTGGAGCTGCTTTTGCTTCTTGCCGTCAAAATAGGGGACGACGTTTTCATGCCGGGACTCCATGTCATAGATGGCGTCGAGAATCGTCTGGTTGAACTGGTCGTTCTCCTTGAAGCGGAACAGCACCATGGTGCTGTTCTTGCCGTGGAGCTCCTCCTTGGTGATCCCGAGGATCGCCTCCGCCGCGGGATTGACGATGCCGATCTTTCCATCGGTGCCAAACGTGAGTATGCCCTCGCCGATATCATGGATAATGCTGCTTTGAATCGAGTCGGACTGTCCCTGCGCCTGCATCGATCGATCAACTCCTTGTAAGAGACCGGTGAAACCTCTTCATTCGCCCCTATTATACAATAATCCGGGCATTTTGAAAAGCCCGGGAACGCGTCCCGATCCGTAGAAAATGGGCTGAAAATGCTGCAGGCTACTTTTTCATCAGCCCCGCGCCGGCGTTCCAGGCCTTGCCCACCTTCGCGCCGGTGGCGTAATAGCCGTTCTTGAACTGGTCGAACATCAGCGCGTGCAGCTTCTCCGGTTCCACCTTGCCCTTCTCGTCCAACACGGCCTCCTCGGCCTTCACGTTCACGATTTTGCCCACGATGCCGTCCACGTGCTCGGTGTGCAAGAACTCCAGCAATTCGCATTCCATCACCAGGGGGAACTCCTCGATGATGGGCGCGTGGACCCTGTCGCTCTTCACCGCGTGATAGCCGGTGCGCTCGAACTTGTCGTCCATCTTGTTGCCGCTGGCGATGCCGAAGAAGTCGGCCACGTCCATGTGGGCCTCGTCGGCCAGGGCCACGGTGAAGGCGCGGCTTTCCTGGATGTTCAGCCAGGTGCGCTTGCCCGCGCCGATGAACAGTATGATCTTGTCTTCGTCGCAGATCTGGCCCCAGGCCACGTTCATCACGTTCACCTTTTCGTTTTCGTCATAGGCCGCCACCATCAGCACCGGCATGGGATATACGGCGGGGACGACGCCCAGGCTTTTCTTCATATCGATCGCTCCTTTACTTTATTCAGCTCAATCGCTTAATTCTATATTACCATGGATTTGGAAAAACGCAAGGGCAGGCGGAAGCGTTCATATGAGAAAAGTGAGAATTTGCGCCCGGGCGTTTGATATTTTACAGGCTTGTGCTATAATATACTGATAAAGCGAGGGAAGGGGGCAGCCAAACAATGAAACTGTTGGGCTACTGGGTGTATCGGACGGTCTGTGCGCTGGCGCGGCTGTTCTTCCCGCGGCCGGAGCTGGAGGGCCTGGAGAACATTCCGGAGGGCCCCTGCGTGCTGGTGGGCAACCACTGCCAGATGCACAGCCCCGTGCTGTGCGAGCTGTACCTGCCCTTCGACAGGGCCATATGGTGCAACGGCGAGATGATGCACCTGAAGGAGGTGCCCGACTACGCCTACCGGGACTTCTGGTCCAACAAGCCCCGGAGCGTGCGCTGGCTGTACAGGATCCTGTCCTATCTCATCGCGCCGATCTCGGTGGGCGTGTTCACCAACGCCCACTGCATCAGCGTCTACCGGGACGCCCGCCTGACGGCCACCTTCCGACACTCGGTTGAGAGGCTGACGGAGGGCGCGCGGGTGGTGATCTTCCCGGAGTGCCCCACGCCGCACAACAACATCATCTATGAATTCCAGGACCCGTTCATCGCCCTGGGCCGCCTGTATGCCAGGAAGACCGGAAAGCCGCTGGCCTTCGTGCCCATGTACGTGGCCCCGGAGCTGGGGAAGATCTGCTTCGGCAAGCCCGTGTACTACGATGACGCCGCCAAGCCGGACGTGGAGCGCGCGCGGGTGTGCCGGGCGCTGATGGACAGCGTCACCCAACTGGGCGAGGCGCTGCCTGTGCACCATGTGGTGCCCTACCTGAACCTGCCGAAGAAGGATCGCCCCCTGAACCGGACCGACGGGAGCATAGCGCCATGAAGAAGCCCGTCGTCGACTACCGGCAGTTTCGACCCTCCCGGCTGAATGACAAGCGGTTTGAGCACCTCTGGCTGCTGGGCGGGTGGCTGGTGTACCTGGCGCTGTACTTCATCACCGAGAACCTGATCCCCGTCAGCCGCTGCCACGTGATCCACTGCGCGCTGGACGACCGCATCCCCTTCATGGAGGGCTTCCTGGTCTTCTACTGCTACTGGTACGTGCTTCTGGCGGGGTCGCTGGTTTACTTTTTGCTGTACGACCTGCGCTCGTTCCGCAGGCTGCAGATCTACATCATGATTACCCAGGCGGTGGCGATGCTGGCCTACATCCTCTATCCCAGCATCCAGCTGGGCCGCCCGGAGGCCTTCGAGCGGGACAACCTGCTCACCCGGCTGGCGGCCTTCATCTATGCCTTCGACACGCCCACCGGCGTGTGCCCGTCGCTGCACGTGGCCTACTCCATGGGCATCGCCTCGGTGTGGTGCCGGGCGCGGGACGGGAACGGGGCCTGGAAGGCGTTTATCGTCCTCTCCGCCGTGGTCATCTCCATCTCCACCGCCTTCGTGAAGCAGCACTCGGTGGTGGACATCTTCGCCGCGATCCCGGTGGGGCTGCTGGCGGAAATACAGGTGTTTGGCAAGACGCGGTTGAACCGCTGGATTGAAGGGAAGTGGAACCCATGAAGGAATTTACCCGGATGGTGAAGTTTGTGCTGTTCTCCATCAGCGCGGGGCTGGTCGAGATCGGCTCGTTCACGCTGTTGAACGAGGTGTTTCACCTGCCGTACTGGGTCAGCTACCTGGTGGCGCTGGTGCTGTCGGTGCTGTGGAACTTCACGCTGAACCGGCGGTATACGTTCAAGTCCGCCGTCAACGTGCCCGTGGCGATGCTGAAGGTGGCGGCGTTCTACGTTGTGTTCACGCCGCTGTCCACCGCGCTGGAGCACTGGTACACCGCCACCCTGGGCTGGAACGAGTACCTGGCCACCGGCGCGAACATGCTGTTGAATTTCGTGACGGAGTTCGTCTACCAGCGCTACTTCGTGTTCGGCAAGTCGCTGGACACCCGCAAATAACATGGACCGGATACGCATGATCGGCTACGACGCCGTGCACCCGGCGGATTTCGTCTACGACGTGCCGGAGCGCCACGGCTACTATCTGCTGATCCTGACCCACACAAAGGCGCGGTTCTGGACGGGGGAGACGAGCCAGGTCTACCCGGCCAACCACGCTGCGCTCTTCGCGCCGGATTCCCGCATCCGCTACGGCGCCTGCGAGGGCAGCTATGGCAACGACTGGATCATATTCGACTCTGACGAGACCTACGTGACCCAGTTCCCGCTGCTGGCCACGCCCTTCCCGGTGTCCGACCCGGAGTACTGCCACAGCCTGTTCCGGCTGCTCACCTGGGAGCACATGCAGGACAGCTACGAGACCGTGGAGGCGCAGCTGATGTCGGTGCTGTTCAACAAGCTGCGCGGCGACATCGTGCACCCGGAGGAGGCGGATTACCGCCTGGAGCTGCTGGCCCTGCGCCGCCGGATCATCAACCAGCCCGGCCGGCCCTGGAACGTGGCCGCCATGGCCGAACAGCTGCACATCAGCGCCGGCTATCTCCAGCTGCTCTACAAGCGCCAGTTCGGCGTGTCCTGCATGGACGACGTGATCGCCAGCCGGGTGCGCCTGGCCAAGGATTACCTGACCCACACCAACATGCGGGTGCTGGAGATCGCCGCCATATGCGGCTACAACAACCCCGAGCACTTCTCACGCCAGTTCCGCCGCCTGTGCGGCATGGCTCCCGGGCAGTTCAGGAAGGAGAATGGGGGGCAGTAAACTATACAGGGGCGGCGCAACGCCGCCCCTACAGAAGGTTATGCGCAAACCCAAAGCCTCTCCACCGCAGTGGGGAAGTGGCGCGAAGCGCCGATGGGGCATCCTGTTCAGGACTGTCACACCCCTCGCTGCTCCCCAGTCGCGGTGGCGGCCTGCAACCAAAAACCCTTGGGAACGAGCGGATGCGCGCAGCGTGCGCAGAAGCGAAGTTACGGTTTTTTGTGCAGGCCGCCAAAAAAGCCGTCCTCCGGTTCCCCTTCTGGAAGCTGTTTCCAATAGGGAACCGGGGAACGCTAACGCTCTTTTTCGCGGCATAATTCCCGGCACAAGTGAGCCCACGGCCTCAATATCTTCGCGGAGGATATGGGCTCCGTTTGCCGCGTCGCTCAATAGTGTCAAGGTTAGGCAACCGGCGCGAAGCGCGGTTGGCCGGTTCGCTGGAGTCCGCAGGGCTTCGGTGAAAACCGTCGGGGAATTACGCTGCAGGCGTTTGGGGATCAGCGATAGAAGTACCATTTCTGACGGTGAAAGTGCAGGGGCGGCGTTGCGCCGCCCGCCTTGCCTCCTCTTGAAAGGGGAGGCAAGAGGGAAAACGACCTCTTCCGCCCCTTCGGGGCACCTTTCCCCAAGGGGGAAGGCTCTTTGGGCAGCAATCGCGCGCATACAAACGGCGGCCTCCCTCGTCGAGGGAGGCCGCTATCCTATTGCACATGCTTCCGCTTCCACCACAGGTACCGCAGCACGCAGAACAGCGCGCTGACGGCCCAGGTGAGGCCCGCCGTCCACCAGATGGCCCACACGCCCACGCTGGGGATCAGCATCATTCCCATCGGCAGGAAGATGCGGCACAGCATCTCGATCAGGCCGTTGATGAACGAGAACATGGCGTCGCCCACGCCGTTCAGGGTGCCCCGGGTCATGTAGATGGTGCCCAGGAACGCGTAGAACCAGCTGGTGATCCGGATGGCCCGCCCGCCCAGGGCGATGACCTCCGGGTCGCTGACGAACACGGCGATGATCCGCCCGCCCAGCAGCTGCATGATGCCCAGCATGGCCAGCGAGAACGCCCCCATAGCCAACATGCTGTCCCGCAACCCCAGCCGCACCCGGTCCAGCCGCTTCGCGCCGAAGTTCTGCCCCGAATAGGTGGACAGAGCCATGCTCAGCGAGCCGAAGGGCTGCTGGGTCAGCTGCTCCACCCGGGTGGTGGCTGTGAACGCGGCCACGGCGGCGGTGCCGAAGCCGTTGACCACCCGCTGCAGCGCCGTGGTGGATATGGCGATCATCGACCACTGCAGCGCCAGCGGCAGGCCCAGCCGCACGGCGTGGCCCGCGATCTGCCGGTCGAAGGCGCGCTCCTCGCGGCTGAGCATGAAATAGGGGTTGGTGCGCAGCGCGAAGACCAGGCAGCCGATGCCCGCGATCATCTGGGCCAGCATCGTGGCCAGCGCCGCGCCGAACACGCCAAGGTGGAACACCCGCACGAAGATCAGGTCCATGCAGACGTTCAAAAAGCAGGACACCACCAGGAAGATCAGCGGCGTGCGGGAGTCGCCCAGTGCCCGCAGCATGGATGCCGAGTAGTTGTAAACGCCGATCAGCGGCACGCTCACGCAGCTCATGCGCATATAGGTGATGGCGTCGGGCAGTATGTCCGCCGGGGTGCCCATCAGCCGCAGGACCGTGGGCGTCAGCGCAAAGGCCAGCGCGCCCATGGTCAGCGTGGTGGCAAACATGATGTATGCTGAATTTGCGATGGCCCGCTTCACCTTGCCGTGGTCCTGGGCGCCGAAGTACTGGGCGGTGACGATGCCGCCGCCGGAGGAGATGCCGTTGCAGACCGAGAAGAACAGGAACGTGACCGAACCCGTGGCGCCCACCGCCGCCAGAGCCCCGGCGCCGATGAACTGGCCCACGATGACGGAATCGGCGATGTTGTAGGCCTGCTGGAACAGGTTGCCGATCAACAGCGGCAGGGCGAACACCGCCAGCAGCCTTATCGGGCTGCCCTCGGTCATGTTCATGGTTCTGGATCGCGCCATGGCGGTTGTTTTCCTCCCATTGACTTTCTTTATCCCTTGTACAGCCCTACAAAAATACATCCGCGGGCAGCTCAATTCAATGAACAATGCTCACCATTTCTTGATCTATCCTCATATAATACGTTAAACTGTTGTTTGCACACTTTTAAATATGTATAATAGCAGCAGAGAGGAGTGAGGCCCTATGCGCCTGGGAGGCACCATCGTTGGAAACTGGAAAGGCCCCGGGGAGTGGGAGGAGCTGCTGCGCGCGTCCCGTTTCCGGGCGATCACCGCGCCCTTCGACTGCCATACGCCCCCGGAGGAGATCCGCCGGTATGTGAGCATCTGCCAGCGCAACGACGTGGTCATTGCGGAGGCGGGCGTCTGGAAGAACCCCTTTGACCCCGACCCGGCCGTCGCGCAGGCCGCCATGGACTATGCCGTGGGCCAGCTGCGCCTGGCCGACGAGTGGGATATCCCCTGCTGCGTGAACATCGTGGGCACGGCCAGTGCCGCGGGCTGGGACGCCGCCGATCCCAGCAATTTCACCGCCGAGACCTATGAGAAGATCATCGCCTCCATCCGGCAGATCATCGACACTGCCCGGCCGAAGCGGGCCTGCTACTGTATCGAGCCCATGCCCTGGATGGTGCCGGACGGGCCGGAGGAGTACGAGCAGCTGATTAAGGACGTGGACCGCCGCCAGTTCGCCGCCCACATGGATTTTGTGAACATGATCAACTGCCCGCGCCGCTACCTGGACGCGGAGGGCTTTATCGAGACCTGCTTCAGGCGCCTCGCGCCCCACATCAAGAGCACCCACATCAAGGACAGCCGCATGCACCCCACCCGCCTGACCACGATCCTGGAGGAATGCGCGCCGGGGCAGGGCGCGCTGGACTTTGCGGCGGTGCTGAAGATCATCGACCGCTACCTGCCGGAGGACGCGCCGGTGCTGCTGGAGCACATGGAGAGCGCGGAGGAATACACCGCCGCCTATGACGTCGTGGCCGACGCGGCGAAGCGGGCCGGCGTACAGATTTAGTTTGAGGAGGAACACCCCATGAAATACCGCAAATTCGGCAAGCTGGGCATCAAGGGCTCGGCCTTCGGCCTGGGCTGCATGCGCTTCAACGGCGAGGCCTCGGGCGACACCATCATCGACGAACAGAAGGCCATATCCCTCATCCGCCGAGCCATCGACGGCGGCGTTACCTACCTGGACACCGCCTATGTGTACCTGGACAAGACCAGCGAGATCGTGCTGGGCAAGGCCCTGCGGGACGGCTATCGCGAGCGCGTGACCATCGCTACCAAGATGCCCATGGAGTATGTGCACAACCGCGAGGAGATGCAGGCGCTGCTGGACGAGGAGCTGAAAAAGCTGCAGACCGACCACATCGACTTCTACCTGATGCACGGCATCAACAAAGAAAAGTGGGAGTACTTCAAGTCCATCGGCGCGGATAAGTTCTTCGAGGACATGAAGCAGGTGGGCAAGATCCGTTACAAGTGCTTTTCGTTCCACGGCTCCTATGAGGACTTCGAGTACGTCATCCAGGATTACGACTGGGATATGGTGCAGATCCAGTACAACTTCATGGACGTGGACAACCAGGCCGGCACCAAGGGCCTGGAGTTGGCGGGCCGGCTGGGTATCCCGGTGGTCATCATGGAGGGCCTGCTGGGCGGGCGGCTGGCCAACGCGCCGGAAAACGTGCAGGCGCTGTATGACGCCTTCCCCGTGAAGCGCACGCCTGTGGAATGGGCGTTCCGCTGGCTGTGCAACCACCCGCAGATCGCCACGGTGCTGTCCGGCTGCAACGAGGCCGAGCAGATCGACGACAACCTGCGCATCTTCGACACCGTGGAGCCGAACATCATGTCCGCGGACGAGCTCAAGCTGATGGACGATGTGCGCGCCGCCTACGTCAGCCGCACCAAGATCGGCTGCACCGCCTGCCGCTACTGCATGCCCTGCCCCGGCGGGGTGGACATCCCCGGGGTGTTCGCCGCCTGGAACAACATGTCCCTCTACGGCACCGATCCGAAGCAGGACTGGAACATGCAGCAGATCCGCGCCCACGACGCCGGGGCCGACCGCTGCCTGGCCTGCGGCGCGTGCCAGAGGGCCTGCCCGCAGCACCTGCCGATCATCGATTCGCTGCAGACGGCCTGGAGCGAGATGGGGATGAGGGATTAACGGTCAACAGTCAGTGATTTGGCGCGGGAGCGATGCGAAGTCGCTCCCGCGCTTTTCTGTTTCCTCAAAGGTGTAGGCTGATGCAGGGATGACGCGGGGTCGCTCCTTCGATCTTTTCTCATTCAAATCCGCGCATACTCCATTAAAATTTCGGCAAAACTCTTGACGGACGGGAAGAAATAGTGTAAACTAACTATAGTTAGACAAATCAAACCAACGAGGCGCCCGGCGACGGGCTTTCATAAAGACACAAGGTTAGAAATATCTAACAAATTTCAGGAGGATGAAATCATGCTGGAGCGAGCCCTGATCGCCCACGGCGCGCCCACGCTGGCGCGGCTGAAGACCGGCAACCTGTTCAACCTGGCGTGCCCCTGCGCGGAGCATCTGGCGGGGGAGATCGCGGCGCTTGCGCCGACCCTCCGGCAAAAGGGCGTGGAACTGACGGTGCTGCGCGAGAAGGACGGGCGGTTTTTGCTGTACCTCTACCGGCCGCAGGCACTGAAGGCCGCGCTGGCCGACCCGGAGACGGCCCGATTTCTCTCGGGCTACGGCTATCCGGCGGGCTGCGGCGTGGAGGAGGCCCTGTCGCTGCTGCGGCGGAGGATCGGTCAGTCCGAGGAGTTTCCCCACGAGATCGGTGTGTTCCTGGGCTATCCCCTCACCGACATCGTGGGCTTCATCCGCCACGAGGGGCGCAACTGCCTGTGCTGCGGCTGCTGGAAGGTCTATTCCGAGCCGGAGCGCGCCAAGGCGCTGTTCGCCCGCTATCGCAAGTGCACGGAGGCGTACACCCGCCTCTTTGCCGCGGGAATCTCCCTGTCCCGGCTGACGGTGCAGGCCCATCCCGCATAAAGATCATCACAGGAGGAATGAGAATATGAGCAAGGTTGCAGTGGTTTACTGGAGCGGCACCGGCAACACCGAGATGATGGCCCAGGCCGTGGCCAAGGGCGCGGACGCCCAGCTGTTCACCGCGGCGGATTTCACGGCCGACCAGGCCGCCGGATTTGACGCCATCGCCTTCGGCTGCCCCGCCATGGGCGCCGAGGAGCTGGAGGACGGCGAGTTCCAGCCGATGTTTTACGCGGTGAAGGGCGCCCTGCAGGGCAAGAAGATCGCGCTGTTCGGCTCTTACGACTGGGGCGATGGTGAGTGGATGCGCACCTGGGCCGCGAATTGCGAGGCTGACGGCCTGACCCTGGCGGCGGAGCCGGTGATCTGCAACAACACCCCGGACGACGAGGGCCTGGCCAACTGCGAGGCGCTGGGCAAGGCGCTGGCGTAAACACTGTCCCAAAGGGGGCTGTCTCATAATGCGGGACAGCTCCCTTTCACTGTAAAATCATTTTAACCCTCTCGGGATTGACAGCACTTTAGCGCGGTGATAAAATAGCCCCAAAATTATTTGGGGCTATTCTCTTTTCAGGAGGTTTTCATATGTGCGGAATCGTTGGCTATACCGGCTCGCGCCCCGCGGCGCCGATCCTGTTGGACGGGCTTTCCAAGCTGGAATATCGCGGCTATGACTCCGCGGGCCTGGCGGTGCGGGACGGCACGGCGCTGGCCCAGGTGGTGAAGGCCACCGGCAAGCTGAAAAACCTGTCGGACAAGACGGATGGGGGCCGGGCGGTTCCCGGCAGCTGCGGCATCGGCCACACCCGCTGGGCCACCCACGGCGAGCCCAGCCAGACCAACGCCCATCCCCACGTGTCCGGCAACTGCTCCGGCACGGGCTCCGGCCCGGTGGAGAGCGCCGTGGTGGGCGTGCACAACGGCATCATCGAAAACTTCGACGAGCTGAAGGCCAAGCTGCTGCGCCACGGCTACCAGTTCTACAGCGCCACCGACACCGAGGTGGTGGTCAAGCTGGTGGACTACTATTACAACAAGTACAAGATCGGCCCGGTGGACGCCATCAACCGCATGATGGTGCGCGTGCGCGGCAGCTATGCCCTGGCCATGATGTTCAGGGACTATCCCGGCGAGATCTTCGCCGCTCGTAAGGATTCGCCCATGATCATCGGCGTGGACGGCGATAACGCCTACCTGGCCAGCGACGTGCCTGCCATATTGAAGTACACCCGCAGCGTCTATTACATCGGCAACATGCAGCTGGCGCGGCTGGCCCCCGGTAGCGCGACCTTCTACGACCTGAACGGCGACGAGATCGCCATCGAGCCCACCGAGATCACCTGGGACGCCGAGGCCGCGGAAAAGGGCGGCTACGAGCACTTCATGATCAAGGAGATCCACGAGCAGCCCGCCGCCGTGCGGGACACGCTGGCCAGCCTGATCAGGGACGGGCAGATCGACCTGTCCGCCGCGGGGCTGGCGGATGAGCTGCTCGCCTCCGTCACCAGCTTGCGCGTGGTGGCCTGCGGCTCCGCCTGGCACGTGGGCATGGCGGCCCAGTACGTGCTGGAGGACCTGGCGTCGCTGCCCGTGCGGGTGGAGCTGGCCTCGGAGTTCCGCTATCGCAAGCTGCTGCTGGATGAAAACGCGCTGGTGCTGGTGATCAGCCAGTCCGGCGAGACCGCCGACAGCCTGGCCGCCCTGCGCGCCGCAAAGGCCGCGGGAGCCAGGACGCTGGCCATCGTGAACGTGGTGGGCTCAACCATCGCCCGGGAGGCGGACAGCGTGCTGTACACCCTGGCGGGGCCGGAGATCGCCGTGGCCACCACCAAGGCCTATTCCGCCCAGCTGGCGGCGGTGTACGCGCTGGCCGTGGCCTTTGGACGGGCCCGGGGGCTCATCGACGAGGCCGGCTGCGCCCACTACGTGGAGGAGCTGAACGCCCTGCCGGACAAGATGGCCCGGGTGCTGGAGGACAAGGAGCGCATCCAGTGGTTCGCGGCCAAGTACGCCGGCGCGAAGGACGTGTTCTTCATCGGCCGGGGGCTGGATTACGCCGTCAGCCTGGAGGGCAGCCTGAAGATGAAGGAGATCAGCTACATCCACTCCGAGGCCTATGCCGCCGGCGAATTGAAGCACGGTACCATCAGCCTGATCGAAAACGGCACGCTGGTGATCGGCGTGCTGACCCAGGACGACCTGTTTGAGAAGACCATCAGCAACATGGTGGAGTGCAAGGCCCGGGGCGCGTACCTGATGGGCCTGACCGGCTACGGCCACTACGCCGTGGAGGACACCGCCGACTTCACCGTCTACGTCCCCAAAGCCGACCAGCACTTCATGGGCAGCCTGGCCGTGATCCCGCTGCAGCTGCTGGGCTATTACACCAGCGTCGCCCGGGGCCTGGACGTGGACAAGCCCAGGAACCTGGCAAAGAGCGTGACGGTGGAGTAGGGATAGAGTGAAAAGTTTAGAGTTTAGAGTGGAGAGTGAAGAGTGAAGAGCTTGGTTGGCCTGACAGGCGGCTGAGCGCCTGTTCAGGCGAACAAATCGGGATTTGTAGGGGGTATAGTGATGTGGTTTTGGTTAGCACTTGGTTCAGCATTCTTTGCCGCACTGACATCAATACTGGCAAAAGTCGGAATTGAAGGTGTCGGATCCAATCTTGCTACTGCTATCCGCACAATGGTCGTTGTTATCATGGCATGGGGAATGGTATTTATTACGCATCAGCAGGGCGGTATCAGATCAATCAGTCAGAAAAGCTGGATTTTCCTGATCCTTTCCGGTCTGGCAACAGGAGCTTCATGGTTATGCTATTACAAGGCATTGCAGATGGGAGATGCTTCCAAAGTTGTACCGATAGATAAGCTGTCCGTAGTTATTACTCTGGTGTTGGCATTTATTTTTCTTCATGAAGATTTTACTGCAAAGTCAATGGTTGGCTGCATCCTGATCGGTGCCGGAACATTGCTGATGGTTCTATAAACAACTTCCAGCTTATCGACCTGAACCTATTGATTCCCCAGCGTTTCTTCTTCAGAAGAGGCGCTGTATATGTCTGCTTCCCGTACAGACAGACGATGAACCCGGCACGTTATGGCCGGGTTCATCGTTTTATTAATGGACTTAAGTCCGTCGAGCGAAGCGAGACAAGAAACCACCCGCTATGCGGGTGGAGACAAGAAGTTAAACAAAAACTCACTCAACCTG
>CADCFG010000036.1 GCA_902800625.1 uncultured Eubacteriales bacterium | reverse complement strand
AGTTACAGCAGCGACACAACGAGCCTGCATGAGTTTTATGTGCTCCTCCGGGGTTCGGATTTCATAAGGTTTTCGGTCGCGGAGCACGGCGAAGATGATATTGACGAGCTTGTGCATGACGGCGCAGCAGGCGGCAAGTTTGGCCTTGGATTCACATTTCTTTTTGTAGTAATCAGAGATAACGGGGTTGGGCATTTTCTATCCTACTTATTGAATATAAAAGTGGAGCGATTTAAAGGTTTCTCATCAATTTCTTGAAGGTCAACAAGTATTTCATCTGAAGAATATGGGAATAGACTAATCGGCGGAGCAGACTCACCCTATAGTCACCCAAGCAAAGCCGCCTCTCCAGGATAAAGTATAGTATGCTGGTTCCCCTAATCCGCTTCTACAAATCTCGATCAACTACACCGAAACGGAAACTGTCACCGTCTATTTGCGTTCTATTTGTGTTAAGATTTCTTAAATATGCACATTTTGACCGCTTTTCGACCTCTCTTAAGTAAAATAATATTGCGAAAAATGCTTCCTTGTGGTACTATAGGAGAGTGAGTTAAGGATGATGCATATGCTGGAGGCAAAGGTTGAAGGAGGAAAAGAATCCCATGATGAGAATTGACGAAGCAGCAGCGGCAAAAGCTTATGTAAACAAGTTATCCTCTGGTGGCTATCCATTAGAACGTTCAAAGAATGACGGAGTGAATTATTGCGAGACAAAGGAAGAACGCGATACAGAAGCCGTCCGAGAATTCACAAAGAGTGTGCTTTTTATGGAATTCCAGAAAGCAGATTGAGAGGGGTACTGATATGGATTCCAAAGATAAGGAAATGGAGCACATCCACTATCTTATGGCGAAATATAGCTTTGAGAAGAGATTTAAGAATTTGCTCATTCAGATGCAGGATATTTTGGAAGCGATGGGAATTCTGGATAAAGTGGAGATTAACACCGATCTGCTGGGACAGGCGGTACTGAACTATTTTGAGGATGTAGATCGACTGAAGGGATTCGCGGATATCAAGCGAACGAACGAGGACAAAATCCATGGATACGAAACCTTTTGGCTGTTGCGAGACCATCCGATTCAGATCACTGATAATAGCATAGCATATGAATGCCTGTATATCAATGAAAAAGTATTCACGGTAATGTTAGTTGCAAAGATGTTGAAAGAAGTAAACATTGATGTCAATAGTAGAAACCCACGGTTAATGCCCTTTATGAAATTGATGTTTTATAATTTCAAATATCGTATTTTTACGCAGCAATCTCTTGAAATGATGGTTACGGCCTTTTTCTGCGGGTGTGAATTCTCAGCCGCCGCGGAAGCATGATTGATATAGATGTACGTAAAAAGATCAGAGGTGTCGAATGGATAAAAAAGACATGACCTTCGCAGAGATTCAAACGAATCAAGAAAGGTTTTTGCATCAATATGAAGTTTCAGAACTGTTTCCGAATTGCGGAGTCGAATGGAAAACACTAATGCAGATTGGTGATGACTATGAGACGAAGTGTTATGGCTCAGGGCGAGAGAAGCAAGAGTACAAGGGAGAATATTTTGAAATTATACAGGGTCATATTGCAAAAATCGCTTCTTTTGAAAATGTGCATTCCTATCGCTTTCGTATTAAAAAGACAGGTAGTCTATTGGCAAAAATCATTCGAAAAGGCGCTGAGCGCGGCGAAAAATACACAAAGGAGAATTATTTCAATAAAATAACCGATATACTTGGCATTCGTATCCTTTATGTCTTTAAGGAAGATGTTTGGCCCGTACACGAACAGATCATGGCTGAGTACGAAAATCAGCTTGCTCAGGATATTAGTGTCAAACTTAAAGAACACGGATACGATCAGCTCCATACCCTTCTTGTAATGGTAGCTCTCCATGTACTGAAACGCGTCCTCCAGGAACAACAGGTAATACGCCGTGTCGTTGTGCCCGGCGAGCAGTATGACGTTCTCGATGGCCTGGAACATCAGCTTGTAATAGGGCACATTCAGTCCATGAAGCTGGCAGGTGGCGCGGATACTCTCCAGCATGACGCGGCAATCCCTGACGCTGGGCGGGAAATCGGAGACGGCGACCTCCTGCATCATCGGATGCAGGGAGATGTGGTTGCCGGTCGTCGCCTGGATAAAGCCCATTTCAACCATGTCGTTGACGTCGTTCAGATCATATATCCGCAGCCATTCTCCGAACAGCCGCGCAGGGATGCCCGTCAGCGGAATAAGTGTGAGATTGCGCATGATCTCGCGCTGGGGCTGGGACAGCTTGAACATCGAAAACAGCGTGTGGATGTGGTCGTAGTAAGTCGCCCTCTGGCTCTTGCCGTCCTTCGATATGCTGATCTTGTCCGAGGCGTCGAAGGATGCCTTCTCTTCGATCAGCTTCTCCAGCACGGCTTTTGGCTTCATCATGCCCGTTTCCAGAAGTCGCGCCGCCAGTTCAATGGCGAGCGTATGACGGTGGAGCGTTTCGATGATTTCTTCAACAACGGGGCGATCTTTCTCTGCCCGTGAATAGAATTGCGCCGCCAGCCGGAACAGTGCCTCTTTGTCCTCAATCTCCCGAAGGCATACGCAGGTGTATCCCTGCAGGCTGCTTCGCGTCGTAAACAGCACCCGACAGCGGTATTTCAGTACGATGGACAGCAACTCGTCTTGCGTAGAGGTGGCATTGAAGTTGTCGACGATGAGCAGCGTATCCTCCTTCAAGGTACGCAGGAAGCGATTGTGCTTTCGGAAACGCTCGTCCTCGTCGTCGCCTTCCAGATCATCGGCAAATTGCAGATCGGCAATGTCCCTTTTCAGACTGCCGGAATAGGTGAAATAGAGGATGTTGGTGTAATCCTTCTTGTGCAGCTTCGCGTACGCCTTCGCAAGCTCGCTTTTGCCGATGCCGGGAATGCCGTGCAGGAACACCTTGCCGTTGGCAATCAGGGCGTCGTGCAGTTCGGACAACTCATTATCTCGACCGCAAAAGGTTTTGCACGGCTTAGGAAAGCCCTCGTCAAATACGAAATCACGCAATACCGGCGACAGACCGCCGCCCGTCAACAGATTGGGCTTGCGAACGTCGTGTGGCTGGAAGGGACGGGTCATGCCGAAAACCAGAACGGCAGCCAGAAACGCGGCCTCCTCCGCGTCGTTCTTGCACGGATATGCGGCGAAAAGCTCTTCTTTTTTGCGCGAGGAAACAGAGCTGTCTCCGACGAGCAGATCATGCACCTCCTGCACAGCCATCGCGCTGTCGGACAGGCACGGCAGGATCGTGTCCTGCAAGGTGATGGCAAGCTCCTTCAAATTCTTGCGATTGACACTGTAATAGCTGCCTATGGCGGGACTGAGCCTGGCGAGGCCGTTCAGCCACTTGTTCAGCAAGCCCATGTCAAAGTACACTTCGTTTTCCTCCAGATAACTGGCGAACAGCGCCTCGGCAAATTCCATCTGGTTATCGAAGTTCCCGTCCAAAAGGTTGTTCCGAAGGATGTGGGTGATGGACGCGAAATCACAGCGTTCCATGAAAACGGCCTCCTTTCTGGTCGCCCACGTCACGACCTGCAAGACCGCGCCGTGGGTGCGCGGCGGCACAGCCAAGTGTGCACGCCGCTACTCGTCGCTGCGCTCCTCGCTCCTCGTTTTGTTCAAATACGGCTCAATTCCCGTTCAATGCCATTTGTGTCAGTTACCAATAAACTTATATCAACGGGTACGGTGCTATATGCCAAAACATTTTAGCACATACCTCGTACAAAAAACCGACAGTTTATAGATAACTCGTGGAAGGAAGTGGAAAACGGCATTGATCCGGCGGAACACCATGAAACAGGAAGGGGCATCGCAGCAATCTGCACAGGTTGAGCGAGTCCCCATTCACTTGAAGATGACGTTGACGATCAAAGAGGCGGCTGAATACAGCAACATCGGCATCAACAAGATTGACAGCATGCTGCGCTCCCCCAACTGCCCGTTCGTCCTCTTTGTCGGGACGAAAAAACTGGTCAAGCGAAAAGAATTTGAGCGATACATCAGCGAGAAATTAGTCATCTGATTACACACCGGCTATTGTGAAAAGAGGGTCCATCTGCTATAATGTCATTGTTGCATTGGGCTCTTTTCACATCTCTGGAAAGGAGTTCAAAATGGGTAAGAACCTCAAGGGAAAAGAAATTGGCAAGGGTATCTGCCAAAGAAAGGACGGTCTGTACACCGCAAGATTTGTTGGAAAGTCCGGCAAGAAGCACGAAAAGTACTTCAAAACCATACCGGAAGCACGGAATTGGCTGGAGGATGCCAAATACGCAGATAAGCACGATGAAACACAGCTGTCCGCTGCGGTAACTGTGGACGAATGGTTTGAGTATTGGATTGAGAATATCGTAGGTGATCTCGCACCGAACACACGGCGCAATTACCGTGAACGGTATGTCCATAATATTCAGCCCTGTATCGGCAAGATGCTTTTGACAGATGTGAAGCCGCTGCACTGCAAAAAGGTACTGAATCGTATGGAAAAGGTGTATGCGGGAGGTACAATTCGTCAGGCATACATCACCATGGGTGCCATGCTGAGATCAGCTTTGATGAACGACATGATTTCTAAGCACCCGATGAACGGCGTCCTCTATACAAAGCCCGTTCGTGCCGTGGATGACATTCACTTCCTGACGATCGACGAACAGCGCAGATTTCTCGAAACCGCCAAGCGCTCCCACAACTATCGTCAATACGCTCTGATCCTGGAAACGGGATTGCGAACGGGCGAACTGATCGGCCTGACGTGGGATGCGATCGACTTCGAGAAGCGCACGCTGACCATCAATAAGACGCTGGAATACCGCCACAGGGATAAGGAATGGCGTGCCGGACCTCCGAAGACCAAGCAGAGCTACCGCACCATTCCCCTCACCAACAGAGCCATTGAGATTCTCAAGGAGCTCTATGATGAGCGGGATACGCGCAAGCAGTCTGACATCCTCTCTCTTGAACTGGAGTACATGGATCGTCGGACGGGACAGCTGGCTACGCTGAGAATGCGAGACCTGGTATTCATCAACTGGCGGACGGGAGAGCCTGCGAAGAACAGCTCGTATGATACCCACCTTTACAAGCTGTGCGATGAAGCGGGCATCAAACGTTTCTGTATGCACGCGCTGCGCCACACCTACGCGACGCGGGCTATAGAAAGCGGAATGCAGCCGAAGGTGCTGCAGAAGCTGCTGGGGCACGCGAGCATCAAGACCACCATGGACCGCTACGTTCATGTGACGAATGAGTCTCTCGAAAACGCGGTTCGCCAGTTCGAGGCGAATTGTGTATGTGCCGGCGGCAGGCAGCGAACGGAGATCGAAATTGTGTAGGAATTGTGTAAAACGGGCGGGCACAGGCCCGAAAACCCCTGAAAACAAGGAGATGTGAGGACATATGAAACTAGGCGTCGTTGGCCTGCCGAACGTGGGCAAGAGCACGCTGTTCAACGCCATCACCTGCGCCGGCGCGCAGGCGGCAAACTATCCCTTCTGCACCATCGAGCCGAACACCGGCGTGGTGGCCGTGCCGGACAAGCGGCTGGACGTGCTGGCCGATATGTACCACCCGGAGAAGTACACCCCGGCCACGCTGGAGTTCGTGGACATCGCGGGCCTGGTGAAGGGCGCCAGCCGGGGCGAGGGCCTGGGCAACAAGTTTTTGAGCCACATCCGCGAGGTGGATGCCATCGTGCACGTGGTGCGCTGCTTTGAGGACGACAACGTGATCCACGTGGACGGCAGCGTGGACCCGGCGCGGGACATCGACGTGATCAACACGGAGCTGATCCTGGCGGACATCGAAACCGTCACCAAGCGGGCCGAGAAGGCCGCCGCCATGCTGAAGAAGGGCGAGAAGAAGTACGCCCTGGAGGCCGAGGCCGGCGAGCTGCTGCTGGAGCACCTGAACGACGGCAAGCCCGCCCGCACCTGCCCGCTGGACAAGGACCAGCAGGCCGTGGTGCGCGACTGGTTCCTGCTGACCAGCAAGAAGGTGATCTACGCCGCCAACATCGGCGAGGAGGACCTGGGCAAGGACGAGGGCGAGCTTGAGCTGGTGAAGCCCGTGCGCCAGATCGCCGACAGCGAGGGCGCGGAGGTGCTGGTGATCTGCGCCAGCGCCGAGGAGGAGATCTCCCAGATGGAGCCGGACGAGAAGGCCATGTTCCTGGAGGACATGGGCATCGGCGAATCGGGCCTGGACCGGCTGGTGGTGCTGGGCTACCGGCTGCTGAGGCTGATCTCGTTCTTGACCGCCGGACCCAAGGAGGTGCGCGCCTGGACGATCACCAACGGCACCAAGGCCCCCCAGGCCGCCGGCAAGATCCACACCGACTTCGAGCGCGGCTTCATCCGGGCCGAGATCGTCAGCTACGACGACCTGATCCGCGAGGGCAGCATGAACGCCTGCAAGGAAAAGGGCCTGGTGCGCAGCGAGGGCAAGGAGTACGTGATGAAGGACGGGGACGTGACGGTGTTCCGGTTCAACGTATGAATATGTGGCGGGGGAGCAAGCTCCCCCGCCGCGCATGTCGCCGGAGACGATTGAACATCGGGGCGCTGCCGCCCCCGATACCCCCGACAATTCGGCGCTTTTTGTTATGATGCAGGATCCAATCTACAACCGCATCCGGATCCCCCGCCCGACGCTGACCGCGGCGAGCGCTTTCGTATGCCTGGCGGTGGCGGGGCTGTGGCTGTCCACGCTGGCGGAAATCGCGCTGGGCATCAGCGGCATGGCAGTGCTGAACGCCATTTACTACCTGCCCTTCCTGGGCCTGCCCCTGTGGCTGTACGCCCGGCGACGACCGGGGCTTTCCCAGGGCATGCGGCTGAACCCGCTGCCGGGGCTGTCGGTGATGACGCTTGCGGGGCTGGCGCTGCTGTCCGTGTACGTCGCCAGCGGCCTGGCCGCCGCCTGGGGCGCGGGGCTGAACGCCCTGGGGCTCACCTCGCCGGGGGCCTCCCCCATGCCCCAAACCAAAGGCGAGCTGGCGCTGT
The DNA here is from genome assembly GCA_902800625.1 of uncultured Eubacteriales bacterium. GTDB lineage: Bacteria > Bacillota > Clostridia > Christensenellales > Aristaeellaceae > UBA2862. The sequence goes on along the minus strand of CADCFG010000036.1, from coordinate 13,483 downwards.
CCATACTCACCATGGCGGCCTTCCCTGCGGTGTTTGAGGAGCTGCTGTTCCGGGGCTTCGTGCTGTCCGCCTGGGAGAGCCGGGGCACCGCCCTGGCCATCGGCGTGAGCGCGGCGCTGTTCGCACTGCTCCACGGCAACCTGTACGGCCTGCCGGCCTATGTGCTGGTGGGGCTGGTGGCGGGGTTCGTCACCTGGGCGCTGGATTCGGTCTACGCCGGCATCACCTACCACACGCTTTACAACGCCGCCTGCCTGGTCATCCCCTTCCTGATGGCGCGAGAGGGACAGACCCCCGACCCGGACGCCGCCCTCACCGGCATCAGGCTGGCCGCGGCCCTCGTGCAGACCACCCTGCTGGAGGGCCTGATGGCGATGGTGATCTACGTGATGTGGAACCGGGCGAAGGCATCGGGCGCCCTGGCCATCCCCCGGATCCGCCGGCCGCTGGCCTATGGCGAGCGTGCGGCCCTGGCCCTGGCGGTGCTGCTGATGGCGGCGACGACAGCCATCGTGCAGATCCTGGCAGCGATGCAGCGGCCGGCGTAGCGGCACAACCCCTCCATTATAATCGGAAGGAGCATCCCATGAACGCGACCATCCTCTGCGTGGGCAGGCTGAAGGAAAAGTGGCAGCAGGCGGGCTGCGAGGAGTACCTGAAGCGGCTTTCGCGCTACGGAAAGTACGAGATCATCCAGGTGGACGACGAGCGGGAGCCGGACAAGCCCAGCGAGGCGCAGCTCAGCCAGATCAAGGAGAAGGAAGGCGCGGCGCTGCTGAAGCACATCCGGCCCACAGACCGGGTGATCGCACTGTGCATCGTGGCCAGCGCGCCGGATTCGGTGGCGCTGTCGAAGAAGCTGACCGGCTGGGCCGGCGACGGGCGGCGCAACGTGTTCGTCATCGGCGGCAGCAACGGGCTGTCCGACGCGGTGCTTGCCCGGGCGGACGAGAAGCTGTCCTTCTCCAATCTCACCTTCCCCCACGGGCTGATGCGGGTGATCCTGCTGGAGCAGCTGTACCGCGCCGAGCGCATCCGCACAGGCGAGCCGTACCATAAGTAGCATTTCAGCCCTTTTCGGGCTGTTTTTTGTTATTTTTGAAAAATCCCCCTGCGTCAGGTATTGCTCATGACGCTGCGTCATGTGCTATTGTCAGGGCCAAGGAGGCGAAATGCTGTGTCGAAATACACGACGGGAGAGATCGCAAAACTCTGCGGCGTGACGGTGCGCACCGTGCAGTACTACGACACCCGCGGCATACTCGTTCCGGCGGAGCTGTCGGAGGGCGGGCGCAGGCTGTACTCGGAGGACGACCTGAAGCGCATGCGGGTGATCTGCTTTCTGCGGGACCTGGGCTTCTCCATCGACGCCATCGGCAAGCTGCTGTCCGACGACGACCCCGCAGCGGTCATCGACCTGCTGATCGAGCAGCAGGCCCGGGCGCTGAGGGAGGAGATCGGCGAGCGGCAGGAAAAGCTGAACCGGCTGACGGCGCTGAAGAAGGAACTTCGGGACGTGGAGGCTTTCTCCGTCGAATCCATCGGCGACATAGCCTATACCATGAACAACAAGAAGGCTTTGAGAAGGATCCACATGAAGCTGCTGCTGATCGCCCTGCCGCTGGGCGCGCTGCAGTGGGGAAGCATCGCCCTGGGCATCATCAAGGGCTGGTGGGGACTGGTGGCGGTGTGGGCCGTCGTGGCCATCCCCTACGCCATCTGGGCGTCGAAGTACTACTTCGACCACGTCAACTACATCTGCCCCCAGTGCCACAAGGTGTTCAAGCCCGCGCTGAAGCAGGCTTTCTGGGCTTCCCACACCCCCAACACCCGCAAGCTCACCTGCCCCGACTGCGGCCGTCACGGCTACTGCGTGGAGGTGGCCGCCGAAGCGGAGGTGCGGGCCGATGCGTAGCGTCTCCTTCAACAAGGGCCAGGTGGTGAAATACCTGGCCTGGACCTTCGGCCTGGCCTGGGCCGTGCAGCTCGTCGCGGCGAAGGTGTATAACGGCGGCAATCCAACGCTCGGCCGCCTCATCATCGCGGCAATGATGTTCGTGCCGGCGCTGGGCGTATGGCTGGCGGGCGGCAAATTCTCCGACATGGGCTGGAAGCCGGGGATTCGGAGGAACCTCATGCCCCTGCTGATCGCCTGGCTATGTCCGGTGCTGCTGACCGCCCTGGGCGCGGCGCTGTATTTCCTCTGCTTCCCGGGCCACTTCGACCTGACCGGGGCCTGCCTGAAGGCCAGCGTCGGCGAAGAGGCGCTGGAGCAGTTGGAGGCGCAGGGGCTGACCTTTCCCCTGTACGTGCTGATTAGCGCCTTCGGCTGCGTCACCTACGCGCCGCTGATCAACGCCATTCCGGCCCTGGGCGAGGAGATCGGCTGGCGGGGCTTCCTTTATCCGCAGCTGAAGGCCCGCTTCGGCCGGCGGCGCGGCTGGCTGCTGGGCGGCGCGATCTGGGGCGCATGGCACTGGCCGCTGATATGGCTGATCGGCTACGAATACGGCGAGGCGGCGGGCAACGCCGCGGGCTACTTCGGCTTCCCGGCAACGGGCATGCTGCTGTTCTGCGTCATCACCGTGGCCTGGGGCATCCTGCACGATAAGCTGTACGAGCGAAGCGGCAGCATCTGGGTACCCGCGCTGCTGCACGGAGCCATCAACGCGGCAGCCACCCTCCCCCCGGCCCTGTGCCTGCCGGACACCGGCTCCGCCCGGCTGCTGGGTCCCACGCCGGTGGGGCTTCTGGCGGGACTGCCGTTTATGATCGCCTCGGCGGCGCTATTCCTTCGTGGAAAAGAACGTTGATTTCCCGATTTGCATTATCATCAAGTTAAAATCGCGCATTTTGCGCGATTTTTCATTGACAGGCGGCAAATATGAATTTATAATTGTACATAACATTCATTTTGATTTATCATATTATCAGAATGAATTTGCCCGGTACCCTCCGGGCCGAACCTATCACGAGGGGGATTTTCCATGAAGAAACTGACTGGCCTGATGCTGGTGCTGATCCTGCTTCTGAGCCTGACCACCCTGGCGCCCATCGCCCTGGCGGACGCGGCGGAAGCCACAGAAGCGGCCGAAACCGCCGCCGAGACCGAGACCGCGCTGGACGCGGTGGTCGAGGAGGCCCAGGAGATCAACGAGACCGTGGAGGGCGCCATCGAGGAGGCGCAGGAGGCCTCCGGCGGGTTCCTGGACGGCGTGGCCAAGGTGAACGACGCCGTGAACGGCGTGGTCTGGGGCGTGCCGGCGCTGATCCTGCTGGCCTTCGTGGGCGTGCTGATGACGGCGCTGACCAAGGTGTTCCAGCTGACCCACCTGAAGCACTGGTTCTCAAAGACCATCGGCGCGGTGTTCCATGACAAGCACGTCACGGGCCACACCAAGGACAAGAGCATCAGCCAGTTCCAGAGCCTCTGCACGGCGCTTGCGGCCACCGTGGGCACCGGCAACATCGTGGGCGTGGCCGGCGCGATCATGGTCGGCGGCCCGGGCGCGGTGTTCTGGATGTGGGCCATGGCCTTCATCGGCATGATGACCAACTACTCTGAAAACGTGCTGGGCATCTTCTACCGCCGCAAGAACAGCCACGGCGAGTGGTCCGGCGGCGCGATGTACTACCTGCGCGACGGCCTGGGCAGCTTCAAGGGCTGCAAGGGCATCGGCAAGGTGCTGGCCTGGCTGTTCAGCCTGTTCTGCCTGCTGGCCTCCTTCGGCATCGGCAACATGACCCAGGTGAACTCCATCTCCGGCAACATGGCCACCGCCTTCGGCATCCCCACCTGGGTGACCGGCGTGCTGGTGATGGTGCTGGTGGGCCTGGTGGTGGTCGGCGGCTTGAAGCGCATCGCCGCCGTCACCGAGAAGATCGTGCCCTTCATGGTGATCCTTTACATGGTGGGCTCCATCGTGATCTTCTTCACCAACATAAGCCAGATCGGCGCGGTGTTCTCCGCCATCTTCCGCGGCGCGTTCGCGGCCAAGGCAGCCGGCGGAGGCATCGTGGGCTACGGCATCAAGCTGGCCATCGAACAGGGCATGAAGCGCGGCGTGTTCTCCAACGAGGCCGGCCTCGGCTCCTCCGTCATGGTCCACTCCAACTCCAACGTGAAGGAGCCCGTGAAGCAGGGCATGTGGGGCATCTTCGAGGTGTTCGCGGACACCATCGTGGTCTGCACGCTAACCGCCTTCTCGGTGCTGTCCTCCGGCCTTGTGAACCTTGAGACCGGCGCGACCGTCACCGAGTATGCGGGCGTGGCCCTGAACAAGGCCAACCTGGTCTCCACCGTGTTCTCCATCCGCTTCGGCTGGATCGGCTCGGCCTTCATCGCCGTGTCCATCGCGCTGTTCGCCTTCTCCACCGTGCTCGGCTGGAGCCACTACGGCACCAAGGCCGCCGAGTACCTGCTGGGCGAGAAGAATACCATCCCCTATCGCATTATCTTCGTGCTGCTGGTGTTCGGCGGCGCCGTGATGGGCGACAACCTGGCCTGGGACCTGGCTGACACCTTCAACGGCATGATGATGATCCCCAACCTGATCGGCGTCATCGCCCTGTCCGGCGTGGTGATGAAGATCACGAAGAACTACACGGCCCGCACCTTCCACGGCTCCAAGGAAAAGCCCATGTACTCCGCTTTCCCGGACGTGCAGGCCGAGCAGGAAGCCCGGACGGACGTTGGCGACTGAACCGCCTTGCGTCCATAAACACAACCCCCGTGCGCCATCGCACGGGGGTTGTGTTTCCTGTTCGGCATACAGCCTGATATTTTTTATGTTTTGATACGTTTTACAACTGCCTTTTTCGCTTCTTTCAAATACTCTTCACTAAAATAGCCGTCTCGCTTTTTCAGGGTGATACATTTTTCCTTTATCTCTTCTATACCCTCTAGCCCATCCTCAATGCACTGATCTAATATACTTATAAATTCATTATAATTATCTGCGTAGTCAAGCGCCTCTAGAATAGCATCATATTCAGGTTCATTCATCATACTCTCTTGTTCTACTTCTTGAGCAGGTACACCCTCATCAAATAGCTGTTTTGCTTCAGTTTCAGCAACAGTTTCTATATGCCCGAGCATCAGCCTAGAAACAACGCAAAGTGCAACGCTAACAACAGGCCACAATGTAATAGACGCACCGTCCAGTTCTCCTTCATTTACTGAATAAATCAATATGGCAAAGGCAAACGTGAATATAACCGATACTATTACACTCCCTTTCCCCGCAGATTTAGCATTCGACAGGTCGCTCTTATTATCATCGAACAGTGGTTTTAAAACCTTATATGCATCAATTGCCATGAATATAAGTGAGAGAATAGCACCGCCTTTAATACAGATACCTATCGCTTTGTATCCTTGAATACCAAGATATCTCTCAAGTTTCATATATGTATCAGCCACCTGCCACAAACTGGCGGAGGAAAAGTAGATATTCACCCACTTGCATGCATACATCAATGCAGACCCCACTAAACACAGAAATGCCCCAACCAATAGTGATCTATTGTTATTCATTTATGTTCCTTCCTTTCGTATGGATTAGTATATTTGATTTGTTTTCTTACAGCCTCAACGCCATCATCCATTTCATATTATATATCTTATTGTTAATATTTGTCAACAGTACGCGATTTTATTCTTCACCCATTGAGAATATAATTTAACAAGGTGTTATGTGAGGTGAGAATATGGCCAAGGAAGAAATGAGCATGGTTGAAATGGGCCTGCGCATTGTCGAACGCCGCAAACGCCTTGGCCTGACGCAGGAAACCCTCGCGGAAAAGGCGGATGTTACCCCGCAATTCGTTTCCTATGCGGAATCTGGCAAGCGCGCCATGCGTCCGGAGAATCTACTGAAAATGGCAAATGTGCTGGAAGTCAGTGCGGATTATCTTCTTACGGGGCAAATTATAGACAAGGACATGCTATTGCTGTCGGATAAACTACGAAGCTAGAGTCCTTCTCAATTTCGCATTATTGAACATGTAATTGATAATTGCATCGAATTGACAAAGATTTGAAGCGACAGTGGATACAATTCTTTTGTCTTGGGATTTCCCTCAAAGGGTTGGTGTACAGTATGAAAAACGGGGACGCCGCGTTTGCGGCGTCCCCGTCTCTGTTTCCCTTTACGCCTGCGCGGGCACAGCGCCGGGCGCGGCCTTCTCCATCTCCTCCTCGAGCACGCGATAGGCCACCTTGCCCACCAGGGTCTTGGGCAAGTCGTCGCGGAACTCGATGTCATAGGGCATGGCGTACTTGGCGATGTGCTTGCGGCAGTAATCCATCAGCATATCCCGGGTGGTATCGCTGGGCTCGAAGCCGGGCTTCAGCACCACGAATGCCTTGACCTTCTGCATCTTGTAGGGGTCGCGCACGCCGATGACGCAGCTGAGGTGCACCGCCTCGTGGGCGTCGAGGATGTTCTCGATCTGGGAGGGGTACACGTTGTAGCCGCTGGTGACGATCATGCGCTTGATGCGCTGGCGGAAGTAGATGAAGCCCTCGTCGTCCATCACGCCCAGGTCGCCGGTGTGGATCCAGGTGAGCCCGTCGGCGTGGACGCGCCGGGTCTGGGCGGTTTCCTGGGGATGTTTCACATACTCCAGCATGACCGTGGGGCCGGACAGGCAGATCTCGCCCTCCTCGCCGTAGGGGACCTCCTCCTCGGTGCCCACCTTCACGATCTTGTAGTAGGTGTCCGGGAAGGGGATGCCGATGGAACCCTCCTTGGCCTTGGTCAGGGGGGTCAGGCAGGAGGCGGTGACGCACTCGGTGGTGCCGTAGCCCTCGCGGACTTCGATCTTCGCGCCGTGGTCCTTCAGGAACTTGTCAAAGCGCTTCTTCAGCTCCACGGGCAGGCTGTCGCCGCCGGAGAACACGCCCTTCAGGCAGCTGAGGTCCAGGTCGTCCAGGTTCGGGATGCGCAGCAGCGCCTCGTACAGCGTGGGCACGCCCGCGATGAAGTTGGGCTTGTGCTTGCGCAGCAGCTCGGCATAGGTCTGGGGCGTGAACCGCGGCACCAGGATGCAGCAGCCGCCGTTGGCCAGCATGGAATGGATGGACACGCCCAGGCCGAAGCCGTGGAACATGGGCATGATGGCCAGCATCTTGTCGCCCTCGTCGTAGATCGGGTTGGTGGCGATGATCTGCGCCGCCAGGGCGTTGAAGTTCAGGTTGGACAGCAATATGCCCTTGGTGATGCCGGTGGTGCCGCCGGAATACAGGATGACGGCCGGCGCGTTGGCCTCGCGGGGCACGCGCACGTCGCCGGTGAAGCGCTTGCCGCCGGCGATGAAGTCCTTCCACAGGAGCACGTCCGCGTCCTTGGGGATCTTCGGGATCTTGCGGCCCTGGGTCAGCGCGAAGCCGATCTTCATCAGCGGCTTCAGCGCGTCCTTCACGGTGGCGATGATCAGGTGCTTCAGGCAGGGGGTGTTTTTGCGGATGCTGGCGAACTTGCCGTAGAACTGGTCCAGCGTCAGCGCCGCCACGGACTCGGAGTCGTTCAGGTAGAACTCGATCTCGCCCTCGGCGGACAGTGGGTGCACCATGTTGGCAATGGCGCCCACCATGTTCACCGCATAGAACATCACCACGGTCTGCGGCGCGTTGGGCATGCAGATGGTGACCTTGTCGCCCTCCTTGATGCCGATGGCGCGCAGCGCCCGGGCGCACTCCCGGATCTGCTCCACCAGCCTGGCGTAGCTCACGTGGCTGCCCATGAACTCATAGGCGTCGAAATTGGCGTACTTTTCGCCCATGCGCTCCACAGCCTCGGCCATGGTGCCCTGGAAGTAGTCCAGATGCATGGGAACCTGGCCCATCCAGGGCTCCCAAGGGGTCTTAATGGTAGACATCAGTATTCAACCTCCTCATTGGCGGGAAGATCAAGCAGCTCGGGCGTCTCGATCAGCTTCTTGATCAGTCGGACGGTCTTGGCGTAGTAATAGCCGTCGGCGATGCGCTCGTCCAGCGTGATGCCAATGGGCAGTATATCGTGTAGCTCAAAGGTACCGTCCTCGTGGAAAACAGGCTTCTGCGTCTTTTCGCCGATGATGACGAACACGGACGTGGTGCCCCAGTTGCTCAGGTGGTGATAGCCGGCGTTCAGCTGGATGCTGCCCAGGTTGGTCAGGAATACGGAGGCGTAATTGGGGTCGGCCTTGATGAGATCATAGGGCACCCGGCCGTAGAAGTCCAGCCGGTGCAGGCCCCACATCACGATGCGCATCAGCCAGCGGGGCAGGTGGGTGAAGAACTCCATGCCCTTGGTGGAGTTGTCCATCGCGTCGTCCCGGCGGCACTCGAAGATCTCCTTCATGATGCGCTCGTGCAGGCTGTCGATGGTGGTGTCCTCCGGGAACTTGATGAAGGCCAGGCCCTCCTCGCCGTTGTCCTTGAACTGCTTTTTCACCACGAAGCCCAGGCTCAGCTCGTCGCGCTGGTACAGCCGGCGACCCTGGATAAAGCGGTTCATCTTGGGGCGCAGCGTCACAGCCTTCACCACCGCCGCGCAGACCGCGTGGAAGATGGTGTAGCGGTGGCCGTGGTCCAGGCCCTGGTTCTTCTTCTCCAGGAAGGCCTCCAGGTTGGTCAGGTCGAACTCCTCCCGGACGAACGCCTCGTTGTCGGCGCGGTTCGGGTACAGGTAGGGCATAAACCAGTGCAGCGGATCGATGTCCCGCACCAGCGTGGCGTCAAAGCGGTCCCCACGCCGCTTCTTTTTCTTCAGCTCTGCCATTGTGGCTCCCCCTCTGTGGTCGGTATGCCGCGCGCAGCGCGGGCATAAATGCATTAAATCGTCTTATGCTATCACAACAATGTTGAATTATCCAGCGCGAAAACGTCTTAATTCTAAAATTTGACCCGTTTTGTCCCCGAAAATAACCGAGTTTTAATACAGCACGGTCACCCCCACAATATGACATGGTTTTTGAAACCACAATCGCCGCTTGCGCCGCCGCCAGGAAAATGGTATGATGGGTTGTGTACAAAATTGTGAAAAGGAGCGGATCCCATGAAGCTGGTGATTGCGTCGGACATCCACGGCTCCGCCAAGTGGTGCGAAAGGATGCTTGAGGCCTGGCGGGCGGAGCGGCCGGATCGATTGGTCCTGCTGGGCGACCTGCTGTACCACGGCCCCAGGAACGACCTGCCGGAGGACTACGCGCCGAAGCGGGTCATCGCCATGCTGAACGAGGTGGCGCCCCACCTCCTGTGCGTGCGGGGCAACTGCGAGGCCGAGGTGGACCAGATGGTGCTGTCCTTCCCCGTGATGGCGGACTACATGGCGCTGCTCGTCGACGGGCACGCCCTCTACGCCACCCACGGCCACCTGCATGGGGAGGACAATCCCCCGCCGCTGATGCCCGGCGACTTCCTGCTCTGCGGCCACACCCACGTGCCCGGCTGCCGCCGCCACGAGACCTTTATCTACCTGAACCCCGGCTCCGTGTCCATCCCCAAGAACAGCACGCCCCACAGCTATTGCGTGCTGGAGGGCGGCGTGATGACCTGGAAGGACCTGGAGGGCGGCGAATTCGACCGGCAGGTGCTGTGGTGATGTGAAATGGGGTCGGTTCTCATTTCACATTTTGGCCGGGTAATGGTCCGGGAGAACCGCCCCGCAACATTTCACCCGCGATATTTTACAATCCCGGCCCTTGACAAATGCCCCGGACAGGTGTATTATAATTAAGCGCTTTGCGAGAGCGAAGCTGTGGTCCCTTAGCTCAGCTGGATAGAGCGTCTGGCTACGGACCAGAAGGTCAGGGGTTCGAATCCCTTAGGGTCCGCCAAAAAACCGCAATCCCCCCTTGTGGGGGATGGCGGTTTTTTCTTGCGGCCTTGAGGGATATGCGAACCCCTTTTGCAACCACAGGGAGCAAATGGGGGCGTGCGAAGCCGCGGCCGCGAAGCGGACGCTAACCCTTAGGGTCCGCCAAAGAAAAAATCCTGTCGGCGGCGTCGGCTGGGTTTTCTTTTATTCTTCAGTTTTCATTATTCATTTGCCCGGGCAGGGTCCCTTGCCCCTCCTCGAAATTTTATCTTCCCAACCGGTTGACAAACCGCCCCGGGTCGCCTAAAATATAGATGTGGAAATCCGGTAAGTAAGGCTACCGCAGGGATATGGATTGCTGCCGCAAAGTGGTGGAGACACCATGAGAGGGTCAACAGGGGATATCGAAGCACAAGGTATCACCTAACGCAATTGCACCGCCCTGCGAAGCTGAAGCTCAAACGGTGCAGGGGAATCATATTCGCGTGTGATGAATCCGCATCCGTTTGGGTGCGGATTTTTGCATCCAATTTATATCACATCAAAAGGGGGTAATGGAATGGACGCTGGCGGTAGTAGCTATGGCACATACGCGGATCACATACGACGGCCCGGCCCCGGCGCGCCCGTTCCCGCCCGCACATAGCGGCCCGTGACGAAGCGCCAGGCGGCGCTGTCCACATGATCTTCCATTGTGTCCTGCTCCTGTCAGAGGGGCGGCCTGACATGGCCCGATTCCGGCCCGGCACACTGCGCCGGAGAGCCGATCGCGCCGAATGCCGCTCCAGCAAAATCTGAACGATTGGAGGAGTGACCCATGAAGGAGAGAACCGAAATCCTCGCCGAAACCTTCCGCAAGCTGACGGAAGAGAAGAAATACGCGAGCCTGCGGGACCTGATGCAGACGCTGTATCCCGCGGACATCGCCACCATACTCAGCGACATGCCCGAGCGCATGATGCCGGCCATCTTCCGGCTGCTGCCCAAGGACCTGGCCGCCGAGACCTTCGTCGAGATGGAGAGCGACGTGAAGGAGGAGCTGATCAAGAGCTTCTCGGACACCGAGCTGAAGGCCGTCATCGACGAGATGTACATGGACGACGCCGTCGACCTGATCGAGGAGATGCCCGCCAACATGGTGCGACGCATCCTGGCCCAGGCCGACGCGGACACCCGCAAGCAGATCAATGAGATCCTGAAATACAAGGACGACTCCGCCGGGTCCGTGATGACCACCGAATTCGTGGCCCTCACGCCCCAGACCACCGCCGCAGACGCCATCGACGAGATCCGCGCCACCGGCGTGGACAAGGAGACCATCAACACCTGCTACGTGCTGGACGACAAGTATCACCTGCTGGGCACGGTGACCATCCGCTCGCTGATCCTGGCCAATCCCCAGGAGACCTGCGAAAGCCTGATGACCGCCAACGCCATCAGCGTGAACACCCAGGACGACCAGGAAACCGCGGTGCAGACGATGTCGAAGTACAACATCACGTCGCTGCCCGTGGTGGACGCCGAGAACCGCATGGTGGGCATCATCACCGTCGACGACGCCCTGGACATCATGGAAGAAGAGGCCACGGAGGACATCGCGAAGATGGCCGCTATCACCCCTTCCGACAAGCCCTACCTGCGCACCGGCGTGTTCGAGACCTGGAAAAACCGCATCCCGTGGCTTCTGCTGCTGATGGTTTCCGGCACGTTCACCGGCATCGTCATCACCCGGTTCGAAGACGCGCTGAAGCTGTTCCCGGTGCTGTTCGCCTCCGTGCCCATGCTGATGGACACCGGCGGTAACTCCGGCAGCCAGGCCTCCGTCTCCGTCATCCGCGCCCTTTCCCTGGGCGAGCTGGAATTCAAGGACATCTTCCGGGTCATCTGGAAGGAGTTTCGGGTGTCCTTCCTGTGCGGGCTGACGCTGGCCGTCGCCAACTACGGGCGGCTTTTGCTGCTGGAAAAGATCACCGTGCTGCAGGCCGTCACCATCTGCGTGACCATGATGTTCACCGTGATGATCGCCAAGTTCGTGGGCTGCACGCTGCCGATGCTGGCCAAGAAGGCCAAGCTGGACCCCGCCGTGATGGCCAGCCCGTTCATCACCACCATCGTGGACGTGCTGTCCCTTCTGATCTACTTCTCCTTCGCCACGGCAATATTGCACGTGGGCTGAGATTGAATAAAGCCACGCCAAAGGCCGGCGACCCATTCGGGTCGCCGGCCTTGCTGTCGCCGCGAACGCCTGCCCTTATTCGGCGATGAACGCGATGCCGTTCTCGGTCGCGTAGGTCTCGGCACAGGAACCGGCCTTGCCGTAGATGACGAGGCTCTCGCTGCAGTCGTCAAACGCCGAATCTCCAATGCTGGTAACGCTGTCCGGGACCGTCACACTTTCCAGACTTGAACAGTCTTGGAAAGTCCCTTGTCCTATAACCTCTACTCCATAGGGGATAACAATGCTCTGCAATCCAGAGCAACCACTGAAAGCATACGCTCCTATGCTTGTCACGCTTTCGGGAATGGCGACCGAAGTCAATTTTGCGCAATCAACAAACGCATCGTCTCCTATTGCGGTGACAGTATCCGGAATCGTGTAGGCACCAGATCTTGCGCCGGGGCACGCTACAAGCTTCGTCAACGATTTATCATACAACACACCATCGACAGAGCAATAATAGTCGCTCTCCGGTTCAATGATATACTCATCGCAGAATCTGAATAAGCGATAGGCGTTAAAATCCTCGCCGACGTCGGTGAATGTGACGCTGCTGACGGCATCACATCCGTCAAATGCGAAGTCTGCCCAGTATATAAGTCCGGGAACCGTCACGCTCTCCAAATTCACACACCCATTACCCACATCCTCCTTGATGTATATCTCGCTACCGCGAATGACCAAGTTTTTCAGATTCGGGCACCATGATAATGCCCCAAACCCTATTTCTTCCACGCCTTCAGAAATCTCAACGCTGACCAGCCTCTCATCCCCAGAAAATGCAAAATAATCTATACTGGTGACCTTGTTTCCATCGATCATCGACGGAATCACGATGTCCGTCGCTTCTCCTGCGTATCCCGTCACCGCAAGCGTTCCATCGTTGAGTACCCTCGTCATAAAGGGCTGGCTGGCGACCTCTGCGGTGGTCATGGCCTGAATGGTATCAATGCTGAAACCGTAGGCTTCGTCGGATTCGTCACTTTCAAGCTGTAACGAAAATGACCTACCCTTGACGTAGAGTGACAAGCCGCGAAGATCATGGTAACTGTATTCATACGTGCTTCCATCGCCGTCTGTAAGGGTCAGATAGTCGTCATCCGCCAATTCGCATTTCATCGAGAAACTGACCCTCAAATAGTCCGCCTCTCCCGGCCAGGTATAGGTCCAGGTCTCGTCTGTATTCGCCGCGTAGGGATGCGCGGATTCCGGGTAGATATACCCGTTCTCCGCCGCCCATTCATAGGCATAGCTGCCCTTGTTGACCGTCACGGTCACCTTGTCGGGGCCGTCGAAGGCGGTGTCGTCGATGAAGGTCAGCGAATCCGGCAGGTTGATCGCGCGGAGCGAGCTGCCCGCGAAGGCCCGCGCGCGGATCTCCGCGACGGTGTCGGGCAGCACGACCGTGTCGACGGACGTATCGCCGAAAAACGCTTCCTCGTCAATGGTCGTCAAATCAGCC
>CADCFG010000035.1 GCA_902800625.1 uncultured Eubacteriales bacterium | reverse complement strand
TCCTCATAGCTCTTCTTGCTATGGTTTATTATTCGACATGACTGCCCAGTTTTCCTTTTGGAATTTTATGTTAATTTGTGAATGGACTGAACAGTTACGTCTTTTGCTAAGTTGTTTTGAGCGATTCGTACAGATCCTTCGCTTCGCGGGCCTTCGGCTGCGAAGCGAAGGATCTGTACATAGCGCGCGTAACGACATTTTCTCGGGAACGCTTCCGTTAAGTTGATGACATTGCCCCTAAAGGGGAAGACTCTTGGCGCTTACCCGACGACTTCGTAGCCCGCTTCCTTCACGGCGGCGGCGATGGCGGCATCGTCCACGTTGGCGTCCAGGGTGGCGCAGTTGTTCTCCAGGGACACCTCCACCTCGCTGTCCAGCGGGGCCAGGGCAGTCTTCACGTGCTTGACGCACATCTGGCACATCATGCCTTCGATCTTCACGGTCTTTTTCATGGGATTTTCCTCCTTGATTGCATTATTATCCACAGCGGCAGGGGCCGCGGGAATGTCGTGGGGAACCACCGGGCAGGCGGCAGGGCAGGACGCAGGCCCAGCTTGGGTCGCGGGCCCAGCTTGGGTCGCGGGCACTTCCGACAGGTCCAGCTTGAAGCGGCGCAGGCGCAGCGCGTTGGTGACCACGCACACGCTGGACATGCTCATGGCGGCGGCGGCGATCATCGGGTTCAGCTCCACGCCCAGCCCGGACAGCGCGCCGGCGGCGATGGGGATGCCGATCAGGTTATAGAAGAAGGCCCAGAACAGGTTTTCCTTGATGTTGCGGATCACGGCGCGGCCCAGCTGGATCGCCCCCGCCGCCAGGCGCGGGTCGTCCCGTATCAGCACCACGTCGGCGCTCTCGATGGCCACGTCGGTGCCCTGGCCCACGGCGCAGCCCAGGTCCGCCTTCACCAGAGCCGGGGCGTCGTTGATGCCGTCGCCCACCATCATCACCTTGCGGCCCCCGGCCTGCAGGTCCGCGATCACGGCCTGCTTGTCCTGGGGCAGCAGCTGGGCGCGCACCTCGCTGACCCCCAGCTGGCCGCCGATGGCATTGGCGGCGCGTTCGTTGTCGCCGGTGATCATCACCGTCCTGACGCCCAGGTCATTGAGCCGCTTCACGGCCTCGGCGCTGGTGGGCCGCAGGGTGTCGGACAGAGCAAAGCCGCCCAGCAGATGGCCGTCCCTGGCCGCGTACATCACCGTCGCGCCCGCGCCGGACTGCTCGTCCGCCCAGGCGGCGAGCCTTGCCGGGTCGATGCCCTGCTCCTTGAGCCAGTCCGCCTTGCCCACGCGGACGGTCGCCCCGTCGATCACGGCGCTGACGCCCCGCCCGGCATAGGTCCGATAGTCGGTGACGGGGCTCAGCGGTATGCCCCGCTCCCCCGCCGCCTGGACGATGGCCGCCGCGATGGGATGGGTGCTCAGCTTCTCCACCGACGCCGCCAGCCGCAGCGCCTCGGCCTCGCCGCCCACGGCGCTGATGCCGGCGAGCCGCATGCGGCCCTCGGTGAGGGTGCCGGTCTTGTCGAAGGTGACGCAGTCGATGCCGTGGGCCATCTCCAGCGCCGCGGCGGTGCGGATCATGATGCCCAGCTCCGCGCCCTTGCCGGTGCCCACCATGATGGCCGTGGGCGTGGCCAGCCCCAGCGCGCAGGGGCAGGAAATCACCAGCACCGCGATGGCGTGCTTCAGCGCCGCGGGGATGCCCGCGCCGACGACCAGCCAGATGATGAACGTCACCAGCGCAATGCCCATCACCACGGGCACGAACACGCCGGACACCCGGTCCGCCAGGCGCGAAATCGGGGCCTTGGAGTTGGCCGCGGCCTCCACCAGCTTCACGATCTTTTGAAGGGCGGTGTCCTCGCCCACCTTGGTGGCGCGGAATTTAAAGCTGCCGCTGCGATTGACTGTCGCGCCTACCACCTCGTCGCCCACGGCGAGATCCACCGGCACGCTTTCGCCGGTGAGCATGGACTGGTCCAGGCTGCCGTGGCCCTCCACGATCACGCCGTCGGTGGGCACGCTCTGCCCCTCGCGCACGACCACGATGTCGCCCACGGCCAGCTGCGCCGCGTCGATCTCCACCTCCGCGCCGTCGCGGACGACGGTGGCCCGGCGGGGCGCCAGGTCCACCAGCCGCGAAATGGCCTCGCTGGTTCGGCCCTTGGCCCGGGCTTCCAGGTACTTGCCCACGGAGATCAGCGTGGGGATCATCACGGAGGCGTCGAAGTAGTAGTCCGCCATGGCCACGCTCCCGCCCGCGTCCAGCTTCAGCGCCACGCCCAGCAGCACCGCCAGGCTGTAGCCCAGCCCCGCCGTCGCGCCCACGCAGATCAGGCTGTTCATGTTGGGGGCCAGGTGGAACAGCGCCTTGAAGCCGTTGATGAAGTAATTGCGGTTGATGACGATGGCCGGGATCACCAGCAACAGCTGGATCAGGCCGTTGAACATCGGCCTGTGCAGCGCCTCGGGCATGGGCAGATGCAGCATGTGGCCCATGGCCACGTACATCAGCACGATCAGCAGGACGGCCGACGCGATCAGCCGGTGCAGCATGGCCCGGGCCTCGTCGTCGACCTTCGGCGCGGCCTTCGCCTGCTCCACGCCCCGGGGGGACGCGCTGTAGCCGCCGGAGGCGACCGCCTTGCAGATGTCGTCCACGGACACGGCGGCGGGATCAAAGTCCACCTCCATGGAGTTGGTCAGCAGGCTCACCGCCACGCTCTTCACGCCGTCCAGCTTCTTTACGCTCTTCTCCACGTGCGCGCTGCACGCCGCGCAGGTCATGCCTTTTACGTCGAATGTCATGGGATTTACCTCGTTTCAGATTTCGCGCCGCGCCCGCGTGCCGCGCTTGCGCCTGTGGCGCGGCGCGCGGGGCAATTCTGCGCGGCAGCAAACAGGGTTGAGCGCCTTGCGCTCATTTCAGCTTCTTCATCAGCTCCACGGTCTCGCTGATGATTTCGGTGTTGCCTTCGCGGAGCTCCTCGGCCACGCAGGCCTCTATGTGGCTCTGGAGCACCTGGTAGCCGAAGTTTTGCAGGGCACGCTCCACGGCGCTGATCTGGATCAGTATATCCCCGCAGTAGCGGTTTTCATCCAGCATCCTGCCGATGCCGTGCAGCTGGCCCACCATGCGGTTCAGCCGGTTCTTCAGCTGCTTCAGCTCCGCGTCGCTGCGGGGCGTGTGCCGCTGATGGCAGGCGGGGCAGTTTTCGTTAACCTTGTTCATGAATCTCACTCCTCGGTAAATACCCTGATAGGTATCTTTCAACGGATATTATATACCCCCTAGGGCTATTTGTCAAGGGGTGAATCCGGAAATTTCCTGCGGACACAGATCAGCACGAAATTCAGGACCTGATCCAATCCCTTTTCCAGATACGCCCTGTCCCGGAGGCCGTACTCATGGCCCGACTCGAACCAGTCCCTCCAGGCCGCGTCAAAGCACTCGGCCTCCTTCACGGCCACGTCGCACCGGTCCCCGCACTCCGCCATAAGCAGCGAGCGCCACCAGTCGACGGTGTGAAACAGCAGCGCGTCGTCTCCCTCGGCCCATTCGTTGAACAGCGCGCCCATCGTGCCCTCCGGCTCCCGGCGCAGGCCGGGGACGGCAATCATCACATGGCCGCCCTCCCGGACAAAGGGCAGCACCTTTCGCGAAAACACGCCCGGCTTGCCGCCGAAGTAGTGGTAGGCGTCCACGCTGACGATCGCGTCGAAATAACCGCGGGCAAAGGGCATGTCCATCGCGTCGCCATGGATCGGGACGATCCTCTCCCCCAGGCCTGCCTGGCGGATCCACCCGTAGTTGTCCGACGCGGAAATCCACAGGTCCAGGGCGTATACCGCCTTCGCGGGCGTCTCCTGCGCCAGGAATACCGAGGTCACGGCCTGGCCGCAGCCCAGATCCAGCGTGCGGTCAAACCGGGCGTCCGAGGGCGTCCGGCGCAGCAGCTCGTCCAGCAGCCGGATGGCGTTCGGCCCCATCATATAATCCTTCGTGAAATAGGCGCTGTAGCGCGCGCACCTGTCCATGTCATTCATCCTGCGTTCCCTCCTTCAAAACGACCACCGCGTTCCGGTCGTGCTTGCGCGCCATCGTGTGAGCAGCCTTGCGGTTGGCCACGGTGTCGAACACGATGGAAAAGTCGTAATCCTCCGGGTACAGCTGCTCCGTCGGGACCAGCAGCTCCAGCCGGTTGTGGCGCACGGTCAATTTCTGCCCCCGAAGCTGGATCACCACGTTGCCCTCGTCGTCCGCGGGTCGATAGACGATGGCCCGCCTGCGCTCCGGCAGCAGCGCCACGCTGTCGCCCACATTGAACTGCCGCACGCGATTTTCCGCCGGCGCGGGCAGGCGCTGCAGCCGACTGGCGGGACGATCGGCAGGCGTCCCGGCCTTGGGCTGCTCCACGGGCCCGTCGCCGCGGCCCTCCGCGATCTGCCGCGCCCGCGAAAGCAAAGCGGCGTCCATGCCCAGGCGGGCGGCAATATCGATGGCGCAACTCTCGCCGCTCTTTCCCAGCTCCAGCCGGTACAGCGGCTTCAGCGAGACCCTGTCGAAGGCCATTCGCGCCGAGACCACGCGCGGGGTCTGCTCCGCCCACTGCTTGATCTTCGGGTCGTGGGTAGTCACCAGGAAGAAGCAGTCCCGGCGCAGCAGCTCCTCCAGGATGGCCGCCGCCAGGGCGGAGCCCTCCGCGGGATCCGTGCCGCTGCCCAGCTCGTCCAGCAGCACCAGGCTGTCCCGGCTGCACTGACCCAGTATGCGAATCACGTTGGTCATGTGGCCGGAGAAGGTGGACAGGTTCTGAGCGATGCTCTGGCTGTCGCCGATGTCGCACAGCACGGCGTCCATCATGCCCACCACGGAGCCCTCCCCGCAGGGGATGTGCAGCCCGCTCTGGGCCATCAGGGTCAAGAGCCCCGCCGTCTTCAGGCACACGGTCTTCCCGCCGGTGTTCGGCCCGGTCACCGCGATGCCAGAATCCGGCGCGGCCAGCTCGATGTCCAGCGGCACGCAGCTGTCCCTCTCCAGCAGGGGGTGTCTCGCCTTCACCAGCCGCAGACGGCGCTGGGCCGTCAGCGCCACCGGGCGCGCGCCCATGGCTGCGCTCAGCTTCGCCCGGGCAAACAGCGCGTCCAGGTCCGCCATGGCGCGCATCGCGCGGCGCAGCGGCTCCTCTTCGGCGGCCACGCGGTCGCTGAGCGCCCACAGCACGCGCCGCTCCTCCGCGTCGATGTCGACCAGCAGCGCCTCCAGCGCCTGCCGCAGCGCGCTCACCGCCGTGGGCTCCATGAACACGGTGCTGCCCCTGGCGGAGGTGTCGATCACCCGGCCGGGAAACGCGCCCTGGAAGCGCTTTTGCACCGGCAGGACATATACCCCGCCCCGCTGGGTGACGTAACCGTCCGCCAACTGGCTTTGATGATGCCGGAGCACGTGGTTCAGCTTTTCGCGGATCTCCTGCTCCGCGCGCTCGCGCCGGCGACGCAGGTCGCGCAGGTCGGGCGAGGCGTCGTCCAGTATGGCGTCCTCCCGGATCGCCCCGTCGATGGCCTGCTCCAGCCCCTCAAGGTCGGGCAGCTCCGTCTGCCACGACGCGATGCCCGCGCTGACAACCTCCGCAGCACGCAGATAGCGCTTCATGCGGCGCACGGCCACGCAGAACCGCGCCGCGGCGCTCAGCTGCGCAGGCAGCAGCATGCCGCCCCGGCAGGCCTCGTCCAGCCCCTGCTCCGTGGCGTCCGTCTCGCCCAGCGGCGGCGCACCCACGGCGTCCAGCACCTGCCGCGCGGCGGTGGTCTGGGCCATGCGGGCCAGGCAGAGCCCCTCGTTCATGATCGGCGCGGTGTCCGCCAGCTTTCGCCGGGCTGCCCCGGAGACGGCCTGTTCCTTCAATTGTTCGATGATCTGGTCAAAACCCAAAGTGATCCAATCCTGTGTCACGGGAATCCCCCTCGTTCAATCTGTTGGACATGAACGGGGCTTCGGGGAATGCGGCAAAGACGATGAAAAAAGGCATAGAAAAAGTGCCCGGACTCGGTCAGCTAAGGCCTGATTAAAAAGGGCAAAAATGGCGAGGGCTTTTTCGTGCTGGCAAGGCGAAGTCGCGCAGGCTTGCTGGCGGCAAGTCAAGGGGCTTCAACACAGCCAGCACGGAAAAGCACCGACAGGATGTCCTCTTTAAGCAGGGATTAGTGTCAGCACCGCGCCATGGCATCAGGAAACAAGCGGTCATGTCGCCGCCTTGCTCAATCAACCATGTTCCCCGTTACTGAACCGATTCCAAACACACCTCCGCAGGATTGCCCGCTCGCGTCGGGATCGCTGCCGATATGATTATAAACCCAGCGGGCCGCCCTGTCAAGACAAAACAAGGCCCCGCGAAGCGCAGCGGCTTTGCGGGGCTTTGCTATGTCGTGCTTATTTCAGCGTGATGATCACCCGGCGATAGGGCTCCTCACCCTCGGAATGGGTGGTGACCTCCGGGTCGTTCTGCAGCGCGGAATGCAGGATCCGGCGCTCGTAGGGGTTCATGGGCTCCAGCGCCACGCGGCGGCCGCTCTTCTTGGCGCGGCCCGCCATGCGGACGGCCAGCTTGCGCAGGGCCTCCTCGCGCTTGGCGCGATAGTTCTCGGTGTCGATGGAGATGCGCAAATACTCCTCCCGGCCCCGGTTGATGTTCAGGCTGGTGAGGTACTGCAGCGCGTCCAGGGTCTCGCCCCGGCGGCCGATGAGCAGGCTCATGTTCTCGCCGGCCATCTGCATGCGCAGCTGCTCGGCGGTCTCCATCAGCTCGATCTGAACCGGCACGCCCATGCGGTCGGTCAGACCGGCCAGGAATTCCCTGGCCTTCTTCGCGTCGTCGGACAGGGCGTCCTCGGCGGTAGCCACGAAGGGCTCGTGCTCGATCACGGGCGCGGGCGTGGCGATGGACTGCTCCTCGTCGGTCTCCACGGCATCGGCCGTCTCAGCCTTGGCGCCACCCTTGCGGCGGCGGCGGTTGCGGCTCTTCTTCTCCCTGGGGGCTTCCTCAGAGGCGATCTCCTCGGCCTCGGCCTCGGCGGGCTCGGCCTTGGCGCTCTTTTCAGCCTTGGGCTTATTGGCCTTGGGCTTGCGGGCATTTCCGGCGTCCAGCGACAGCACGGGCATCTCGATGTCCAGCGCGGGGTCGTCGGCCTTCACGGTCAGGCGCACCTTCGCGGGCTTGCCGAACATGCCGAACAGCCCGGGGCTGCCCATTTCTACGACCTGAATATCGACGTCGTCGGAATCGCAGCCCAGCTCTGCCAGGCCGTTCCGGATGGCGTCCTTCACCGTCTTACCGGTGGCTTCAATGGATTTCAAGGCGGTATGCCTCCTTATATACTACTATCGTCGGTGTCCTGCGCAGCGACGGCGGCCTTGGCGTCCTTGCGCTCAAAGTACCAGTTCACGGCCAGCTGCTGCACAATCTGAATCACGTTCGCCGCCATCCAGTAGATGGAGAACGCGGCGTTGGAAGTGGCGCAGATCCAGACCGAGAAGATCGGGAAAAACCACTTCATCACGGGGCTGTTCATCGGGTTGGTCTGGGATTGGGCGTTCTGGGCCTCCTGCGCTTCCTTCTGCTCGGGGGTCTGTTTGCCGTTCATGATCTTGGTCATCAGGAACTGGCTGGCGCCGGCCAGGATGGGCAGGATGAACAGGCCGTTGCCATACTGGAACAGGTTGGCAAGGCTGTTGGGCAGGGTCATGCGAATGGTGGTGAAGATGATCGGGATGGAAACGTTGGTGAAGGCGGTCGCCGGGGCCAGCGCGGCAGCCAGGTGGCTGTAGTCGCTGGAAGCCATGTACTCCACAGCCGCGGCGATGTTCTCCGCCGTCAGGATCGCCGAGCCATTGGCCGGGCGGATCATGGCCAGCGTGCTGCCCACCGGGGGCAGGATCGTGGACGCGAAGGAATCCGGCTGGAACACATTCTTGATCCACAGCCAGCTCTGCAGGTTGGGCAGGGTGTTGGTGGACTTCATGTCCAGGATCATCTGGACCGTGTACTCATTGCCAAGCGTGCGCATGGCGGAGAACATGATCCACAGGATCGGGAGGGAGATCAGCATGGGCAGGCAGCCCGCGGTGGGGCTGACGTGCTCCTTGCGATAGAGCTCCATGGTCTTCTGGTTCAGCTTGTCCTTGTCGTTGGCATACTTCTTCTGAAGCGCCTGCAGCTTGGGCTGGATCTTGGAGATCTGGCGCATGCTCTTCTTGCTCTTGATGTCCAGGGGCAGCAGAACCACGCGGATCAGCAGCGTGAACAGCACGATGGACCAGCCATAGTTGCCCACCAGGTTGTTGATCCAGGTCAGTACATTGACAAAAAAACCCGTCATTCGATTGCCTCCAATTGGTTGTGATGGCCTCCCCCGGTCTCCCCACAATAGCAGAACACCCCGCCGCACAATCTGGATGGCTGCGGGGCGATTTTGCCTTACGGCACGGGATCGTATCCGCCCGCGTGGAACGGATGACAGCGCAATATCCGGCGCACGGCCAGATAGCCCCCCTTGAGGGCGCCATACTTTTCGACGGCCTCCAGCGCATACTGGGAGCAGGTCGGCGTGAACCGACAGCAGCCCGGATGCAGCTGGGACAGGTTGGCCCGATAGAAGCGGATCAGCCAAATAAGCACCCGCTTCGGAATGGTGCGCGCTTGTCGCATGGGCATCCCCCCGACAGCCGGACGGCGGAGGCTACTCCCCCTGCTCCGGCGCGTCCTTCAACAGCTTGGCCTTCGCGAGCAGCTTGCGCATTTCCCGCGTGACGGCCTCGTGCGGCGCGTTCACGATGGAGGTACGCGCGATGAACACGTACCTGCCGCACTTCATCTCCCCGCGCAGCTTGCGCGCATCCTCGCGCAGGCAGCGCCGGATGCGGTTGCGGGTGACGGCGTTGCCCACCTTGCCGGAGACGGAAAACCCGATCTTCAAATCCCGGCTCTTCAGGTGGATCAACACCAGGTTGCGGGAGGGGTAGGACTTGCCCCTGCGGTAGACATAGCGATAATTCCGGTTGCCGCCCAGTCGATAGCGGCGCGGAAAGCGCTCGTCCCTGCGCCCGGCTTCGCTCGTCCCCTCCATGGCGCGGCTTACGCGGACAGAACCTTGCGGCCGCGGGCGCGACGGGCCTTCAACACGTTGCGGCCGGCGCGGGTCTTCATGCGGGCACGGAAACCGTGGACCTTGCTTCTCTGACGCTTCTTGGGCTGATAGGTACGGACAGACATTTGGAACACTCCTTACAAATTAATATGTCGCATTCGCCGGGTGCCGGTTGCGCCCGGGCGAATAATGCCAAAGTTACAGCCTTATAAGTATACGGGATTTCTCCGGGGCTGTCAAGACAGGTTGTGTGAAATATCATTTTTCAGTCAAAATCGGAGGAGAAAGCCTCTGGCGGGCGGCGCAACGCCGCCCCATAAGCCCGTTCCCCGGTTCCCTTTGAAAGTAGTTTCCGAGAGGAGAACCGAAGAACGGCTCATTTGGGCGGCCTGCACGCAAAACCCGTAACTTCACTTCTGCGCACGTTGCGCGCATCCGCTCGTTCCCAAGGGTTTTGGTTGCAGGCCGCCCTGTGATTGGGGAGCGGCGAAAGCTGTAGCAGGACTGAACGGGGGACCGGATTGCCGTGTCGGGCCATGCGACGGCGTGGCAATCCGGCTTCCTGCGCATTTTTCCCAGGGGCGCCGCTGCGGCGCGCGCCTCACATAATGTTTGCGCTCCGGCGCCGGCTCTGCTATAATAGTGGCACCAATCGACGCGGAGCTATTATATATGAAGAAACCTCTTTTGAACCGGGAGATCGCCCCGGCGCCGCGAAACCATGCCGCGGCGGCCGACCTCATGCGGGTGGCGTGCGTGGCCATGATCGCCTGGTACCACATCTGGCAGCAGTCCTGGCTGTCGCCGCGGCTGCGGATCGGCGCCATCGATGTGAACCTGCTGGCGCTGGTGCGGGCGGGCTATATGTTCGTGGACCTGATGCTGATGCTCTCGGGCTTTTTGCTCTACCTGCCCTGGGCCAACGGAGAGGAGCGCCCCACTCGGGATTTCTACGCCCGGCGGGCGCTGCGCATCCTGCCCAGCTACTGGGCGTGCCTGGCCGTGATGATCGTCTTCGCCCTGGCCCAGCCCGGCTTTTCGGAGTACGGCCGCCTGGCGAAGGACATTGCGACCCACCTGACCTTCACCCACAACCTGTCCTACATGACCTATGTGCAATCCCTGCTGAATGTGGTGCTGTGGACGCTGGCGGTGGAGGTGCAGTTCTACCTGCTGCTGCCGGCGCTGGCCCCGGTGTTTCGCAGAAAGCCCCTGGTCTGCTACCTGGCCATGGTGGGCGCGGCGCTGTGCTTCCAGCGGCTGTGGACAATCCCGATGACCGACACCACGCTGTTCGTGAACCGCCTGCCCAACATGCTGGACGTGTACGCCAACGGCATGCTGGCCGCCCACATCTACTCCCGGCTGGCGCAAAAAAAGGAGCGCCGGGCGCTGATCGCGGCCCTGGGCACGGCGGCCTTCCTGCTGGGCCTGTTCGGCGTGATCCGGCTGGTGGCGGGCCAGGCGACGATCTACGGCTACGAGGAGCTGCGCCACGGCCAGCTGGACCGCCGCTGGGCGATCTCCGCCTGCGGGGCGCTGGCGCTGGCGGGCGGCAGCCTCAGCTTCGGCCCCGTGCGCCGGGTGTTCTCCAACCGGGTGGTGCGGTTCCTGTCCGGCATCTCCTTCAACTTCTACATCTGGCACCAGTGGCTGGCGGTGAAGCTGAAGGAGCTGCGCATCCCGCCCTATCTGGCCGAGGAAAACCCGAACCAGGCCGGGGAGATGCCCTGGCAGCTCCACTACACGCTGCTGTGCTTCGCCGTGGCGCTGGCGTTCGCTACACTGATGACCTATCTGGTGGAAAAGCCCGGGGCGAAGCTGGGGAGGAAGTTGCTGGAAAAATATCATAAATAGACACACAGGAGCAGGGGCGGTACACAATGCCGTCCCTGCTCCTGCGAAGCATTGTCATTTCAGGCTCTCCTCTTCCCCCGCGCCCTCCTTCAGCGGGGCGGGGCGCTCGAAGGTGGAGGTCACTTCCACGAAGGCGTCGGCGCGGCCGCTTTCGATGATGGCGTCGATCACCTCCAGCACGTGGCAGGCCATGTCGGCGTTGGCGCGGCAGGGGCGGTTCGAGCGGATCGACCAGGCCAGCTCCGCCGGGCCCACGCCCCGGGCGTTGTCGGTAAAGCCAAAGCGGTTCTCCAACACCCGCGCGGGGGCGGGCGCCTCGTCGTGCGCCCAGTTGGGCTGCAGGCGCACCTCGCCGCCGAAGCCGTTGGGGTCGGGCAGGTAGAGGATGCCCCTGGTGCCGTAGATGGCGAAGAAGTGCTGATCCTCGATGACGCTGTCGCAGTTCACGTGGGCCGTGCCGCTGACGCCGCTTTCAAGCGTGAGTACCGCGCTGATCTCGCTCTCGTTGGGGGTGTCCATGTCCTGGCCGAAGGTGGGCGACTGGGGGTTGATGTCCTTGTGGGTGGGATAAGGCGCGCGCACCGCCGCCGCCACCTTTTTCACCGGGCCCAGCAGGCTGCAAAGGGCGGTGAAGTAGTAGGGCGCATAGTCGTAGGCCACGCCGCCGAAGGGCAGGTTCAGGAATCGGAAGAAGGGCGTGAGGAAGTTGTTGTCCCGGTTGGCGGCGAAGGCGAAGGAGGTCACCTCACCGATCAGCCCGTCGTCGATGGCCTTTCGGGCGGTCTGCAGCGCCGCGCCCAGGAAGGTGTCCGGCGCGGAGCCCAGCCACAGCCCCTTCGAGGCCGCCAGTTCCTTCAGCTCCCGGGCGCTTTGGTGGCTGGTGGTCATCACCTTCTCGGTGTACACGTGCTTGCCGGCCAGGAGCGCCTTGCGGATGATGTCCTCGTGGGCGGGGGCGGGCGTCAGGTTCACGATGAGGTCCACGCTCCCGTCCGCCAGCAGGGCGTCCAGGGATTCATAGGCCGCCACGCCGTACTCGTCCGCGCGCCTTTTCGCGTTTTCGTAGTGGGCCGAGCACAGCCCCGCCACCTCCAGCACGTCGAACCGCCCGATCATGTTCTTCAGGTAGATGCCGCTGATCAGCCCCGAGCCGACCACGCCGACGCGAATGGGTTTTTCCATCATGTTATGCACCCCTTTGCGAGTATTTCTCTATGCTTCAATGATAGCATAATTCCACATTCGGCGCAACAGAAAAACAGGGGCGAAACGCCGCCCGCCCTGCCTGCCCATCTCAATGGGGAGGTGGCGGGAAACGCCGGTGGAGCACCCTTCAGGAACGCCACACTCCTCGCTGCTCCCCCATGCAGCGGTGGCCTGCCGAGTCGTGAATTGAAGCGAGCGGCTCGGCGCGTGGTGCCGAACGCGATGCTTCACTGAACAGCGAGCGCAGGCCACCAAAAACCGTTCCCCGGTTCCCCAATCGCAATGCACCAGCGACGAATACCTCATCCGACCTCGCTGCGCTCGGCCACCTTCCCCATAGGGGAAGGCTTTCAGCCGCCGCATCCCCACAAGAACGGGGACGCCCCTTGGACGTCCCCTCCGTTTCACTGATATACACTTCACGCCTTCGCGGGCTTCCTCTGGAACCGCGCGCGATGCTGGGCGTCGCTGGCCTTGGCCTGCACCTCGCCGGCGGCCATCAGCGCCTGCTTGGTCAGCATCGGGCCGATCAGCTCGTACACCAGCACGCTGAACAGGATGATGTTGCGGATCATGCCGCCCATCTCCGCGCCCAGGGCCTGGGCGGTGACCACCATGCCCAGGGCCACGCCCGCCTGGGGGAACAGCGTGACGCCCAGGTACTTCTTCACCTTTTCATCGCAGCCCATCAGCGTGCTGCTGCCCAGCGCACCCAGGTACTTGCCCGCGCAGCGCACCAGGATATACACCAGGCCGATGAGCAGGATCTCCGGATAGCGGAACACGCCCAGGTCCAGCTGCGCGCCGGACAGCACGAAGAACACCGCATACAGCGGGGCCGTCCACTGCTCGGAGCGGTTCATGATGTCCACGGAGTACTCGCTTAGGTTGCAGAACATGGTGCCCAGCATCATGCAAACCAGCAGCGACGAGAACGCCAGCTTCACGCCGCCGCCCAGATCGAACTCCAGGCCAGACAGCGCGATGGTCATCACCACGAAGGCGATGGTCAGCGACAGGCGGTTCTTGTTGGAGAAGAACAGCTTTTCCAGCAGTGTGAGCAGCCCGCCCATGGCCGCGCCAAGGATCAGCGAGCCCAGGATCTCCAGCATGGGGTTCACGATCACCGAAACCATGTTCAGCACGCCGCCCTCCATGGCCTGGGCGATACCGAAGGACACCGCGAACACCACCAGGCCCACGGCGTCGTCCAGGGCGACGATGGGCAGCAGCAGGTCCGTCAGCGGGCCCTTGGCCTTGTACTGGCGCACGACCATCAGCGTGGCCGCCGGGGCCGTGGCCGCGGCGATGGCGCCCAGGGTGATGGCCACCGGCAGGGGCAGCTTCTCCGGACCCAGGATGAAGTGCAGCGCCACCAGCGCGCCGTCCACCAACAGCGTGGCCGTCACCGCCTGGATGATGCCGATGACCGTGGCGGTCTTACCGGTCTTTTTCAGCTGGCCCAGGCGGAACTCATTGCCGATATCAAAGGCGATGAAGCCCAGGGCCACCGTGGAGAACGAGCCCACCGCCTGCAGCGCCTCCATGGAGCCGAAGCCCAGGCCGGGCACGTTCAGCGCCCCCAGCACATAGGGCCCCACCAGCACGCCGGCGATCAGGAACGCCGTGACGTCCGGGAACTTCAGGTTCAGCTTCTTGAACACGCGGGTCATGATCAGGCCCGCGAACAGGGCAAAGGCGACGGACAACAGGGATTGCATAGTATTTCAGTACCTTTCCATTACTTTGACCCGCAACCGCGGGCCAAATGCTATTATAGCACTCCCGGGGCCCGATTCAACCTCATTGTGTTATTTTATTCCGATAATCTGAATAAAAAAGCCTTCGACTTCGGCCAATGCCTCCGTTCGGGATGACAGCACAGCGTCTGTCATCCTGAGCGGAGCGGCAGCGAAGTCGAAGGATCTGCTTTTCAAAACAGCAGAACAGGCTTATTTCCCGAACAGGCCCTTCAGCTTGCCCAGCAGGCCGGCGGCCTGGCCCAGGTCGATATTGCTCAGGTCGATCTTGCCCTTCACGCCCTCGATGACCTGATTGATCTGGTCGTCCGGCAGGTCGATGCCGAAGGTCTTCTCCAGCAGCTCCACGGGGTTGCTGAGGAAGCTCTTGATCAGTTCGGGGTTGCCCGTCAGCTTGGCGACGACATCGCCGATGATCTTCTGGATATCCATCTGTATCTTCTCCTTTCGCGGCGCGTGTGCGCTTCTTCCCATTATTATAGTACCTCGCCGCGAAAAAGGCAAGCACCAATCACCGCACGAATTTAATATGAAGCATTTATACTATTCTCAAATCGAAAACGGGCAAGGATTCTTCGACTGCGGCTTCGCCTCCGCTCAGAATGACACCGGCGCGTCATAAGCCTGTCATCCTGAACGAAGCGAAGGATCTTCCAGATTCAATTCGAGGACAGTATTCATAATCTGCGACAGAACACTTCAAGGAGGTTTTCCCATGAACCAGTTTGCGCGGACAGAGCTGCTGCTGGGCGCGGCGGCGATGGAGAGGCTGGCCGCGACGCGGGTGGCGGTGTTCGGCGTGGGCGGCGTGGGCGGCTACGTGGTGGAGGCCCTGGCCCGAAGCGGCGTTGGGAGCCTGACGCTGTTCGACGACGATGCGGTGAGCCTGACCAACCTGAACCGCCAGATCGTCGCCACCCACGACACCCTGGGCCAAAGCAAGGTCGAGGCCATGGCCGAGCGGGTGCGCAGCATCGCGCCGGAATGTGCGGTCATCCCCCGCCGGATGTTCTACACGCCGGAGAACGCGGATGAGGTGGACCTGTCCGGCTTCGACTACGTGGTGGACGCGGTGGACACCGTGGCCGCCAAGCTGGAGCTGGCCGCGCGCTGCGAAGCCCTGGGCGTGCCGATCATCAGCGCCATGGGCGCGGGCAACAAACTGGATCCCACCCAGCTGCGGGTGACGGACATCTCAAAGACCTCGGTCTGCCCGCTGGCGCGGGTGATGCGCCGGGAGCTGAAAAAGCGCGGCGTGAAGAAGCTGAAGGCGGCCTGGTCCACTGAGCCGCCCGCGGAGGCCAAGGGCGTGCCCATCGAGGACGGCGGCCCCCACCCCCGCCGCAGCATCCCCGGCAGCACCGCCTTCGTGCCCTCCGCCATGGGCCTGGTCATCGCGGCGGAGGTGGTGAAGGACCTGACCGCGGACAGCACTGCAAAGGCCCTTATCAACGGCCAAGCGGCGACACCATAATCGGTGCCGCCGCCTTGTTTTGGTTTGTTCAGTGCGTCCCCTTGGAAACCTTTTTGCTCTTCAGATTGTATCTTTCGGCCCTCTCGGCACGGTCGCTGGCCAGCTGGTCGCGCAGGCGCTGGAGATAGACCTTGTCCCAGCGCTTCATGCAGTAGCCGATGCTGGCATAGCCCACGATCACGGAGTTGCCGCGGGCGTAGACGCGGTTGCGGACCGCTGCGCCGGCATTGCCCTCCACGGTGTAGACCAAGTCCTTCTCGGGATCGTAGTCCACCACGATGCCCACGTGGTTCGGGAAGTTGGGATCCTTTGAAACGCGGTCGTGATGGAAGAAGATCAGGTCTCCGGGCTCGGGGATGTACTCGTCCTCGTCGTCGATGTAGCGCTTGCCCAGCTTGTTCTTCCAGCGGTTGCAGTTGGCCTCCTGGGGCATCATCCAGCGGGGAACGCCCGCCATCTCCAGGCAGTAGCTGGCGAACATGGCGCACCATTCCTCGAAGGGCATCCCGGCCCACTGGCCGTAGAAGCTCCAACCCTGGCGGGTCTTGTCGTCGCGGATGATGAAGTTGTGCTCACTCTCCTCATAGCCCACCTGGGACCAGGCCACGGCCACCACGCGCTCGGCGAAGGTCATGTCCTTTCTCAGCCTCGGCAGCGACGGAGCGTCGTCCTTTTTGTCGTCGGAGGCCTTGATTACGGCGTCGTCCTGGGCCACGGCGCCTGTGGCGTCGGTCACTTTCAGGGTCAGCTTGTGGTCGCCATAGCCCTCCGCGCCGACCTGCACCTTGGACTCCAGCACGTTGCTGGTATAGAACTTCTTATTTTTATATTCGATCTCGATGCTTGCGCTGTAGGGCTCCACGCCGCCGATGACGGTGAGTTCGTACATCAGGTCCAGATCGCCGACCCTGGCCCATTTCCAGGTGGGCTTGACCTTGACGGTCAGCTTGCCGTCGCGGACAGTGACCTGGCACTTCTGGGATACGGTGGTCATGTCGCCGCCCACGGCGGTCACTTCCACGGTGTAGATGCCGGACTGTCCGGGCGTCCAGTCGAACGCGCCGCCCGCGCAGCTGCCGGAGCCGCCGTCCAGGCCGTCGCTGCGCCCGGCGCTCCATTCCACGGTCTCGGCGTTCTCCGCGATAAATGTGAAGTGTATCGCCTTGCCGAGGGCGATTTCCTGCTTGTCCGCCTTCAGGTCGTAAAGCTTCACCGGGGGCAAGGGCGTGGGGGTCGGCTCCTCCGTGGGCTCCGGGGTCGGTTCCTCGGTGGGCGCGGGGGTCGGCTCTTCCGTGGGCGCCAGTGTCGGCGCCTCCGTGGGCGCCTCGGTCGGCTTCTCCGTTTCAGGCGCTTCAGAAGGCAGATCGGCCGGCGTCTCTTCCGCGGGCTCCGGATCGGATGCCGGGGCGGGGTCCGGGTTCGTCGCCGGGGCGGGGTCCGGGTTCGTCGCCGGGGCAGGGTCCGGGTTCGTCGCCGGGGCGGGGTCCGGGTTCGTCGCCGGGGCGGGATCCGGGTTCGTCGCCGGGGCGGGGTCCGGGTTCGTCGCCGGGGCGGGATCCGGGTTCGTCGCCGGGGCTGGTGCCGGATCGGGCGCCGGGGCAGGAGCCGGATCGGGCGCCGGGGCGGGCTCTTCTGCCGCAGGTTCTTCATCGGCAAAGGCCGGCAGCGCCGCGGTCATGCTCGAAAGCAGCAGCACCAGCGCGCACAGCATTGCCAGGAATCGGTTGAATTTCATTTTGTCTCCCCCTCGTGCCCGACCGGCATAAACAAGCTCCGGCAGACACACTTTTGATGGTAATCCTATCATTTCCAATATTACTTGAATATTGTACCACATACATTTTGTCCTGTCCATGGACACCGGCAATTTGTTTCATTTTTATTACAATTCGTCTGTATAAGCCTCACTTTGTCAAATTGTTGTCTTATTTTAACAAAGGATTTGGCCCCTCCTCAGCGTCATTCGGATTGCATTGGCAGGGTTAGGGTGATATAATGATCGCGTGACCCTATATAATGAAAGAAGGTAAAACCAATGCTTCGCAAAATCGTATCCCTGATCGTCGTTCTGTCCGTCCTGCTGCTACCCGCCGCGCTGGCGGAAACCGTGCGCGTAGGCGCGCTGAAGGGCCCCACCGCCATGGGCATGGTGGAGATGATGAAGGACAAGGCCGACGACTATGAATTCACCCTCTGCGCCGCGCCGGACGAGATCGTGCCGCTGCTGGTGAAGGGCGAGCTGGACATCGCCGCCGTGCCCGCCAACCTGGGTTCCGTGCTTTACAACAATACCCAGGGCAATGTGCGCGCGCTGGCCATCAACACCCTGGGTGTGCTCTACATTATGGAGCGCGGCGAGGAAATCAACAGCATCGCCGACCTGAAGGGCCGCACGCTGGTGGCCTCCGGCAAGGGCGCCACCCCGGAATACGCGCTGAACTACATCCTGCGCGGCAATGGCCTGGACCCGGAGAAGGACCTGACCATCGAATACAAGAGCGAGCACAGCGAATGCCTGGCGGCCATGCTGCAGGACGAGAGCCTGGTGGCCATGCTGCCCCAGCCCTTCGCCACCGTGGCCATGACCAAGGCGGAGGACCTGCGCCCGGCGCTGGACCTGACCGAAGCCTGGGATGAGCTGCAGGCGGACGCCGAAGCGCCCTCCACGCTGGTCACCGGCATCGCCGTGGCTCGGACGGATTTCATCGAGCAGAACCCCGACGCCGTGGCCAAGTTCATGGACGACTATCGCGAGAGCGTGTCCTTCGTGCAGCAGAACGAGCACGACGCCGCCCAGCTGATCGGCGAATTCGACATCTTCGAAGCCGGCCCCGCCGAGAAGGCCCTGCCCTACTGCAACATCACCTTCATCGACGGCGAGGACCTGAAGGCAAAGCTCGGCGGCTATCTGGCTGTCCTCTTCGACGCTGACCCCGCCTCCGTGGGCGGCGCGCTGCCGGGCGAGGATTTCTATTATTGATCGAGGTGCGAAGGGAGACTCCGTCCCCCTCCGCCGCCCACATTCGGCAGGCATCCATGCCTGCCGATATTTGTAAGAGGTGGTGTCCCATGAAAAACCTCTCCCCCAAGCTCCAATTCCTGCTGGCGGCAGCGTTCTGGCTGGCGGTGTGGCAGGCGCTGAGCATGGCCGTGGGCCAGCCCATACTGCTGGCCTCCCCGGCGGTGACGCTTCAGCGGCTGTGGGCGCTGGTCCGGACGGCGGACTTCTGGCGCTCGCTGCTGTTCACGCTGGGCCACATCCTCGCCGGCTTCGCGCTGGCGAGCCTGGCCGGCATGGCGCTGGCGATGCTGGCCGGGAAGGTAGCGCTCGTGTCGGCGCTGCTCTCTCCCCTGCTGGCCGCCATGCGCTCGGTGCCGGTAGCGAGCTTCGTGATCGCCGCGCTGATCTGGGTGCCCTCCCGGCGGCTGAGCATACTGATCGCCTTCGTGATCGTGCTGCCGGTGATCTACGCCGGCACGCTGGACGGCATCCGGCAGATCGACCCGAAGCTCCGGGAGATGGCCCGGGTGTTCCGCATGGGCCGCTGGAACCGGTTCCGCACCGTGGACCTGCCCGCCGCGCTGCCCAGCGTGGCCTCGGCGCTGTCGGTGTCCATCGGGCTGGCCTGGAAGAGCGGCGTGGCCGCGGAGGTGATCGGCATCCCCGGCGGCTCCGTGGGCGAAAAGCTGTACAAGGCCAAGGTTTACCTGGCCACCCCGGACCTGTTCGCCTGGACGCTGGCCATCGTGCTGATCAGCGCCGGATGCGCGAAACTATTGAAGCTGGGCTTGAGGGCCATCGGAAGGGCGGGTGAGCGGCTGTGAACCTGGAAGTGAAAGGGCTTACCAAGACCTACGGCGACCACGTGGTGCTGGACGGCTTTACCCACACCTTCCCCGAGGGACGCGTCACCGCCATCGAGGGGCGCTCCGGCTGCGGCAAGACCACCCTGCTCAGGCTGATCGCCGCCCTGGAGCGGCCCGACGCCGGGACCATCGCAGGCGTGCCCGAGGGCGGGATCAGCATGGTGTTCCAGGAGGACCGGCTGCCCCCGCAGCTGACCGCGGCGGACTGCCTGCGCTCGGTGTTGAGGAAGGCGCCGGAGCGGGATGGGTACATCGGGGAGGCACTGGCTGCCCTCGGCCTGGGCGGCGACCTGGACAAGCCCGTGCGGGAGTTCAGCGGCGGCATGCGGCGGCGGGTCGCCCTGGCCCGGGCGCTGCTGTTCCCCTCGAAGCTGGTGCTGCTGGACGAGCCCTTCAAGGGACTGGACGCCGACACCCGGCGCGCCGCCATCCGCTTCGCCCGGCCCCTGCTGGCGGGGCGCACGGTGCTGCTGGTCACCCACGACCCCGGGGACGCCGGGGACTTCGACGCCCTGCCGCTGAGGATGGGATCCCGGGAAAAATGAGCCCAAAATGCCCTTTCGGCCCGCTTCGGCGGGCCGTTGTTTTTGTCTACTTATTCAAGAATACCCGGTACTGCATGTCTATTTCATGTGATTCCATGTCTACTTTTCTCCACCATCTGTGAAATCCATCTCATTTCAGGCATATTTCGCTAATTTCCGGGAAGTCAGGCTACCGCTTCCTCCCCCTTCGGGCCCTGTGGGCGGAGGGTCAAAGTCGTCAACTTAACATAAAACCGCCGCCTGATCGCTCTGTGTTTCCTCAATACGACCAAATATGATTCAACTAAGTTCAAGAGCCGCTTGATGTCGACTAACTTTTGAAATGCCTGTCGAAATTTGGGCATATTAGGCCGTTTTCAATTCAGTCGATCTATTTTTTCTGCATACACACCGTTTTTTTGTGTCTACTTCGCTTATTTTCAGCCTTTCAAACTCAAATTTTCTGATTATCAGGCTTTTTTCGGTCTATTTTGATTCTACGCGATTTCGGCGGGAAGGCAGTCGTCAGGATCTCCGGCGCCTCGCCGCAATCCCCGCCGCACCATCCTCCCTCCCCCGCCGGAAGGCCCGCCAGGGCGGCGACTTTGCGAAAAATATACGCGCCAAGGGCTTGACAATCCAGCCGCCCGCATGCTATAATCTTTCTGTTGCTTGTGAGGCACAGCCTCCATTGCCGGGGTGTGGCGCAGTTTGGTAGCGCACGTGCTTTGGGAGCATGGGGCCGCAGGTTCGAATCCTGTCACCCCGACCACTGCGACCTCTTGGTCAAGCGGTTAAGACACCGCCCTTTCACGGCGGTAACACGGGTTCGAGTCCCGTAGAGGTCGCCAATTTTTTATTTCAGCCCACAGGGATCAAGGGCCTTTAGCTCAGTGGTTAGAGCAGTCGGCTCATAACCGATCGGAGTCCCTGAAGGCCCACCATGGTGCGGTAGTTCAGTTGGTTAGAATGCCAGCCTGTCACGCTGGAGGTCGAGGGTTCGAGCCCCTTCCGCATCGCCAAAGAAGAGCCCCTTCCGAGAGATCGGAAGGGGCTCTTCTTTGCGTCTGACCCAGCGGCCGGGGCTGACTCAAGACATATACAGAGGCATAGCAAAGCCTGTAGGGACGCCATTTCAGCGCCTGCCTGAGTACGCACCCAAACGTTGTCTCCGGCAGGCGGCGCAACGCCGCCCCCGCAAAAAGAAAACCGCGCGGCAGCCACTATCCCTATTGCCTATTCTCTCTTCCCCTGTTCCCTCATTTGTAAACGTACTTTGAATAATCCGCCCCATCCATTGAGAAATCCCGGCCCTTGTGCTATAATGCAAAGCGACATTCCGCAAAACCGCGGAGGAGAATATGGAGGCAACGCATATGAATATGAAGAAACTGATCAGTCTGATCCTGGCCGCGCTGATGTGCATGGCCACGGTCGCCGCCCTGGCGGAGGACGATCTGCAGGCCCAGCTGGACGCCGCCAACGCGCGCATCGCCGAGCTGGAGAGCGAAGTGGAGCTGTACAAGCCCTTCTATGAGAACCAGATCGTGGCCGAGTACGGCGACGGCGGCATCATCTGGAAGGAAGCCGCGGACGCCGAGTACCAGGCCGCTTCCGAGGCCTATGCCCAGTACGGCCTGAACATCGACGACTACGCCGCCGACATCAAACAGGACATTCTCCAGACCCTGGTGCGCAACGCCATCCTGGACGAGAAGGCCGCGGAGATGGGCATCAGCGATATCAGCGACGAGGAACGGGCCAACCTGGAGGCCGAGGCCGTCGAGCAATTCGAGACCTACGTGGAGACCTACAAGAGCTACTTCGCCGACGAGAATGCCGACGAGGAGACCGCCCGCGAGCAGACCATCGCCGCCATGGAAAGCTACGGCCTGACCCAGGACGTGCTGACCCAGCAGACGCTGGAGAGCTATGTGGACGAGCAGCTACACAACGCCATCACCAAGGACGTGGCCGTGACCGACGAGGACATCCAGGCCGAGTACCAGAAGATGGTGGCCGACGACGAGGAAGCCTATGCGGACGACG
Source organism: uncultured Eubacteriales bacterium (assembly GCA_902800625.1). Taxonomy (GTDB): domain Bacteria; phylum Bacillota; class Clostridia; order Christensenellales; family Aristaeellaceae; genus UBA2862. The sequence goes on along the minus strand of CADCFG010000035.1, from coordinate 15,935 downwards.
ACTACAGCTACAACAACGCCCGCAACAGCGGCGAGGCCATCGCCTGGAACCCCGAGGGCTATCGCGCCGTAAAGCACGTGCTGATCCAGTTCGACGAGGACCAGTCCGCCAAATACAGCGAACTGCACAGCCGGCTGGACGAGCTGAAGGCCGAGAAGGACACCGTGGAGAACCCCGTGGTGGAGGACGGCGCGGAAGGCGCCGAGGGCGAGGAAGCCGAAGAGGCCGAAGAAGCCGAAGAGGCCGAGGAAGCCGAAGCGGCCGAGGAAGCCGAAGAGGACCTCGACATTGAAGTCGAAGAGGTCGAGGGCGAAGAGGAAGGCCTTGAAGCCGACGAGGAAGAGACCGAAGCCCCCGAGCCCACGCCCGAGCCCAGAAGCCTGGACGAAATCGAGGCCGACATCGCCAGCGTCACCGCCGAGATCGAGGCGCTGCACGCCGAGCTTCTGCCCCAGGCCCAGCAGGTCATCGACGAGTTCAACGGCGGCGCGGACTTCGACAGCCTGATCGAGAAGTACAACGCCGATCCCGGCATGACCAACGAGCCCACCGCCAGCCAGGGCTACGCCGTGTCCGCGAACTCCACCACCTGGGATCCCGCCTTCACCGAAGGCGCCATGTCCATCGCCGAGGTGGGCCAGATCAGCGCGCCGGTGTACGGCATGAACGGCATTCACATCATCTACTACCTGGCGGACATCACCCCCGGCGCGGTGCCCTTCGAGGAGCTGGCCGAGACTGCCGAGGCCAACGCGCTGGAGCAGAAGATCGCCGACACCTATGAGAACCAGGTCAACGCCTGGGTCGAGGAAGCCAACCCGGTGTACCACGCGGATCGCTTCTGATCCCGTGTGAAAAGGCATCCGTCCGAATTTCGGGCGGATGCTTTTCGTAGGCGGGAAAGTTGTGCTATAATGGAGGCGGTGCTGCCTGCGTACCCGTCATCAACCAACGGAGGAAACCAACCATGCGCATACTTCTCATCGAAGACGAAAAGAACCTGTCCGCTGCGGTATGCCGGCTGTTGCAGTCGGAACGGTTCGTGGTGGACCCGGTCTACACCGGGCCGGACGGGCTGGACTGCGCGCTGTCCGGCGGCTACGACGCCATCATACTGGACGTAATGCTGCCCGGCATGGACGGCTTCACCGTGCTGGAGCGGCTGCGGGGCGAGGGCGTGAAGACCCCGGTGATGATGCTCACCGCCCGGGGCGATCTCCAGGACCGCATCCGGGGCCTGGAGGGCGGCGCGGACTACTACCTGCCCAAGCCCTTCCAGATGGGCGAGCTGGTGGCCTGCCTGCGGGCCATCACCCGAAGGGGCGACGGCGCGCCGGTGATGGCGCTGGCCTTCGGCGGCGTGTCGCTCACCGAAAAGGACGCCACGCTGCGCAACGACGCAAGCGGCCAGAGTGTGAAACTGGGGGCGAAGGAGTATCAGCTGATGGAGCTGTTCCTGCGCAACCCCGCCCAGATCCTGCCCAAGGAAACGCTGATCGAGCGGGTCTGGGGCTATGACAGCGACGCGGAATACAACAACCTGGAGGTCTACGTGTCCTTCCTGCGCAAGAAGCTGGCCTTCATCGGCGCGGGCGTGAAGCTGAAGGCGACCCGGGGGCTGGGGTACTCCCTGGAGCAGGCTTAGCCCGCCTCCATGCGCTTTCCCCACACCGAACCTCAATACGGGAGGTATGAGCTTTGATCCAGAAACTCCGCAGGCGGCTGACGCTGCTGGTGATCGGCGTGCTGATCCTGGTGACGGCGGGCATCGTGCTGTCCATCGACGCCATCAACCGGCGCAACATCTCCACCGCCGCCGAGGCCGCGCTGGACATCCTGGCCAGGAACCAGGGCCGCCGGCCCGAGCTGCAGTCGCAGCCGGAGCCGTCCCAGAAGCCCGAGGGCACGCCGCCCGCCCTGGACGACGAGATGCGCCAGCGCCGGGAGAACCGCCGCCGGGGCTTTGAGCTGGCCGCGGGCGGGGCCTCGCTGGCCAGCCTGTCCAACGCCTACACCATCCGCCTGGACGCGGACGGCAGCGTGACGGAGTGGTCAAGCGACCGCGCCGACCTGTACGACGACGATCAGATCCAGACCTTCGCCGACGCCGCCCTGGCCCAGGGAAGGGACAGCGGCCGGGTGGACACCCAGTACTACCGGCTCACCGATTCAGGCGACGGCCGTCTGCTCATCGCCCTGGACGCCCGGCTGGAATTCCTGTCCGCCCGGCGGATGCTGGGCTCGGCGGCGCTGGTGGCTTCGTTGGCCTGCCTGCTGCTCAGCGCGGGAGCCTACTTATTGATCCGGCGGATGCTTCAGCCGGTGCAGGCCTCCTTCGACCGGCAAAAGCAGTTCGTCTGGGACGCCAGCCATGAATTCAAGACCCCGCTGGCGGTGATCTCCGCCAACGCAGAGGTGCTCAGCCGGGACATCGGCCCCAACGAGTACCTGGGCTACATCCAGTCCGAGGTGAAGCGCACGGACAGCCTGGTGCAGAACCTGCTGACCCTGGCTCGAATGGACAAGGGCGCCGTGAAGGCCGAGATGAAGCGGCTGGACCTGTCCCAGGCGCTGCTGGGCGTGGCGCTGCCCTTCGAGAGCACCGTGTTCGAGTCCGGCCGCACGCTGGAAACCGACATCCCGGAGGGCGTGTCCATCCGCGGCGACGAGGCCATGCTGCAGCAGCTGGCGGTGATCCTGCTCAGCAACGCCCTGAAGTACTCAAATGAGGGCGGCACGATCCGGCTGTCCCTTGCGCAGAAGGGCCGTGGCGCGGTGATCACCGTGTACAACACCGGCCCGGGCATCGCGCCGGAAAACCTGGAAAAGATCTTCGACCGGTTCTACCGGGAGGACCTGTCCCACAACAGCGAGGTGGCCGGCAACGGCCTGGGGCTGGCCATCGCCCGCAACATCGCCCAGGCCCACAAGGGCCACATCCGCGCCGAGAGCCATTTCGGCCAGGACGCCACGTTCACCGTGACACTGCCGGGCTAAGTCCGTGCCGGGCTGAGCGCTCCGTTCCCCGCCGCGCAAGCGATTTTCCGCTGCGGCGGGGCGTTTTTGGCTCATCTGCGGCTTTCTGCCAAAGGATACCGGCCCGCAGCGCGTTCCCTCGGTGGACATTTAACATCCGTTATGCTATAATCAACTCAAATTCTGCAAAGGAAACGACTATGAAGAAGTACGCCGTGATCTCCATGGACGTGGAGGACTGGTACCAGTCCTATCACTTCGACTGCGAGATCGACAAATCCGTCACCGTGCTGGACGGCCTGGACATCGCCCTTCGCGTCATGGACGCGCGGAGCATCCCGGGTTCGTTCTTCGTGCTGGGCGCGCTGGCGGACCGGCTGGGTGAGAAGCTCCGCGCCATGGATCGGGCGGGCCACGACATCGCCTGCCACGGCTGGGAGCACATCCGGCCGCTGTCCCTGGAGCCGGACGAGTTCCGCGGGCAGCTCCTGAAGGCCAAGGCCGCGCTGGAGAAGGCGCTGGGCCACGGCGTCAGCGGCTATCGCGGACCCTACTTCGCCATGGACGATCATCGGCTGGACATCGTGCGCGGGTGCGGCTTTCACTACGATTCCAGCAAGCTGAAGCAGCAGAAGAGCGATAAGTACGGCGAGATGGCCCTGGCGGGCTTTGAGGAGGTCTCCCCCTGCGTCTACAGGCGGGACGGCTTCACGGAGTTCGAGGTCAGCACCCAGAAGATCGGCGGCATGAACATGCTGCTGGGCGGAGGCTACCTGCGCATGCTGCCCTGGCCGTTCATGGCCTGGATGCTGGGGCGATACCTGAAGACCGGCAAGCCCTATGTGCTGTACATCCACCCCCTGGACCTGTCTCCCGCCGCCCTCCCCCGGGTGGCGGACATGAGCCCGTCGAAGTACCTTCGCATGCACATCGGCAGGCGGCACATGGCCCGGCGGCTGGAAAAGACCATCGCGCTGCTGGAAAAACACGGCTACGAATTCACCACATTTGAACGGCTGCGGGAGAAGCTGTAGGCTCTTCCGAAGGCACACGAAAGGTTCGCGGGTATGAAGGACAAGCGCATTACCAATATCGCCAGGATCACGCTGATACTGTTCAACGTCGGCCTGTTCACCCTGGTGTGGGTCAGCTATTACAACGACTACGCCTGGCGCACCCACAAGACCAGGGGCATCGTCGTCTCCATACTGGCCTTCTACATCCTGTACCACTGGCTGGCCAAGCTGTACCGGGGCTATGCCATCGCCTCGTCCCCGGTGGAGGAGACGGTGTTGTCCCAGTTCATCAGCTTCGGCATCGCCGACCTGATCCTCTACGTCTCCTCCGTGCTGCTGCACCGCGACTATGTCAACGTCTGGCCTGGGGCATTCATCGTGGTGTGCCAGCTGGTGGGCACCACGATGATCGTCTGGATCAGCAAACGCTATATCCTCGCCCACGTCCAGCCCTCCAGCACGCTGCTGGTCTGCGGCACGGGCACCCAGGCCCAGCTGGCCCAGTTCAAGCGGCAGGTGGAGGGAAAGCTGGCCCACCTGTTCAGCCTGGATCACGTGGTGACCGAGGGCGCGCTGGAGGAGATCGAATCGAAGATCGACGGCATCGACACCGTGATGCTCATGGGCGTGAGCCCTGAGAGCCGGGACGCGTTGATCCACCTGTGCCTGGCCCATCGCAAGACCTTTTATTTCGCACCCGACTTCATCGACATCATCTGCCGGGGCTGCGAGGTGGCCAACTACCTGGACACCCCGCTGCTGAAGTATGACTACACCTACAGCCGGCAGCGGAACCTGATCATCAAGCGCGTGTGCGACATCGTGCTGTCGGCATTCTTCCTGGTGGTGCTCTCGCCGGTGTTTCTGGTGGCGGCCATCGCCATCAAGCTGGAGGACCGCGGGCCCGTGTTCTATTTCCAGGACCGGGTGACGCTGGACGGCAGGGTGTTCCGCATCGTGAAGTTCCGCAGCATGATCGTGGACGCGGAGGTGCATGGCGCCAAGCCCGCCACCCAGGACGACCCCCGCATCACGAAGGTGGGCCGCTTCCTGAGGAAATACCGCATCGACGAGATGCCCCAGTTCGTGAACGTGCTGCTGGGCCAGATGTCGCTGGTGGGTCCCCGGCCGGAGCGCACGCTGCACGAGACGCTCTACGAGCAACAGCTGCCCGACTTCAAGTATCGCCTGCGGGTGAAGAGCGGCCTGACCGGCTATGCCCAGGTCTACGGCAAGTACAACACCCCTCCCGAGGACAAGCTGAAGATGGACATGCTCTACATCGAGAACCAATCCCTGCTGCTGGATTTCCAGCTGATCCTGCTGACCATCAAGATCATGTTCAAGTCCGAGGCCACCGAGGGCTTCGACGAAACGCAATCCACGAACATCAACAAACACGATCAAAAGAAGGCGGGTTGACACAAAAAGCCAGGGGCGGCAATAGCCGTCCCTGGCTTTTGTATGTACGCGATTACTCCCCGTAGATGAACGCGCGCAGCTGGCGGGCGTTCTCCTCGAAATCGGGCTTGATGCACCAGGTGCCGTTGAAGGTGCCGGACTGGTAGGTACCCTCCGCGGGCAGGCGCAGCTCGGGCAGGTCGTCCAGGGACGCGCCCATGCACACACCGGCGATGGCCATGATCTCGTCGAAGGTCAGGTTGGTCTTCACGTACTGCAGCATGCCGGTGACGATGGCCCCCAGGCTGAGCAGGTCCTTCTGCTGCAGGTCCTTGGCGATGGCCACCAGCATCTGGCGCTGGCGATCGGTGCGGACATAGTCGTTGTCCATGGAGCGGATGCGGACAAAGGCCAGGGCCTGCTTGCCGTTCAGCAGCACCTGGCTGCCGGCAGAAACGGTGTCCCCGGCGAAGTAGGTGTTCTCGTCGTGGGCGTTGCGGTCGTCGGCAAACAGCTTGTTGATGGCCTTGGCTTCGCTGTCGCTCACGTCCATGCGAATGCCGCCCAGGGCGTCCACGATCTGGGCCAGACACTGCATGTTCACCTCAACATAGGATTGGATGTCCATGCCAAAATTCTGGTTGATGGTCTGCAGGGTCAGCTCCGGGCCGCCGTAGACGCAGGCCGCGTTCAGCTTCGCACCACCGTGGCCAGGAACATCCACCCAGATGTCCCGCATCAGCGATGTCATGCGAATCTCGTTGCTCCGGGCGTTCAGGGAGAGTATGATCATGGTATCGGTACGGGTGTCGGTATCGCTGGTGCGGGAATCGGTGCCCAGCAGCAGTATGTTCTGCCAATCCGGGTTCGGCGCGGCGGCGTCCATGGCGGGTTGGGCGGCATCGTCCGCGACAGGCAGGGCGTCGGCGGCCTGCGCCGGGGCCCCGGTCTCGGGCGCAGGTTCGCCCTGGGCGCTGGCGCGCTCAAAGAAGCCCAGCAGGTCGTTCAGCGCGCCTTCCTCCGCCAGCGCGCCCGCGGGGCCCAGCAGCGCCAGGCACAGCGCCAGCAGCATCGCGATGCGTTTCTTCATATTCATAGGATGTCCTCCCGGTATGTAATCTCGGTTTCCACCCCTATTGTACCAGCGCGGGGCCGATAAATCAATCCCACCCGGGAAATTCAAAGTATAAATAAACCCAGCTTCATAATTTGGCCAAATGTGCGGCTGCGCCGCCTTTTTCGCAGGATTCCGGGCCGCCCGGGGCGAATATAGAACCCGTAATTGTAATTATTCCCAGCGCAAAACGGGGGCCGATTATGAACGTGTACGACTTCGACAACACCATCCTGCGGGGGGACAGCACCGCCCGCTTCTTCACCTGGTGCCTGCGCCACCGACGCGCCATGTGGCGGGACGTGCCCGCCCAGGCGGCCAACGGGCTGCTGTTCTTATTGAAGATCCGCAAGAAGCAGGCCTTCAAGCAGCGCATGCTCCACTTCCTGGCACTGATCGGCGACGTGGACGGAGCCGTGGACGAATTCTGGAAGGAAAACTTCTCCCGGGTCAAGGCCTGGTACCCGCCGAAGCACAGGGAGGACGACGTGGTGATCTCCGCCTCGCCGGAGTTTTTGATCCGCCCCGCCTGCCAGAAGCTGGGCATCGGCATCGTCATCGGCTCTCCAGTGGACAAGCGCACCGGCCTGTTCCTCGGCCCCAACTGCCACGGGAAGGAGAAGGTCTCCAGGTTCCGCGCCCGCTTCCCCGGCGGCCGGATCGACGAATTCTACTCCGACTCCCGCTCCGACGCGCCGCTGGCGGAGCTGGCGGAGAGGGCGTTCCTCGTCCGGGGGGAGAGGGTTACAGAGTGGAGAGTTTAGAGTTTAGAGTAAAATGCCCGGGACCGGATTGCCACGTCCTTTCGCTCCTCGCAATGACACCATTCGCGCGTAAAACGCATGACGCCAACGCGCTCACGCCGCGTCGTTGTGAGGAGAGCCCAGCAGGCTCGACGTGGCAGTCCGGTCCCCTGGCCAACTGTAACTCCACACTTCACACTCCGCACTCCGTCAATGTTCGCCTTTTTGCCCATTTACCCCTTCCCTGCCCCCCTGTTTCGGCCCATTTCGGCACAAATCCCGAACTTTCATCCCTTTTCACCCCACAATTTACAATATCAGCATCCAGTTGTAACTTTGCTTGTGTATGATAATTTCACAAGCCCCCATGCAGGGGTGAGAAGAAAAGGAGACATTGATTATGAAGAAAATCGCATCCGTCCTCCTGGTTCTGGCCATGCTGCTGTGTTCCGTCGCGTTCGCCGAGATCGCGAAGGAAGACATGAAGGTGGGCCTGATCTGCCTGCACGACGAGAACATGGGTTACGACGCCAACTTCATCAACGGCATGAAGGAAGCCGTCGAAGCTGCCGGCCTGGATCCCGAGACCCAGCTGGTCATCAAGACCAACATCCCCGAGGGCCAGGAGTGCTACGACGCCGCCATCGACCTGGCGGAGTCCGGCTGCAACTACATCTTCGCCGATTCCTTCGGCCATGAGGACTACATCATCCTGGCCGCCGAGGAGTATCCCGAGATCCAGTTCTCCCACGCCACCGGCTACCAGGCCGCGGGCTCGGGCCTTGAGAACATGCACAACGCCTTCGCCTCCATCTACGAGGGCCGCTTCGCGGCTGGCGTCGCCGCCGGCATGAAGCTGAACGAGATGATCGCGGATGGCGACATCACCGAGGATCAGGCCGTGGTCGGCTACGTGGGCGCGTTCCCCTATGCCGAGGTCATCAGCGGCTACACCTCCTTCTTCCTGGGCGTGCGCTATGTCTGCCCCTCCGCCACCATGTACGTAACCTTCACCAACTCCTGGGGTGACCAGGCGCTGGAGCAGGAAGCTGCCACCGCCCTGATCAGCCAGTACCACTGCGTGCTGATGAGCGAGCACGCCGACACCGTCGGCGCTCCCACCGCCTGCGAGGACAACAACGTTCCGAACGTGGGCTACAACATCTCCTTCAACGCCGTGGCCCCCAACACTTCCCTGATCTCCTCCCGCATCGATTGGGCGCCCTACATGCAGTACGCCATCGAGAAGACCATGGCCGGCGAAGCCTTCGAGGCTGACTGGAGCCAGGGCTTCAACGAGGGTTCCGTGGCCCTGACCGAACTGAACGAGGCCGTGGCCGCCGAGGGCACCCAGGAGAAGCTGGACGAAGTCATCGCCGCCCTGAAGGCCGGCGAGCTGCACGTGTTCGACACCGCCACCTTCACCGTGAACGGCGAGGTGCCCGAGAACGAGCACATCTACGACGGCTACTTCCACGAGTCCGAGACCGCTTCCGCCCCCTACTTCGACATGACCATCGACGGCATCACCCGTCTGGACAACGAAGGCTGATCAATAGCGGACAGCAAACACCGGCGTGGGTTTTCCCGCGCCGGTGGTGTTTTTGGGCAAGCCCGCAGGGGGATGGCGAGGCGCTCCTGTTCAGGGCTGCCGCGCCTCTCGCTGCACCCTTTCACAGGGCGGGCGGCGTTGCGCCGCCCGCCCCGAATCGTGATGCATTACGGCAGAAGACAGAGGCTTATATCCACCTCGGTGCCAAAAACAATCCGGGTTGCCGACATCGGCAACCCGGTTATTTCACTGACCCCTGCTCACTTTTCCCCATTTCCGGCCTCCCGGAAGGTGCAGATGAATTCCACCTTGCTGGAGTCGTCGGTGACGTGGTCGGTCTTCATGTGCAGCCTGATGGACCCGCCCGAGGCGGTCGGCATGCTGAAGTCGAACTCCACGGGCCGCTTTTCCTCCAGCCCGCGTCGGGTGATTTCGCGAAGGCGCTCGTTCTCTGCGGGATCCATCTGGTTGAGCAGCTCGTTGTTGTTCAGCAGCTTTTCAAACTCATTGGCGGTATAGCCCAGCTTGTCCTCCAGGCCATGCACCACCACGCGATACCTGTATCCCTCGCCCTTGCGGCGGACGAACACCACGTCGTCCGTGGAGAACTTGCTCAAAAGCCGCATCCGGTTCTGCAGCTTCACCAGATCCGTCACGTCGATGGCCACGGCCTGATAGCACAGTATGCCTTCCAGGTCGGTCAGCCGACTCTTGACCACCACGGAGACCCAGCCGCCGTCCTTCTTCTTGAGGCGAATGGGCTTGCCAGCGGTCTCCCCGCCGGATTTTATGTTCGCGGCCCCGGCCAGCACCGTCTGCCAGTCGTCGCGGTGCACCATGTTCATGACGCAGTTGCCGAACTGCTCGCGGATCTCCTCGGCGGTGTAGCCCACCATGTTCATAAAGCCCTTGCTGATGTGCAGGAACGTGCCCTTGCCGTCGGCGGCGACGCGATAGTACCCGCCGGGCAGGTCCTCGTTGACATACTGGGTCTCGGTGATGTCCCCGGCAGAGCCATAGAAGTTCACGCCCTGCTCGGTCTCCTCCATGCGGTACAGCTGCAGGGAGATCCACACCATGGCGCCGCTGGGCTTGTATACCCGCAGCACGTCGTGGGCGCCGTTCAGCCGGTCATTGGCGGCGCGGCGCATCAGGCTGAAGAGCTTTTCCCGGTCGCCGGGATGGACGAAATCCTGTATGTGCTCCAACCGGTCGTTCAGCTGGTTCAGCTCGATACCCACCATCTGGTAGAACTGCTGGTTGAAGCGGATGATGTCCACGTTGTCGCCCTTCCAGCGATAGATGGCCACCGGGCCCAGGATGTTGTTCAGCATGGCGTCGTTAAACACGTTCACGTCCAGGAACTCCCGGGTGTGGATCTGCTCGTTGGCCTTGAACTCAAAGCCGTTCAAATCCACCTTCTTGCCGTCGCGGATCAGGTTCTCAAACTCCTCCACCGGCATGGGCCGGTAGAAGTAATAGCCCTGCATGTACCGGCAGCCCAGGTCGGCCAGGAAGTTGATCTGCTCCGGCGTCTCCACGCCCTCCACGATCACCGGGATGGCCATGGCCTTGGTCATGCTGATGATAGATTCCAGGATGCTGATGCCCTTGTGGGACTCGTTTTCGCTGATGTGCAGGAACTGGGCGTCCAGCTTGATCACGTCCACGTTCAGGCTGCGCAGCATGTTCAGCGAGGAATAGCCGCTGCCGAAGTCGTCCATCAGCACCAGGAACCCGGCAGCGCGCAGGCGTCGGGCCGTCTCGCGCACCACGGCGGTGTCCTCCACGTAGGCGGACTCGGTGATCTCGATCTTCAAAAGGTTCGCCGGCAGGCTGTACTTTTCAAGCAGCGAGTTGAAGTAAGCGGGCACGTCCAGGGTGAAGATGTCGATCTGGCTGACGTTCACCGACACCGGCACCGCCACATGGCCCTCGTCCAGCCACTTGCGCAGCCACTTGCAGACGCTCTCCCAGATGAACTTGTCCAGGTTGGTGACCATGCTGTATTTTTCCAGGATGGGCACGAACCGACCCGGCGGGATCATCCGCCCGTCCTTGGTGCGCCAGCGGGCCAGCGCCTCGGCCCCCACCACATGGCCCGTGGACACGCGGCACTGGGGCTGCAGGCAGAAGAACAGCTCGCCGCTCTCCAGGCTGCGCTGGAAATCGGACAGGATCCGGTATTCCTCGGTGTTCTTTTTATAGGCGGCCGCGTTGTACACCCGGATGCGGTTTCGGAAATCGCCCTTGATCTGCTCGGCGGTCAGCGCGGCGTGGTTATACAGCTCCATGATCTCGTCGCCGGGGCTCTCGATCATGCAGATGCCGAAGATGGGCTGGAAGCCCACGGAATCGCCCTGGGAAACGATCAGCTGGCGCAGCTCCTCGTACAGCGCGTTCAGCCGCTGGATGTCGTAGGGCACCAGCAGCGCGAAGTCGTCCTGGCCGCGATAGCCCGCCAGGCCGCCGGTCTCCTGCTCCACGCGCAGCAGGATCTCGCCCATCGCCGCCAGTAGGAAATGGCCGGTCTGCTGGCCGTGCCAGTCGCAGAACAGCTTGAAGTTTTCGATGTCCACCGCGGCCACGCACCACTGGCCCGCCAGCGTGGGCAGCTTCTTCTGCGCCAAGGCGAAAAATTCCCGGTCCAGCAGCAGGCCCGTCATGTCGTCGCGCCGGGCGATGGCGGGCGCGGCGTTCGACGCCGCCACGCGGCCCTGGGCGCGCTCCTTCTGGATGGAGATATCGAAGATATAGCAATAGACCACGCCCTCGGGCAGGCCGTTCTGCGCGCCGGAGACCATCACCTGGCGGGTCCAGATCCAACCGCCCTCCACGCTGCGATAGCGAAACTGGGCGTCCAGCACGCCGGGATTCTCGCTGCGCTCCAGCCGGGATTGCAGCTTGTCCGGGTCCAGCAGGGCGGAAAAGGCGCCGCGGTCGGAGGGATGCAGCATGTGCTCGGTGGCATAGCGGTAGAGCTTGGTCCACTCGCCCTCCAGGAAGGGCACGAAGTACTTGCCTTCGACGTGATAGATGTTGCGGCAGCGGTCGTTGTAGAGGTCGATCTCCACCAGCTCGTCAAAGGGCGAGCCGTTCAGGCGATCCACGATGGTCTGGAAATCGCCGCTGTGGTTCTCCAGATTCAGCCAGTCCGCCTTCATGTCGACCCCTCCCTTCCGCTGTTTGTTGAAAACGTTATCGCCGGGCCATACTTTTCCAATATTGAAGATTTGATACCTTATATTAACATAAACATCTTCCTTTGACAAGTGGTATAGCGCAAATCAATATGGCAAAAAACGTACTAAATCAATAAATCGGGCGTCCATTTGGCAGTCCGGAAAACAAGACTTGCACAGTTGCAATCATGGTGCGTTTGTCCTATAATGTCAACAATGGATAAATCCCCCCTCGACCCATGGAAAGGAGCGGACCCATGCAATACCGCGTCAACCCGAAAAACGGCGACTCCCTCTCCGCGCTGGGCTTCGGCTGCATGCGCTTCACCAAGCGCGGCGGCTCCATCGACCAGGAAAAGGCCAACCGGGAGATGAAGCTGGCGCTGGATCTGGGCGTCAACTACTTTGACACCGCCTATATCTACCCCGGCAGCGAGATGTGCCTGGGAAACTTCATCCGCCAGTACAACTGCCGGGATCAGCTCAACATCGCCACCAAGCTGCCCCAATACCGGATCAACAGGCCCGGGGACGCCGAGCGCTTCTTCGCCGAGGAGCTTGAGCGCCTGGGCACGGACCATGTGGACTACTACCTGATGCACATGCTCAACGACGATGGCAGCTGGGCACGGCTGTGCGCGCTGGGCGTGAAGGAGTGGCTGGAGGAGAAGAAGAAAAGCGGCGCCATCCGCAACGCGGGCTTCTCGTTCCACGGCGGCACGCTGCAGTTCAAGGCCCTGGTGGACGCCTGGGACTGGGATTTCTGCCAGATCCAGTTCAACTACATGGACGAGCGCAGCCAGGCCGGCGTGGACGGGCTGGAATACGCCGCGGCGAAGGGCCTGCCGGTGATCATCATGGAGCCGCTGCGGGGCGGCAAGCTGGCCGGCGGGCTGCCCGGGGCGGCGAAAAAGGTGTTCGAGGCCGCCGAGCCGAAGCGCAGCCCGGCGGACTGGGGCCTGCGCTGGGTCTGGAACCACCCGGAGGCGACGGTGGTGCTCTCCGGCATGAACGACGTAAGCCAGGTGGAGGAGAACTGCCGCATCGCCGGCGAGGCCCTGCCCCACCAGCTGAGCGAAGCGGAGCTGGCCCTCTATGAAAGGGCGCTGGCCGCCATCCACAGGACCACGAAGGTGGGCTGCACCGGCTGCGGCTACTGCCAGCCCTGCCCCCGGGGCGTGGACATCCCCACCTGCTTCGCCGCCTACAACGCCAGCTACGCCGACGGTCTGGTGAACGGCATGCGGGAATACATGATGTGCACCACCCTGCGCAAGACCCGCAGCAACGCCGGGCTGTGCGTGAAGTGCGGCAAGTGCGAACAGCACTGCCCCCAGCACATCCCCATCCGCGAAAAGCTGGACGACGTGAAGAAGCGGCTGGAGAACCCCATCTACAAGGTGGCCGCCTGGGGCGCGCCGAAGATACTGAAGTATTGAGCGTGAGGGCGGCCTGATCCTGGCCGCCTTTACCTAAACGCTCAACTCTTTTTCTCAACCCTTGCGAAATAACATCTCGTCTGTTGACATTGCCTACAACGGTTTCGTATAATAAAGTCAACCTATATATGAAAGGAAGTCATCCCATGACAAAGCGTATTCTGGCTCTGGTTCTGGCTGCCCTGCTGATCGGCGCGATGGCGCTGGCGGAGGTAACCGGCCCGCTGTTCGAGGCGGACGACATATCCGACAGCGGCACGGAGGAATCCGGCGCGTTCGTGTTCAGCTCCAGCGACCGTTTGGAAGGCCTTGTGGATTACGAGGGCAACGTGCTGGCGGAGGCCCAGTTCGGCGACCTGGCCTACGCGGACTTCGGCTACTACACGGCCACCAACGAGAGCGGCTTCAACCACTCCGCGCTGGTGAACACCGCCGGCGAGGCCCTGACGCCCTATGAGTACAGCGACTTCAAGGTCGTCAGCCCCAACTGGGCCGTGGGCGTGGTGCTGGAGGGCACCAACGACAAGGACAATTCCGATTACAACGTGATCTTCGGCGAATTCGACTACGCGACCATCGTGCGCAACGACGTGTTCTATCTGCCGGAAAAGAAGCTGGCGGGCACCCTGGAGCGCAAGCAGTTCAGCCGCGGCCGGGAGGCCGGCATGGGCGGCTATCTGATCGTGGAGGACTATGACGGCAATATCGCCGTGTACGACACCGCGCTCACCGCCGTGGACACCCTGCTGACCAGCATGTACGACGCGGAGCTGGTGGTCAGCGCCGAAAACGAGCTGTCCCCCAAGGCGCTGTACAATGCCGTGACCGGCGAAAAGCTGGCCGACGCGGAATACGGCAGCCTGTCGAACATCGCGAGCGGCTACATCAGCTTCTATGACTCCAACACCCGCCTCTACGGCATCCTGAACGCCGCTGGCGAGGAAGTCTGCCCGCCCAGCTTCAACATGATCTCCTCCAACCTGTTCGACGGCCGCTATGTGAAGGTGACGGTGAACAAGGAGGACGGCACCGGCTGCGAAGGCCTGTACGACCTTGAGGAGAAGGCGCTGGTCGTGCCCGCCGAGCACGAGCACATCTACACCTGGGGCGACAAGAGCCCCATCAACAACGGCTATGTGTGCGTGGAGGACGGCGGCAAGCTGGGCTTCATCGACCTGCAGGGCAACGTGACCTGCCCCATCCAGTACGCCAAGGACGGCGTGGAATACTACGGCTGCACCCTGGGCGCGGTGGACATGACCGGAGCCGTGACCGTCATCGCCGCTGACGGCACCGTCACGGCGCTGGAAGGCGCGACCAAGATCGACACCAAGAACAGCCTGACCAACTCCGACGGCTACTACCTGTCCGTGGAAAACGCCGACGGCAAGCACGCTGTGGTGGACTGGCACGGCGAGAAGATCGTGGATTACACGCTGGACTACGGCGTGTCCATCCATGGCGCGGACTGCCTGTGCACCGGAGCGAGCCTGTACAAGCTGCCGCGGTGAGACAATCATTGAAAAAAGCTGCCGAAAGGCAGCTTTTTTCGTGGGCGGGCGGCGCAACGCCGCCCCTGCAAAAATGCAGAGGGAGCCGGATTGCCGCGTCGTCGCTGCGCTCCTCCTCGCATTGACATTATTCTGGACGGTGGGTTTTCTTCTATTCGAGTAGAAGAGCAGCCTGACGGTTCGTCGATGCGTCATTGCGAGGAGGGCCATCCCATGGCCCGACGTGGCAATCCGGTTCCCCGTACAGCCCTGCCACGCTCCTCGCTGCTCCCCTCTCACGGGGCGGCCTGCCGAGTCGTGAATTGAAGCGAGCGGCTCGGCGCGTGGTGCCGAACGCGATGCTTCACTGAACAGCGAGCGCAGGCCGCCAAAAAAAGAGCGTTCCTCGGGCCCCCCTGGAAACTGTTTCGGGAAGGGAACCGAAGAACGGTATTTTTTGGCGGCATGGTTTCAGAACAGAACGCCCCGTGCTAATGCCTCACGGCAAGCGCGGGTTTCGCCTGCGTCTTGCCCTCCGGGCTGCGCTTGCAGGCTCAGCCTCGCTGCGCTCGGCGCTACACGAACTGCGCGGCGGCGCACCACGCGCGCCCGCTCGCTTGTTCCATAGCGCCGAGCGAAGCGAGGCTGAGGGCCCTGCACATTGGCTGTGCGGGCCCGAAACCCGCGCCTGTCTGTCAGGGCAGGCGCGGGGCGTATAAGTTCGTGAGAACCATGCCGCCCAGTGATGGGGAACCAGCGAGGATCGGGATTGCGTAAATGCTCTTGTAGGGGCGGCGTTGCGCCGCCCGCCGGGGTATGACGATTCGCGTCGTCAGAATGAGAACGACCTCTTCCGTCTGGCCTTCGGCCAACCACCTGCCGCGGGCCTTCGGCCCCATCTCGCTGAAAAATGTCCACTGGACATTTTTGGTTCTTCACGGAAAGTTGTGGGATTGACAGAAACGAGGTAGACAAAAGGAGCAAGGAAGACTTCTAATTGTAGCTGCTACACACACAAGAAG
>CADCFG010000034.1 GCA_902800625.1 uncultured Eubacteriales bacterium | reverse complement strand
GCCGATCTCGTACTGCATTTTCTTGTAGTGCTTGTACATATCGGTGCCGTTCAGCTTCACTTCGGCATGGGCCTTCTCATAGCCGTTGATGGCGTTCAGATAGGTGGTCTTGCCCGCGCCGGAGCCGCCCAGCGGCAGCACCATGTGGTCCTGGGGGATGTTCATGTGGATGTCCCGCAGCAGCACCTTCTTCTGGAAGAATTCGGTGACGGTGCGGTCCTTCAGGTTGACGGACAGGCCCTCGTCCATGACGGTGGAGCTGCCGGAGCTGGCCAGCCGGGCCATCTCCGCCTGGATGTCCTCCACCTTCCATTCGGGCTGGTACTTCTTGTTGAAGCCCCAGATCAGCATCGAGAGCCAGCGGCCATAGCCCGATCAGATACAGCGCCATCACCGCAATGCCGGCGATGCTGACTGTTTCAAATTCGAACAGGCACAAGAAATCGAGAATCACTCTCATCGCAAACAACCTTTCCTCTATTTCCTCTCACGGGTCCAAAAAAGGAATTATGTGTATAATATATTACTCTCCAGCCGCATTGTCCGCCTTTTTCTGATGATTTGCCACTGCCAGACCGCTTCGTCCCTCCGCCCTGCCGCTGCGGCAGAAGGCCCTTGGGGCATCCGGGATTGCTCTGCCCCGCTGCCGGAGGGCTCCCCTCCTCTGTGGAAGCAGATCGTGAGCATTCTCGCAACCCTGCAGGACAACATTTGAACCGATCAGGGGTCGTTCCGGGAACAGCCCGACACGATTCCCCGCGATGGAAGGCAAAAGCGCCCCGCGCCCGAAAACAACACCGGGCGCGGAGCACTTCGCGTCATCATTGATCTCGGCGGACCCCTGTCGCCCATCGTCCGCCGGGGCAACATTCCGCTCTTGTTCCGGAACCGCCAGGCTGTCCTGTTCCCCGGTCCCTACTCCATCTTCAGGAACTCCATCCCATTGTAATTGTCATAGGCCCGAAGGTTGTTCAAGCCGCCGATGGGGCGGGTGGAGAGTACGGTGCCGGTACGGAACAGCAGGCCCAGGATGGGCAGCCGGCGCACCACGGTCATCTGGATGTCGCTGTAGACCTTCTGCAGCGTGGCCTCGTCGGTGGCGGAGCGGGCGCGGGCGATCAGCTGGTCCATCTCCTCGTTGCTGTAGCGGTTGTAATTGAGCGCGCCCTTGCTCTCCAGGATCGCGGAGATGTCCGGCACCTCGCTCAGGTTCACGCCGAACAGCGCCAGGTCGTAGTCGTGGGAGCGCACGGCCTCCCTCGCCCTATCCTTGCTCAACACCGACACCCGCACGTTGAAGCCCACCGCGTCCAGGTATTCCTTGATGAGGTAGGCGGCGTTTTCGCGGATGCTGTTGGTGGATTCGTTGTAAGTCACCAGGCGGATGCTGGGCTCGATGAGCATGATGCCGTTGCGCTTGTTCAGCGTGCCGTCGCCGGTCATGTCCACCCAGCCGGAATTGTGCATCAGCTGCAGCGCGCGCTCGGGGCTGTAGTAGTAGATGGCGCTCTGGCTCTCGTACAGCCAGGACGTGGGCACCAGGGGCACCTCGCACTGGATGGCCATGTCCAAATAGCCGTTGGAGGCCAGTATGGACCGGTCCAGCGCGTACATCACCGCCTGGCGCACGTTCAGGTCCGACATGATCGAATAGCTCTCGCTCAAATTCGGGATCAGCATCTCATAGGTCAGCGTGGGATAGTCCATGCTGGTGAGGCCGGAGAGCTTGCGGCTCAGGGAGGCCTTGGGACTGGTGGTGGACACCATGTCGATCTCGTTGGTGCGGATGGCCTCGATGGCGTCGCCCGCCACGTCGTACTTCCTGAACAGGATACTCTTCACCTCGGGCTGCTGCTTCCACCAGAGGGGGTTGGCCTCCAAGCGGATGGTGCCCTCCTCGTCGTGCTGGATGTACCAGTAGGGGCCGGTGCCCCGGGGCACCTCGTCGCCCAGGGTCTCGTACTGCATCACCGGGAAGGTCATGGCGTAGAGCGTCAGCAGGCTGCTGTTCTTGGCGTCCACCGTCAGCACGTAGATGTCGCTGGCCTCCATGCTGGAGATCATCTGCAGCCGGGCATAGTAGGGGTTCGCCGGCCCGGCCATGTTCAGCGTCTGGTAGGAGCGCACCACGTCGTAGGCGGAGAGTTCATAGCCGTTGTGGAACTGGATGCCGCTGCGCAGGTTGAAGGTCCAGGTCTTGCCCTCGTGGGTCCAGTTGTCCGCCAGCATGGGCACGGGCTTCATGTTCTCGTCGAAGTCCACCACGCTCTCGTAGATCAGCTGGTTCGCGCTCACCAGGTCCCAGTCGGAGCAGTTCACCGGGCTCAACGTCAGATAGCCGGGGTCGATGTAACCGATGGTCAAATCGGCGTTCACCATGTCGGCCTTCATGGCCTCCAGCTCCTCCTGGGGGATGGTGCCCTGAAAGCCGCCGCCCAGGTCCGAAGCCAGGCCGGAATCCTGGCTTGAATCCGTGCCGGCGGTCAGGTCCCCGCCCAGGTCGGAAGCCAGGCCGGCGTCCTCGCCCGTGTCCGCGGACAGGTCGCCGCCCAGGTCCGAGGCCAGGTCCCCGCCCGTCTGAGTGGTCAGGCCGCCGCCCAGGTCCGAAGCCAGCTCGTCCGCCTGAGCTGCCGGGATCGCCAGCGCCAGCACCAGCGCCAGCAGCGCGGCGCTAAGCCGCCTCAGGCGCGTAGAGTTCACAGTATTTCTCATAGTATTTCAATACCCTCTTGACATAGGTGTCCGTCGCCTCGGACGGGATCAGGGACAGCGTGACGCCATCGGCGCTGTACGCCGGGTTCCCAAGCCACTTGTCCACCTGGCCCTGCCCGGCGTGATAGGCCGCGGTGGCGCAGGCCAGGTTGCCGCCGTAGCGCTTCACCAGCCAGCCCAGGTACCAGCAGCCGTACTTGATGTTTATGTCCGCGTCGAACAGGCAGCCCTCGACATAGGTTTCGTCGAACTTCCCGGCGATCCAGTCCGCCGTGTCCGGCAGCAGCTGCATCAACCCTTGGGCGTTGGCGCCGGAGACGGCATCGGGCTGATAGCTGCTCTCCGCCAGGATCACCGCCGCCGGATAGGCCGGGTCCAGGCCGTTTTCCGCCGCACGGCGGCGAATCTGAGCCTCGTATTCCACCGGGTAGACCTCGATGGTGGCCTCCGGCTTCGGCGCAAGCAGCAGCCAGACGCCCAAACCGATCAGGCCCACCACGATAACCGCCGCCATGCCCACGGCCAGCGCCCGCTGGAACTGGCGTGCCCGGCGAACGCGGCGCCTGCGGGCCAGGGCGGGACTCCGTTTGTTGTCTTTGAAACTCATAGCAACTCCATGTCTCGTGTCGCAGGTCGCGGCGGCACAGCTTTGAAAAGGCCGCGGGCGGGCGGCGCAGTGCCGCCCCTGCGGGTTTGCGGGCCATTCAGTTTAAGCTCCGCCGCTCACTCCGCCTTTTTCAGCGCCGTCCGGTACAGTCCCTCCAGCACCGCGCGGGTCTTCTCGATGGGCTGGTCGGTGTTCACGGCGTGGGTGGCGCGCTTATTGCGCTCCTCGGCGGGCATCTGGCTGGCCACGCGGGCCTCGGCCTGCTCCCTGGTCAGCCCGTCGCGCATCATCACCCGGTCCACCTGCCTGTCGTGATCCAGGTACAGCGTCCAGGTCTCGTCGCACAGGGCGTCCATGCCCGTCTCAAACAGCAGCGGCACGTCCAGGATCACCACCTTCGCGCCCTCCTGGGCGGCGGCGTCCATGCGCATGAGCATCGTGCGCTGCACCAGCGGGTGGATGATGCCCTCCAGCGCCCGGCGGGCCGGCTCGTTGCCGAACACCAGCTTGCCCAGGCTCGTCCGGTCCAGGCTGCCGTCCTCGTTGAAGGCCGCCTCGCCGAACACCCGGCGGATCTCCGGCAGGGCTTCGCCGCCCTCGGCGGTCAGCGAGCGGGAAATCTCGTCCGCGTCCACATGGGCCGCTCCCAGGGTCTTCAGATAGGCCGCTGCCTCGGACTTTCCGCAGCCGATGCCGCCCGTCAGCCCGATCACATAGGGCTTATTTGCAAGCACGCCAATCCCCTCCAATGGAAATGTCGGTGCGCAGCGGCACGTCCAGGCTCACGATGCCCTCCATGCAGCGGCGCAGCAGGTCGCGCACGGCCTCGGCTTCGCGCTCCGGGGCCTCCACGATCAGTTCGTCATGCACCTGTAAAATCAGCTTCGCCTCGAAGCCGCCCTCCTTCAGCGCCTTGTCCACGGCGATCATCGACAGCTTGATGATGTCCGCGGCGGTGCCCTGGATGGGGCTGTTCATCGCGCAGCGCTCGCCGAAGGAGCGCACCGCGTAGTTGCTGCTCATCAGCTCCGGCAGGTAGCGCCGCCGCCCCATCAGGGTGGTGACGTAGCCCTGCTCGTGGCCCTTCTTCACGGCGCCGTCCATGTATGCCTTCACGCCGGGATAGCGGTCAAAGTAGCGATCGATGAATTCCCTGGCCTCGTACCGGCTGACGCCGATGTTCTTCGCCAGCGTGAACTCGGAGATGCCGTAGACGATGCCGAAGTTCACGGCCTTGGACGCCGAGCGCATCTGGCTGGTGACCATCTCCAGCGGCACGCCGTACACCTCCGCGGCCGTTCTGGCGTGGATGTCCTGGTCCTCCCGGAAGGCATGGATCATGGTGGGGTCGCCGGACATGTGGGCCAGCACCCGCAGCTCGATCTGGCTGTAGTCCGCGTCCACCAGCAGCCAGCCCGGCCGCGCCACGAACGCGCCGCGGATGGCCTTGCCCAGCTCCGTGCGCACGGGGATGTTCTGCAGGTTCGGCTCGGCGGAGGAGATGCGGCCCGTGGCCGTGCCCACCGGGTCAAAGCGGGTGTGGATGCGGCCGTTTGCGTCCCGCATGGGGATCAGCGCGTCGATGTAAGTGCTCTCCAGCTTCTGGTACTTGCGGTACTCCAGCACCTTGCCGCATATGGGGTATTCCCCCGCCAGCTGCTCCAGCACCTCGGCGTTGGTGGACTGCTTCTTCTTGGGCGAGGGGATGCCCAGCTTGGTGAACAGCAGCTCGCCCAGCTGCTTGGGGGAGTTCAGGTTGATGCGCTCCCCGCCAGCCATATCGGCAATCTCGTCGACCAGCCGGGCGATCTGGGCCTTGAAGTCCACGCCCAGCGCGCGCAGCGCGTCCGCGTCCACCAGGAAGCCCTCTTTTTCCATATCCCTGAGCACATAGGCCAGGGGCAATTCGATCTTTTCGTAGATGTCATTCAGGCCGTTTTCGGCCAGCTGCTTCTTCTGGGCCAGCGCCAGGTCGTGGATGGCCATGGCGGGATGCTCGGCATAGCCCTCGATGCCCTCCTGCTGGCACAGGGATTCGGCGTCAAAGCCGGGCCGCTGCGGGTTCAGCGCGTAGGCCGCCAGCATCACGTCGGTGATCTCGCCCTTCACCCGGCGGATGTCGATGGCCAGGGACTTCAGATCGCACAGCGCCACGGGGCAATTCGCCTCGATCAGCGGCATGGCCGCCTCCAGCGCCTCCTCGTCCGTCAGGCCCGGGGACAGCAGGTCGCCGCCCATAGACATGGACAGCCGGGCTGTGTCGGTGGCCACAGTGAAGTCCGCGCCGATGTGCAGGCTGACCCACTTCGCAGTGCCGGACAACTCATTGATACGCGCGGCCAGCGCGGCGCGTTCCGAGAAGCGCTCGATCTTCGGAAGGTCCGCCTTGGGACGGGCCGGCGCGGCAATCTCCACATGGGGCATGACCTCTTTGGCCACCTCGGTCAGCCTCCGGGCCGCGGAGTTCATGCGCAGCTCGTGAAGCCGCGGCAGTGCCGCGGCGATGTTGCCCAGCCGCCAGGCGTCGGGGTTCACATCGATAGGCGCGGCGCGGTCGATCTTCGCCAGTGCGTAGCTCATCTCGGCCAGGGCGCGGCCCTCCATCAGCCGCTCGCGCAGCTTGCCCTTCTGCTCGGCGTCGGCGCGGTCCAGCACCTCACTGAGGCTGCCGTACTGCTGCACCAGCTTGAGGGCGGTCTTCTCGCCCACGCCGGGCACGCCGGGGATGTTGTCGGAGGCGTCGCCCATCAGGCTCTTCACGTCGATCAGCTGCTCCGGTTCGAGTCCGTAGGTCTCGCGGATGTATTCCGGCGTCACGCGCACGGTTTCGGTGATGCCCTTCTTCGTATAGAGGATCGTGGTGTGGGGGCCGGAGAGCTGGAAGGAATCCCTGTCGCCGGTGACCAGCAGGGCCTGGGCGTCCCGCCCTTCGCAGTAGGCGCCCACGGTGCCCAGGATGTCGTCGGCCTCGTAACCCTCCTTTTCAAGGATCGGCACGCCCATCAGGCCGATCATCTCGCGGATCACCGGATCCTGTGCCCGCAGCTCGTCGGGCATGGGCTTGCGGGTGGCCTTGTAGCCGTCGTACATCTTATGGCGGAAGGTGGGCGCATGGAGGTCGAAGGCCACGGCCAGGCTGTCCGGCCGCTCTTCCTCGATCACCTTCAGCATCATCATCACAAAGCCGTGCACCGCGTTGGTGGGCGTGCCGTCCGGGGCGGTCATCGGCGTTTGCAGCGCGTGAAATGCCCGGTACATCAGGCTATAGCCATCCAGTATGACGATCTTCTCGGCCATGGGTCTGCTTCCCTCACCCTCTCCCGCCGAAGCCACTGTTCCGGCAGGTTAAAACTCTACTATTGTATTATAACACAGTTCGTGAAAAAATACAAATGGGCGGCGCAAAGCGCCGCCCTCGGGATAATTCCACCCTGCTTATGCCTTCCCCACCGAGCCGAACAGCTCGATCTTGTTCTTCACCACGGCCTTCATGGCCTCGACCTCATACGGCATCAGCTGCATGAGGGTCCTGGCGCCCTCGGCCAGGCCCTTCTCCGCGCCGGCCCGCCCGGCCTTGTCCAGGTCGGTGAATATATTGATCTTGGAGATACCCCGCTTCACAGCCTCGCGGAAGTCGTCGTCGGCCAGGCCGCTGCCGCCGTGGAGCACCAGGGGCACGCCCGTGGCCCCGGAGATTGTTGAAATGCGCTCAAAGTCCAGCTTGGGCGGGAACTTGTAGTCCCCGTGGGCGTTGCCGACGGCCACCGCCAGGCAGTCCACGCCGGTGCGCGTCACAAAGTCCGCGGCCACGCCCGGGTCGGTGTAGTAATCGGAGGGATTGGCCAGCCTGCCCGCTCCCTCGTTGTCGCCCACGTGGCCCAGCTCGCCCTCCACCGTGGCGCCCATGGCATGGCAGATCTTCACCATCTCCGCCACGTTTTCAAGGTTCTCCTCATAGGGCGCGGTGGAGCAGTCGTACATGATGGACGTGAAGCCCAGATGCAGCGCCTCCATGCACTTTTCAAAGGTCAGGCCGTGATCGTAGTGCACCGCCACGGGCACCTTCGCCTTCTTCGCCATGGGGATCAGGTACTCCGCCACCCGCTCCAGGGGCATATACGGCAGCAGGATTTCCGCCGTGCCCACGATCACCGGCGCGTTCAACTCCTCCGCCGTCTCGATCACTGAGCGGGCCATTTCCACGTTCACGGCGTTGAAGAAGCCCACGCCCCAGCCGCCCCTTCGGGCATTCTCAAGCATTGTCCTCATATTGACCAACATACAGCATGCCTCCCGCAGCAATATCAATGACTGCTATTATTTTATACGGCTTTTCAGGCCGCTTCCCGCACGGCTGTGTAAAATCGCCCGATTGTTTCATTATGAAACAAATACGCACAATGATTACACAAATCGCAATTCATGCGTTATTTTGCACTGCACAGGTATTGACGTACATGAAAATTCTTGCTAAAATTATATCGTAAAGGTTACGTAGAAGTTATATGTGACTAACAAATAAACAAGGAGGAGATACCTATGAACAACATCCCGCAGGTCAAGATGGGCATCATCGCGGTCAGCCGCGACTGCTTCCCGATCACCCTCTCTGAAAAGCGCCGCAAGGCCATCGTCGAAAAGCTGAAGGCCAAGAATTTCGAGATCACCGAGATCCAGACCATCATCGAAGGCGGCATCGACGCCAACGTGGCCGAGGCCTATGAGGAGATCAAGGCTTCCGGCATCAACGCGCTGGTGGTGTTCCTGGGCAACTTCGGCCCCGAGGGCCCCGAGACCCAGATCGCCAAGCTGTTCGGCGGCCCCGTGATGTACATTGCGGCTGCCGAGGAGAATGTGGGCGTGCTGTCCAGCGACCGCGGCGACGCCTATTGCGGCATGCTGAACGCTTCCTACAACCTGAAGCTGTCCGGCATCAAGGCCTATATCCCCGAGTATCCCGTGGGCGACGCCGAGTACTGCGCCAACGAGATCATCGACTTCCTGCCCATCGCCCGCACCCTGCTGGGCCTGCAGGACCTGAAGATCATCACCTTCGGTCCCCGTCCCTTCGACTTCCTGGCCTGCAACGCCCCCATCGCCCCCATCTTCAAGCTGGGCGTGAACGTGCAGGAGAACTCCGAGCTGGACCTACTCAAGGCCTTCAAGGAGCACGCCAACGATCCCCGCATCCCCTCCAAGATCAAGGAGATGGAGGACGAGCTGGGCGAGGGCAACAAGTATCCCGGCATCCTGCCGAAGCTGGCCCAGTATGAGCTGACCCTGCTGGATTGGATCGAGGCCAACAAGGGCACCGCGAAGTATGTGGTCATGGCCAACAAGTGCTGGCCGGCCTTCCAAACCGAGTTCGGCTTCGTGCCCTGCTATGTGAACAGCCGCCTGACCGGCATGGGCATCTGCACCGCCTGCGAGGTGGACATCTACGGCGCCCTGTCCGAGTACATCGGCACCTGCGTGACCGGCGAAGCCGTCACCCTGCTTGACATCAACAACAGCGTGCCCGCCGATATGTACAAGGAGAGCATCGAGGGCAAGTTCAACTATCGCCACAACGAGACCTTCATGGGCTTCCACTGCGGCAACACTCCCATGTGCAGGCTGTCCTGCGGCACCATGAAGTACCAGCTGATCATGAACCGCGGCCTTGAGGGCGGCGGAGAGCCCGACATCACCCGCGGCACCCTCGAAGGCGATATCGTTCCCGGCGACATCACCTTCTATCGCCTCCAGGGCAGCCTACATCGCCGAGGGCGAGGTCCTGCCCGTGGCCACCCAGTCCTTCGGCGGCATCGGCGTGTTCGCGATCCCCGAGATGAACCGCTTCTATCGCCATGTGCTGATCGAGGACGGCTATCCCCATCACGGCGCCGTGGCCTTCGGCCATGCCGGCAAGGCGATCTACGAGGTGCTGAAGTATCTGGGCATCGAGAAGATCAGCTTCAACCAGCCCAAGGGCTGCTACTACAAGAGCGAGAACCCCTTCGCTTAATCCCACTTGAAACCGCCGCCGCGAAGGTGCAAGCCTTCGCGGCGGCTCTGTTTGTGAAAGGCTATGAAAAAGCTGATTTGCATCCTGCTGGCGCTGGCCCTCGCCCTCGCCCTGTCCGCCTGCCGGTTCGCGGTGGTGGAGGCGGGCAGCGTGGTCATCGAGGCCCCGACCCCCACGCCCCTGGCCACGGACGCGCCGTGACAGTCAACAAAGATTTAAAACATTCGCCTTGTTATTGGCGCGTGTTGGGGATATAATGGTAGCATTCTCATAGAATAACCATACTGGCGGAACTGTCCGCCTTCAAGGAGCGAATACATACCATGCGACGCGCAATGTGTCTTTTGATCCTGGCTGCCCTGCTGGCGATTTCCCTGGCCCCCGCGGCCCTGGCCATCACCGGGCAGGAAGCCCTCTTCGGCGGCGACGCGCCCATCATGGACGGCAACGGCAGCGGCTCGACCGGAGCTGCGAACCAGTATCCCACGCTGAAGCTGGGCGACCGGGACGGCGCGGACAGCACCGCCTAC
The DNA here is from genome assembly GCA_902800625.1 of uncultured Eubacteriales bacterium. Lineage (GTDB taxonomy): Bacteria > Bacillota > Clostridia > Christensenellales > Aristaeellaceae > UBA2862. Next base: position 36,058 of record CADCFG010000034.1, on the reverse strand, counting down.
ATCGTGTTCATGCAGAACCGGCTGATCGAGCTGGGCTACCTGACCGACGCGGCCGACGGCTACTTCGGCGAGAACACCCAGAAGGCCGTCATGAGTTTCCAGAAGAACAACGGCCTGCCGGACACCGGCATCGCCGACGCCGCCACCCAGGAAAAGCTGTTTTCCGATATCTCCACGCTGGTGGCCATGGTGGAGGACAGCAGCACCATCGGCGGCGTGCTGACCCGCGTGCAGACCATGCTGGGCCAGTGGGGCTTCTACGGCGGCCCCGTGGACGGCATGAAGGGCTCCGGCACCGACGATGCCATCCGCACCTTCAAGGCTTACATGAAGCGGGATAACCCCAGCTTCGGCGTGACGCCCACGCCCGAGCCCACCGCCACGCCCGACCCCAACGGCGCGTTCAACGACATGCCCGTGGTGGTGGACATGCCCCTGAACACGCCCAGCAACGCCTATGAGTACGACGAGACCATCACGGACGCCATCATGGAGTACGTGGACGGCGCCAAGAGCTTTGTGATCTTCCGCGAAAATGTCCAGGAGGGCAGCACCGGCGAAGAGGCCCTGCGCGTGCAGACCCGCCTGCACCAGTTGAAATACCTCTACGCCAACGACGGCGTGTTCGGTGCGCTGTCCGTGCGCGCGCTCAAATACTTCCAGCGCAAGAACGGCCTGGAGGAGACCGGCGTGGCCGACGCCGCCACCCAGTCGATGCTCTTCTCCGCCAAGGCCCTGGCCGGTGAGGAATACGTGTTTCCCTACAAGCTGACGGTGGACGTGTCCGACCAGCGGGTCTACGTGGCCCAGTGGACGGGCGAAAAGTACGAAGGCCCCATCTACACCTTCATCTGCGCCACCGGCAAGAAGAACACCCCCACCCCCCTGGGCACCTACCAGGCCGGCGGCAAGGCCTGCGACGAGTGGTACTACTTCAAGGAATTCAACTGCTATGCCAAGTGGGCCTACCAGATCGTGGGCGGCATACTGTTCCACTCCAATACCATGAGCAAGCCCGGCGGCAAGCCCAGCAACGGCGGCCTCGGCTATCGCGCCTCCCACGGCTGCATCCGCATGAAGGTGGAGGAGGTCAAGTGGATCTTCGACAACTGCCCCCAGGGCACGACCGTGGTGGTGCAGGAATAAGCGGAAATGCCATCGAAGGCCGTCGGAACCAAACGGATTCCGGCGGCTTTCATTTGCCCCTCATTTCTCATTCCATCATTGACAATTTGCGCCCATTCGTGTATATTTGTGATATACGCAACACGCAGGAGGGATTCGCCCATGAAGCTGCCTGGCTACCACGAGGATTTGCACACACTGCACGTGAACACGCTGCCCAACCGGGCCTACTACATCCCCTATTCCGATGTGGAGGACGCCCGGCGGGACGTGCGCGCCGAGTCGGATCGCTTCCAGTCATTGAGCGGCGAGTGGAAATTCCGCTATTTCACCAGCATAGCCGATCTGCCGGAGGATTTCCTCTCCGAAGCCCAGCCGCTGGAATCCATCCCGGTGCCCTCGGTGTGGCAGATGCACGGCTATGACCGGCACCAGTACACCAACGTGCGCTTCCCCATCCCATATGACCCGCCCTATGTGCCGGCGAAGAACCCCTGCGGCCTCTACATCCGCCACTTCGAGCTGGACGACCAGGAGGGCCTGCGGACGCTGGTGTTCGAGGGCGTGGACTCCTGCTTCTACCTGTGGATCAACGGCGAGTTCGTGGGCTACAGCCAAATCTCCCACTCCACCAGCGAATTTGACGTGACGCAATACGTGCATCCCGGCGACAATACCATCGCCGTGCTGGTGCTGAAGTGGTGCGACGGCACCTACCTGGAGGACCAGGACAAGCTGCGGATGAGCGGCATCTTCCGGGACGTGTACCTGCTGCGCCGGGACGAGCGCCACATCTGGGACTACTTCGTGCACACCCGCCTGTCGGGCGACCTGCGCGCCTGCGATTTGCACGTTGACCTCCAGATGCGGGGCGAGTCGCCGGAGAACCACTCCGTCCACTACTACCTCTACGACCCCCAGGGTGATCCGGTGGCCAATGGGCGCACCTACGAAAACTATATCGACATCCACGTGGACAATATTGAGCTGTGGAACGCGGAAAACCCCGCGCTGTACACGCTGGTGTTGCGCTACGCGGGCGAGCGGATCGTGGAGTTCGTGGGCATGCGGGAAATCCATATCTCGAACCGCGTGGTCTATCTCAACGGCCAGAAGCTGAAGTTCCGCGGCGTGAACCGCCACGACAGCGATCCGGTGGTGGGCCCCGCCGTGGACGAGAACCACATGCTCAGGGACCTGGTGCTGATGAAGCAGCACAACATCAACGCCATCCGCACCAGCCACTACCCCAACTCGCCGCTGTTTGCCCGCATGTGCGACCATTACGGCTTCTACCTGATCGGCGAGGCCGACCTGGAGTGCCACGGCGTGGTGTTCTATGACGGCGATTACGATGAAGCCAACTACAATCGCATCGCCCAGGACCCGGACTTCTGCGAGGCGATCCTCGACCGGGTGCAGCACAGCGTCATCCGGGACAAGAACCGGCCCAGCATCGTGATCTGGTCCATGGGCAACGAATCCGGCATGGGCGCCAACTTCCACGAGGCCCTGCGCTGGACCAAGGAATACGACCATTCCCGGCTGACCCACTACGAGCGGGCCTCCTTCCCCCCGCCGGGCGAGGAGATCAACCACGACAACCTGGACCTGTACAGCCGGATGTACCCCGCCATCGAGGCCATCGACCAGTACTTTGAAGAGGGCCGCATCGACAAGCCCTACATCCTCTGCGAATACGCCCACGCCATGGGCAACGGCCCCGGCGACCTGGAAAACTATTTCCAGTGCTTCGAGCGCCACGACGGCCACTGCGGCGGCTTCGTGTGGGAGTGGTGCGACCACGCCGTGGACATGGGCCGCAACCCGGACGGCCGCAGGCGCTACTACTACGGCGGCGACTTCGGCGAGTTCCCCCACGATTCCAACTTCTGCATGGACGGCCTGGTCTACCCGGATCGCCGGCCCCACACCGGGCTCAAGGAGTTCAAGAACGTGAACCGCCCCGCCCGCATCCGCGAGGTGAACCTGGAGGCGGGCCAGTTCGATATCAAAAACTTCCTGGATTTCACCGTGCTGAACGAGCACGTGCGGCTGACCTATGCCGTGCGCCAGGGCGGTCGGGAGATCGCCCGGGGCGAGGTGCCGGAGGAAGCGCTGAACATACCGCCCCACGGCGAGGGCATCATCCAAATCCCGCTGCCGGACGTGAAACGCCAGCCCTTCGCGGTCTACTTTGAAATGCGCCAGCGCTACGACCGGCCCCTGGTGCCCGCCGGGCACCTGCTGGGCGTGGAGCAGATCGGCCGCCAGAAGCTGGACATCGCGCCGCGGCCCGACGGCGTGCTGGCCCTGGAGGTGCAGGAGGACGACCACCGCGTGATGCTGCGGGGCGAAAACTTCCGCTATGTATTCGACAAGCAGACCGGCTGCTTCCGGGTGCTGAACTACGACCAGCTGCACCTGCTGCAGGCGCCCATGGAGTTCAACATCTGGCGCGCGCCCACCGACAACGACATGTACATCAAGCAGGAATGGCTGCGCTACGGCTACGACCGGGCCATCCCGCGGGTGTACAACGTGCGCGTGGAGGCGGGCGACGATGCAGTGATCACCGCCGAATTCAGCATCGGGGCCACCTACCTGCCCAACATCGCCCGGGGCACCGCCGTGTGGCGCGTGCGCATGAACGGCGTCATCGATGGCAGCATCCACGTGAAGCGCCGCGACGGCGCGCCGCCCCTGCCCCGCTTCGGGCTGCGGATCATGCTGCCGGAGGAGGTGCGCGACGTGCGCTACTTTGGCTTCGGCCCCTATGAGAGCTACAAGGACAAGCATCGCGCCAGCGTGAAGCACCTGTACGATGACACCGTGGAGGGCATGTACGAGGACTACATCAAGCCCCAGGAGAACGGCAGCCGCTGGAACTGCGACTATGTGCAGCTCACCGGCCCGCTGGGCGGCCTGGAGGTGACAGGCGAGGAATTCAGCTTCAACGCCTCCCGCTTCACCCAGGAGGAGCTGACGACCAAGGCCCACAACTTCGAGCTGACGCCCTGCGGCAACACCGTGTTCTGCCTGGACTATCGCCAGAACGGCATCGGCTCGAACAGCTGCGGCCCGGCGCTGAACCCCTATTACGCCATGCCGGCGGAGTTTACCTTTGACTTCTCCCTCAAGCCCATGAGCAGGGACGGGGAATAAGGAAAATGGGGCTGTCTCAAAACCTGTGTTTTGAGACAGCCCCAATGAATTGCACCTTCGGCGTGTGAATTGGCCTGACGGCCATGGCTTGCCCCTCGGGCTTGAATTGCGCCTTCGGTGCATGGGTAAAGCGCAATTCAAATCAAGCACCAAGGCGACAAACCTGTTAGGGTTTGTCGCCTTGGTGCAAATCATGCGAGAAGCACAATTCTTTTTCTCTATTCCTACCTCACCGTGATCTCCCGCTTCATGCCGTGCACGTAGTACTGTATCCGTATCATGCGCTCGGCGTCGGCAGGGGCGGTGGTGATCCACTTCAGGTTCACCGTGGCGCTGTCCCGGGCGGGCACGTCGCTGCCCTCGCCGGTGAGCGCGTAGACGGCGATGTCCCCCGGGGCGGCCTCGGCGCGGATGTCCAGCCACTCCGCCGGGAAAAGCCCCCGGTTGCTCAGGGTGATCCTGGCGTCCACCAGCGTGAAGCCCGTGGGATCCTCCGGCAGCTCGGTGGCGGTGAAGGTCTGGGGCGCGGAGCCGCTGGCCATCAGGCTGCGGATGGCCCCATAGGCCTCGGGATAGTCCGACGCCTTTGCGGTCTGTATGGCCACCTGCGCGCGCAGCGTGCCGCCCACGTAGAACCAGCCGGTAAAACCCGCCAGCAGCGCCAACGCCATAATCAACAGGGCCGTGAGCTTGCGCATGGACAGAGACCTCCACCAAGACTTTTTCGTATTATAACCATGGGCCCGTCAAGGGTATACCCGAATTGCCACGTCGGTCGGGACTGCGTCCCGGCCTCCTCGCAATGACACGGCGCGCGGTATCTGTCGCGACAACCGTCCATCACACAGCATCATACGATCGCAGGGGCAGCGCAACGCCGCCCCCGCGTCTCTATGAACCGGGCCGATCAGAAATCCGCGTTGCCCGTGGTGCGCGGGAAGGGCAGCACGTCGCGGATGTTGGCGATGCCGGTAAGGTACATGATCATGCGCTCGAAGCCCATGCCGAAGCCGGCGTGCTCGGCGGTGCCATACTTGCGCAGTTCCAGGTACCACCAGTAGTCTTCCGGGTTCATGCCCAGCTCCTCGATGCGCGCCTTCAGCACGTCGTAGCGCTCCTCGCGCTGGCTGCCGCCGCAAAGCTCACCCACGGCGGGCACCAGCAGGTCGGCCGCCGCCACGGTCTTACCGTCGTCGTTCATGCGCATATAGAAGGCCTTGATCTCCTTGGGCCAGTCGGTGACGAACACGGGCTTGCCGAAGTGCTTTTCGGTCAGGTACCGCTCGTGCTCGGTCTGCAGGTCGCTGCCCCATTCGATGGGATACTCGAACTGTTCGCCGGACTTCTTGAGGATGTCGATAGCGTCGGTGTAGGTGCAGCGCACGAATTCGCTGTCCCGCACGAACTGCAGCCTCTCGATCAGCCCCTTGTCCACAAAGCTGTTCAGGAAGTTCATCTCCTCCGGGCACTCCTCCAGCACCGCGGCGATGATGTACTTCACCATCTCCTCCTGCAGGTCCATGTCGATGGACAGGTCCGCGAAGGCGATCTCCGGCTCGATCATCCAGAACTCCGCGGCGTGGCGGGGCGTGTAGCTCTCCTCCGCACGGAAGGTGGGCCCGAAGGTGTACACGTTGCGGAAGGCCATGGCGAAGATCTCGGCGTTCAGCTGGCCGGAGACCGTCAGCGACACGGGCTTGCCGAAGAAGTCCTTGCTGAAATCGGTCTTGCCGTGCTCGTCCAGCGGCAGGGCGTCCGGGTCCAGCGTGGACACGCGGAACATCTCGCCCGCGCCTTCGCAGTCGCTGCCGGTGATCAGCGGGGTGTGCACATACACATAGCCCTTGTCGTGGAAGAAGCGGTGGATGGCCTGGGCCGCCACGCTGCGCACGCGGAACGCGCACTGGAACAGGTTGGCCCGGGGGCGCAGGTGCTGGATCGTGCGCAGATACTCCAGCGTGTGGCGCTTCTTCTGCAGCGGATAATCCGACGGGCTCTCGCCCACCACGGTGATGCTCTCCGCCTTCAGCTCAAAGGGCTGCTTCATCTCCGGCGTCAGCGCCAGCGTGCCCTCGGCCTCGATGGCCGCACCGGTGGTGATGCGCTTCACCAGCTCGGCATAGCCGGGCAGCTTGTCCGCCTCCAGGATGATCTGCAGGTTCTTGAAATACGTGCCGTCGTTCAGCTCCACGAAGGCGAAGGTCTTGCTCTCGCGCATCGTGCGCACCCAGCCGCTCACCTTCACGCCTTGAACGTCCGCCGCGGGCATGTTCGTGTACAAATCCTTGATCAGATACTGTGCCATGTCAAATCCCTCTTTCGAGTGCGTTTTGAATAGTTTTTCCCTATTATAGCGAATCAATGTTAAGTGTAAAGGGGCCTGCGCCTTGCGACGCCGCCATGGCCTGCCGTTTTCATGGCAAGTTAACACGAAATGTGCAAGCGTTCCTGCAATCTTGACACGGAATACCTTTTCAAAGGGGGCATTTGGTGATAGAATAGGATTAATACTTGGACGACTATGCATTATTGGAGGCGGCTTCATTGAAGCTGATTACATTTACCGTTCCCTGCTACAACTCCCAGGCGTACATGGACAAGTGCATCCATTCGCTGCTGCCGGCGGGGAGCGAGGCGGAGATCATACTGGTGGACGACGGCTCCACCGACGACACCGGCGCCATTGCCGACCGCTATGCCGCGGAATACCCGGACATGATCCGGGTCATTCACCAGGAGAACGGCGGCCACGGCGAGGGCGTGAACCAGGGCATCCGCAATGCCGCCGGCGCGTACTTCAAGGTGGTGGACAGCGACGATTGGCTGGACGGCGAGGCGCTGCAGAAGCTGATGGAGCTGCTGCGCGAGGCCGTGAAGATGGAGACGCCGCTGGATCTGATCCTGTGCAACTACGTCTATGAGCACGTCACCGACAACACCCAGAAGTTCATGCGCTACCGCAAGGTGTTTCCCATCGGCAGGGTGTTCGGCTGGGACGAGCTGGGCAAGCTGAACGCCGGCCAGTTCATCACCATGCACTGCGTGGTCTATCGCACGGACGTGCTGCGCCGCACGGGGCTGGAGCTGCCCAAGCACACGTTCTACGTGGACAACATATTCGTCTACCAGCCGCTGCCGGCGGTAAAGACGTTGTACTACCTGGACGTGGACCTGTACCGCTATTTCATCGGCCGCGCGGACCAGTCCGTGACCGAGGAAAACATGATCAAGCGCATCGACCAGCACATCCGCGTGGTCAAGATCCTGGCCGATTCCCACGACCTGGACACCATCAAGCGCAGTAACAAGCGGCTGGCGAACTACCTGACCCACTACCTGTCCATCATGATGATGATCACCACCATCTTCCTGTGGATTTCCGGCACGCCGGAACATTTGCAGAAGGCGGACGACCTGTGGGCCTGGCTGAAGGACAACCACCCGGCCACCTATCGCCGGCTGCGCTATTGGAGCGCCAACGTGTTCTTCCTGCTGCCGGGGCGGCCCGGGCGCTGGATCTGCGTGCGCATCTACTATATCCTGCAAAGGATATTCAAGTTCAACTGACCCCGAGCGCCTTCCCTTAGGGGAAGGCTTTTTGACGAATCTACCCCGAAGGAGTGTCCCCCATGCAAAATACCGCCCCTGCTGAGAACAAGATGGGCGTCATGCCCATTCCGAAGCTGATATTGAACATGTCGCTGCCGATGATCCTGTCCATGCTGGTGCAGGCGCTGTACAACGTGGTGGACAGCTATTTCGTCGCCCGCTTCGAGCAGGACGCGCTGACGGCAGTGTCGCTGGCCTTCCCGGTGCAGAACCTGCTGATCGGCTTCGCCACAGGCACGGCGGTGGGCGTGAACGCGCTGCTGAGCCGGGCGCTGGGCGAAAAGAAGCCGGAGCTGGCCAACCGGATCGCCGAAAACGGCGTGTTCCTGGCCCTGGTGGGCTACGCCGTGTTCCTGCTGTTCGGCCTGTTCGGCGTGCGGGCGTTCTTCTCGGCCCAGACGGGCATCCAGAACATCGTCAGCCACGGCGTGGACTACCTGACGGTGATCTGCTGCTTCAGCTTCGGCGTGTTCGGCCAGATCATGTTCGAGCGGCTGATGCAGTCCACGGGCCGCACCCTGTACACCATGTTCACCCAGGGCATCGGCGCCATCATCAACATCATCCTGGACCCCATCTTCATCTTCACGCTCAACCAGGGCGCCCGTGGCGCGGCCATCGCCACGGTGATCGGCCAGATCGCGGCCTTCATCCTGGCGGTGACGCTGAACCACATCAAGAACGACGACGTGAAGCTGAACCTGGCGAAGTTCCGGCCGGATTTCAAAATCATCGGCCGCATCTACGCCATCGGCGTGCCGTCGATCCTGATGATGGCCATCGGCTCCATCATGACCTTCGGCATGAACCTGATCCTCATCACCTACACCGCCGCCCAGGAGCTGTCCGCCACGGTATTCGGCGTGTACTTCAAGCTGAACAGCTTCGTGTTCATGCCGGTGTTCGGCCTGAACAACGGTATCATCCCCATCGTGGCCTACAACTACGGCGCACGCAACCGCCGCCGCATGATGGAGGCCGTGAAGATGGCCATCATCTTCGCCGCCAGCTATATCTTCCTGGGCCTGCTGGCCTTCACGCTGATCCCCGGCCCGCTGCTCAAAATCTTCAACGCCTCGGAGGAGATGCTGCGCGTGGGCATCCCGGCCATCCGCATCATCGGCTCCACGTTCCTGTTCGCGGGCGTGTGCATCGCCATGGGCTCGGTGTTCCAGGCCCTGGGGTACGGCACCTATTCCATGATCGTGTCCTTCGCCCGCCAGCTGGTGGTGCTGCTGCCCTCTGCCTACATCCTGGCCCGCATCGGCATGAACACCGGCATCGACTGGCTGGTGTGGCTGTCCTTCCCCATCGCCGAGATCGCCTCGCTGATCACCACGCTCATCCTGTTCCGGCGGCTGTATAAAAACGTGATCGAGCCGCTTCCCGAAGGGGCGCATTGAATGCTCTGACATTTGCTGCCGCGCTTCCTGTTATCAATTCCCCGCGCCACTGATTCCAGCGCGGGGAATTATCGTTTGTCCCATGTAGGGGCGGCGTTGCGCCGCCCGCCTTGAGCGCAGGGTGCTCAACCCCATTTGCTGCCGCCTTGAGCGCAGGGCGCTCAATCCCATTCGCTGCCGTGCTTCCTGTCATCAATCCCCTGCCCCTTAGATTCAAGGACAGGGGATTTTCGTTTGTCCCATGTAGGGGCGGCGTTGCGCCGCCTGCCAGAAGCCTTCCCCCCGGTGGGGAAGGTGGCCGAACGCAGTGAGGTCGAAAGAGGTCGTTTCCCCTTGCCTCCCCTTCCATGGGAGGTGGCGCGCAGCGCCGATGGGCACCTCATTCCCTTAAAAAAGTGAAACCCGCCGCACGCGCGACAGGTTCTACTTCTCTCCCCGCCAGCGGCAGGGGCAGTTTTCACGCAGCGGCGTGGGCCGCTTTTCGATCCCCGCAATATAGTTGATGGACACGTTGTAAAACTCCGCCAACCGAATCACCAGAGCAAACGGTATCTCCCGCTTGCCCTGCTCATAGTTCGTGTATGTGGTTTTGTGCATCCCGAGGGCCGCCACCAGCTGATCCTGCGTCAGATCGCTGTCCTCCCTCAGGTCGCGCAAACGGGGATAATGCATCGTACCCTCCGAAAATGGAAATCCTAAAGGTTTATGTTGACATGATACATCATATGTTGTATAATCCTCTTGAAATACAACATACGTTGTATTTTCAACAACATATAGGAGGATACAATATGAGTTGGAAAGCACGCTTAGTCTGGAATAACGAAACCATAGATGTTGATGGCGAGTTTGATTCTGAACAGGAAGCCTTTGATGCGGCTTCATATGAAATCAGCTGCACGCATCTTGGCAATTCAATGCTTTCTTGGAACGGCGAAGATGTGAATGATGAGGAACCGGTAATTGAAGTATGGAACGACGAGGATGATTATTGACTCATCACCTTCAAGATAGCGCGTTTCAGGGACGGTTCTCATTTCATATATTACTGTCGCATGGGCATCCCATCGGCTCTGCGCGCCACTTCCCCGCTGCGGCGGGGAAGCTTCTGCCTCGCGGCAGCGGCATTCTCAACTCCACTCTCCTCACTCCACCCTCATTCATAATTCTCCCATCCCTGGTCAATACTACCTCCGAACCAAATCCAAGCGAGACTTGATTCGGAGGTGTTTTCATGTCGATTGGTTTTATACTGTTGATCGTATCGGGGGTGCTGCTGCTGTTCGGCGCGGGCCAGCGGGTGCTGGACCGGATGCGGCTGACGGATAAGCAGGCGATCCTGTTCATCGCGCTGATCATCGCGGGCGGGCTGCTGCCGGACATCAACGTGACGCAGACCTTCGCCTTCAACATCGGCGGGGCGCTGATCCCGCTGGGGCTGTGCGTGTACCTGTTCATCAAGGCGGACACGTTCCTGGAGAAAGCCCGCAGCGTGATCGCGGCGCTTCTGACGGGCGTGGCGGTGTTCGCGCTGGGACGGGCGCTGCCGGCGGACCCGGCGGAGATGGCCATCGACCCGGTGATCGTCTACGGCGTCGCGGGCGGGCTGATCGCCTATGTCTTCGGGCGCTCCCGGCGGTGCGCGTTCATCGCGGGCACGCTGGGCGTGATGCTGGCGAACCTGGCTTCCTGGGGCTACGCCAATTCGCAGGGCGCCAATCAGCGGCTGGTGCTGGGCGGCGCGGGCGGCTTCGACGTGATCGTGTTCGCCGGGCTGCTGGCGGTGATGCTGGCGGAGCTGGTGGGCGAGATCGTCGAGCGGATCAAGCGCGGCCGCCAGAAGCCCACGCGGGAATTCGTCAACGGCGACTTCGTCAGGAGGGAGCAGCGATGATGAGGCGACTGACCGCCTGCGCGCTGGCGCTGCTGGCGCTGCTGGCCGCGACCGCCCGGGCCGAGATGGACGGCGACTGCGTGTACACACTGCTGGGCCCGGACGGCAGCGCGCTGACCCGCCGGGGTGGGCGCATCTACGTAGGCGACGAGTACATCGCCGGGGACGACAGCTGGTACCGGGTGGTGTCGGTGGACGACGCCAACATGACCGCCACGGCGGAATACCTGGGCCGCGCGGAGGTCGACCAGGCCGCCTTCGCCGCCTTCACCGCCCACGCCGAGGAAAAGGACGATAAGAAGCTGATCGCCATGTACTCCACTCACAGCGACGAGAGCTACGTGCCCGAGGACGGCACGTCCAGCAAGTGGAAAGGCGCGGGCATCTACGACGTGGGCGACAGCCTGAAGGCGGCGCTGGAGGAGCGGGGCATCGAGACGGTGTACTCCAGGGAGACCTTCCTCCCCCACGACGCCGATGCCTACACCCGCTCCCGCCGCACGGCGGAGGAGCTTTTGAAGAAGAACCCGGACGCGCTGCTGGACATCCACCGGGACGCCGTGCCCGCCGAGGAGTACGAGACGGAGGTGGACGGCGAGGACATCAGCAAGGTGCGGCTGTTCGTGGGCCGCAACAACCAGAATTCCGCCGAAAACAAGGCCTTCGCCCAGCAGATCAAGGCGGAGGCCGACAGGGAATACCCGGGGCTTATAAAGGATATTTTCATTGGCAAAGGAAATTATAACCAGGAGTTGTACCCGCACGCCCTGCTGCTGGAGTTCGGCACCCATGAGATCGAGAAGGAGAAGGCCGAGGCGTCCACGGATTATATCGCAGAGGTGCTGGACAACGTGCTCTACGGCGCGAGCGCCAAGGCCGAGGGTGGCAAGGGCGCCACGGGCAGGGGCGTAGCCAGGGGCATCGGCTGGGTCGTGGGGCTGGGCATCCTCGCAGCCGTGGTATACGGCCTGGCCGCCACGGGTTCATTCAAGGGCGCGTGGCATAAGTTCGGCCGGAACGTCAGCGAAATGACCGGCGGGCTGATCGGGAAGAAGAAGGACGAGTAGCGTTCATGGGTGAGGGAAAACCAGATTGCCACGTCGGTCAAGGCTTCGCCCCAACCTTTTCGCAATGACGCCGCAGGCGGTGATTGAGCTGTAAATTGCAGCATCCCGCCGTGTCATTGCGAGGAGGGGCATGAAATGGCCCGACGTGGCAATCCGGCTCCATTCAATGATACATGAAACAGCCGTTGCACAACATCAGTACCGTGCAACGGCCGTTTCTATGTCAATGATCGGCTGTTATTTCCCTGCGATGAATGATCCATCCGTATCTGTTTCAATTTCCGTGGTCACGCCGTCTTCTTCGCGGCCAGTTTATCAGACACCATGGCGATGAACTCGCCGTTGGTGGGCTTGTCCTCCCGGGCGAACACGCGATAGCCGTACATCTGGTTCACGGCGTCCAGCCGGCCCCGGGTCCAGGCCACCTCGATGGCGTGGCGCATGGCCCGCTCCACCTTGCTGGCGGAGGTGTCGAACTTGCGGGCGATGCCGGGATACAGCTCCTTGGTGATGCGGTTGATCACGTCGTGGTTGTCCAGCACCATCCGCACGGCCTCCCGCAGATACTGGTAACCCTTGATGTGGGCGGGGATGCCCAGCGTGAGGAACAGGTTGGTGATGCGCTCGTCCACGGACTCCTCCGCCGGCTCGGCGGGGGCGCTGGGGGCGAGGATGGACGCGCCCTGCTCCCTGGCCACCTCCAGGATGCGCTCGTGGAGCAGCTCCATGTCGAAGGGCTTGACCATGTAATAGCTGGCGCCCAGGCCGATGGCCCGCATGATGAAGTCGTCCCGGGCCAGCCCGGTCAGGACGATCACCCTGGGACGCAGCGCCACGTCCATGGCGTTCAGCGCCTCCAGGGTCATAAAGCCGTCGCGCCGGGGCATGATGATGTCCATCACCAATACCTCCGGCGCATACTGCCGCACGGCGTCGGGAATCTCCACGCCGTCGGAAACCGCCGCCACCAGCTCGATGTCGCCCTGGCGGCCCAGGTAGTCCGACAGCAGCCGAAGCAGGCTCAAATTGTCGTCCGCCAGCATCAGGCGTACCTTATCCATACATATCTTCCTTTCATTGCGTAACGCTCTGGAAGGTATATATGCGTTTTGCGGGCGGTTTATGAATGAAACTTTTTACAGGGTGTCCACCTGCTCCTGGCTCAGGGTCTTCACGTTGTTCATCTGGAACAGCTTGGCGGCCTTTTCGCCGTTGTTCAGACGCAGGATCAGCGCGGCCTCGCCCTGGCTGGAGGCCCGCTGGAAGGAGTACATATACTCCACGGACAGGTTGGCCTTCTCGATCATGGCCAGCAGCTCCGAAAGGCCCAGGGGGCGGTCCGGCACCTCGGCGCAGATGACGTGGTTCACCTTGGCAATGTAGCCGCTGTCGCGCAGCAGCTGCACCGCCGGATCGACCTGGGCGCTCTCCACGATGATGCGGATGATGCCAAAGTTCTGGGTGTCGGCCACGGACAGGGCCAGCAGGTCCACGCCGCCCTTGCCCAGCAGCTCGGTCATCTCCCGCAGCGCGCCGGGATGATTCTCGAGGAATACGGAAATCTGCTTGATAAACAAAACATATCACTCCTTCGATGTTCTAGGAGGGAGGCGCTGAGCGCCGACTAGCGGTCGCCGGTTCCGAAGGAGACCGGCCCGCGTAGCTGCGACGGCCCCTTGCGGGCCGGAGCAGCCGAATCGGAGGGAGGCGCTGAGCGCCGACTAGCGGTCGCCGGTTCCGAAGGAGACCGGCCCGCGTAGCTGCGACGGCCCCTTGCGGGCCGGAATCGGAGGGAGGCGCTGAGCGCCGACTAGCGGTCGCCGGTTCCGAAGGAGACCGGCCCGCGTAGCTGCGACGGCCCCTTGCGGGCCGGGGCAGCCGACGTTAAAGATTCCTCTTGTCGATCACGCGCTTGGCCTTGCCCTCGCTGCGCGGGATGGACTTGGGCGCGACCAGCGTCACCTTGGAGGCGATGCCCACCACGGACTTGATCTGGCCGGTGATGTACTTGCGCACGTTTTCGATGTGGGACACGGTGTCGCCGAACATGTCCTCGGTCATCTCCACCTGCACCTCCAGGGTGTCGGAGGAGTTCACGCGGTCCACGATCAGCATGTAGTGCGGGGCGACGCCGTCCGCGCCCACCAGCACGGATTCGATCTGGCTGGGGAACACGTTTACGCCGCGGATGACCAGCATGTCGTCGGTGCGGCCGGTGATGCGGCCCATGCGGGCCAGGGTGCGGCCGCAGGCGCACTTGTCGTCGGTGAGGGTGCAGATGTCGTGGGTGCGATAGCGCAGCATCGGCTGGCCGGTCTTGGTGATGGTGGTGAACACCAGCTCGCCGGGCATGCCGTAGGGCAGCTGTTCGCCGGTGGCGGGATTGATGATCTCGGCGATCACGTGGTCCTCGTTGATGTGCATGCCATGCTTCTCCAGGCACTCGAAGGCCACGCCGGGGCCGGCGATTTCGGTGAGCCCGTAGATGTCGCAGGCGTCGATCTCCAGCAGCTGCTCGATGCGCACACGCATCTCCTCGGTCCAGGGCTCCGCGCCGAAGCAGCCCGCCTTCAACTTCAGGTCCTTGCCCGGGTCGATGCCCATCTCGCGGATGGTCTCGCCCAGATAGGTGGCATAGGAGGGCGTGCAGCACAGGATGGTGGTGCCCAGGTCCTTCATCATGGTGATCTGGCGCTGGGTGTTGCCGCTGGACATGGGGATGACCATGGCCCCCAGCTTGTCCGCGCCCTGATACGCGCCGAAGCCGCCGGTGAACAGGCCCAGGCCGTAGGTGACCTGCACCACGTCCTCGCAGGTAGCGCCCGCGGCGGTGAGCGTGCGGGCCATCATTTCGCTCCAGACGGCGATGTCGTTTCGGGTATAGCCGGCCACGATGGGCTTGCCGGTGGTGCCGGAGGAGCCCTGGATGCGAATGATGTCCTTCTTCGGGGAGGCCAGCAGCCCGAAGGGATAGTAGTCCCTCAGGTCGGTCTTTTCCGTGAAGGGCAGATACTTCAGATCGTCCAGCCCGCGGATGTCCTCTGGCTTGATGCCGGCGGCATCCATGCGCGCGCGGTACATCGGCACGTTCTCGTATTCCCGCTTCACGGTCTCCACCAGCCGCTCGCCCTGCAGCTTGCGCAGCTGCTCGCGGTCGATGCATTCCATGGCGGGATTGAAGATTCTGCGTTCAGATTGGCTCATAGCGATTGATCCCTTTCGTATTGCGTCGTCTGTTGTTCAACTCTCCACCTGCTCGGCCACCAGCTGCTTCGCGCCATAGATCTCGCGCAGCTTCGGCTTTTCGATCTTGCCGGTGGGGTTGCGAGGCACGTCGGCGAAGATGATCTTCCGGGGCCGCTTGTAGCGGGGCAGCGCCTGGCAGAACTTTTCGATGTCCTCCTCGGTGGTGGTCGCGCCGGGCTTCAGTTCGATGATGGCCGCGGCGATTTCACCCAGGCGCGGGTGCGGCAGGCCGATGACGGCCACGTCCTTGATGTCGTTGTGGGCGCGGAGGAAGTCCTCGATCTGCACCGGGTACAGGTTCTCGCCGCCGGTGATGATGACGTCCTTCTTGCGGTCCACCAGGTAGATGAAGCCCTCCTCGTCCCGCATGGCCATGTCGCCGGTCCAGAGCCAGTCGTCATGCAGCACCTCGGCGGTGGCCTTGGGGTCCTTGTAGTAGCAGGTCATCACGCCGGGGCCCTTCACGGCCAGCTCGCCCACCTGGCCCTGGGGCACGTCGTTGCCCTGCTCGTCGATGATGCGCGCCTGCCAGCCGTAGCCGGGGATGCCGATGGCGCCCACCTTGTCGATGTTCTCCACGCCCAGGTGCACGCAGCCGGGGCCGATGGATTCGCTGAGGCCGTAGTTGGTGTCGTACTGGTGGTTCGGGAACTTCTCCTTCCAGCGCTTGATCAGGCTGCGGGGCACGGGCTGCGCGCCAATGTGCATCAGCCGCCAGGCGGACAGGTCGTACTGGTTCAGGTCGATCTCGCCGCGGTCGATGGCGTCCAGGATGTCCTGGGCCCAGGGCACCAGCAGCCAGACGATGCTGCAATGCTCCTCGGCGGCGGTCTTGATGATGGTCAGGGGCTTCACGCCCTTCAGCAGCACGGCCCTGCCACCCACCAGGAACGAGCCGAACCAGTGCATCTTCGCGCCGGTGTGGTACAGCGGCGGGATGCACAGGAACACGTCCTTGTGGGTCTGGCCGTGGTGCTTCTGCTCGGTCTTGCAGGCGTGCATCAGGCTCTCGTGGTTGTGCAGGATGGCCTTGGGGAAGCCCGTGGTGCCCGAGGAGAAGTAGATGGCCGCGTCGTCCTCGTCCTCCAGGTCGATGTTGGGGGCGGCGCTGGACTGGTTGGCCGCCAGGTGCAAGTAGTTCTCGGCGAAGGTCGGGCAGTTGTCGCCCACGTAGAACAGCAGCTTCACCCGGGGCATCCTGTCGATGCTCTCCTCCACGCGGCCGATGAACTCCGGCCCGAAGAACATGGCGTCCACGTCCGCCAGGTCCGCGCAGTACTGGATCTCGTCGGCGGAATAGCGGTAGTTCATGGGCACCACCAGCGCGCCGGTCTTGAGGATGCCGAAGTACAGCGGCAGCCACTCCAGGCAGTTCATCAGCAGGATGGCCACCTTGTCGCCCTTCTTGATGCCGCGGCTCATCAGCAGGTTGGCGCAGCGGTTCGCCTTCTCGTCGAACACGCTCCAGGTGATCTCCCGGCGGAACTCCTCGGAAGCGCCGCGCTCGATCAGCTCGTACTCCTTCCAGGTGACCCGGCGCTCCTCGCGCACCTCGGGGTTGATCTCCACCAGCGCGATCTCAGAGCCATACTTCCTGGCGTTCTTTTCAAGGATCTCGGTAATTGGCATGTCATTCGGCCTCCAGTCGTGTTTGTGATGTCGCGTTTGCCGGCAGCGCCGCCGGTCGCAAAAAATCCCGTCCCCTGCCATCAGCAGAGGACGGGATGAAAACCCGTGGTACCACCTCTATTTGACGCCGCCTCGCGGCAGGCGCCCTTTGCGGGACGCGCACGCGTCCCCCGCGCTGTATCGGGCGCGCCCGTCGCAGCCTACTGGCCATGCCCGGCTTTCGATGCGCCGCTCCAAAGTGTATTCGGCCATACCGCGCAACCACCTCGCACCGACCGGCGGCTCTCTTCATGCGCTGGGAAGGGCCTACTTCTCTCCTTCATCGCGTTAATAGAATTATAAACTTTTACCCTGCATATCGCAAGTTAAATCTGCGTTTAGTGCAGCGTCACGCCCTCACGCTTCCGGATAGGGCTCCTGGTTGGTGCCGTCCTGCCAGAGGCGCTCGATGTTGTAGTACTGGCGCTCCTCCGGGTGGAAGATGTGCACGATCACGTGGGCATAGTCCAGCACGATCCAGCGCGCGCCGTTCTTGCCCTCCTTGCGGCGGGGGGCGATGCCCTCCTCGGCCAGCTTGTCCTCCACTTCCTCGGCCAGGGTGTGCACCGACTGCACATTGCGGCCGCTGGCCACCACGAAGAAATCGGTGATGGAGGTCATGTGGCCGACCTCCAGGATCTGTATGTCGGTCGCGCCCTTGTTGTCCAGAATCTCGGCAATCCTGCTCGCCAACGCCTTGGGTTCCATCATGTGTTGCGCCTCCTTTGGTCTATGTGTGTATATTTATTCAGGTGAAAACGCGCTGATCAGATTCAGCGTCCGCGGGTGGATGTCCTGCCCGTGGGCGCGCAGGTGCTTGGCGGTCAGCTCCGCGCAGCACAGCATGGCCTGGTAGATGTCCTTCTCCGCCAGCCTGCGGGCCTTTTCAAGCCCCGGGAACGGCTCCCGCCCCGGCTCGATGAAGTCGGCCACGTAGATGAGGGCGTCCATGGGCGACATGTCCCCCGCGCCCACGGTGTGCTTGCGGATGGCGGAGAGTATGGACGGATCCCGCACGCCGAACATGTCCCGCGCCAGGATCATCCCCGCGGGAGCGTGGAGGATCTGCCGGGTCTCCAGCTCCGCGTCGTCCAGGTCGGGCAGGCTTTCCGTCACCAGCGCGCGCATATCCTCCAGCGGCATGGACTTGGCGCAGTCGTGCAGAAGCGCCGCCAGACGCGCCCTGTGCACGTCCACGCCACACTTGGGCGCCAGGCGCACGGCGGTGTCGGCCACGCCCAGGGTGTGCGCGTAGCGGCGCTCGGTGATCATGCCCTTCAGCTTATCCAGGATCTGCGCCTCGCTGTAGTCACACAGGTACAACCCGCGGTCGCGGATATAGGCTGCCACCGGCGCGGGCACCTCGCCGGAGATGTCCTCCCCCGCCGCCACACGCCGACGGATCTTCGTGGAGGACAGCGCCGGGCCGCTCACCGGCAGCAGCGCCACGCGGGTGCCATAGCAAGCCTCGATGGCGCTGGCCCGCAGCTTCGCCAGCTCCACGTCGCAGCCGGGGCGGTTGATGACGGCGAAGTCACACAGCCGGGCCACCCGGGGAAATTCCCGCCAGGAATCCAGCGTGTTCAGCGTGTCCGCGCCGATGATGTAGGTCCACTGCACGTCCGGCCGCTCCACCGACAGCGCCGAGAGGGTGTCCACGGTGTAGGTAGTGCCCCGGCGGGCGATCTCCACGTCGCTGGCGTACAGGCCGGGGTGCTCCGCCGCGGCCAGCTTCGCCATCTCCATGCGGTCCCGCTTGTCCGTGGCCCGGGGCTTGTGGGGCGGGTCTCCCGAGGGCATCAGCGCCACGCCGTCCAGCCCGAGCACGTCCATCGCCGCCAACGCGATTTCAATGTGCCCGTTGTGGATAGGGTCCAGCGTGCCCCCCAGGATGCCGATTCTCATGCGCGCCCTCCGTCATCTGTACTGTTTGATACTCAATTATATCACATAATTTCTTAACAATCTACCCCTGAAAGGAATTTTTATGGGCGCCAAAACAGCGAAAATCCTTTGCCGCGCAGACCTGCGCGACAAAGGATTCCCGTTCCCTCAACGGACGCGGTCAATCCACGTATCCGTCCGCGGCGGCGCTGACGTTGTAGGCGCCGTCGCCCGCGTCCATGACGGTGAAGTACAGGGTCTCGTCCCCGTGGGTGAGGGTGAGCCGACACACGCCGTCCTCAAAGCGGTCGGTAATGTCCTCGGCGATGTCGTACCAGTAGAGCGTCACGCGACCATCGTCGTTCACCTCCAGCATCTCCGCCGGGGAGCCGGACAGGTCCTCCAGGTACTCGTCCATCGTCAGCGGACGCTCGGTGCCGTCGGGCTCCATGGCCACGCCGCCGCCCATCATCTGGTGTTCCTCGCCGTTCTCGTCCGTCCAGGTGACCACATAGCTGGCCGGGGCCGGACTGCCCTCTCCGCCGTCATCGCCGACAAACTCCACGTCCACGCCGCCGTCCTCGCCGGTGTAGACCTCCACCGTGGCGTCCGTCGCCTGCCCGTGGAACCACATCGTTATCATCTGTCGAACCCCGCCCAGGTCCGTGGCGTAGGCCGCCGTCAGCGAGCCCACCAGCAGCACCGCAACCATCACGGCCACCGCCGCCCGCCGGGAAAAGGAAAACCGCTCATGCTTTCTGTTCATATCCATGTTCACTGCCTCCAACCAATCGTTATTGGGGGCATGCAGCGACTGAAACGCCCGCTTGTACTTTTCACGATTGCTCATCGTCCCACTCCTCCGTCAGTTGCGCTTTCAACAGCTTTCGCGCCCGGGAAAGCCGGCTCTTCACCGTGCCCTCGCCCGTATCCAGAATCTGCGCGATCTCCCGCACCGAATAGTCCTCGTAATAGAACAGGTGGATCGCCACGCGATACTTTTCCGGCAGGCGCAGCACCGCGTCCATGAGCTCCCGGTCGCCGCCGTCCTCAAAGGTCAGCGCGTCCATGTAGTCCTCCAGGCTGCGGCGGTTGCGCCGCCAGAAGCAAATCGTGGCGTTCTTGGCCTTGTTCACGGCCACGCGGATCAGCCACGCGCGGATGTGTTCTTCGCCCTCGAATTCCTTGTCGCTCCGGTAATAGGCCAGAAGCGTCTCCTGAACCACATCCTCCGCGTCCTGGGGGTTCCGGCAGACCGCGAAGGCCGCCCGGTACAGGCTGTCGCCCCAGCGCTCCGCCAGATGGGAAACGGATTGTCTCATTTGCTCACATGCCTTTCGTTGAAGGTCCCTTCACCTATAATACAATCCAAAGGCTAAAAAGGTTGCATGGCGATGTTGAATTTATACAAAGTTGATTGCAACGGGGCTGAAAATGCCCTATAATGTAGAATAGTGAGGTGTTTCATATGTACATCGCGTCCCAATGGAAGGACTATGAGGTGATCGACACCGGCGACGGCGAGAAGCTGGAGCGCTGGGAGGACATCATACTGCGCCGCCCCGATCCCCAGGCCATCTGGCCGAAGCAGAGCCCGAGGCTGTGGGAGAAGGCGGGCGCCTGGTATCATCGCAGCCAGAAGGGCGGCGGCGAGTGGGAATTCTTTAAGAAGCTGCCGGAGCGCTGGACGGTGCGCTACGGCGATTTGAAGTTCTATGTGCGGCCCACCGGCTTCAAACACACGGGCCTGTTCCCGGAGCAGGCCGTGAACTGGGACTGGATGGCCGGGCTGATCCAGGGCGCGGGCAGACCCATCAAGGTGCTGAACCTGTTCGGCTACACCGGCGGGGCCACCTGCGCCTGCGCCATGGCCGGCGCGCATGTCACCCACGTGGACGCCGCCAAGGGCATGGTGCAGTGGGCCGGGGAGAACCGGCGGCTGTGCGAAATCGACGAGACCCGCGTGCGCTGGATCATCGACGACGCGCTGAAGTTCGTCCAGCGGGAGGAGCGCCGCGGCAACGCCTACCAGGGCATCCTGATGGACCCGCCCAGCTACGGCCGCGGCCCCGGCGGCGAGGTGTGGAAGCTGGAAAATGAGCTGTACGGCCTGGTGAGCGCCTGCGAAAAGGTACTGGCGGAGGACGCGCTGTTCATGCTCATCAACAGCTACACCACGGGGCTTCAACCCGCGGTGCTCAACAACATGCTGACCATGGCCGTGGCGAAGAAGCGCGGCGGTGCAGTCGAGGCCGACGAGATCGTGCTGCCCGTCAGCGAGGGCGGCGTGCTGCCCTGCGGCGCCAGCGGCCGCTGGCAGAACGGCTGACGCGAAGGCGGTCGACAGGACGGCCATTCAGCAGGACAAGGAAAGAGGTGTTTGCGTTGACGAAGCGTATGGCAAGCATGCTGCTGGCCCTGGCGATTCTGATCGCCAGTCTCGCCCTTCCGGCCCACGCGGCTGGCAATCAGGAGATCCATCTGTACTACATCCCGGAGGAGTATGTGGGCAAGGTCAAGCTGCCCTCCGGCGCCCGGACGAGCTATCAGTTCCCCGAGGGCTCCAGCGCCACCTATACCATCGACGGCGACCCGGCCAATACGGGCTATTATCGCTTGCGCATCTCCCCGAACGGCCTGGTGACGACCCAGAAGGGCATGCTGTCGGAGAACAACGCGGTGGAGCATTATACGATTCGGGTCACTGTGAATAAAAACATCCGCGTCGTCGACTTCATGATACACAACGCCAAATACGATTACGCGGATCAGGTGCTGGACCACTACATCGCCACGGAGATCACCGACGACATGACCGAGCTGGAAAAGGCCGACCAGCTGAGGATCATCGTGGCCCGGGATTTCGATTATCAGGTCGGCCATCCCGCCTGGCAGGACTTCATCTGGTATGGCGGCGGCACCTGCTGGGCCAGCACCGGTTTCATCGTGGAGGGCTGCCGTCGGCTGGGCATTCCCGCCGGCATGCATACAGAGCCCTGGGAATCCGGACAGCACGCCAACGCCATCGCCCTGGTGGACGGGGCCCTGTGGCTGTTTAAATCCGGATATGAGGGCACGAAGCCCCGCTCAAGCTGGAAACGCGCCGTGGACGGCGATTACTTCCTGGGCTTCAAAAACCAGGGCACCGAGGTTTGC
The DNA here is from genome assembly GCA_902800625.1 of uncultured Eubacteriales bacterium. Classification (GTDB taxonomy): domain Bacteria; phylum Bacillota; class Clostridia; order Christensenellales; family Aristaeellaceae; genus UBA2862. The sequence continues at coordinate 13,841 of CADCFG010000034.1, read as the reverse complement.
CTCATCCGCTACGAGCGCATGTTCGCCGTGCCTGAAAGCGAGAAGACGATCATCGTGCCCGATACCTATATGGGCGCTGTCGTCACGGAGATCGGTGCTTCAAGCCCCAACTATACGCTTTCCTTCTGCGGCAGGGAGACGCAGACCCTGCGCCTGCCGGACAAGCTGAAGGTCATCAACCCCAACGCCTGCCAGAACGCCCACCTGCTGACCAATCTCACCATCCCCGAAACCGTGACCAGCATCGGCGCCTATGCCTTTTGGGGCTGCAGCAGCCTGAAGCGCCTTGAGATTCCCCCGCTGGTCACCCGTCTGAACACCCAGACCTTTGCCTATTGCGACACGCTGGAGCTGACGGTGCCCGCCAGCGTCACTTTCATCGACAGCGAATGCTTCCTGGACACGGACATCACACTGGTGGTGGAGAGCGGCTCCTATGCCGAGAGCTATGCCAAATCCAAGGGGCTCAAGTACAGGCTCCTCGGCGAAGCCACCCTGCCCGCCTCCCTCAAACACATCACCAGCGGGTCGTTCCAGGGCACCGGCTTCATCTCCATCGTCATTCCCGACGGCGCGCTGTCCATCGGCGACAACGCCTTCGCGAACTGCACCAAGCTGAAGCGGATCAGCATACCCGCCAGCGTCACCTCCATCAGCGACAGCGCCTTCTCCGGACTCAGCGGCGTGACCATTTCCGCCCCGGCGGGAAGCGCCGCCGCGCAATACGCCAAGCGCAAGGGCATGACCCTGACGACGCCTTAAAGGGATTCGGGAACCGCCATGAACTACAAAACCCTCCCCCGCGGCTACACCTACGCCGGGAACCTGGACTTCATGCGCAACCGACGGCAGATGAAGATCGTGGTCTGGCTGTCGCTGGCGCTGACTGTATTGCCGGCGCTGGCGGGGCTGCTGGTCGCGCCCGTCGGCCCGGGCTGGCGGCTGCTGATTTCGCGCTGGTGGGGCTGGCCCGCGCTGGGGCTGGCGCTGGTCATCTATATCCCGCTGCACGAGCTGACCCACGGCATCGTGATGTTCACCCTGTCCGGCGTCAGGCCGAAGTACGGGCTCAAGCTGCCCTACGCCTACGCGGGCAGCACGGTGTGGTTCGACAGGAGAAGCCACATCATCACCGCCCTTGCGCCGGTGGTTGTCTGGGGCATCGTCCTGCAGATCGCCATCGCGAGGCTGCCCGGCGAGTGGTTCTGGCCGCTGTGGATCGTGCAGATCTCGAACCTGTCCGGCTCTGCGGGCGATATTTACACCGTCTGGGCGCTCATGCGCATGGAGGGCGACCTGCTGATCCAGGACACCGGCGTGCGCATGCGCGTGATGATGAAAAAACCGATCGAGGAAGCATCGAAATGATATTGTTGACCCTGCAAAACGTGAACAAGAGCTTCGTGATGAACGAGGTTTTGAAGGACGTGAACCTGACGCTGCAGTCCGGCCAGCGCATGGGGCTGGTGGGCGTGAACGGCAGCGGCAAGTCCACGCTGTTCAAGCTGATCAGCGGCGCGATGGAGCCGGATTCCGGCACGGTCTCGCTGGTGCGCGGCACCACCGTGGGCATGCTCACCCAGGATGCCGACATCCAGAGCGACCTGACCATCCAGCAGGAGCTGGAGCGGGTGTTCGAGCCGGTGCGCCAGATGGAGGCGCGGCTTCGCCAGATGGAGGCGGAGATGGCCGAGAAGCACGAGGACGCCGCCGCCTTCGAGCAGCTGTCCCACGCCTATTCCCGGCTGATGGACCGCTTTGAGGACGCCGGGGGCTACGAGTGGCCCAGCCGCATCCAGGGGGTGCTGGCGGGCCTGGGCTTCGCCCGGGGGCGTGAGACGCAGCCCGCGAGCCTGCTCTCCGGCGGCGAAAAGACCCGGCTGTGCCTGGCGCGGCTGCTGCTGACCCAGCCCGACCTTCTGATGCTGGACGAGCCCACGAACCACCTGGACCTGGCCTCAACCCAGTGGCTGGAGGAGACGCTGAAGAAGTACCGCGGCACGGTACTGGTCATCAGCCACGACCGCTATTTCCTGAACGCCGTGTGCGACTGCATGGCCGAGCTGTCCATGAAGCGGCTGACTCAGTACACGGGCAATTACGACCGCTTTGCCGTGCAGCGGCAGGCGAACCTGGAGCGGCAGTTGAAGGAATACAAGCTGCAGCAGGCGGAGATCGCCCGGCAGGAGGCCATCATCGCCCGGTACAGGATGTACAACCGGGAGAAGTCCATCAAGGCCGCCGAGAGCCGGGAAAAGCGGCTGGAGAAGCTGGAGCGCATCGAAAAGCCCATGAGCGAGCAGAAGGTCCGCTTCAACTTCACCGCCCGGAGGCGCACCGGCGACGACGTGCTGATGGTGAAGGACCTGAAAAAGGGCTTCGAGGGCCGGACGCTGTTCGAGCACCTGGATCTGCACCTGCGCGCCGGGGACCGGGTGGCGGTGATCGGGCCCAACGGCGTGGGCAAGACCACGCTTTTGAACATCATCGCGGGCAAGCTCCACCAGGATGCGGGCACGGTGGCCTTCGGCAGCAACATCGACTTGGGCTACTACGACCAGCAGCAGGCCCAGCTGCACCCGGAAAAGACGGTGCTGGACGAGCTGTGGGACGACTTTCCCCGCCTGGAAGCGGACCGCATCCGGGGCGTGCTGGCGCTGTTTTTGCTCACCGGCGAGGACGTGTTCCAGACCGTGGGCACCCTCTCCGGCGGCGAGCGCGGGCGCGTGGCGCTGGCGAAGCTGATGCTGAAGCAGGACAACGTGCTGCTGCTGGACGAGCCCACGAACCACCTGGACATGGACAGCCGTGAGGTGCTGGAGGCGGCGCTGGACGACTTCGAGGGCACGATCCTCACTGTCAGCCACGACCGCTACTTCATCAACAAGGTGGCCACCAAGGTGATCGAGATGAGCCCGGAAGGGGCCGTGGAATACCTGGGTAACTACGACGACTACCTGGAAAAGAAGCGCATCCTGGAGGCCGGCGAGGAGGAGGCGCTGCTGGGCGGCGTCACCAGGACCCAGCAGGACAAGGAAAAGCGCCGGGCGCGGCTGGCGAAGGAATCCGAAAAGGCGCTCCGGCAGAGATTGAAGCAGGCCGAGGCCGACATCGCCGCCACCGAGCAGAGGATTTCCGACCTGGAGGCGCAGATGGGCAAGCCCGAGGTGTACGCCAACCCCGCCGAGTCCGCCCGGGTCGCCCGGGAGCACCGGGAAGCCCAGCAGCAGCTGGACGGGCTGTATGAGCTGTGGGAGGAATTGAGCGAAGCGACAAGCGAATAGGATACAGATAAAGGGGGCACTTCAAAATGAAGTGCCCCCCTTCTCCGTCTGAAGCTACAGCAAATGTGCGCAGGCCTTGTCAAAGGAGATGAAGGCGTTGTCGCCGACGCCAAAGATCTTCTTGTTGATGGGGCAATTGTCAGTGATCTTCACCAGGGTGTCCCCCACGCGGACGTGGTAGTTCTGATAGGAGCCCATGAAGCAGCTCAGCTCCACCCGGCAGGGCAGCAGGCCCTGGTCCGCGATGGCGATGGCCTCGGGGCGCAGCACGATCTCGCCGGGGGCGCCCACCTGCACGGCTTTGTCCGTGGCCACGGGCACGTCCACGCCCACGATGTTCACGGCGGCCTCCCCCGCTCCCACGCGGGAGATGGGGCCCTTCAGGAAGTTGCACTCGCCGATGAAGTCGGCCACGAATTCGCTGTTGGGGCGATAGTAGATCTCCGTGGGCGAGCCCATCTGGGCGATGACGCCGCCCTTCATCAGTATGATGTTGTCGGAAATGGACATGGCCTCGGACTGGTCGTGGGTGACGTAGATGGCCGTGATGCCCAGCGCCTGCTGGATGCGACGGATTTCCGTGCGCATCTGCACGCGCAGCTTGGCGTCCAGGTTGGAAAGCGGCTCGTCGAACAGCAGCACGCCCGGCTCCACCACCAGCGCGCGGGCCAGCGCCACGCGCTGCTGCTGGCCGCCGGAGAGCTGGTTGGTCATGCGCTGCTCCATGCCCGAAAGCTCCACCAGCGCCAGGATGTCCGTCACGCGCCTTGCGATCTCATCCTTGGGCACCTTGCGCAGCCGCAGGCCGTAGGCCACGTTGTCAAACACGTTGTAGTGCGGGAACAGCGCGTAGCTCTGGAACACCATAGCGGTGTCGCGCTTGTTGGGGGTCAGGGCGTTGATGGGCTCGCCGCCCAGGTAGATCTCGCCCTCATCGGGGGATTCAAAGCCCGCGATCATGCGCAGGGTGGTGGTCTTTCCGCAGCCGGAGGGGCCCAGCAGCGTCACGAAGGTGCCCGGCTCGATGGTCAGGTCCACGTCGTGCACGGCATAGAAGTCCTTGCCGGTCTTGGGGTCCTTGTAGATTTTGGAGATATGGTCCAGCTTGACGCCCTTGGGCTCTTTGACGCGCATATCCGCCATGCTCACTCAGCCTCCTTCACTTTTTTACTGGTGCCGAAGTGTTTGATGATGAAGTTCATCAACAGCACCGCGCCGTAGGTAATCAGGATCAGTATGCTGGCAAAGGCGCAGGCGATGCTGTAGGCGCCCTTTTCAGCAAATTCGTTGATCTGCACGGTGATCAGCAGGTAGCTGGGCGTCACCAGCAGGATGATGGCGGAGATGGCCGTGATGGAGCGCACAAACGCCGTCACCAGGCCGGACAGGAACGAGTCCTTGATCAGCGGCAGCGTCACCGAGGTGAACACCTTGAGGCTGTCCGCGCCCATGTCGTAGGCCGATTCCTCGATGGACTTGTCGATCTGCCGCAGCGCCGAAATGCCCGAGCGCGTGCCGGTGGGCAGCGAGCGCACCACGAACACGATGATCAATATCAGCCCCGTGCCGTAGATGCCGCCGAGGAAGCCGGTGTGGAACAGGCCGTTGGCGAAGCCGCGGATGTAGCCGACGCCCAGCACCGTGCCGGGCACGGCCATAGCCAGGATGGACACGGCCTCAATGAAGCCCTTGGCCCTGAACTTGCGCTTGACCACCAGGTAAGAGATGATCATGGACAGCAGCGCCGTGATGGGCGAGGCGATCAGCGACAGCACGAAGGAATCCTTGAAGGCCTTGAGGCCCTTGTACTTGGTGAACACCTGCTGGAACCATTTGAAGGTCAGCGGGGTGAACTTGTAGCCCCAGGTGGGGAACAGAGCGCCGATGGGCACGCAGATGTACATCATGATGACGAAGATGGCTGCCAGCGAGCAGAGCACCGTCAGCGGGATGGTGACGGACTTGTCCTCGATCAGCATGCGCGCGCGGCTGGCCTTGCCGGTCAGCGTCGCCGCCGTCTTGCGCTCCAGATAGTACTTCTGCACCGCAAACATCCCCAGCGTGATGCACAGCAGCACCACAGCCATCGCCGCCGCGCCCTGCTTGTCCATGGCGCCGGTGATCTGAAGATAGATCGTGGTGGCCAGCGTGTCATAGCTGCCGCCGATGATCATGGGGTTGGCAAAGTCGGCGATGGACTCGATGAACGTCACCAGGAAGGCGTTGCCCAGGCCGGGCAGCAGCAGCGGCAGCGTCACCGTGGTGAACACCTTCCATCGGGAGGCGCCCATGTCCCGGGCGGCCTCCTCCATCGAGGGGTCGATGTTCTTCAGAAGGCCCTTCATCATCATGTAGCACACCGGGAAGAACGTCAGCGTCTGCACGATGACGATGCCCCAGTAGCCGTAGACATTGTTGCGGGGAATGCCCAGCAGGAAGCGGGTAATGATACCGGAGGTGCCGAAGAGCATAATCATCGACAGCGAAAGCACGAAGGGCGGCGACACCACGGGCAGCATGGAAACCACCTTGAACAGCCCGCCCACGGCCTTGCGCATCTTCACGTACACCTCGACATAGGCGAACAGCAAGCCGATGAGGGTGGACAGGATGCCCACCACGAAACCCACCTTCAGCGTGTTGGTGATGGCCCGCCGGAAGGTGTGCATCTGGAAGATGCGCTGGAAGGTTTCCAGGGAAACGCCATTCGTGCCGGTCAGGCTGTCCACCAGCAGGATCGCAAGGGGGTAGAGTATAAACAGCGTCAGAAAGGTGATCAGGAGCACGATGGTGGTCATCATGATGGGATCCGCCATCAGCTTCTTCCGATCCAGCGCCGCGCTTTGTCCACGTGCCATCAGCGGCCTCCTTCCTCACATATGTGATTTGGATATGTCAATTCCCCGCCCCGGACGGGGCGGGGAATTGAGAATGGGACTCAATGATCCAAGGTCACGATTATTCGGTCTGGAAGCGATCGTCCGCGGCGTCGCCCAGGGCGTTCATGACGGCCTCGACGTTGGCGGCGGTGTTGGCCGCGGCGTCAGCGAAGTCATAGCCGTCCCAAACCAGGCTGGGATCCAGGCCGAAGTCGATGGCCTGCTGGGGCTGGGTCGCGTTGTCCAGCACCAGGAACTGATAGGAGCCGTTCTGCGCGGCCAGCTCGACGCACTCGGGAGACAGGGCGTACTCCATGAACAGCTTGGCGGCGTTGGGATGCTTGGCATGGTTGAAGATGGCCACCGGCCCGATCTCGCAGGTGGTGCCATCCTGCGGGATGATCAGCTGGATGTTCTCATAGCCGTTGTCCACGATCTGGTAGATGCCGTCATGCAGGAAGCCGATGCCGATGACGCACTCGCCGGTGCCCACGTTCTTGGAGGGGCCGGAGCCGGACTTGGTGTACACCTGGATGTTCTTGTCCAGGTCTACAAGGTACTGGACGCCCTCGTCCTTGCCCTTCATCTGCAGCATGGTGTTCACGACCAGCTTGGCGGTGCCGGCGGTGTTGTAGTTGGACAGCCAGATCAGGCCCTTGTAGTCCTCCTTGAGCAGGTCGTCCCAGGTCTGGGGCGCTTCGAGGCCCATGCGGTCCAGCTCGTCCTTGTTCACCATGAAGCCCAGGATGCCGGTATAGATGCCATACCAGTAGCCGTCGGGATTCTTGTACATGTCGTTGGTGAGGTGCGCGGCGTTGGCGGGCACATAGCTGTTGTCCAGCAGGCCCTTCGCGGCGGCCTCGTCATAGGGGTTGTTGGTGCCGCCGAACCAGACGTCCGCGGACACGTTCTCGCCCTCTTCCTCGATCTTCGGGGCAACCTCGCCGGTGGAGAGGCGCTGGCGCTCGACCTTGATGCCGTACAGCTCCTCAAAGTGATCGCAGGCGGCGTTCAGGTAGTCCTCTTCGCAGGAGCCATAGACCGTCAGCGTGCCCTCTTCCTGGGCGGCGGCGATTAGATCCGCGTCGATCTCCTCCGCGAAGGCGGAGCAGCACGCCAGCAGCATCATCGCGGCCAGCAGGATCGCAAGCAGTTTCTTCATGGGTTCAACCTCCGTTTCTATTGGGTTAATCAACCATATATTATTATACGATGTTTATTCCATGTTGTCAATATGAAATTAACACAATTTGTGCCCGTTTGGATAAAACACCGGGGCGGGCAGCATTCGCCGCCCGCCCGCTTTTTCACGGATCACTGATCGCTTTTCACGGTTCCCTTCCCCGTCAGCTTCGCCCAGAACTCCCTGCGCTTCTTGCGGCGCTCCAGGCGCTCGCCCAGGTCGCGGGCGCCCACGCCGTAGACCAGGTAGAGGATCAGTCCGGAGATGATCATGATGAACACGGTGCTGGCGCAGCGGCGGCCGGAGCCGTTCATGTTGTAGCCGTCGCGGCCCTCCTCCGCCGTCATGGACTGGATCACCATGGCGTAGGACTTACCGTAGCTGGACTGGAAGGTGGCCGACATGTCGTACTCGGTGAACAGCGCGTTGAAGTTCAGCGCGAACACCGCCAGCACGCTGGGCAGCACGATTGGCAGCTTGACCCGCAGGAACGTGACCAGCGAGCTGGCCCCCATGTTCCGCGCGGCGTCCTCCAATTCGTCGTCGATGGCATAGAACGCGGCCTTCACCATGCGAAGGGCGAACGGCAGCTTGACCACCGTATAGGCCATCATGATCAAGAAGCGCACGTTCTCCCGGTAGTACAGGTTCTGGCCCAGCACATACCACACCTCGCCGTTGAAGAAGGTGCGGAAGGAGTAGCAGATCAGGATCGTGGGCAGCAGCCACGGGAACAGCAGGCAGGCCTCCACGATCACGGCGCGCTTCTTGTTGCGGTGCTTGAAGATGTAGTTCACCGCCACCACCACGATCACGCAGGCCAGCGCCGCCGCGAGGGCCGACAGCACGAAGGACAGCCGGATGCCGCCCACGGTGTCGCTGTTGGAGAACACGCCGGAGATGACGCCCTCGCGCACGCGCTGCTTGCCGCGGGAGGTGGTGTAGCTGTAGTCCTGGGTGCCGAAGAAGTTGATCAGCGTCCAGCTGGACACGTTCAGGCTCTTGGCGCGCACGGCGGGCCAGTTCTGGAAGGCGAACAGCACGATCATCACCACGGGCGTCATGTAGATCACGAACAGCACGTAGGCGTAGATGTGAGCGATCACGTTCCACACCGGGTTCTGTATCTTCTGCTTCACCAGCTTGGCCTTGGTCTTTGAGACGGACAGGTAGTGGCCCTTGCGCTCGTAGTGGTTCAGCGTGGTCAGCAGCACGATGGTGAACAGCGCCAGGATCAGCGACAGCAGCGCGGCCCTCGCCTGGGGGAAGGCCTCGTCCGCCACAGAGGAGCCGGCCAGGCGCACGATCTCCGGGTTGATGGAGTTGTAGCCCAGCAGGGTGGGCGCGCTCATGGCGCAAAGGCCGGTGATGAAGGTCATGACCGTCAGGCTGAACAGTGTGGGCAGCAGCGTGGGCATGACCACCTTCAAAAGCACCTTGAAGGGCTTGGCGCCCAGGTTGCGGGCGGCCTCGACGGTGTTGTAGTCGATGCCGCGGATGGCGTTGCGCAGGAACAGCGCATGGTTGCTGGTGCAGGCGAAGGTCATGGTGAACAGCACCGCCCGAAAACCCGAGAACCACTGCTTGTTCATCATCGGGAACAGCTTGATCAGCCACTGGGTCATCATGCCGTTGCCATCGTAGAGGAACTGGTAGCCGGTGACCAGCGCCACGCCGGAATAGATCAGCGTGGTCATGTAGCCCAGGCGCAGGATCTTCGCGCCCTTGATGTCAAAGTACTCCGTCAGCAGCACGATGGAGATGCCCACCACGTTCACAGTGACCACCAGGCACACGGCCAGCTTCAGCGAGTTGATGACGAAAGTGGGCATATTGCCCGCGAAGAAGAAGCGGATGACCGCCAGCGGGTCGCCCGGCACCGCGCCGAACACGGACTTCAGCGTGTCCAGGCACGGGAGAACCATGAAGCCCAGGAACAGGTAGACGAAGAGCACGCCGCCGAAGATCTTCCAGATCAGCGAAAGATCGGGGCCGCTCTTCTTTTGAAGGGTCTGCTGCATGCCAGTGCCTCCCTTCTCAATAGGACATCACGTCCCGGGGATGGATGGCCACGGAGACGCTGTCGCCCGGCTCGTAGATGTTGATGCCGTCGTTCTTCTCGATCACCTTGATGGTCTGGCCCGCGGCGTCGATATAGTACTTGATATACAGGCCGTAGTACTCCCGACTGGCAATGGTGCCCTGGGTGCGGAAGGAGCCGTCCTCGTGGGGCCAGTTCACGTGCACCCGTTCCAGGCGGATGAAGTGGTGCCGGCCGGCATCCAGGCCCATCCCCTCGACGACGCGCCCGTTCAGCGGATTGATGTCGCCGATGAAGTTGGCCACGAATTCCGTGGCGGAGTGGTTGTACACCTCGTTGGGGGTGCCGATCTGCTCGATAAAGCCCTTGTTGAACACGGCGATGCGGTCGGACAGGGTCAGCGCTTCCTCCTGGTCGTGGGTGACATAGATGGTGGTGATGCCGAACTCCCGCTGCATGTTCTTCAACTCGTTGCGCAGCTGCACGCGCAGCTTGGCGTCCAGGTTGGAAAGCGGCTCGTCCATGCAGATGATGGCCGGCTCCATCACCAGGGCGCGGGCAATGGCCACGCGCTGCTGCTGGCCGCCGGAGAGCTGGCTGACCGCCTTGGCCAGCTGCTCGTCGGACAGGTCCACCTTCCGGGCGATGGTGTTCACCTTTTCCTCGATCTCGCCCTTCGACAGCTTCTTCAGCTTGAGTCCGAAGGCGATGTTGTCCCGCACGGTCATCGTGGGGAACAGGGCGTAGCTCTGGAACACGATGCCGATGTTGCGCTTCTCGATGGGCACATGCGTGATGTCCCGGCCCTGCATCTTCACGGTGCCGCTCACGGGCTCGATGAAGCCGGTGATGGTGCGCAGCGTGGTGGTCTTGCCGCAGCCGGAGGGCCCCAGGAAGGTGAAGAACTCGCCCTCCTTCACGTGCACATTGATGTTGTGCAGCGCTTCAAAATCATCGAATTTGACCACGATGTCCGACAGTTGAATCATGTGCGTCGCTCCTTTGTTCAGGGGTGTTTGAACTCTGATAAAAGGGCGAGCTCCAAAGAGCTCGCCCTTCTCGGGCTATGCCGGTATGGAATTATTCCTCGGCCGCCTGGGTCAGGGTCGCCCAATCCAGGTTGTCCCAGTCGGGCTCGGCCACGGCGCTGGCGCTGTCAGCCCAGAAGAAGCCCAGGTTGGTCATGATGTTGGTCCACTCGGAGGAGTGCGCGCCCACGTACTCGGCGTAGGTCATGTCGGTGCCCTCCACCTTGTTCAGGGAGAAGTTCGGGATCGCGTAGATCGCGGGCACCTCGTCGAACAGCTCGGCCACGGCGTCCTCGTTGCAGGGATAGCTGTCGAACTCGTCGGACCAAGCGATCTGGGTCTCGGCGGAGCCGAACCACTCGGCGAAGGCCTTGACTGCCTCGGTCTGCTCCTCGGTGCGGTTCGGGTTGTCGATCACGCCGATGTACTCGGCGATGTAGTAGGTGCCGTCGTCGATGTCCACCAGGTTCCAGTTCTCGGGCTCCAGGGTGCCGTGCAGCGGATTGGCCTCGGTGCCGGCTTCCTCGGCGGCTTCAATGTTGCCGTAGAGGGAGGAGGAGTAGAAGGTGGAAACCTGCACGTCGCCGCGGATCAGCGGATCCAGGCCGTACTTGTCATCCGGGAACACCTTGCCGTTGGCGCAGTAGTTCCACAGCATCTTCCAGCCGTCCACGCTGATGCCGCCCGCCGGGCTCTCCGGATCGGTGTAGGCGTACAGCAGGGCGTTGTTGGTGTTCATGTTGGTGGTGCCGCCCACCTTGTTCTGGCGGTACCAGGTGTAGCCGCTGTCCACCAGGTCAGACCAGTGGGCAAAGTGCAGCGCCTCGCCATTGGTGCCCAGCTCGTCGTTGCGGTAGAGCATCAGGATGTTCTGGATGACCAGGCCGTAAGCCTTGCCGTCGAACTTGTACTCGCCCACCTTGTCGGCCCAGGACGGCGTCCAGTCCATCACGGACAGGTTCTCATAGGTGCCGTTCACCAGCTGGGACCAGCGAACCTCGTTCAGGCCGAAGATGATGTCGGCGTCCTTCTTCTCGTTGGCGGACTGCACGGCGGCGGTGTCGCCGGAGATGACGGAGTTGTCGTCGATGGAGATCTCAAAGCCGGCCTTCTTGGCGGCGTCGATCAGCCAGGTCACGCGCTCGGGGGAGTTGGAGTTGGAGTAGATGCGGATGGTGTAGCCGGAGTAATCCTCGGCGGAGGCGGAAACCGCCACCAGGGACAGCGCCATAGCCAGCACCAGCAGCACGGTCAACAGCTTTTTCATGGGAAAACCTCCTTTGTTGTGTTAAGTTTCAACGCAAAGATTATAGCACAATATTCAGAATATGTAAAGTGTTAACGGGAAATTTCGATGGAAAAACGGGTACAGAAAAAGAAAGCCTCCCCATCGCAACGGGGAGGTGTTCGCGCCAGCAGACAGTGGGGGCACCCCGTCAGCGCTTGCCGGACGGGAGCGCGCCCATCGGCGCTGCCGCGCCGCTTCCCCACCGCAGCAGGGAAGCATAAATTACTCTGACGGTGTCAGCGCGATCTGTGCCTCGCTGTTCTCCTGCTTATCGCTGATGCTCAGGTTCAGCCGTTCCGGCAGCCGGCCGGCGCCTTCGAAGGTCAGCCGTGCAGCGCTTTCGCTGAGCCTGTCCCCACCGACCCATTCGCCGTCCCAAGGAAGCTCCCGACCGGTCTCGTCGGTCAGCGTGAAGCCATAGCGCAGCTCGATCTCCGCGCCGCCGTCCGGGTGCTCGTGCACGATGCATGGGTCAGCCAGCGCCTTTCCCTTGGTCGTGATCCGCACCTCCGCGCGCACGGTGGACACCGTCGCCTCCACGTGGACAGGCACGCCGTTGTACGTTCCCTCGCCCGCATAGGTTCGCGTCTCGGCGGTCGAGCGCTTCACCGTGGCCACGGCCTCGCCGATCTGCTCTGGAGCGCTGGCGTAGCTGGTGTGCGTCTGGCCGTCGATCCACTCATAGGTTTGCATTTCCGCGTCCAGCGGCCCGGACAGCAGGTACGTGTCCTTCCCGTCGAACCAGCAGCGATATTCATGGCGCAGTATGGGCAGGCGCAGCGTCAGCTCATCCCGGTTCCTGGCCTCCTCCGGCAGGCCGTCGGAAAACTCCATGAGATACGCCCTTCTGCCATCTTCCAAGGTGGTCTCGCTGCCCACGCTGGGAAGCAGCTCGATCCCGCCGTCCTCACCGACAAACATCTGGTCGCTGGCAAATACGGCGTATTCCACAAAGCCGCAGGGCTTCCCGGCCTGCTTCGCGTCGATGAAGGCCTGTTGCACAGGGTCCATCTGCCCCAGCTCATAGGGCTCCGCGCCTTCAAAGAAGCCCTCCGCCTTTTCCATCTTTTCAAACTCTTCCGCCGTGGGGGTGAAGGGTTCGAAGGTCCGGGCGTTTTCATCGGTGTAGGCCACGATCAGGCTCTCGCCATCGTACCATGCGTTCACGATCTCCACCGACGACTTACCGGTCTTCTCCGTCTCCACCTCGCCGGGCGTCCCGGTCTCAAGCTCGGCCTGGGGGGCGAGTTCGGCAATCCGCTCGTCCCACCTTCCAAAGATCCCAAACAGGTTCAGTCCCACCGCCAGCGCCGCGCCGGTCAGCGTGAGTATGGCGATGATGGCCGCCAACAATCCGATTGACAGTTTCTTCTTCATAACGGGTCGCGCCTCCTCCGCGCAAATCCGCCGGAGGGCGGCGTCCACGGCCCGGTTGAAGCCCTCGTCCGGCTCGCCAAGGGCGGCCAGGAAATCCTCGCGTCCAATCATTTGCCGAACACCTCCTCCGACAGCAGTTCCCTGAGTTTCCTTCGCCCGCGCATCAGCCGCTGCTTCACCGCGCTCTCGCCGATGCCCAGCATCGCCGCCACTTCCTTCACCGAATAGCCCTCGATGTGGTGCAGCAGCAGGCACAGCCGCTGTTTCTCCTCCAGCGCGTCCATGGCCTCCCGCAGCGCCTGGACGCGGTCGTCACGCCGCGGCGGCGGTTCTGGCGGGGTCTCCGTCGGGACGACCCGTCCCTGCTGGCGCTGGATGTCATGGCAGACGTTGACGAGTATTCGGATGAACCAGGTGTTGAAATACCTCATCTCACGCAGGCTGTCCCGCTTGCGCCAGGCCCGGAGCACCGCCTCCTGGACGGCGTCCTCCCGGTCGGCTGCCACGGAAAGCTCCGAACGGCATATCCGGAAGAGCGTGGGCCGAAGCGCCTCCACCCGGCGGGCAAACTCTTCGCTGGTCATGTATACATGCTCCTTCGTTTTTGAAGCTTCAACCATTAGACCGCCGGGAAGGGGCAGAGGTTACATTGGGAAACAAAAAAGGTTCTTCACGGAAAGTTGTGGGATTGACAGAAACGAGGTAGACAAAAGGAGCAAGGAAGACTTCTAATTGTAGCTGCTACACACACAAGAAGGAAG
>CADCFG010000033.1 GCA_902800625.1 uncultured Eubacteriales bacterium | reverse complement strand
CAGATGCCCCCAGATGGGGTTGTATCGATCAACAAGGCGCTCATTCACCCTGCAGTATTCCGCTTCAGTCAGGAGCCCCTTGCCGAATAGCGTCCGCATGATCGACACGGCCAGCCGGTAGTTACCCTCCCGCTCAAACTGTTCCTTTGTCAATTTCATATCGCCTCTGTCCTCCAAACCTCGCCATGATATAGCAATTGTGGCAGCAATACTTCTGCTGCCGGTTTGTCTTAAATACCCGTCCGCAGAGCGAGCAGGTGTGTGCCGTCGCATTGATTGATTCTCCCCTGTGAAGATGCCACCACTGATACCGACACCTGTCAGAACAGAACTGCTTCCCGCGCTTATCCCGCTTTCCTGATATCAGGCTCCCGCACTGCTTGCATAAACCGGAAGGAGCCGCATCCATATCGGCTATGGGCGTCTCCATCGCGTTCCTTCGGCAATAGGACTTGACGGTGTTGACCGACAGGTTCAGCTTCTCCGCGATCTCGGTGCTTCCCATGCCCTGACGCCGGTATTGATCTATGAGCTTCTTTTCTACGCTGGTCATACGTTTCTCCTTCCTCCGGTTTTTCCAGTGTCCCATCAATAAGAAAAGCACCCCGGAGCGCGAGCCCCGGAGTGTGTCGATTGTTGTGCTGTCAGTCGATCAGCGTGCCGTACTTGCCGCTAACCCAAACACGACTTATACCTACAGCCTCTGCCAACGCTTCCTGTGATAAACCCAAAGCGCTTCTCCGACTGGCAATTTTGTATCCCATCTGCCACTGTTTATCTCTATTGTTCATAATAATATCCTCCGTTTCGTCGTATCACAAACGGAGAAATGTAACTCGGACGGTGTTTGAGGAGTATACTTAATACACCTCCAGTCCTTTCCGGATCTTCCTCCGTTCAGGACTGCAGTAGCCGTCCAAAGCTCCATGCAGTGGTACAATATGCTCATCGATTTGGCATGGACTTGCGCAGTCGTCGCTCCGCTTACCTCTTCGATAAGGGCGGTTCCTACCCGCTATATTCCAGGAAATAAAAGAAAGCCGGAGTGGATCATAATAGCAATTCCACAGTTTTTCACGTGCGGTTTAGCTATAGATCCACTCCGGCTAAATTCGGTAGCTCATTCTATGTATTTCGCCTATATGTTTCCATAAGGCATGGTGGCTCCAGTGCTCGGTAGCAGATATTTACTTTTGTATTTCGCTCAAGTCATCGACAATTTCCTGTGCCTCAAGTGATTGAAGGTTGACTATCGAGGTTTTCTTGCATCGGATGCATTTCATATTTGCAAACCCCGTCGCGCCTTCAGAAACGACTGATAATGGGTTGCCACACCTGGGGCAGAGCGGTTTTCGCCCATAGCCCATGATGCGAAACACTTGGCTGCGAGGTACTTTCCTATTGCTCGATAACGTTACCGCCATCCATCAAATCTCCTTTCCCAGAGTTAATCCCCTGACGAGTTATCTCTCGCATTCAAAACCGTCGAAAACAGTTCTTTTACACGATAATCCAGTCGGACATCTGTCCTTGATGAGTTAATTGTCCTATATAGATCGTTCACGGACTCTCTCAATTGAAGGTCTGTCCCCTTTGTTGTACATACATAATGGAATCTATCGAACCCCTTTTCCTTAATGTCCTCCAACCAGATTTCATAAAACTCTTCAAAGCTTGGCTTCTCCTCTCCTTTTTGCTTTTGTGCCTTATGAAAAACGCCTCCGAGCTGGTAGATATGAAAGTAATTCTCTTCTGTGAAAAGTCCTTTGTATCCCGGAGCAGTTGCGTACAGTTTGGCATGTATAAACGAAGGAGAACGTATGCCGATATCACCCACGCAATGATTTGAAACGCCTGCAGGGATTAAATCCACATAAGGCTCTTCCTTGGGGATGCATCGCTTAACATAACCGATAATCGGCAGTGTAGGCTCCTGTAAACGCATATCCTCATTTATTTCATCTATGCTGATCGGATACCACTCCATCTGCCCCGACAGCGTACTTACCTTGCAAAACTTGGCAATGGCTGTAATAAGGCGAATATTATCATATGGATTTGAGGCATCTCCATCCACAAGAGTCTCCACGCTGATATCGAAGTAGTTGGCAAGTTTCCATACTATTTCCATAGATGGATTTGCATCAGAGCCTTTCCTGATCATCCTACTTAAGTAGCCGGCTGATATTCCTATAGCGTTTTCAACCTCACTGACTTTAAGCTCTTTATCAGTGATCAGAATAGCAATGTTGCTTAATAGCTTTTTTACGTTAAACTCAGCACTCACTTTCAACACTCCTTATTGTCTGCATTATAGCACATATTTGAACAGTTGTCAATATAAAAGACATTAATCTTCATTTGTGTCGATCTGCATAATCTAAGGACATTCGTCTCTTGTCATTCACTTTGAACCTATCAGGTGGCAAGTTTTCTATGCATTTCCTGTCTCATGAGAATTACGCTTATTTGATGTTAGACTTGATTTCAGGCGTTTTTTTGATCCTTTATATTGCAAACGAACGTTCGGTTCAGGTGCTTGTAATAATCTTGAGGATATTGAGATGATTATAACTTCACAATTTGTTCGGTTATTACGAATGCATGACTTTTACTCCTGCGTTTCATATACTCTTTCCCGGAGGCGCATAAAAAGGTCATTCCACGTTCGCTGGACTTCCTCGAGGCGCAGGAGTATACTTGGTATGTTGAGTATCAATGGGGAGGATGAGCGAACATGACCAACGAACAGAGGGACACTGAAGCTGTCGAACAGGTGCCGCCTGCACGCATCGGCGAGGATTTGGGATATCGACTTCTGGACGCTGCTCGAGGAGAGCAGGATCATACAAGCGGGATATAATAGCGCCCTCCGAATCGCGTTTCCGGAGGGACTATTGTGCTTTCTTCCCGCAGTCAATCTCCGAATACCCTGTCCAATTCCTGTTCCAATGTGCCGTTTTTCGCGTATATCAATGCATCCAGCTTCCTCAGATTATGATCAGTGATCTGCACATTATCCGCGAATCCCAGCAAAAAGCGCATAGCGATCCTGTAGATAATTTCCGTCGGCGCGAGGCCGTAGACCTGCTTGGCAAAGATATGCCTCAGCCGAGTTTCCCGTTCCGGATACTTCGCCTTTATCGCGTCGCTCTGATAGAGGCGCTTGACGATCTCCGCGATGTACAGGCCGGATTTCATGTACAGATCGATGAACGTCTTGTCATCCTGGTCAAAGCAGCCGGGGTTCTCCGCCTCCAGCATGTCCACCATTTGCATCACAACCCGCTTGGGCGTGAAGATCTGATTGGTCTTCTGGGGCGGGATGTAGTCGAAGATATCCTCGGTTTGGTTCTCGTCGAAGTAATCCGCCAGCGCCTCCCGCAGCCGCAGGAACTCCTTCACCGAATCGTTGAACACGACGGCGTCGAACAGGCCGGGGTATCTGTGCGTCTCGCCGTCCGTGCCCACATACTCCCCGCCGTCGCGCAGCTTCCGGAAGTCCGCCAGGCCGATGGAGGTCACCTCCCGGAACACCTCGTCCGGGATAACCTGATCGAAGGTCTCCAGCGTCACGGTCTCGTCGCCATAGGCCATCAGGAATGATGGGATCGTGCGGCTGAACCCGCGCAGATGGTCCTTCAAGCGATCCTCCTGCTCCCGCTTCCCGGCCTCCTTGACGCTGGTCTCCGCCTGCCGCACTGCTTCCTGCTTGGCCTCCTGCTCAAACTCGGTGATGGCTTGCGTCAGCGCACCCATAAAGTCATGGCGGGCCTCATCGGCTTTCTTTTCATAATCCTGCTGAACATACTCACGCTCTTCCTGGGTTTCGGCCATCTCCATCATGCCGTCGCGCTCCTGTTCCAGGCGCTTCTGCTCGATATGATACTGGTTCTCATGCTGATGCACGATGGCCTCGGCTCCTGCCTTTAGACGGCTCTCCACCCGGTTCTGATCCGCTTTCCTGAACGTGCTGCCGTAGCGGTCGCGCACATCGTCCAGCACAGGCCGGATGATCTGCTCCGTCACCTCATTCGTGATGGTCTCGCGCAGGCGATCGCGGGCAGCGGAAGGCGTAGATTCAGCGGGCGGCGGGACGATATCCTCCAATCGTCCCGGCTGAACGTCATAGACCTTCTCGCCGAAGATCTCTGGCTCCAGCCCGATGACGTGTTCATCCGTCACGCGTACCTCGCCGTCGTCGTCGATGGCGAACTCCTCTGCCGTGTCCGGGGTAACCTCTGCCTTCTTCTTCGGCTCCTCCACTGGCGTAAAGGACGTGATGATGTCGATGAGCTCCTGCGGCGCGTGGAAGATGACGCCCAGCGCGTCGGTGAACAGGTAGTTGTTCATGAACCCGCTCTTTACGACCTCACGGGACTTGATGCGCCTCGGAATGGACAGTACCTTCTCCGCGTCCAGCTCGACCATCTCGCCGCCCTCGTCCTCGCCGATGACGGGGAAGAAGTTCAAAAGCGTTCGGATGTTCTCTCGGCGGGTTTCATCGTCAATGTGGCCGAGCGCGGCATCCGGAGAAAGCCCGTTGGCAAACTTTTCAAAGATGATGAGCGTTCGGGCAGGATCGAAGTCGAACACATAGGCGTTCTCCTTCTGGAGATAGGTATTGTCCCGCTTGAAAAGGCAGGGGTTCTGAGCCCGGAAGGCCGCCTGCATGTACAGCGCCGGGGACTTGATGGAGGACAACATCAGCACCGCTGTCCACTCTGGGATGGTCACGCCGGTGGTCAGCTGGCCCACAGACAGCGTGATGGTGTATTCATGCGCCCTGATGGCATCGTTCACGCGCTTGAACGCGCTCTCGTTCACCGCCTGGTCGTCGCCGTCCATGCGTCCGTCGCCTGCAGCCAGTATGATCTCATAGTCCTTGAATATGGGATGCGCCTGTAGTTTCTTCATCAGAGCCTTCGCGCTGTCCACTCGGTTCAGCAGCCAGAAGGTATGGCGAAGCTCGTCCCGCAGCTCCGGCGTGGAGAACGGGAACTTGGTCTGTGTCGTCAGCGCGTCCAGGAACCTGTCCACGGCGGACTCGTGCGCAAAGCGCCCCTGGCCGTTGGTGGCAAAGAACTCGTTCAGATCGAAGGCGTATTCCCGCTGTTCGCCCTCGATCTCCACCCCCTGCTTCAGCTCGTCCCGGATGATCTCGCTCATCTGATACGTGAACATGTTCAGCCGTGGCAGCGTAGCATAGGGATTTGAGCCTTCGCCGTCCCAGTCGCGCTTGGCGGCCTGCTCGTCGGCGTAGGTCCAGTTGTAAATGGCGTCTCCGGGGAACTTGTCGTTGGCCAGCGCCTTGAAGGGCGTGCCGGACAGGTGCAGCGTGAAATTGCGGCGAATGCGGTCAAAGGCCGCGTCCGTGCGATAGGTGTCGATGCCCTCGTGGGCCTCGTCGATCACCAGCACATCCCAGGTGGTCGTGGCGACATGCTCCAGCTTGCGGAACTCACCGCCGAAATGAATGGAGCCCTTCAGATCCTGCAGAGAGACGAACTCAATAAGCCCCATGGGACGGGCATCGCGGTTCTCACGGCGGGATCGGGCGTCGCGCTCGTAATCATCATAGGACATCACCAGCGGCTTGTCCTGAATGCCCTCCACCGAGCTGACAAAGAAATACCCGTGTTCACGCCCGATGAACTTCTCATAGTCCGCGTACCAGCTGTTGGCGATGGCGGGGCGGTTGGTGACGATGAGCACCTTCTGCGCCTTCATCCGAAGCACCAGATCGTATACGGAGAGGGTCTTGCCGAAGCGCGGCTTGGCGTTCCAGAGGAACTCACCGCGAGGATGGGCGGCAGCATAGGCGCGGGTCATGGCCACGGCGTCCTGCTGCTCCGTGCGAAGGGTGTAGGGCGTCGTGTCGAACTCGCCCTCCTCCACCACGCCACGGTTGGACTTGTATTCATAGAAGCGTTGCCGGGATTCAGGCACGGGGATTTTGACATACTCCGTGCGCTCGATGCGCTCATAGCCCAGCTTGTAGAGATAGGCACGGAAGTCGTTGTCGGTAAACGTCTCGCCAGAGCCGTCGTCAAATATGGCACTGCCCTTCCACTCGATCTTCTGGATCACATCTACGGTGTGGCCCTGCTGATGGACACGCTCCTCCACGGTCTGCCGGTCAGTGTAGCCGATTTTCAGATGCCCATTATGCCGGGCGATCTCCGGGGTGGAGTAGGCATATACCATTGGGATGACCCGCGCTGTAGTCTGAATGCTGATGCCCGGCATGTCAGGTCATCTCCTTTACGTGGGATTCGATGAAGGCAATCTCCTCATCGGTGAGGCCGTACTTGCAGTAGAGCTGTTCGTCGATAGCGGAAATGGGTTCCGACCAGTCGATGTCGGAGGAGGGGGTGAAGTCCTGGAGGGGAACGTATGCCCACTTTCCAGGTGTTAAGTCCTGTGTAACCTTCAATACGCCAAGTAGCGCCCTTGCAAATTTTGTTTTTATATATTTCAAAGCATTCTCGGCTTCAGTCCTTGTATTGAAGGAGCCAATACTGAGAAAAGTCTCCGTAGATCCTTCCCCTGGTGCCCCGATAAATGGTGGCGTCACTGCCTCGCCGAAAGCACCTGAACTGTTTGCCTTTGACATAAATAGCTTATACTTATCAAGGTTTACAACATCGTTTACATAACTGCGCCGTATATATCTATACACTCTTTCTGTCCCAAGACGCCCAATGATAACAATATAATCCTGACCATCGGATGGCTTGTCTTTATGAAAAATATCTGGCAACTTTTCAATTACATTTGATTTCAGATCGTACTTATGCCCACTACTGAGGCAAGCCTCAGCCCTTGGATAATCCGAGTGCATATTATCCGTGAAATGATAAGCATAGCTGGTCACGACAATATCGCTCAGTTTTTGAAAACCAGCAAACGAGATTACACGATGAATGATGGAGTTTAATTCTGTGTAGGGTGTAAATGTACCAATAGCGCCGAAATCTCTACTCACGTCATGATAGGTAACGGCTATTCCACCCTTAATATCTGTATTACTGAACATCTTAGTACAATCCGGTTCATAAAGTGCCACCTTGAGATGTGGATCAGCCAGCATTCTAGAGTTCCAAGCCTTGGGTGTTGTTCCTGCATTGAAAAGAAATCGAGCAGGATGGACCATAACAACAGTGTCAGCTATCTCATATGCTGCATCTAAAAACAGATGATATACGGGTGGTGCAAAGCCCTTGTTATCGCCAAGAGTTTCGTCCTGATACGGAGGATTACCAATCGCGAAATCGTACCTCATATTTCTTACGTCCCTTCCACGATTCTTTTTCAGTGAAACAAATGCCACGTTGTGTGCCTGCCGCCAGTTGCATATCCGGCAAGGAGGCATGGTCTCCTGTTCCTGTCGTCGTCTAGAAGGTGTCGTTCCGTCGATGGATGCAAACCAACCCAATTCCTCCATGGTGATCGGCTTAGCCTCCTGCTCAGGCGCTTGCAGCCTGCCTTTTGGCACAGTGCCTGTTAGGCCGTCCATCTGCCAAAAGTTCCAGCTGATGACATTGGCAACGGTCGTGAGCTCCTTCTCCGTTGGCCCTCTGTGCCATATTGCCTGTAAATATTCCACAAAGGTCATCAGCACGTTGATCCTGGCAATCAAGAGGTTATCCCCCTGGTATTCGTAGCCGTATACGCTCTGGACAGCCCTGATAGCCCACTTCAGCCATTCCACTTCGTTGTCAGTGTTCTCGCTTACAATGCGCAACTTTCGGTCCAGCAAGCCTATCCGCCGTTCAATGGGAATGGATTCTCCGGTCGCAGCGTCGTATCGGGAACTAATGAAGGGGGCTTCACCACAGGTGATCTCCAGCCGTCTGGAATCGACATATTGTCTCCAACTGTTGTGCTTATGCTTGGGAAAGACGATCTTTCCCTCCACCGGCACCCATGTCTGCCTATCCTGCACATTAAAGACGTTTTCCCGCTCAAACCACGCCGCATCCAGATATTCATTCATCCGACAGCACAGCCAAGCAGGCGTTTGGACTTCACCGTGTTTTCGTGTTCGTTGTTGCTGTTCCTCTTGACCCTTCATAATCCGGGGTTGTATGCTGTCTTTACCCATTCTCTGCAGGGCTATCGCGGTGATCTGCTCTCTGTCGCGGTAGTATTCGCCCAGCGTATCGTAGCTTCCCGTCGCCCAGATAATATTCCGCTTCATGGTCCTATCTTGTAGTAGAATGGGCAAAACTGGCCAGACGGACGGATCGTCAAGTCTAATAAGCGTCCCCAATATTTCCCCTCCATACGAAGGTCTGGTAACGCCGTCAGAAAAGTAGGGTATACTGACGGCCTGCAGTGCTTTCTATCATGATACGAAAAAGATAAGTCCAAGCGTTGAATCGGCCTAAAAAGAGGTCAAACAAGACAAAAAATCCTCTTCAGAAATCGCCCATCTGACCAGTTTTGAACGCCAAATCAACACAAACCCATTATACCATGCCCCTTCAAAAAAGTCTACATTTATAACAAAGGAATGACTACTGTGCTTCCGACCGTGCCCACTTCAAAAATGTGTTGTGGGAAACACCAAGTCTCCTACCCGCTTCCGCTGCGGACAGAACTCCCGATCTCCATTGCTCGACGCAGGCAATGTATTCATCCCCACGCTCCTTCTGTGGCCTCCCGAACCGCTGCCCGCGAGCCTTTGCCGCTGCTATTCCTTCTGCCTGTCTCTGGCGAATGAATGCGCGTTCTGTCTCCGCCACATAGCTGAGAAGCTGTAGCACAATGTCGGCGATGAGTGTACCTGTGAGATCGCGCCCCTGCCGCGTATCCAGCAACGGCATATCCAGTACAACGATGGCGGCCTGCTTTTCTTTCGTGATAATCCGCCACTGTTCAAGAATATCCTCGTAATTACGGCCCAGCCGATCAATACTTTTGACAACAAGAACATCATTGGGATGGAGCCCATGAACCAACTTCAGGTATTCGGGCCGGTTAAAATCCTTCCCTGATTGCTTATCCATAAAGATGCAACTATCCGGAACCCCGAATTGTTTCATGGCGACCATTTGCCGGGCTTCATTCTGGTCTCGCGTAGATACGCGCACATAGCCATAAGTCACTCCATTGGCCGATATGGTTTTTTTGTTCATAATGTTCGCCTCCTGTAGATGGTGTTCTTTCATTCTACAGAAAGTGCCCATCCGGACGAATATTCTGTTCTCAAGGTTCGCAATCGTCCCTCCCAGGTTCGATCACGACATAGTAGCGTTACACCGGCGAATTTAGCAATACAAGAAAAGCACAAGGTTTTCTGCACGAAAACAGCTGAGATCAACAATCCTGTGTTACGATGCTTTGTTATTGCAATCGTGTTTCCACTCGTTGCTATAGTTATGTTAAACATATGAATCCACAAACTAAGCGAAAATCATCTTTTACATCTTGACTTATGTGTTATAATAATATTGAGTTGGTGTACGTTTGAAACCAAAGGAGGCTGATTCAATGGAAAATAATCTGATTTTGAATCGGCTTTTCACTCAGAACATATTCTATGATCTAGTGAAAAACGAAACCAATGACATATATGGTGTGATTGTTCAGAGATACATTGATGACCCTGAAGACAAACTAAACGGAACACTAATAAGTGAAATCTATAAATTTATGTCCCAATCCTACAGAAACGAATATTTCTATCAAAACACTCTACTTAATAAGTTATTAATCGGAAAGCATAGCATAAATACTTCTACTGCATTGACTCAAATACCGATTAGCAGATCAAAGGCTGACTTTATATTAATAAATGGGAGGGCTGTCGTCTATGAGATTAAAACTGAATTAGATACTTTTGATCGCCTTGACACACAGATTCGGGATTATTATAAAGCGTTTAACTATGTTTGCGTAGTAACTTCAGAGGGACATTATGATCAGGCTGTTGACCTTCTTAAGGGGACTCCTGTCGGCATTTATGTGCTCTCTTCACATAACACTATCAGCAAAAAGATGAGGAAAGAACCTGAGATGAATAATTCTTCCCTAGATCATACTGCAATTTTCAAAGTGCTTCACAAGTCTGAGTTTGAGAGCATTTTGACAGAGCATTATGGGGGGCTGCCCAATACTTCACAAGCATTCTACTATGGTGAATGCCTTAGTATGTTTTCAGATATTCCTATTGGAATAGCATATCAAAAAGCTTTAGGCCAGTTGAAAAAGAGAAATAGAATAGCAATCAGGGAATTATGTAGAATCCCTTATGAACTTAAATCATTGGTTTATTTCTCTAAGCCTGCCACTTATGATTGGAATGCTATAGATTGCTTCCTAAGAAAAAAATATGGAGGGTGATGCTATGTATTTTCCGTATCTTCGAGGTCGTCAATATGAACTGCTTGCACTACGCGAGTTAGCAGTTAATGATCTCTTGGGCGATCATGTAACTCCAATAGTTGAACCGGTAAAACTCTCTCCCACGCTGGTCAATATGATGGCGGAGTTTATCAGAGTGCAGCATCCTATTTCAATTATTCGAAATCCAGAAGTCGGGACATTTATGTCGGATTGGCAAGACGTTCAGGAGGAGTCTAAAGAAGCCGGTTATAAGCAACGATTTGCTGAGCACTACTATAATCCAAATATCATAAAATCTATGATAATGCAGAAAAATGCACGTTCTTTGTTTGATTTTTGGAATAGAAAAGGAATCGAAATACCAAATCTATTAGTAATCAACACTAGTCGAGATTATATAGACCTATATGAGGAACTCTTCGGAACAACAATTCCTCGCTATGTTTTGATGCCTGATGAGAGTGCTTTTAGACGTAAAGTCAGGCACCACAAAGTATTGCTTGATGACAAATTTGAAAAGCAGGAACGGAATGCCGATTATCAAGATGAAGATGATGAATTCTTTTCTGATGATCATCTGTACTATAAAGAAGACGGATTTGTTGGTTTTTCAGATTATTCTATAGTCGGGAACGAATATCAAGAAGCTGGTTTCGCACCATATGCTGTTGCTATACATATTGTTTATTTTGCATCTAATGGAACATTGCGCGTGAAACATTTTGTTTCTGATTCCAATGAAGATATTACAAACCCTGCTTTGAAGTTTTATCAAGCGGTATCAAAGCTGCATGAGTGGTATTATACTAATCCGCATCCGGTTGAAATGACGTTGGGATTAACTACATTATTACAGCATTATATAGATCAATCCTATCCGGGATTGGGAACAGTTAAAAAGCTATCACTCATGCATCACATTGAATTGATGGGAAAGTACTTAAGTGAGGTATAAACAAATGTTTTGTTGTAGCAATTGTTTTACTGATGCTGAGATAAAAGCAGTTATTGAAGGTAAAAAGGTCATGGGAAGCTGTGACTTCTGTGGATGTCATGACGTATATGTATACGAAATTGGTAAAGATCAAACTATACCAGAAATGCTGAATGATATAATCGACGTGTATACGCCAGTTTTAGCATTATCAGCAGCTTTTCCAAGAGATAAAACTGACCTTTTGAAGAACCATCTATATAACAATTGGAGTATCTTTAACCTACAATCGGACGCAATATATCGCCTTATAACTTCTCTATGCTCAGAGAGATACGCCGAACAGCCAGAATTGTTTGATAATCCTGTAGGAATAACTCAAAGCCAAGACCGTGATTATCTTGAAGAAAACTCGATATTAAAAAACTATCGTTGGGATGACTTTGTTCAAGGCATAAAAAACGTTAACCGTTTCCATAGCGATTTCATCAACACAGAAAAGCTGCTGGTTTTTCTTAAATGTGCAAGAAAAATGCATCATAAAGGAGAAACACTATATCGTTCGAGAATGTGCCCAAATGAAAAAGGGTTTACACGAAAGAGTATGGGACCACCCCCAGCAAATAAGGCAAAAGGTGGTCGGGTCAATCCAACAGGAATTAGTGTTTTATATCTATCTGACTCAAAAGAAACAACGTTATATGAAATTCGTGCTGGTGTATATGATTATGTTACTGTAGGTAGCTTCAGACTTCAAAGAGATATTGAAGTAATAAACCTTGCTGGGGTAGACAGAATTAGCCCATTTATTGGGATTGATTCTGGATTTGATGCTGTCCAATATGCTGTGAATATTGACCATCTCAAAATGATCGCACAAGAAGTTGCAAAACCTTTAAGAAATGATAATGTTCTTGACTACTTGCCCACTCAGTATATCAGCGATTTCATTCGTAGTAAAGGGTACGATGGAATAGAGTACATAAGTACCATGTGTAGAAATGGTACGAATCTCGCAGTCTTTGATCCATCATTATTTAAATGTACAGGTACAAATGTATACGATATTGATTCAATTACTTATTCTTACACTCGTATACAATAATATAAAGCAATTGAAATATGATACTCGTCAACACTTGTCCACACATGTCAACACACGTCAACACTTGTCAACGCTTGTCCACGGAAACCTGTATTCATCGGCATTTCCACTGGAAATAGCCTAATTTGGAGGGGAAACGAGGGTGCTGAAACTGGTGGAGAATACACAGTATAGGCTATAATTTGCATGAACGGAAGAGGATTATGCAGAAATGAGCCATATTCACGGCGAATAAGCTCATTTCTGCATAATCACCCTCCCAACAGAACAAAAACCTGCACGCAAGCTTTGTATCAAAACTTACGTGCAGACATGGAGCTGATGGCCGGATTCGAACCGGCGACCTCATCCTTACCAAGGATGCGCTCTACCTACTGAGCTACATCAGCGCAGTTCGCATTTCGTCGAACGCAGGTGTTATTATACTACAGGCGGGGTGAAAATGCAAGGGTTTCGCGGCAAAATAACGGGAATGCCGCGATTTTTTACATTTGATGTGGCGGAGCCGTCGAGCCGGGATCATTCTCGCAGACAAGACAGGCCGTTGACGTTTTCGCACGCAGGGCAGACCGGGGCCGTTCCCGCTGGCATGACAGGCCGGGGGCGCTTCCCGCATCCGGAGCCGGCTGCGGGGCTGTTATCGGCAAAAGCTATGAGCGGTCATCGGGAAGCGGTATAGGCTGAATCTATTGACACAAGCCGACAGAAATGATATGCTTATACCAATCCAACCGCGAAGGGAGTGCTGAATATGGCACGCATCTATACCGCCGCCGACCAACTGATCGGCAAGACCCCTCTGCTCGAGCTGAAGCACATCGAAGCGGCCGAAGGCCTGGGCGCCCGGCTGCTGGCGAAGCTGGAGTACTTCAACCCCGCTGGCAGCGTGAAGGACCGCATCGCCAAGGCGATGATCGACGACGCGGAGGCCTCGGGCCGCCTGAAGCCGGGCGCGACCATCATCGAGCCCACCTCCGGCAACACCGGCATCGGCCTGGCCGCCGTGGCCGCGGCGCGGGGCTATAAGATCATCATCGTGATGCCGGAGACCATGTCGGTGGAGCGCCGCCAGCTGATCGCCGCCTACGGGGCCCAGATCGTGCTGACCGAGGGCGCCAAGGGCATGAAGGGCGCCATCGCCAAGGCGGAAGAGCTGGCGAAGGAGATCGATGGCAGCTTCATCCCCGCCCAGTTCGACAACCCGGCCAACCCCAAGGCCCACATCGAGAGCACCGGCCCGGAGATCTTCGAGGATACCGACGGCGAGGTGGACATCTTCGTGGCGGGCGTGGGCACCGGCGGCACCGTCACAGGCGTGGGCCAGTACCTGAAGTCGAAGAAGCCCGGCGTGAAGGTGGTGGCCGTGGAGCCCGCCGCCTCCCCCGTGCTGTCCACCGGAAAGGGCGGCCCCCACAAGATCCAGGGCATCGGCGCGGGTTTTGTGCCGAAGGTGCTGGACACGGGCGTGTACGACGAGATCATCACCGTGACCAACGAGGACGCCTTCGCCACCGGCAAGGCCATCGGCCGCCAGGAGGGCGTGCTGGTGGGCATCTCCTCCGGCGCGGCGGCCTGGGCGGGCATCCAGCTGGCCAAGCGGCCCGAGAACGCGGGCAAGACCATCGTGGTGCTGCTGCCGGACACCGGCGACCGCTACCTGTCCACCCCGCTGTTCGCGGATTGATGGCAAAGACCGGAACAGGCCTCCCCCATGCGGGGAGGCCTGTTTTGCAGTGGGAAGGCCTTGGATGGGCTGCCAAAACACACCTGGCCGGGACGAAAGTCCCGGCCAGGCTTTTCACATGCTTTTAC
The DNA here is from genome assembly GCA_902800625.1 of uncultured Eubacteriales bacterium. Taxonomy (GTDB): domain Bacteria; phylum Bacillota; class Clostridia; order Christensenellales; family Aristaeellaceae; genus UBA2862. Next base: position 9,716 of record CADCFG010000033.1, on the reverse strand, counting down.
GCGGCGACGGTGCGGTATTCGCCCTTTTCGATCTGGTAGAGCTTCCACGCGCCCTCGTCCTTGTAGAAGGTGTAGCGCTCATAGCTCTTTTCGCCGCCGCGGGTGATGACCACCTCGATGCCCACGGCCTCGTACTCCTGGCCGTCGATGATGATCAGCCGGGGCAGGAACGAACCGTACAGGCGGTCCAGCAGGGCCTGCTTCTCGGCGTCGGTCAGCGCGTCCACGCGCGCGGCGATGTCATCGGACAGCGCCACGGCATCGTCCGACATATCATCCGCGATATCGCCCAGCGCCTCGCCGAAGCCCAGCGCCTTGAGCGCCACCAGCAGGCGGTCCTTCACGCTCAGCCTGTCAAAGCGCTTAAGCTCCTCGGCGTCCATCAGCTTTTCCTTGTCGACGATGTCGATGCTCGCGCCCTCGCCGTCCAGGCTGTCGCCCACCTTCTTGAAGGCCTCGGCCATGCCCGGGCGGTCGGCGGCCTTCACGCCGTTCACCTCGGTGTTGGCGTCCACGGGCACATACACGAACTCGGTGCGCGGGGCGTTCGCGGCGCTCTCCTCGGCCTCCTCGGCGGGCTCGCTCTCCTCGGCGGGCTTGGTCTCCTCGGCCTTTTCCTCGGTCTTTTCCTCGGTCTTGGTCTCCTCGGCCTTCTCCTCGGTCTTGGTCTCCTCCTCCACCGGCAGTGCGTCGATCTCGACGGTCTTGCGGCTCAGCTCTTCCTTGCAGGCCGAGCAGTAGACCACCTCGTCATAGTGCCCCTTCACGCCGGGCTTGGCCGCGACGATGTTCTCCTTCACGGCGCTGCCCCCGGTGTGGCCCAGCTTGTCAACGGTCTTTTTCTCGCGGCTCATTTCCACGCCGCAGACGGAGCACTTCTTCACCTCTTCATAGCTGCCCGTCTGGGTGCAGGTGGCGGGAACCACGTTCTCCTTCACGGCGCTGCCGGGGGTGTGGGTGTGGGTCTTGAGCTTCAGCAGCATGCCGCCGAAGCGCTTCATGGCGATGAGGAAGCTGCCGCTGTCGTCCTTCTTGAGGTCCTCGGCCTTGGTCAGCGTGGATTCGTCCTCGCCGTCGTAGTAGACGCCCTCCAGAACCTCGTTCTCGGCCAGCTTCACGTCCAGCTTCACGTCCTCGCCCTCGTGGGCGGTGTAATACTTCTCCCCGGCGACCTCCACGGTCTGATCGTCGCTCGCCTTCGCGGAGCTGATGCCCTCGCCGATCACCTTGATGATGTAGTTCACGCGCTTCAAAAGCGTCTCGGTCGCCGCTGCGTTGGTTTCCACAGTGGTATTGTCTGTATAATATTCCGGTGTATTATACTTATCCTCATCAGTAACTCTTACTCTGGTCGTATCCGCCACGCGGATGGCTTCCTCGCCCTCCGCCTTCCATACCGTCAGGTCAATACTTTCAGTGTTGTAATTATCCGTTTGGGAGTACTCGTTATATGCCTTCCCGTTCCTTTTTTCACTTGAATTAAAGGTTTTGCTCTGGTTGACGACGATGGCCGCGTCCTTGCCGGACACCGTGCCGTCGACGACAATGGCGGTGCGCTTCTGGTTCTCATCGGGTACTTGCCCATTAGCTATCGTTTCACCGGTAATTTTCATGCCGACGCCGTTCGCGCCCTTCACGTTGCCCGCGACGGTGACCTGGGCGTAATTCTCTGTTTCAATACCTGTTTCGCCGCCCTCAACATCGCCATGGACGGCGACCTGGGCACCGTGATTTACGTAAATGCCAGTATTGCCGGTCACTTTGTTGTCTTTGCCCTCTGTACCAACGGTGACGGTGCTGCCCCAATAAGCGGTTACGCCAGTGCTTTGATCGCCCTCCGCCTTCACATCGCCCGTGACAGTGACCTCGGTGTTTTCGTAAGCGTATACACCGTATTTGTTATTGCCCTCAACATCGCCATGGACGGTGACGGTGCTGCCCCAATTAGCGCTTACGCCATCACTATTTTTTCCCTCAACATCGCCGTAGACGGTGACCTTGGCTTCGTATGTGTTAATGCCAGAATAGCCGGTCACTTTGTTGTCTTTGCCCTCTGTACCAACGGTGACGGTGCTGCCATTAGTAGCATTTACGCCAATGCTGTAATCGCCCTCCGCCTTCACATCGCCCGTGACGGTGACCTCGGTGCCATCGCCGTATGCGTTCACGCCGGTTTGTTTGCTCTCAACACCGCCATTGACGGTGACGGTGCTGCCATAATCAGCATTTACGCCGTTTCCTTTTATGCCCTCAACATCGCCATAGACGGTGACGGTGCCGCCGCCTTCTGCGACAATGCCAATATCGCCGCCGGACACTTTGTTACCCTTGCCCTCTGTGCCGACGGTGACGGTGCCGCCGTTTGCTTGTACGCCAGTGCTGTAATTGCCCTCCGCCGTCACATCGCCCGTAACGGTGACCTCGGTGCCATCGCCGTATGCGTTCACGCCATTTTCTGTTTTGCCCTCAACATCGCCATTGACGGTGACGGTGCTGTTGTGATTCGCATCTACGCCGTCCTCGCTGCCGGTCACGTTGCCGGTGACGGTGACATCGCTGTTGTTATCCGCATGTACGCCGTCACCGCTAGCGTTGTTCACGTCGCCTTCATACTTGATCGTTTGGCTGTCGACATTTATGCCTTCACTGTAATCCACACTTGCCAACGCGGTCACGCTGCTCAACAGCAGCAGGCAGGCCAGCAGCGCGGCCAACAGCTTCTTCATGGTGTGCTTCATGCTATCCAATCCTTTCTCTCGCCGGGCGGCGTTGTATATTGGTTATATCGTACCCCCCCCGGTAACCAAATGTCAATAGCTCTTGGCGCGTTCCGATGCCTTTTTGTAGGAAATTTTATCGGGCAGGGGTTCCCCAATCCTCCATGAACCGCCCTTCCCCGCCGTCCGGAGCGATTTTACAGAAAAACAGCCTTTTCGCGCCATTGTATGGGTGCGAAGGGGCTGTTTTCGTTGTATAATGGAGGGAGGGGGGAGGTTATCACCATGGGCCTGATCGCGGACGCGAGGAACATACGGGACAAGGATCCGGCGGCGAGGAATCTGGTCGAGGTGATGCTGCTGTATCCCGGCTTCCACGTGCTGGTGTACCATCGCGCGGCCCATTGGCTGTATCGCCGCGGGCGGTTCTTCCTGGCGCGGATGGTGAGCCAGTGGGGGCGCCGCGCCACGGGCATCGAGATCCACCCCGGCGCGCAGATCGGCCCGGGGCTGTTCATCGACCACGGCATGGGCATCGTCATTGGCGAGACCAGCGTGATCGGCGCGAACTGCACCATCTATCACCAGGTGACCCTGGGCGGCACCGGCAAGGACGTGGGCAAGCGCCACCCCACCATCGGCGACAACGTGCTGATCGGCGCGGGGGCCACCATACTCGGCCCCGTCACCATCGGCCACAACACCCGGGTGGCCGCCGGCAGCGTGGTGCTGAAAAACCTGCCCGCCAACGTCACCGCCGCCGGCGTGCCCGCCATCATCGTGCGGGAAAACGGCGAGCGCGTGGTGCCCAGCGACGATTTGAACCAGAGGGATATCCCCGATGTGGTGTACGAGCGGCTGGAGGCCATGGAGAAGGAAATCGCCGCGCTGCGGGAGGAAAGGAAATAGATTTCGGGAGAACCGGGGAACGGGGTTTGCGCGAGTTTCGCAAAAACCGTTCCCCGGGTTGCTTTTGGAGATGGTTCCCGAGAGAGGAACCGAGGAACGGTTCTTTTTTGGCGGCCTGCACTCGCTGTTCAGTGAAGCTTCGCGTTCGGCACCACGCGCCGAGCCGCTCGCTTCAATTCACGACTCGGCAGGCCGCCGCGTGACAGGGGAGCAGCGAGGAGCGTGACAGTCCTGTAAAGGGATGCCCCACTGGCGCTTCGCGCCACCTCCCCACTGCGGTGGGGAGGCAAGGTGGGCAGCGCTGCGCTGCCCCTGAAAGCACAAGACGCGGGGACGCCTTTCGGCGTCCCCGCGTCATTACAGGCTCTCCCCTATTCCGCCTGCTTGCCCTCGTCGGCTTCCACCTTGAAGGCGTCCTTGCCCAGTATGCCCAGGCGGGAATGGAACGGGATGTCGGAATTGGGATAGCGCTGGTAGAACAGCGAGCGGATGCGCTCCATCACCATGGTGCCGGTCTTGTAATTCACCGTGGGCAGCAGCAGCGCGATCACGCTGGGGCTGAAGTGGGTGATGATGTCGCCCTTTCGCAGGTTGTCGCGCAGGATCTCGATCAGGCCGTTCATGATGTTGTCCTGCCGGATGCTGTCCACGCCGTCCCCGTCGTCGCCGATCATGATGATGCCCAGGAACATGGTGGTGCCCAGTCGCTCCAGGTTGCGCATCTCCAGGTTGTAGATGGCCTTGAACATCTCATAGTCGCACACGAACGCGCCGCGCTCCCGGCTGGAGTTGTGCAGCTCGCGCCGGATGGCGTCCAGGTTGTACTTCAGCGAGTTGCGGGCCTTGTTCATCTCCTGATAGAAGGCCATCATCTCGGGGCTGGGCGGCGCGCCCAGATAGCGATAGGTCAGGTTCGTGGCGTGCTTGTACTCCACCAGCGCGTCGCTGGTGCGGTTCAGGTTCACCATGGCCTTCATCAGCTCGATGTGCAGCCGATCGTCGAAGCTGTCCACCTCCAGGGCGGTGCGGCACACGGAGATCACGTCGTTGTAATCCTCCGACTTGCGCAGCAGCTCGATGAAGCCGTACACCGCGCCAAGGTACTGGGCATGCAGGTTCTGGGCGAAGCCGCTGTCGCCATCCAGGTCGCCGGTCTGGAAGAGGTCGCCCTCGTACAGCTCCAGCACCTTTTCATACATCACGCGCAGCTTGTCCGGGTCGCGCTCGGTGCCCAGGGCATCGAAGATGTCCATCAGCTCCAGCGCGTCGATGCGCATGTCGGGCATGCACTCCCAGTGGTAGGCGCCGCGGTCGGACACGATGCAGGCCCCCAGCCCGGGCGCCATCTGGTTCAGCAGCGTGCGCATGCGGCTGACCAGGGTCTTCAGCGCGTTCTCGGGGTTGGTGACGCTGTGCTCAGGCCACAGGACCGACAGCAGCATCTGGTTCGGCACGGGCCGTCCCCTGTGCAGCACCAGGTACTCTACCAGCGCGGTACCCTTGCGAGACTTGCTGACGGGATTCTCCACCCGCTGCTCGTTGATAAAGATGAGGAAGCTCCCCATCATCTGGATGCGAATGATATCGCCCATGCTTATCCCCCTAACGGTTATACTCGGTCATTTTCCGCGCTTACAGGTTGCGCGCGATCTCAAACTGCTTGACGGCCTCGTCCACCAGCGGCAGGCACTGCGGCGGGATGGGCTGGTCGGTATGGCCCTTCAGGGTATCGCTGAATTCGCAGATCGGCCTGTAGATGGGCGTCAGCGAGACGTTGCCCGTAGCGCCCTTCAGCGCGTGGGCAACCTCAAAGGCGGCCTTGGCGTCCCCTGCCTCCACGGCGGCCTTCAGCTGATCGAACTTTGACGCATCGCCCAGGACCATGTTCACCATGCGAAGATAGAAGTCCTCTTTGTTCATGACGCGGGCCAGGCCCTCGTCCACATTGGCGCCATAGGCGCGAAGGCTCTCAAGGGTTATCATGATTATTCCCTCCTGCGGGGCTATTTACCCGCAATCAGCGGTTCGAAGCTGGCAGCGTCCACGGGCCGCGAGAAGTAGTAGCCCTGGATGATGTCGCAGCCCACCTGCTTCATCAGGCGGTACTGCGCCTCGTCCTCCACGCCCTCCACGATGGCGGGCACGCCCAGCGCCCGGGCCATTTCGATCACCAGCTCCACCATGCGGTAGCCGGTTGAAGAGCTGGCCACGTTGCGCACGAACTTCATGTCGATCTTCAGCGCGTCGATGGGCATCAGGCACAGCATGTTCAGCGAGGAATAGCCGCTGCCGAAGTCGTCCATCTCGATGTGGAAGCCCGCCTGCCGCAGCTCGCCCACGGTCTTGAGCATCTGGTCCATGTTCTGGGAGTAGGCCGACTCCGTCACCTCCAGCACGAAGCTCTCGATGGGGATGCCGTTCTCCTTCACGATGTCCAGCAGCCGCTCCTTGAGGCGGGGGTCGTAGAAGTCCATGCGGGACAGGTTCACCGACACGGGCACCGTGACGCCCAGCCGATCGCGCCAGTCCCGGATCTGGCCGGCGGCCTGGCGCCAGACGTAGTCGTCCAGCTTGGCAATCAGGCCGTTTTCCTCGAACAGCGGGATGAACGCGCCGGGGCTGATGAAGCCCAGCTCCGGGTGGATCCAGCGCACCAGTGCCTCGGCGGCATAGAGCTTCGGCGTCTCGCCGCGGATGTCATACTTGGGTTGATAGTATACGGTGAACTGCCTTTGGGCGATGGCGCTCTCCATGTCGGCGATCAGTCGCTCGTTGTACAGCTCCCGCTCGTGCAGCTTGTCGTCGTAGAGCACCACGCCGCGGGTGTAATTGGCGCGGATGGTGTCGCAGGCGGCCTTGGCAGCCACGCAGTACCACTCCAGGGGCCGGGTGTTCTCCACGCCCTGGTAAACGCCCATGCGCAGGCGCACGTTGGACTGGCCCAGCTGGTGCACCCTGCGCATCAGCGCGTCGTATACGGCCTCGTAATCCCTGCGCTGGTTCAGCAGCACATAGAACAGGTCCACGTCGCCCCGGCAACCGATGCCGAAGCCCGCATGGACGACATCGTGGATGCCATCGGCCACGGCGCAGAGCAGCCGGTCGCCGAAACCCTTGCCGTACACCTCGTTCACCAGGCGGAAGTGGTCCACGTCCACCGCGATCACGTCCCGGCGTTCGCCCCTGGGCGGCGCGGGCAGGCGGCGGCAGTATTCAAAGAAGAAGCCGCGGGTGTACAGGCCGGTCAGCTCGTCGCGCTCCACGTCCTGGATGATCTGGCGGTCCTCCACGAATTCGATGATGCGGCGCACCCGGGCCAGTATGATCTCGGGCATGTCGTAGGGCTTGGTAATGAAGTCCAGCGCGCCCAGCTTCAGCGTCTCCAGCTCCGCGTCCTTGTCGCTGGTGAGCACGATCACCGGGATGCGGCTGAGGGTATCGTCCTGCTGGCGGCGCTTGAGGAACTCGATGCCGTTCATGCGGGGCATGAGGATGTCCAGCAGGATCATAGCGATCTGGCCGGGATGACCCGCGAGCACCTCCAGCGCCTCCACGCCATCCACAGCGGTGAGCACGTCATAGCTCTCCCCCAGGATATAGCCCAGCAGCTCTCGATTGGTGGCCTCGTCCTCCACGACCAGCACGGTGCGGCGCGAGCTGCGGATCAAAGCGTCGGTATTCATCGCGTTCCTACTCCTCGCACAGTCATTTGCACCTCCAAAAGGGGCTTTTCACATGAACCGCCAAGTATAAATCTACAAATTTAATTATATCGCATTTCATGGCTTATTGTCAATATGTAACCGTGTAACCGCAAGGATTGAGACGCAAAAATTGCGTAAAAACGGAGCGATTCCGAAGAACCGCCCCGTTTGGGAATATACAATGAGGAGTATTACGCCGCGGGCTCCACCTCGGCGCGGTCAGCGGCCAGCTGGGCCGCGAAGGCCGCAGCCTGCTCGCCCGCGATGCGGCCGAACACCACGAAGTCCGCCACGGCGTTGCCACCCAGGCGGTTCGCGCCGTGCACGCCGCCGGTGACCTCGCCCGCCGCGAACAGGCCGGGAATGATCTCGCCGTCCGCGTTCAGCACGTGGGTCTCGGGGTCAATCTTCAGACCGCCCATGGTGTGATGGATGCCGGCGGTCACCTTCACCGCGTAGAAGGGCGCGGTGTCCAGCGGCTCGGCAAAGGACGTGCGGCCGAAGTCGGGGTCGTTCTTTTCGGCCACATAGCCGTTCCAGGTCTCCATGGTGGCGGCAAAGGCGTCCGCGGGGATGCCCAGCTCGCCCGCCAGGGCCTCATAGGTGTCGCCGGAGAGCATGAAGCCCTTCTTGATGTATCCCTGGATGACGGAGGAAGCGTCCACCATCTTCTGGTCCACCACCAGCCAGCTGAAGGAATCGGGCTGGGCGATCTCGGCGGCGGAGACCACGTCGCGGGTGCCCACCTCGTCGATGAACCGCTCGCCGTTGGCGTTCACCAGGATGGCGCCGTCGCCGCGCAGGCCCTCGGTGATCAGGCTGGCGGTGTCAAACTGCACGGTGGGATGGATCTGGATCTGTTCCATGTCCACGGTGGCCGCGCCCAGCTCCTCGGCCATGGCAATGCCCTGGCCCTGGATGCCGGCGGCGTTGGTGGTCATGAAGCCCGCCAGCTCGGGCTTGTACTGGACGACCATGTCCAGGTTCGCGCCGAAGCCGCCGGTGGCCAGGATGACCGCGCCGCAGGACACGACCACCTTGTTGCCGGTCTTGCCCTCAGCCTCGACGCCTGCGGCATTGCCCTCGTCGTCAGTGAGGATCTTGGTGGCGGTGGTGTCGGTGAGCAGCAGCAGGTTGTCCCGCGCCTCGCAGGCCTGCTGCAGCAGCGGCACGGTGTAGGCGCCCACGGAGAGGACCTTGCCCTCCTCGTCCACCGGGCGATGGATGCGCTTGACGGACGCGCCGCCGAAGGAGGCCACATTGGTCAGGTCGATGCCCTGGGTGCGCAGCCATTCGATGGCGTCGGCGGAGTTGTTCACCAGGGTCTCGACCAGCGCGGGGTCGTTGATGCCCTTGCCGCCGATGAGGGTGTCCAGGGCAAACAGCTCGGTGGAGTCAAAGTAACCCTGGGGATCGGCCTTGTAGGCGTCCCACTGCTCCTGCACCTTGGCGGCCAGGGCGGTGATGACCTCGTTGTCGGCCCAGTTCTCCGCGGCGGCAGTCAGGGTCTTCTCCACGCCGGCCTCCTCGCCGAACTCGTTCTCGTCCTGGTCGGCGGTCTTGGCGGCGTTCATGCCACCGGTGGACTTCACGGAGTTGCCGCCCACGGCGGGCTGGCTCTCCAGCACGATGACATTCGCGCCGGCGTCCGCGGCGGTGATGGCGGCGGTCATGCCCGCGCCGCCCGCGCCGATGATGACCACGTCGGCCTCGTACAGCTCGTCCTCGGCCTGTTCGACCTCCAGCTCGCGCATGTAGTCGTCGGGGTTCACGCCCGCGTCCTCCAGAGCGGCACGGGTGGCCGCGATGAAGCCGGGGCGGGTCACGCCGGCGAAGGTGGCGCCGGTGTAGGTGTCCACGATGCCGTTGGCGTCCACGAACGCCTGGGGCCACTCGTTGATGATGTTCTTGCCGATGCCATCGGTCTCGTCGTTGCCCACGGCCTCAACCGCGGTGATCACGCCGTCCTCCAGCGTGACGGTGACGGTGATCTCGCCGCCGTAGCCCTGGGCGGTGCCGGTGCCGGTGGCGGTGTCAGCCAGGGCCGCCGGGACCATCGCCAGCAGCATGGCCAATGCGAGACAAAGTGCGAAAACGCGCTTCTTCATGGGGTTTCCCTCCTTCTCAGCCAACCCGTTTCGACCGGGTTTAGCCTATTTAAATAATACCACATCACTGGCTTTTGCACAACCATTATTTTTGTAAGTGGGCAAAAACCGGGCAGGCGGCGCAACGCCGCCCCTGCAAGGGTATGCACAGGAAGCCGGATTGCCCCATTCCTCGCTGCTCCCCCATGCAGCGGCGGCCTGCCGAGTCGTGAATTGAAGCGAGCGGCTCGGCGCAGGGTGCCGAACGCGAAGCTTCACTGAACAGCGAGCGCAGGCCG
>CADCFG010000032.1 GCA_902800625.1 uncultured Eubacteriales bacterium | reverse complement strand
CGGCGGCTCTTCATGGCGTCTCTTCTTTTGATGCCATCGTTGCTGCCTTCCGGGGTAACGCTGTCGGAACATTATTCGGGGTGGACTGAACAGTTACCATTGAGAAATAGTTTTGAGCGAACAGGAAAAAGATGCAGAACCATTGAACGATGATTAACCCACATAGGCCGAAGGGCACGCGCTCCTCGGCCTTCCCTTCTCCCTGGTCATATTGCCGCCGCATTGTTTCGGACAGTTGTGCAACACTTCCGTAATAAATCGAACATATCTTTAAATTTGACCCGGAGGCTCCGTATGTATTGAAATCAAACGTATGTTCGATTATAATATACCCATCAGCCCTCGGAAACGAGGGCAAGCCCCGTTATTGGCGATCAGGACGCTGGGATCAGCAGAAGGGAGAGGGAAATGTATGATATGACCCGCGAGGAATTGGCTGCCGCTGTCGAAGCGGAGGAACGGGCATGGTTATCAACGGACGATATCCACCCGTATAAATCCCGTGTGCCCCAAACCAAGGGCAACACAGTCTCTTTTCCGAAGATTACGAAATTCAGCACTTACCTCCTCCGCCATTACGGTGCGGAGATTGTCGAGGAGATCAACGGGCTGCTGTACGACGGGGAGCTGGCGGCGATCTGCGGCGTGGACGGATTTTATAGCCAGCAATTGACGCATGACCGATGCAGGATCGACCCACGAATGACCTTCTGGCGTGTGAACAAGTACGAGTTCACCGCCGACCTTGTCGTGTACCTGAAGGCCAGCGTGTACGGTGACGATTACTCGGGCGTCCAGAGCTTCACGCTTTATGTGTCTCTGGATTTCTGTATAGATGACAGGATGACCTATGAGTTCGGCGGCGTCAGCCTTCGGCAGCCGGAACGCGACAGGATGAAGCTGGACGATTACCTGATCCCAATCCTCAGCATCCGAGAGGTCAATGCTGCCGCTGAAGATTTGTGGTTTGAGTATCTGCCGGAGGCGCTGCATGACTACAAATTGCTCGACCCGTTCAAGCTGGCAGACAAAATGGGGCTTGAAGTGACCTATCATAGACTGTATAAGAACACCAAGACCAAGAGTATGCTCTTCTGGTTCGACAGCGAGATCAAGGTGACTCCCGAAGGCGGCGATAACGAGGCCCCTCCGATTGTCGTGAAGGTACCGGCTGGCACGATACTGATCAACGAAAACGCCGTCCATAGGGACCGGGCACGCCTGAATGTGTACCATGAGTGCTTCCACGACGAATATCACTGGCTGTTTTACCAGCTGCAGGAGATGCACAACAATGACCTGCGGAAAATCAAACGGACGCGGAAGACCAAAAATCAGGGCAGGGAACCCAAGAACCCGCTGACCATACTGGAATGGGAGGCCAAGCAGGGAAGCCGTGCGCTCATGATGCCGGAGCGCATTGTGCGCCCGTTGATCGAACAGTATAAGAGCGAGGAGTGGAAGATACACAACCACGCGGGGCGCGTCTTCCAGGGCGTTGGGTATTCCATCTTTGAACTGATGGACATTCCGAAGTATCTGATCAGAGGCCGCATGATCCAGCTTGGATATTGGCAGGCGCAGGGAGCGCTCAACTATATCCAGACCAACCCGCTGAGTGGGCGCTACATCGAGCCGTTTATGTTTTCCCGTGAGAGCTGTCCGAGCACAGCGCACACCTTCGTCATCAGTCCCGAGGAATCCCTCAAGCTGTACGAGAAGAACGAGGAATACCGGGCACGGCTCGATACCGGCGACTATGTGTATGTCGAAGGCCACGTCTGCCTGAGCGATCCCGACTATATCGTCCAGACCCCTTTGGGTCCCCGGATGACAGATTGGGCGAACCGCCATGTGGACGAGTGCTGCCTTCGGTTTGAAAACATGTACGAGGTGGACGAGAACTATGAATTCCACCTCAATTCTATCAACTCGGATGAGGAATACAACCGCCACTACATCGACTTCGTGGCGCAGGGCAAGGAGCTGTCGGAAAAGGAGGCGATGGAAGAGCAGAGCAAGGTCATCGCCACGTTGCCCGAGAAACCCGGCGAAGCGCTGAAAGCCCTGATGAAAATGAGTGGGAACATCACCATCGAGAAGATGGCAGAGCGTGCGCTGGTATCGGCGGGCACAGTCAAGAACTGGCGCAAGGAGGAGTACCGCTATGATCCCGAAACAGCCATCCGCATCATTGTGGGATTGCACTTGCCACCGTGGATTTCCATGTGGTTTTTGCAGACCTGTGGCGTTGTCCTCCAATATCGTGGGCTGCACATAATCTACAGGAACATCATCGTCTGCCATTATATGGACACATTGAGCGAGGTCAATTCGCTGATCGAGGCGGCAGGATTCGACCGAATGAGCGAGCTTCGATAGGATTATAGCCAATCCACCCTATGAAGGGCATCGGCACATCACGACCCGGCACATTGCTGCTGATCGTGATGTGCTTTTTTTGTTTTTGGACGCAACAAGAATTTAACAAATGCCGAATGGACAATTTTTTTGTCCTTTTTGAAGCCCGGGAGAACCATGATTTGGTCGGTTCACAGCTTTCATCCTGCATGAAAGCTCCCAAAACACCATCAGCCCTTCAATTATGAAGGTGTACACGGGAAAAAGGACGCAAAACAGCGGACAATTTTCTTGCCTTTCGGTTCCTCCCCTCCTGCGATATCCTATACTCGTCAGCGAGAGCTGATGCCCACGGAAGCAACAACAAGCGCACTGCAGGCGCGTTGCCGACGTGAAAATGGATGCATCCATGAAACTCAGTGAACCAGCGAACGGATGAGGCCGCGGCCCCCTCCCTTCTGTCATTGGAAGCGGGCGGGAGAACAATACCAGCCTCCGTTCAGGAAGCAACAGGTCCACAGACCGGTTCAACGCAGTCGATTGGAGGCAGTATCATGCAGATTTCTATCAATTCTCCCGCTGCCATGTGGAATCGCATGGCCGAGACCACAAGGCTCCTTTTCAAGTCCGCTCGAGTGAGCATTGAGTTCACCAAGGACGGCTGGAAGCAGTTGCTCCAGTACAACCCCTCCCCGATCTCCGCTTTTATCCAGTCCATCAACATCAAGGCAGATCTGGCGCTGTACATCACTGCCCACGAAGAAAAAGGTATCTTCATGGACACGGAATGCCAGGAGATATGCTACCAGTCCGGCCTCTTCCTTCTCCTTCGCAAAGAACAGGGTGTCTGGTACATCACCGACGTGTTCACGACCGGAGAGGACGCAGGATTCGTGCCGGTGTACTTCTGGACACGCGTCAAGCGTGGATTCAAGCTGGTGGCGGCTCGCGTGCTGATCTGCTGGCGACGGCTGACCAAGCGGAGTTGGGGAAACGAATCTACTGTATCAGGAGGAACGCTTTATGATTGACAAACAGACAAGGCTCGTGACGGCAGAGGCTGTCCGGCGAGGACACCCCGACAAGTTCTGTGACCAGATCGCCGATGCGATTCTGGACGCGCATCTGAGCTACGACCCCAATGCCCGCGTAGCTGTGGAGGTCATGGCGACGGCGGGAAACATCAACATCGCTGGCGAGGTCACTTCCCGCGCCGACGTGGACTATGGGCAGATCGTGGACAATGTCATCAGGCAGGTCGGGTATCGCCGCGCAGATCTGTGCGAGGAAGAATCGGACAGCCTGGATATCTACGTCAATGTCCACGATCAGTCGCCGGACATCGCGGCTGCCGTGGATGGACGGTATCCGGACAGCGATCAGGGCGCTGGTGATCAGGGCATCATGGTCGGCTATGCGACCGATGAGACCCATGCCAGGATACCCCGCGCGTTCATCATCGCCCAGCGCATCTGTCAGATGCTGGATGTGGAAGCAACACACACGCCCTGGCTCGGCGCGGACGGGAAGGCGCAGGTGTCCCTGGAGTACGAGGGCGACCGCGTGACGGTTCATACCATCGTGGTCTCGGTGCAGCACGCGCCCAACGCGCCGGAAGAGAAGCTCTGTGAGCTGGTGACACAGGTGGTGTATCAGGCCGTGGGACGCGCCGATATGTGGCAGCCGACTTCCAAGCTGCTGGTGAATCCCTCGGGGCGGTTTGTGCTGGGCGGCCCCGCTGCAGACACCGGCCTGACCGGGCGCAAGCTGGCTGTGGATCAGTACGGCCCCGTTGCCCACATCGGCGGCGGTGCTCTGTCCGGTAAGGACGCCAGCAAGGTGGATCGCTCCGGCGCATATGCCGCACGCTGGATCGCGCGGAACCTCGTGGCCGCGAAGTTGTGCCACCAGTGCGAGGTCTCCATCGTGTACGCCATCGGCGTGTGCCATCCGGTCGGCATCACCGTGAACACGTTTGGCAGCGGTATGAAGCCGGACGATGAACTGGCGAAGCTGGTGTGGCGCGTGTTCGATCTGAAGCCCTCGGCGATCATCAAGCGGCTCAAGCTGACCACGCCCAGCTACAGCCTGATCTCCGTATATGGCCACTATGGGCGCACCGACCTGAATCTTCCCTGGGAGCAGGACGACATGGCTGATAAGCTCAGGGAGCTTGCACAGTACGACTATTGAGAAGGAGGACGAACAGTATGACGATGAGCTTGAGGATGCTGGCAGACATCGCCACCCATGCACAGGCGATGGCCGACGAAGCGCAGGCGATGGCGGCGGCGATTCAGATCGTGGTGGACGATTGCGCGGAGCAGTTGGCCGCGAAGAAGGCCGAGAACGAAGCGGCGGGTATCACCGGCAAAACGACGGTCGATCCCGAATGGGTTACCGAGGCTGAGGCTTCTGTGGTGAACGAGCCGATGCCGACGAACGCGCCGCCTGCGAAGAAGTACACCATCACTGAGGTGCGGGCGTTCGTCGCGGAGCGTACCAAGCCGGAGAACCGAGCGCAGATCAAGGCTATTCTGAAGGGCTTTGGCGTGTCCAAGCTGACGGAGCTGCCCGAGGACAAGTATGGGCAGCTGATGGATGAGGTGAGCAAGCTGTGAAAGACCAGGTGATTCAGCACAGCGGACGTGGGCACTCGGAGCTTGGCCCCTCGTCCTCGGAGCGCTGGCTCAAGTGCACGCCAAGCGTGGTGTTGTCGGCGCAGTTCCAGGACAAGCCCTCGATTTACGCCGAAGAGGGCACCTTCCTCCATGAGCTGTGTGAGCTGAAGCTCCACAGGTACCTCGGCGACATGACGAAGGACGTCATCGAGCGCCAGTACGCGGAACACCGGGAAAACGATTTCTACTCGGATGAGGCCGAAGAGGTCACGGACGTGTACGTCAACCACTGCATTGAAGTCATCGAAGCGATTCGACTGTCCTGCCCAGATCCCTACATCGCCGTGGAGCACCGCCTGGATTTCAGCGAGTATGTACCGGACGGATTCGGGACCGGCGATTTCATCGCCATAGCGGACGGCGTGATCGAGGTGATTGACTTCAAGGGTGGACGCGGCGTTCGTGTGAATGCTGACCACAACAGCCAGCTCATGCTGTACGGCCTGGGTGCTCTGCTGGAGTTCGATCCGCTGTATGACATCAAGACCGTGCGCATGACCATTGTGCAGCCCCGGCTCCAGAATATCTCCTCCTTCGAGATGAATGCGGATGAGCTGATCAAGTGGGCGGACGAGTACCTGCACCCGAGGGCGCTGCTGGCGCAAAAGGGCGAGGGTGAGTTCTGTGCCGGAGAACACTGCCGCTGGTGCAAGGCCCGCCACACCTGCCGGGCCCGCAGCGAGTATTTCATGCAGCTGGCCCGGCGCGACTTCAAGCAGCCTGACTTGCTGACAGATGAAGAGATCGCCGACATGTTGCCTGTCGCAGAGGCGCTCAACAACTGGGTGCAGGATTTGCTGGCCTTTGCGACACAGCAGGCCGTCGAGGGTAAACAGTGGGCAGGCTACAAGCTGGTGGCCGGACGCACTGTCCGGAAGTACACCAGCGAGGCCGAGGTCATCAAGGCGTGTACCGATGCCGGGTACACGGACATCTACAAGACCACGCTGTTGGGTGTGGGCGATCTGGAGAAGCGCATGGGCAGGAAGGCTTTCCGGGACGTGCTTGGCAAGCTGGTGTACAAGCCGGAGGGCACACCCACGCTGGTGCCGGTGTCTGATCCCCGGCAGGCTATTTCGACCGCAGCTTCCGATTTCGCAGAATGACGACATGCCCCTGTGTGGGGAGAAAGGACAATGACTATGGCTACCAAGGTTATCACTGGCAAGTGCCGCGCTTCTTTCGTTCACATCTTCGAGCCGCAGAGCATCAACGGCTCCGACCCCAAGTATTCCATGTCCCTCATCATCCCGAAGTCGGACAGCAAGACCATTGGCGCGATCAAGGCGGCAATTGACGAAGCCATCCAGAACGGTATCTCCGGCAAGTGGGGCGGCAAGCGCCCCCCGAACCTGAAGCTGCCTCTGCGCGATGGCGATGTGGACCGCGAGGAGGACGAAGCGTATCAGGACGCCTATTTCGTGAACGCGACCAGCCTGGAGAAGCCGGGTGTCGTGGATCGCAAGCGCATCCCGATCACCGACCCGCTGGGCGTGTACTCAGGCTGCTATGTCCGCGCCAGCATCAACTTCTATCCGTTCAATGTGAACGGGAACAAGGGCGTGGCCGCTGGCCTGAGCAATGTCCAGTTCTGGAGTGACGGTGAACCCCTGACCAGCCGTGTGCGTGCCGAGGATGAGTTCGACGCTCTGGACGTGGATGACGACGAGGATTTCCTGAACTAAAGCACGACCGCCCGTGCACACCGGGCGGCACACTATTTGAGTTCCTGTTCCAGATCATCGAACAGCGGACTGTCGAAGAAATCGCGTACGCTGATTTCAAGGCCATCACACAGCTTCTTTATCGTTGCGATCTTGACGTTCGAGGTGACGCCGTTGACGATGTCGCTCACAGTGGACTGTGTGACGCCTGAGATTGTGCTGATTCTGTTGATCGTGAGCTGTCGCGCATCGATCAGCTCATAGAGCCGCTTTACAACGGCTTCGGCGATTGTCATGCCCATGCCCCTCCATCGGAATACCGTTACCTTCATGGTATCAATTCAGGCGAAAAAAGGTTAACGGTGCGCCGTTGACTTTTCCCTGCGGATGGTATAGACTTACGGTGTTCCGATTGGAGGCGCATGATATGGAAGACAGCCTGGACTACCGTGCAATGGGCAGCAGAGTTCGAGAACTCAGGACACGGCTTAAGCTCACACAGGAGAATCTCGCGGAGGCTGTGGGGGTATCATCGTCCTTCATTGGGCATATTGAGCGAGGTGAAAAGAAATCCTCGCTGGAAACGGTCAGTCGTCTGGCAGCCAGCCTCGGCACATCGATGGATTATATCGTGCTGGGGAATAACGTCCGGTGTGACCAGCAATCCTGTCCGCTGTACGTTGACCTAAAACACCTCATTGCCGCCTATGGCGACGAACAGGAGTATTCGCCACAAATAACCAGATTTGTCCAATAAAGATGGAACGGTCGAATTACAAATGGGTCGTGGAATGACCAGAAAAGGTGAAAGTGAAATGACACAGGAAATCTTGGACGAAGTCGCGTTCCTTTTTGTGGAACAGTTTGATAACCTCTATGGGATGCTGGTTGACAGGACAGACGTCAAGCGCATCAGGAAATCGGCTGATGATGGCGAAGATGACCTGTTTAGGGTAGCTGCCTCAGTCTTCGGGGATAAGCTGGATGACGTCCTCGTCGGGGCGGCAAACAACGAGATGGACTACATTGCCTATGTGGATGAAACCTGGATACCAGAGAACGACGCGGACAGGGAAAAGACGCTGGAGACAGAGGCTTTTCACCTGGAATCGCTGAAGGCAGTTCTGGATATTGCGGAACATAATGGACGGAGTGTTGTCGGGCAGATCCGTGATATTGTTGCCGAGGGCGAAGAGCACCTGAACCACCTGACAGAGAGATAACGAAGTGCACCTCATGGTGTTTAAGGGCATATCATATCGACCAGAACACTCGCAGATCACCTGCGGGTGTTCTTTTTTCGGAGGTGATCGAATGAAGCCGATCCTCGGCATTGACATAGAGACCTACAGCCCAGTTCCGCTGCCCAAGGCAGGTGTGTACAAGTATGTCGATACCGACGAGTTTGAGATACTGCTGTTCTCCTATGCCTATGATGACGGTCCGGTGCGCACCGTTGACATGGCCAGTGGCGAAAGCCTGCCGGAGAGTGTGTTGGCCGATTTGGAAAATCCCGAAGTCATCAAGGCGGCATACAATGCTCAGTTCGAGCGAGTGTGCTTAAGCAAGTATCTCGGCCACTGGCTCGATCCGCGACAGTGGCGGTGTACGGCGGTGATGGCGGCGTACCTGACCATGCCTTCACGACTGGCGGACGCTGCCGTCGCCCTCGGGGTAACCGAGAGGAAGATGGAGGAAGGCAAAGACCTGATCCGATACTTCTCTGTGCCATGCAAACCCACGAAGGCGAATGATGGCCGGACTCGGAACCTTCCGGAGCACGCGCCGGATAAATGGGCGGTGTACAGGCAGTACAACGCACAGGACGTAGAGACGGAACGTGCTGTCCGGAAAGCCTGTGAAGCACACCCGATGCCGGAATCGGAATGGGTACTGTACGCGCTGGATCAGATGATCAATGACCGGGGCGTGCGCGTGGATAAGCTGCTGGTGAAACAGGCAATGGCGGTCGATTCGCGGTTTAGTGAAGCTGCGTATCAGCGGGCCAGGGAGATTACTGGCCTGGACAACCCCGGCAGCGTGACACAGCTCAAGGCATGGCTCGCCGATCAGGATGTGCCGATGGACTCTCTGACCAAGAAGCTGGTGCAGGAGAAGGCGGCCAACACGGAGGGCTTGGTTTCGGAACTGCTGTCGCTTCGGCTGGAACTGTCAAAGACATCCATCAAAAAATACGAGACCATTGCCCGCTGCGTGTGCCGGGACGGACGTGTTCATGGGATGCTCCAGTTTTATGGCGCGAACCGCACCGGCAGGTGGGCAGGCAGGTTGCTGCAAGTACAAAACCTGCCGCAGAATCATCTGGAAGATCTCGACCTCGCCGGTTTCATTGTGAAAGCTGGAGACACGGAGCTGTTGGAGCTGTTGTTCGGCTCGGTGCCCAACACTCTCTCGGAGCTGATCCGCACTGCGCTCATCCCCAGGGATGGGTGCCGCTTTATCGTGGCAGATTTCAGCGCCATAGAAGCTCGTGTGCTGGCGTGGCTGGCCGGTGAAGAATGGGTGCTGGAGGAATTCCGTGGCGCAGGGAAAATTTACGAGGCGACAGCTTCCCGTATGTACCATGTGCCCAAGGAGAGCATCGTGAAGGGCAATCCGAACTATGAGTACAGGCAGAAGGGCAAACAGGCAACGCTTAGCTGCGGCTATGGCGGCGGCGTGGGCGCTTTGAAGAACATGGGCGCGAAAATGCCGGAGGATGAAATGCAGCCCTTGGTGGATGCGTGGCGAGAGGCCAATCCTCACATCGTGGCCTTCTGGAACGCGATGGATCGCGGTATGCGCAAGGTGATACGCGATCACGGATCAATGCGCGTCGGCAGGGTCATCCTGTACTGGCAGGATGAGAAGCTGCTGATCCGACTGCCATCTGGCCGCGATCTGTGCTACCTCTCCCCGCGCACTGTGACGAACCGCTTCGGGAACGATGGCATCGGGTATCTCGCCCCGGTAGCCAGCGGGCAGCTCGGCATACAGGAAACCTTCGGAGGCAAAGCCTGCGAGAACGTAACGCAGGCCATCGCCCGTGATCTGCTGGCACACGCCATGCTCAATCTGGAAGCACACGGGTATTGCATTGTCTTCCATGTCCATGACGAATGTGTGATGGAGATGCCGACCGGCATCGGCTCTGTTGAGGAGGCGTGCGCGATCATGGGCGAGACGCCGGACTGGTGTAACGACCTCCCGCTTCGAGCAGACGGATATGAGTGCGCTTCCTATCGCAAGGGATGAACGAATTATCCACGAGTTATCATTACACCCATTGCTATTCTGGCCGGGTAGAGCGATAGTACCACTACCCTAAAGAAAAGGAGGTGCGTAACGTGGAACGCTGCCGGATGGTAACTTATGAACAGCTGCTCGAATGGCAGAAGCAGCAGGAGTCATTTCAACCTCTCCCCGTATGGTTGGAGAGAAACGAGCGATACACTCACGGGGAGCATTGGCCTCATTTCGAGCCGACAGTCATCACTTCCTTTGACGAGGACATTGATGAACTGGAGGATGCATCAGCGTATATGTTGGGTGGACCGAGCTATGAGATTCGCTCTTATAACAAGTCGTGGCGACTTTGGTTTGCCTGTAACGCTGAGATTCCTGACTTTGATGCACCGTGGGAACTGTTTTCATGGGACAAAGGAAAGGGGGATCATGCATGAAGATTCTGATTGTTGAGCCGGGGCAGCCACCCCGCCGCGCAGACATTCCGCACACGCTGCGGGATATGCAGCAGACGGTCGGCGGGTACATCGAGATCATCCGACCGTTCGACGATCCGGTCGCGCTGGTATGCGACGAGGAAGGGAAGCTCAAGGGCTATGAACTGAACCGCGCCATCACAGGCGTGGACATCATCGCTGGCACATTTTTCCTCGCTGGTATCGGTGAAGAGGACTTGACGGATCTGCCGGATGAGATGGTGGAAAAGTACGAGGAAGTGTTCCGGTCGCCACAGGTGTTCGTCCGGTCGCCCAGAGGCATCCTGGCGCTCAGCGACGATGGAACACAGGAGCTTGTCCGATGATCCGGCAAGAGGTGTATCAGGAGAATGGCTATGCTGACCGTGCCGATTACCTGAATTGCCTTTCAGAAGATTATGGCATCCCCGCCGAGGCTGTGCTGGCCTTGGCGGAGGTGCTCGGACCGGACGAGGATTTCGATGGTCTGGTCAGCAACCTGGAAGATGCCATGTATGGCGGTTGGTTCGACGAGTGTGACGGAGAGGAGGACGATGATGAGCAGCTGGCCGACACAGAGGGAGGTCGAACGCATCCGTGCCCGTTACAAGGCGGGTATGCGGATTGAACTGATCGAAATGGAAGATATTCAGGCACCGCCTGTCGGAACGCGGGGAACGATTATCGCGGTCGATGACATCGGCAGTCTGATTGTCAATTGGGACAACGGTTCCGGATTAAATGCCATTCCCGGCAAGGATAGATTCAGGATCATCACGGAAGAATCGGAGCGAGGTGAATGACTTTGTGGAGAGAAGGAAGCATTGGGATTCCCGATGGTAAGGGCGGGCACATCATCTGCCACTATTGGATAAAGGTGTACGATAAGCCAAGTGCCAATTTTGGGATAAACGGCGGCAGGATCAGCAAGCTCATGATCAAGATCAACGGCAAAGTCACTGCCCACTATGAGCGCGGCTGGGATGTGCAGCCGACCGACGAGGCCACTGAGCTGGCCGTGCAGATTCTGCTCCTGGGGGCAAATGACGAAGGAGCGCTGCTGAAGCGTCAGCTCACAATGGCCTGCTCTTTCAAAGAAGTATGGGAGGAAAATGGCGAAGAACGGTATCCCAAGAGTGAGTTGTGCTACATCCGCGCCTACTATGACGGCAGTCAGTGGTGGAGCAGTGTATTCCCTGTACACTGGGAGCTGAAGACGTCAGAGCTGACAAAAGAAGCGGATGATTTGTATGAATCCTTCAAGAAGGCGTTTCCCGATCTGGAAGCCGTGCGCGATTATGTGGAGCATGACGCGGAGAAGACTGGCGATCCTACTGAGGGCAACGCTTATCTTGAACTGGAACATGGTCGCTACTGGCTCAGGCTGATCACCCGCAAAGGGGACTACAACCTGTATCTTCATGTTCTGAGCAAAGCCGCTATTCAAGAGGTGAGTGCCAAATAGAGCGCAACCCATTCAGACACCGTACACGGCGACGTGCGCGGTGTTTTTTCGTCCACACATTCAACTGTAAAGGAGGATGCGATTTTGAAGCTGACCCATGATATGAAGCTGCTGGTCGCTGTGGGCAAGAGCCGCATGGCTAAGCACTGGCAGAACAAGGAAATCCTGTGGAGCGAGCTGCTGGATAAGCTCTCCACCACCACGCGTACACGGGAAACGGTGGCGGAGTACGCCGCCATGAGCAAGGAGGACAAGAACCGCTGCAAGGACGTCGGCGGGTTCGTCGCAGGCTACCTGAAAGGCGGCAAGCGGAATAACGCCTCAGTGGTCAACCGCTGCGCTGTGTGCCTGGACGCCGACGATGCAGATCCCGGCCTGCTGGACGATCTGGACATGACGTTCATCAACGCCTACGCGCTGTACTCCACGCACAGCCACATACCGGAGCGGATGCGCCTACGCATCATCATCCCGCTGGCGAGAACGGTGACCCCGGACGAGTATGCTGCCGTCGCCCGCCGCATTGCCAATGACCTGACGCTGACCCGGTTCGACCCCACCACCTTCGAGCCTGCCCGCCTGATGTACTGGCCGAGCACCCCGGAAGACGGTGACTATGTGTTCCGGTATGAAGACGCGCCTTTCCTCGATCCGGACGCGGTACTGGCCAGCTATGCCGACTGGAAGGACACCTCGCTGTGGCCGACCACGCAGCCGGTGGAGGAGCGGATACACAGCGCCGCGACGAAGGCCGAGGACCCGCTGACCAAGACGGGCATCGTCGGCGCTTTCTGCCGCGCCCACAGCATGACCGATGTGCTGGAGACCATCCTCTCATTGTACTACACCCCCACCTTCATGGATGGCCGGTACACCTATGTGAACGGCACCTCCGTGGGCGGCCTCGTGGTGTATGATGACAAATTCGCCTATTCCCACCATGCGACCGATCCCAGCTCAGGCAGGCTGTGCAACGCCTTCGATCTGGTGCGCTGGCACCTGTTCACACCCGGCAGCAAGACTGAGGACGGCACGGTCATCGACAGCGACCAGAAGTCCATCGCCATGATGCGGGAGTACGCCTCGAACGACGAGGCTACGCGGAAGCAGCTGGCACAGGAGCGCATGGAGCAGGTAGAGGCCGACTTTGCGGATGAGCCGACCGATGAACCCAACGACGACTGGCAGGCCGAGCTGGTCGTGGACAAACAGGGCAAGGTGAAAGACACCCTCGGCAACCTTGCCCTGATCCTGCGCAACGATCCCCGGCTGAAGGACATCTCCTACAACATTCACCGCAGCGGTATCGATGTGCGACATGATCAGGACGGGAACACCACACTCCCGTGGCGGCAGATCAAGGCCGGGTGGACGGAGTCTGATTTGGGATCGCTGCAGATTTATCTGGAGCGCGTGTATGGCCTGTACACACCGACGAAGTTGAAGGGCATCCTGCTGGCCGTGGCCGCTGAACGGGCATACCATCCCATCCGGGACTACATCGAGGCGCTGCCCGAGTGGGACGGCACAGCAAGGGTCGAACATCTCTTCACGGATTACCTCGGGGCGCTGGACACGGCCTACAACCGCGCTGTTGCCCGGAAGATGATGGTCGCCGCCGTCGCCCGCGTATACCAGCCCGGGGTGAAGTTCGACAGCGTCGTGGTGCTGGTTGGACCGCAGGGCATGGGCAAGTCCTCGTTTTTCGCCAAGATCGGCGGCAAGTGGTTTTCCGACTCCCTAACCATCGGCGACATGAAGGACAAGGCCGCGCCGGAGAAGCTGCAGGGCTATTGGATTCTGGAACTGGGCGAGTTGGCTGGTCTAAAAAAGGTCGATGTGGAAACGGTGAAAGCCTTCATCACCCGACAGGATGATAAGTTCAGGCACAGCTACGGATACAGCGTGGAAGACCATCCACGGCAGTGCATCATCGTGGGCAGCACGAACACCAACGACGGCTTCCTCCGGGACATCACCGGCAACCGTCGATTCTGGCCGGTGACCTGCTCCACGGACGGGCCGCACCGCCCGTGGGAGGTCGAGGAGATCGTGCCCCAGCTGTGGGCCGAGGCTTATCACTACTTCAAAGCGGGTGAGCCGCTGTATCTGACCACGGAGTTGGAGGCCGTGGCGAATCAGGAACAGGTGGCCGCACTGGAGTCTGATGTGCGTGAGGGCATGATCGCCGAATACCTCAATGCACTGTTGCCCGAGGATTGGGACAGCATGGATATCTCCGAGCGCCGCGCCTTCCTCCGTGGCGATATGCTCACGGCGGGCAATCGCGTGGGCACTGTCAAGCGCACGGCGGTGTCCGCTGTGGAGATCTGGGCTGAGTGCTTCGGGCGCGATCCCGCGACGATCAAACGCGCGGACACCTATGACATCTTCGGTATGCTGATGAAGATCGGCGGTTGGGAGAAGTACACCGGCAACAAGAACGGCTCGATCCGTCGCCCGCCGTATGGCCCGCAGCGCTGCTACATCCGCAGCGGTGCAGAAGCTGCGGTATGATGTGTCACCTGTTGTTTCCATCGGGACGAGGAAACGGAGCGCCTGTTTCCTTCGGGAGATGGAAACACGATAGTGACAGAGATAAAAACGGACGTCTGAAACCGGCATCAATAAGAAACGAAAAATCGCTGTTTCCTTGTTTCCTTCTGTTCTTTCAGGAGCTGTCCAAAAAGAGAATAAAAAGGAGCAGGAAACACGCAAAAGGGCGCGTGTGCGCCTACGCGCGTGAACGAAACAGCCTGATTCCAGAGCTGTGCGTGTCCGCGCATGACGTTCAAAACAAGAGAACCCATATCGACCCGGATAACCCATGAGGATGCAAAGTTCGGTGTGCTACCGCCGAAGGATGCTGGTTCATAAGGTATCCGGGTTTTCGTGTGCCATGAGGAGGTGGTTATTTGCTTGGAACTGATAAGCAGCTGTTGACAGAAAAGGATTTACACACCTACCAGCAGTTCTGTGTGGACTTTGTGGAGGGCAAGCCTCAGTGCGCGCTGTTCCTGGACTGTGGCCTTGGGAAAACAGTCATCGCGCTGACGGCGATTTCGCATCTGCTGTACGACAGCTTTGAAGTGAGCCGCATCCTGATCATCGCGCCGCTGCGCGTGGCGCGGGACACCTGGATCGCGGAGCTGGATAAATGGGAGCATCTCAAGGGACTGCGAATGGAGCGCGTGATCGGAACGGAGAAGGATCGCGTCGCCGCGCTGTCAAGGCGGGCAGAGCTGTATGTCATCAACCGAGAGAACGTGGAATGGCTGGTCAAGCACTACACTGGCCGGAGGCTGCCCTTCGATATGCTGGTGATTGACGAGCTATCCTCCTTTAAGAATTCCAAGGCCAAGCGGTTCATTGCCCTGAAGCGTGTGCTGGGTCAGTTCACCCGCGTGGTTGGTCTGACGGGCACACCCGCGCCGAACGGTCTGGAGGACCTGTGGCCGCAGATTTTCCTGCTGGATAAAGGCCAGCGGTTGGGTCGGACGATGCGCTCGTACATCGATATGTTCTTCACGACGCCGAACAGCTGGCTGCCCTATAAGCATGAGCTGAAACCCGGCGCGGAGGAACAGATCTATGAGCGCATCGGCGACATCTGTGTGTCCATGAAGGCCAGCGATCATATTCAGATGCCGGATCGCGTGGACAACGTCGTGGAACTGAGGCTGTCACCCCGAGAAGAAAAGCTGTACCGGCAAATGGAGCGCGATATGCTGCTGCCCTATGCAGACGGAGATATCCTGGCACTAAACGCTGCGACACTGGCGGGGAAGCTGTTGCAGCTGGCCAACGGCGCGTGCTACGACGAGTATCACAATGTGCGCGTCATCCACGACCGGAAGTTGGACGCGCTGGAAGACCTAATCGAAGCCGCCAATGGGAAGCCGGTGCTGGTGATGTACAGCTACCAACACGATCTCAGCCGGATTCAGGAGCGCTTCGGGAAGTACAGCTCGGAGCACCCGGAAGGTGTGCGAGAACTGAAGACCGCAGCTGACATGGAGGACTGGAATGCCGGTCGGATTCCCGTCGCGGTGACACAGCCTGCATCCACCGGTCACGGGTTGAACCTCCAGCGTGGCGGCTCGACCATCGTGTGGTTCGGACTGAACTGGTCGCTGGAATTGTACGAGCAGGCCAACGCCCGACTGTGGCGGCAGGGGCAGAGCGACACCGTCGTGATTCATCACCTCGTGGTGAAGGGCACGATGGATGAACAGGTCATGCGGGCGCTGCATGATAAAGCTGCCGATCAGAACGCGCTGCTGGCGGCGGTCAAGGCGCGGATCAGGGAGGTGGTCTGATGCTGGAGCGTGATGTGGTCGCCGCGATCAGGAAGTACCTGGCCTCCCTTGGCAGCGACATTTTCTTCTGGAAGGAGCACGGCGGCCCCTATGGAACCTCCGGGATTCCGGACATCATCTGCTGCTACAAAGGCCGCTTCCTCGGCTTGGAAGCAAAGCTCCCCTGTGGCAAGCTGACGGAGCTACAGAAGCGAACGCTGGACAGGATCAACGCGGCAGGCGGGATCGCGCGTCGCGTCGAGAGCGTGGACGATGTGAAAGCCGTGATCGCACAGGCAGATTCGGAAAGGAGAGACACACATTGAACGAGAAGTGTTTTGCGCTGAAAAAGGTGATGACGCGCACGGGCAACTGCGCTTGCCGGGACGGGAACTGCCCGGGCTACTCGGCATGCCCGTTCTATAAGCCCGTGTGGAAATTTGAGCGCGACCTTGAACTGAAATTTGCGAAGCTGGCCGCGCTGCCGGAATCGACGCAGCGGCACATCGCCTACAAGTATTACCGTGGGCTGATGCCCTGGAGGAGGGACATGGCGTGAACGCGAAGGAATTTCTGGAACAGGTGCGGTATGTGGATCGCGCCATCGACAGCAAGCTGGAACAGGTGGAACGCCTGCGGAACGAGTCCACGAAGGCCACATCACTGGTATCGGATATGCCGCGCAGCAGCTCGCCAAACCTACAGCGGCTGGAAGACACAATCATAAAGATCATTGATCTGGAGCACGAAATCAACCGTGACATCGACCGGCTCATCGATCTGAAAAAGGCGGCGCGGGTGTCCATCAACGCAATGGCGAACCCGGACGAGCGTTTGGTTCTGGAACTGCGCTACCTGTGCTACAAGACGTGGGCGGAGATTACAGAGCAAATGGGATGCGGGGAATCAAATGTCTACAGGCTTCATGGTCAGGCCTTGGTGAATTTTACTGTGCCTGCCGATCCATCAGGTTTGGGTTGGAGCATTGCATAAGGAATCAGCTAAACAGATTCATAACATTATGAGCGATGAGATTGGAGTAAAATGTAGTGAAATGGAGTATCCATCTGTGGTATAGTATAAGCTGTCCAAAGAATAAACAACACACCGCATCCCTGGGCATTGCACCCGGGGATGTTTGATTTGTGAGCGGACGAAGCTGTCACAGATTGATGTGTTTCCACTCAAAGAATTATCCTGCTCATAGCCACATGAGCCGTTGACTTTGCCCCTGAAAAGAGCGAATATGGCCCTACCCAAAGGCGCGGAGCCGCTTACCGGCGGTACATTAACCCGCGTCACATCAAGGAGGCAAGCACCATGAGGATTCAGACAAACACCACTGACCGCAAGGCGCTGGTCAAAGCCATCGCCGAGGAACTGCACACCGAATACCGCTACCTGCGGACGCCTACCTACGCCTACGAAGTCGGCGATTTCACAGTCGACCGCGACGGCAACATCATCGGTGAGGATTTCGCCCCGCTGATGAGCTTCCTGCGGTGCAGCGGCTTCATTACCGAAGACGCGCTGGACGCGCAGACCGAGCACGCGGACGAGTCCGCTGAAGAGGACGCGCTGGTCATGGAGCCCGCTGACAACTCCACCGAGGAGACGAACAGCAGCGCCGATTCTGAAGCGCCGACTTCCATGCTGAGCAACATCGACGAGCAGACCATCACGATTCCCGCGCCGGGCATCACGGTGAAGCAGCTGCGGAACCTGACCTTCATCCTTTACAGCCGCCAGTACATTCTGAACCTGATGACCGGCGGAAGGTCCGCCCCCTGCGGAGACACCATCCAGATTCCCGAGGCCCTCGTTCAGTCGCTGAAGAACACCCTGCCGGACACGCCTGAACATTTCAGTGAATTCCTCGGAATCTACAGGGGGTTCGGATTGAAGGGCTTTGATTTCAAAGACGGACAGTTCAGCCTGACCTTCCCCTTCTATGAGAGCGAGCCCACCAGGTGGACAACCTTTGCCGGGCTGCAGGGACGTATCCTGCAGATGGCAATGACGGCCACGCGTGTGTTCCCGGAGATGATGATTCCGGATGAGGAAGCGGAGAAGTACACTGCACACATGTGGCTGCAGCGCATGGGCTACAAAGGCCCGGAGATGAAAGAGCAGCGAAACCTCCTGCTCAAGCACCTTCACGGCTACTGCGCCTTCTCCAACGGCACGAAGATGCAGAAGCACAAGGACAAGTACAGCACAATTCGTCGGGAGCGCCGCGAAGCGGAGCGTGCCACCGCATTTGAGAGCGCGGTAGAGCCTGAAAAGGAGGTAACCGTCAATGAATGAGCGCATTGAAAGAGCCCTCGCCGATTTGAGAGCCCGGCAGACCATCGGTGAATGGATGCCCTGCCCGCGCTGTGGGCGGGACACCATGAAGCCCGCGTTGCACACCAACGCCCTGAGTCGTCACGCCGATGGCATCTATGTATGCGATGAGTGCGGCACCGCCGAAGCGATGCTGGATTTCATGAGAAACCCGATGCCCATAGAGGAATGGGCGGTGTTCCAAGCCCCCAGGCCCGAGAGCGATTTGAAAGCGCTGTCCGGCGCGGAGGCGTGGGAACGCATCGGTATGGAGCACGGCCCTATCCTGATCGAGCTGTATAAGCGGTGGAAACGGGAACCTGCCAATGCGGATTTCACACCGTATCGGTGGGAAGCCTTCAAGAAGTGTCCGGGCCTGACGGAGATTTGGGAGCGTCCCTTCCAGGCGAGGTACGAAGTGGCGGACGGCGAGCTGATCCTGCGCCTGCGTCAGACCGACGAAGGCGTGGAGATCGCTGCGGACCTGCTGGAACACAGCAAGTAAAACACACAACACCGACAATTTGAAAGCGGTTCAGCCAAGTGCTGGCCGCTTTTCCTTTGCCCTTTTTGCCGCGCACGTCGCCGCAACGTTGGCCCCTGTCGCGGGCTTTGTGCCGTTGGTCGGGTTCACCCTCGACTGCGCCGTGAGGCGGGCACGTGGGGCTGACGTGGGCGAATTCCAAAACGCGCCGACAGACGGAAAAGCCGCTCCCGATTTGGAAGCGGCTGTATTTCGTTGTAGGCCGTGTGATTATTCTTCCTCAAACTCCAGAACGACGATGGGAAAGACATCGTAGTTCCCGTTGTCGCCCAGCGCATTCAGGAGCTCCTGCTGTTTCTCTGCGGTCAGGTCGTTCCAATAGATTTCAATCGTCATTGTGTTCTCCTCCTCGTGTGGTAATGGGTCGCTGTGTTTCAATCTTCCTCGTTGTCCTGAGCGTCAAACTCCATCATGATTTCATAGATTTCCTTCGGGTCGGCGTCAATGCCATTGTACTGCTTCAGGTCGTTCGCAAGGCTGACGGAATGCTCCATCGACCAGTCGATGTGCCTGCCGTCTACCTGTATCGGTCCGTAGACCTCACCCAGCAGGAACGCGGGCAGGTCGAAGGAGCCGTCCAGATTCAAGAGCGCGGGATTAATCATGGAATGTCTCTCCTTTCCATTTGTTGGTGTCAGCGGTGTGATTCTGGAGTGTCAGACCATCATCGGGTAGGCGCTTTCCGTGTCTCGGTGGGCGTTTACCAGCTTCAGGCAATGTTCCCTGATGCTGGGGAGTGCCCGCTCGATACGCTTTTCGCCATCCAGCTTGGCGAGCATGATGCGGTTGAGGTAATCGAGGTACTCATCGTTAAACCAGTCGAGAATGTCCATGCAGGCTTCGATGGAGAGCCCAGGGGTTATGGTGTCCTTCATTTTCATGTCCTCCTTGTGTTGATCTGAAAGTGTGTGGCTTTCCGCGACGCTCTCGATTTCGGAGCGTTTCGGCCCGGTGCCACTGGGCCTCGTCAGGCGGGGGCTGGCGCATCAGGGGTTACCTGACGCGCCAGTTGAAGGTCTGGTAGCTTTCGTTGCTGAACAGCAGCCCCTTCTCGTTGATGAAGCTTCCGACCGTGGCTACATATCCGCTGGCGTCCATGATGGCCAATTTGGAGCCCGCCAGCCGATGCACCAGCTTCAGCACACCGTCGTCCTTCAGGTCTTCCGAGCACCGGATGATTTCGGAGAGGTAGTCGGCAATGAACAGCGCCGTGTCGCTGTACTCCTTGTTGGTGGGGTCAGTGGTCAGGCGGATGATGCCGTTGTGGGCGACACCGCAGCGGCATTCCACATCCAGGGCTTTCATGTGCGCCAGCTTATTTGAAAGCGGGAAGGGATGGGTCATCGCCGGGTTCACGCCAGCTTGCGTGCTGATTCTGAAGTGGTACACGACACTGTCCTTCGCGGTGAAGTGTTCGCGGCGCAGGGCTTCAATGAAACTCTCGACGTCCATGTAGCCCTTGCTGATGTGGACCTTCCCATCGCGGGCGAACATGTACCCAGCCCCATGGGGATTCCGGAGGAACATGGTCTTGATGGTGGCCAGCGAAGGCTGGCGGACTTTCTTGGGGGAAACACAAATGATGCACATGGTAGGTACCTCCTGCTCGTGTATTTGGAAGCTCATGGGTGCGGCACTGCCGCTGGCTCCCGCGACGCCCAGGGTGGGCGTTTCGGCCTGTGCCGGAGGCCATCGTCAGGCGGGGTTCATTGCTGTGCGCGTTTGAAGCGTCGGTACTCGATTTCGATGCGCCAAGTGATGCTGTCCTCGAAGCGACGGCAGTACTCGATGTACTCGCGGTTCGATTTGAGAGCCTCCGGGCTCAGGTGCAGCATCAGCCCGCGGATGCGCGGTGTGGCGTCGCCGTCGTTGTAAAAGCGGTAGTAGCGGTGGAAGGTGTCCTCGGTGGTCTTGTTGTACTCCCACCCGGCAGCCTCCATCTCGTCGTACTTGGCCTGTGCCGCTCCGCGCCGGTTCCAGTAACAGTTCATGAAGTCAAAGTGCATGGTGTACACCTCCTGCTGTATTTCGGAGCCCGCGCCTGCGGGCAGCGTATTCATCACTCTGCCGAGTCTGGAAGTCAAGATAACTTCTGACGTCCATTCACACCCAGCGGGTGGTCAGCTCCGCGACCACAGCGGGTCGCGGATACCGACGATTTCGTAGAAGCTGTCCTTCTGGATCAGCTGGTCGATGTAGGTCTCGCGAGCGCTTTCGGATTTGAAAGCCCTGCGCTTGCACACGATGTGCCCCTTCGCGGTGATTTCCTTCCAGGCGATTTCGTACATGGTGTTTCCCTCCTTCTGTATTTCCGAGCGCTGTGTCAGCGGCTCTGGACGATGGTCAGTTGATACTCTGTGCCGTCGGGCAGGGTGAGGACCAAACCCTTGTTGTAGGTCATGACCCCAGCCTGTTCGTAGGTCTCCACGCGGATGTTCTCCCAGCGGATTTCGGAGCCGTAGCCCCAGTCGCCGGTGATGAGCTGTGCGAGTCCAGCCTGCAGGTCCTCGTCGGTGAACTCGTCGTCCTCGCGGTCCTCGTCCTCGTACATCCACACGGAATCGTCTTCAGTCAGTCTTCTGCTCATGGTGTGTCCTTTCCGGGCGCTTGCCCTGCTGTATTTGGAAGCTGTGCGGCTTCCCGCGACCGCCAGCCCGGAGGTTGTGCGGTTTCGGCCCGGAGCCAGCGGGCCATCATCAGGCGGGCGATTCAAAAGCTGTACGGTTCTGCAAAGGTCATGCTGAAGATGACGGACTCAGTGCCTTCTGCCCAGTTGTGGGCGATGAGGTCGATGCGGGTGTAGATTTCGGAGCTGTCAGGCTCCGCGAACAGGCGGGCGGCTTGCCATGCGGCGTCCAACGCGGTGTACTCGATAACCTCAGGAATGTCCGTGGGGTCGCGGTGTGCGAACCGGATGATGAAGGTGATTTCAGGCATGCGTGTTCCTCCTCTCGATTCAAAAGCTGTGGATCAGTGGTGTACGTGGAGCCCGGAAGCCTCCGCCGTGGCGGTCATCACCTTGACCAGCTCGATTGCACACTCGAGCCCGTGCAGCGCCCGTTGTGCCTGCCCGAAGCTGTGGTCGCCGTAGCCCGTCGTGGCGATTCCAAAGCTCACCATGCCGGTGCCGTACCAGTCGTCATTGATGTACACCTCCGGGTAGGCGGCGTACTTATCGTCGCGCGGGGTCTTGATGCGCAGGTAGATGTACTCGTTGTCCGCAGAGATGTGGCGCTCGATTTGATAGCCTGTTTCGCTGATGTGCTCGTTGAAGTACTTCACAGCCATCACGATGTTGTCCATGGCCTTCAGCCTCTCGGGTGTGTTCTTCATGGGGTGTTCCTCCTCTCAATTCCAGAGCGTGCAGAGTGTATCGACGGCGTTCTGTGCCTCCTCGAAGGCGGGCAGCTTGTCCCAGCCGCGGTCGAAGGCGGCGACGGTTCCGTAGCTGTCCTTCCAGCCCAGCCACAGCTTGCTGATGCGGCCTTCGTCGATTCCAAAGACACTGGGCTCCTCGTAGTGCTTAACCTCGAACCGGAACGGGCCGATGTGCCCGGACGTCCAGTTCCCGCTGTGCTTGGTGATGATGGGTTCCATGCTGTGCCTCCTCGATTGGAAAGATAGGGTGTGCGGCTTCCCGCGACCGGGCTGTGCCCGGTTTCGGCTGGGTGCGACCCAGCGCTCGTCAGGCGGGCGATTCCAGAGCTGTGTCTCAGCGGTACTCCTCGGCCCAGTAGTAGTTGAACCGGTTGATGTACCCCTGCCGGTCGTTGCGCTGCTGTGCGACCTTCTCCGCTTCCTCACGGGTCGCGTACAGCTCGACCTTGCCGTCGCGGGTACACCAAGTGGTGCACCCCCACATTCCGGTGTTCCTGACCATGATTCCGTACATTGGGATTCCTCCTTCTCGATTCCAGAGCTGTGGTTACTCGGTGTACCTCCGCCGGGTCAGGAAGCCCGGCGGGTGGTCTCCGGGCCGTTCCGCCAAGCGGCGTTGCCGGGCATGTGCTTGAGCAGGTGTGTGCGGGCGGTCTTGAACTCCTCGCCGTTCATTTCCAAGCGGAGGAGCCAGCACCGGAAGGTGTACGCCGGGTTGTCGGTGACCGGGCGGCGCGGGCTTGCGCTCGTCGATTTCAAAGCCATGGCGCTGATGGCCATGCACAGCTGGATATAGGCCTTGACCTCACCGGCGTGGAGTGTGCTGTTGAAGGCCCGAAACTCGATGGTGCCCTTCTGGAACACACTGTGCAGATTCAGGAGGTGGTAGCGGCTGGAGTCGTAGTGCTCGTGTGCGTGGCGCTCCCAGTTGCGGGTGTTGTACCAGAGCCGGGCGAAGTCCTCCGGTGTGCGCGGACGGGTGGTGTTCAGTCGGCGGAGGAAGTCCGGGTCGACGGGCTGGCACCAGCGGTCGCGGCGCTCTGGGCTGATTTGGAGAGCCTGTGTCAGCAGGTCCTCCTTGGCGTTGACGATGTTCACCAAGTTGCGCAAGGTCTTGGGAGTGTGTGCGCCGAGCCCGATGTGGACGTGGATGCCGCAGCTGCTGTGCGCCACCGCGCCCGCTTCCCGCAAGGCCCGGACGATGGCCTGTACCAGCTCGATGTCTTCCCACTTGCAGATGGGGCTGACCACCTCGGTGCGCTCCTCGTAGGGCCCGGCGATGGACGCGTCGCTGACGACCCGCCACACTCGGCCGTCCACACCTCGGACCTCCCACTTGTCGTAGGAACCGCCGACGTACCGGGCGACCGCGCCGTCGCCGAGAGTGTTGCTGGGCAGAGTGGCAGCGATGACCTGTGCGGCCATGCCGCGAGAGATGTGGTTCATCTCGATTTCGATGCCAAAGGTCTGGCTTTTCATGGGGCAAACCTCCTTCAAAAAAGTGTGCGGGCTTTCCGCGACGCGGTGTGCGTTTCGGCTGGGAGCCCTCCCAGCGCTCGTCAGGCGGAGTCCGGGTGTGCGAGACCCGGTGTGGGCAAAGCGGGGGTGCGCGGGTCATGGGGTGTTCCTCCTTTCCTTTTCCCTTTGGGGCTTTCCGCGCGGGCCCGGCGCGGAAAGGTTCGGTCGGCGGGGGGCACCCAGCGCGTCCTCTCGAGCGGGCGGCGCGGGGGCGGGGGGCCCGTTGCCCGGTTCCCGCTGGCTGCGGGGGGCCCGGGTCGGGCGGTCGGCGGGGGCACGGGCTTGGGGCCCGGCGCGGGGGGCGGTCGGTCGCGCGGTCGGCGGTCGGGGGCTG